>NZ_CP041730.1:1323119-1984679 GCF_007431345.1 Chitinimonas arctica | reverse complement strand
GCCTGTTGCTGCATTGGCAACGCGACGCCGTGGCCGCCGGCCGCCAGCTTACGCTGCAGCGGCCGCCGGCCAACCTCACCAGCCTTGCCGCGCTTTATGGCGTCGAGGAATTCCTGCCGCATATCCAGGCATGAGCGTGCGCTATGCTTGAAGTCATATCCACGCGGAGTGCTTCGATGCGCCACCGGCTCCCTCTGTTGTTGAGCCCGCTGTTGCTGGCGGCATGTGCCACGCCGACCAACCATTACGATCCGCTCGAACCGATCAACCGCAAGGTCTATGCATTCAATAGCGCCTTGGATAAGGCCGTGCTCAAGCCGGTGGCCAAAGGTTATGTCGCCATCACGCCCAAGCCGATCCGTGCCGGCGTCGCCAATTTCTTCGGCAACCTGCAGGATGTCTACATCGGCGCCGCCAATCTGCTGCAAGGCAATTGGCGCGATGCAGCCAGCGATGGTACCCGGGTGGTGTTCAATTCGACCTTCGGTTTGCTCGGCCTGATCGATATCGCCAGCCAGGCCGGCCTGGAAAAGCACGATGAGGATTTCGGCCAGGTACTGGGTCATTGGGGCATGGGCAGCGGCCCCTATCTGGTCGTGCCTTTCCTCGGCCCCAAGACCTTGCGCGACACCGCCGACTGGGCCGGCAGCTATGCCTTGGACCCGGTGCGGGCAATTCAGGACGATCAGGCCGCGACGGGCTTGAACCTGCTGCGCATGGTCAACCTTCGCACGGAATTGCTGGCGGCCGACTCGGTAGTCCAGGCGGCCAGTTTCGGCGACGAATACGGATTTGTCCGCGATAGCTATCTGCAGCGTCGCTACAACATGGTTTGGAACGGCAATCCGCCCAAGCCGCTGCCCTTGGGTGACGGCGACGAGGAGGAGATAGACGTCAAGGATCTCGACTTCTCCACCACACCGAAACCGGCTGCCGAGGCATCGGGTGCCGGTGCGCCCGAAGCGCCGGCGCCGGTTGCCGCGGAGCCGCCCGCGGCCAATCCTGTCGCGGCGCCTGCGCCCGCTGTCGAGCCGCCGGCAACCGCCATACTGTCCGATCCTCCGCCGCAGTGATGTAAACATGCGACCACTCGGTCGCTGTTTCATTTTCTCGTTGCCCAAGTCGGGTAGAATCCACGCTTTCCGCTCGCCTACGCCCATGAACGTCGCCATCCGTTTTTCTTCAGTCAAAAAGCGCTTCGGCGAACTCGAGGCCCTCAAGGGCGTCGATTTCGAAGTGCGCGAAGGCGAATTCTTCGCCTTGCTGGGGCCGAATGGTGCCGGCAAGACCACGCTTATCTCCATCCTCGGCGGATTGACCCGCGCCGACAGCGGTTCGGTGCAGGTCCTGGGCAGCGATGTGCAGAGCGATTACCGGGCGGCGCGACGCAAGGTCGGCATCGTGCCGCAGGAACTGACCTTCGATCCTTTCTTCACCGTGCGTGAAACGCTGCAGTTCCAGTCAGGCTATTTCGGCATGCGCCGCAACGATGCCTGGATTGACGAACTGCTTGCGCACCTGGGCCTCGGCAATAAGGCCAATGCCAATATGCGCTCGCTGTCCGGCGGCATGAAGCGCCGCGTGATGGTGGCGCAGGCCTTGGTGCACAAACCGCCCGTGATCGTGCTGGACGAGCCGACAGCAGGCGTGGATGTGGAGTTGCGGCAGACCTTATGGGCGTTTATCCAGCGGCTCAATGGCGAAGGCCACACCATTGTGCTGACCACCCATTATCTGGAAGAGGCGGAAACGCTGTGTAACCGCATTGCCATGCTCAAGCAAGGCGAGTTGGTCGCGCTGGATGACAAGGCCGCGCTGATGGCATCGCATTCGGCCCGTACCTTGGCGCTCAAGCTGTCGCCGGACGTATTGCCGGCGGCACTGCAGCCGTTTTTGGTCATGCAGCGCGAGGATAGCTATCATCTGAAGCTGGATGATTGCACGACCCTGGAAGCGTTGTTGGCCTGCCTGCGCGAAGCCGGCGTAACGGTGCGCGATATCGAAATCCTCAAGCCCGATCTCGAATCGGTGTTTCTCGACGTGATGGGAAGGAAGCGCACGGCCTAGGCGCGAAGGTGGCGGCCCGGCCGTCCACCCCGTTCCCTTGCCAAGCCAACACGATATGCAAGGCTTCTATACCCTGTTCTATAAGGAATTGCTGCGTTTCTGGAAGGTCAGCTTCCAGACCGTCGCCGCGCCGGTACTCACGGCCGTACTTTATCTGCTGATCTTTTCGCATGTGCTCGAATCGCATGTCGAAGCCTATCCCGGCGTGCGCTACACCGCCTTCCTGATTCCGGGCCTGGCCATGATGTCGATGTTGCAAAATGCCTTCGCCAATACGTCCAGCAGCCTGATCCAGTCGAAGATCACCGGCAATATCATCTATATCCTGCTGCCGCCGCTCAGCCACCTGGAGTTTTTCTCCGCCTATGTGCTGGCGGCCGTGGTGAGGGGGGTAATGGTGGGTGCGGGCGTATTGCTGGTGACGCTGCTCTTCGCCTGGCCGGATTTCAAATATCCCCTGTGGATCGTTGTCTTCGCCCTGCTGGGTTCGGGCGTGATGGCGGTGCTGGGCCTGATCGCCGGGATCTGGGCCGAGAAGTTCGACCAACTGGCGGCTTTTCAGAACTTTATCATCGTGCCGCTGACCTTCCTGAGCGGGGTTTTCTATTCCATCCATTCCCTGCCGGCGTTCTGGCTGGGTGTGTCGCACCTCAACCCGGTGTTCTATGCGATCGACGGCTTCCGGTTCGGCTTTTTCGGCGCCAGCGACGTGTCGCCCTGGCTGAGCTTTACGGTCGTATTCGGCACCTTTCTGTTATTGGCCGCATTCACCTTGCATTTGCTCCGTACGGGCTACAAGCTCAAGCATTGATTACGCTGGCGGCCACAACCGCTCGGCAAACTGATTAGAAACGTCATGGTTACCCCAGAACAAGTCAAACAATACATCGCTACCGGCCTGGCCTGCGAAGTGCTCGAAGTGTCCGGCGACGGCCATCATTTTGAAGCGACCATCGTGGCCCGCGCCTTTGACGGCCTGCCACGCGTGCGTCAGCACCAGCTGGTGTACCAAGCGCTGGGTGAGCGCATGCGTGAGGAAATCCACGCGCTGTCGATGAAGACCTATAGTCCGCACGAATGGAAAAACCGGGCCTGAAAAAGACGGGGCGGGACAAGCCGGGCCACAGCGACAAGCTGGGCCTGTTCCTGGTGAATCTGCCCTGGGTATTCGTACTGCTAGTGCTGTGGTGGCTATTTTGCTAGCTGCCGGCACGCCAACCCAATATCGAGCTGCACATGGACAAACTGAAGATCACCGGTGGTAATGCGCTGGAAGGCGAAATCACCATTTCGGGTGCCAAGAACGCCGCCCTGCCCATTCTATGCGCCTCGCTGCTGACGGCCGATACGCTGCGGCTGACCAATGTGCCGCAGTTGCGCGATGTCTTGACCACGCAGAAGCTATTGCAAGGCATGGGCATGCGGGTCATGACCGACAATGTGCACGAGTTCGAGATGACCGGTGCCAGCGTCGACACGCTGGAAGCGCCCTATGAGCTGGTGAAGACCATGCGCGCGTCCATCCTGGTGCTGGGTCCGTTGCTGGCCCGCTTCGGCGAAGCCCGGGTGTCCTTGCCCGGCGGTTGCGCCATCGGTAGCCGGCCCGTCGAGCAGCACATCAAGGGCATGCAGGCCATGGGTGCCGAGATCAATATCGAGCACGGCTATATCCACGCCCGTGCCAAGCGCCTGAAGGGCGCCCGCATCGTTACCGATATGGTGACGGTGACCGGCACGGAAAACCTGCTGATGGCGGCGGCCTTGGCCGACGGTGTCAGTACGATCGAGAATGCCGCCCGCGAACCCGAAGTGGTCGACCTGGCCGAGTGCCTGATCAAAATGGGCGCCAAGATCAGCGGGCACGGCACCGACACCATCACCATCGAAGGTGTCGAACGCCTGCATGGCGCCAGCCACGCCGTGATGCCCGACCGTATCGAGACCGGGACCTTCCTGTGCGCGGTCATGCTGGCGCGCGGCAAGGTGGTGCTGCGCAATACCCGCGCCAATATCATGGAAAGCGTGTTGGACAAGCTGCGCGAAGCCGGCGCCTATCTGGAAGCCGGCGATGGCTGGATCAGCATAGAGATGCGCGAGCGGCCCCGTGCCGTCAGCCTGCGTACCTTGCCCTACCCGGCTTTCCCGACCGATATGCAGGCGCAGTTCATGGCCATGAATACCCTGGCCAGCGGCACCAGCGTGCTGACCGAAACGATCTTCGAAAATCGTTTCATGCACGTTTCCGAACTGGCCCGCATGGGCGCCGATATCCATGTCGATGGCCATACCGCCGTGGTGCAGGGCGTGAACAAGCTATCCGGCGCCTGCGTGATGGCAACGGACCTGCGCGCTTCCGCCTCCTTGGTCATCGCCGGCCTGGCTGCGGACGGGGAGACCATCGTCGATCGCATCTACCATCTGGATCGCGGCTACGAGCATATCGAAGCCAAGCTGGGCGGGGTGGGGGCGCAGATCGAACGGACGGTCTAGTCGGTACGATTTCGAATAGAAGTCCACAAAGATAATCGCCATACTGGTCTCGCCGGTATGGCGGTTTTTTTTGATCAAGTGGATGCAGATCACCATTGGGTGGATTTTGAGCCGAATTTGACTAGACAACTTAATATCAAATTTACGTAAGCGCATGATAGTCAAGAAAGATATGCTTCTAAATGAAGTAGACAACTTTCTCTCGTCAGCGGCGCGAGAGGTCGGCATAATCCCTCTTCTGTCGTTTCTTGCCTCGCTATGATCACCATCGCCCTCTCCAAAGGCCGCATCTTCGAAGAAACCGTGCCCCTGCTGGCCGCGGCCGGCATTGTGCCGAGCGAAGATCCGGAATCCTCGCGCAAGCTGATCCTCGCCACCAATCGGGAGGATGTGCGGCTGGTGATCGTACGCGCCACCGATGTACCCACCTATGTGCAATATGGCGCGGCCGATCTCGGTATCGCCGGCTACGATGTGTTGTTGGAGCACGGTGGGGTGGGCTTGTACCAGCCGCTGGATCTGGCCATCGCCAAATGTCGCCTGATGGTGGCAGTACGCGAAGGCTTCGATTATTTCGCGGCGGTCAAGCAAGGGGCACGCTTGCGGGTTGCCACCAAATATGTGGAGTCGGCCCGCGAACATTTCGCCAAGAAGGGCGTCCACGTCGATCTGATCAAGCTATACGGTTCGATGGAGTTGGCGCCGCTGGTGGGGCTGGCCGACGCCATCGTCGATCTGGTCAGCACCGGCGGGACCTTGCTGGCCAATCAGCTGGAGGCGGTGGAACACGTGCAGGACGTCAGTTCCCGGCTGGTGGTCAATCAGGCCTCGCTCAAGCTCAAGCGCGCCGGCGTCCAACCCATCATTGATGCATTCGCTTCGGCGAGTGCCCACCACCACGATTGAAGCGGGTCGCCAGCGAGCCCGCCCGAAACGTTTTGCAACGTCGGGCGTGGCCCGACCAGTGAGGTGAACCCATGCAGCGTCTTAATAGCACCGATCAGGCATTTTCCAGCCAACTGCAGTCCCTGCTTGCTTTCGAAACGGCCCAGAACCCGGCCGTCGATGCGACGGTTGCCGCCATCCTGGCCGATGTAAAGCAGCGCGGCGATGCGGCGGTGCTGGAATATACCCAGCGCTTCGATGGCGTCGCGGCCGCATCCATGGCGGAGCTGACTTTGTCGCCCGCTACCTTGCAAGCCGCGTATCAGCGTTTGCCTGCGGCGCAGCGCGAGGCACTGGAAGCAGCGGCTGCCCGTGTGCGGCGTTATCACGAGCGGCAGGTGCAGCCGGCCTGGCAGTACCGCGAGGATGACGGTACGGTGCTGGGGCAGGCGATCACGCCGCTGGACCGCGTCGGCCTGTATGTGCCCGGCGGCAAGGCAAGCTATCCCAGTTCGGTCCTGATGAATGCCATTCCTGCCAAGGTGGCCGGGGTGGGCGAAATCATCCTGGTGGTACCGACACCACGCGGCGAACGCAACGACCTGGTGCTGGCCGCCGCCCATATCGCCGGCGTGGATCGCGTGATCACCATCGGCGGCGCCCAGGCGGTCGCGGCGCTGGCGTATGGTACGGCGACCATTCCCCAGGTGGACAAGATCACCGGACCGGGCAACCAGTATGTCGCCGCGGCCAAGCGGGCCGTATTCGGCCTAGTCGGTATCGATATGGTGGCCGGTCCATCGGAGATCCTGATCATCTGCGACGGCGGTACCGATCCGGACTGGATCGCGATGGATCTGTTCAGCCAGGCCGAGCACGATGAAATTGCCCAGTCCATCCTGCTCTGCCCCGACGCCGAATATTTGGAACGGGTGGCTGCCAGCATCGCCCGGCTGCTGCCGGAGATGCCGCGGCGCGACATCATCGCCGCCAGCCTGGCCAATCGCGGCGCGCTTATCCAGGTGCGCGACCTGGCCGAGGCCTGCCAGCTGGCCAACCAGATCGCGCCGGAGCATCTTGAATTGTCGGTGGCCGATCCCTGGCCCCTGCAAGCGGCGATACGCCATGCCGGCGCCATCTTTCTTGGGCGCTACGCCTCGGAAGCGCTGGGCGACTACTGCGCCGGCCCCAATCATGTCTTGCCGACCTCGCGCACGGCCCGATTCGCCAGTCCACTGGGTGTCTACGACTTCCAGAAGCGTTCCAGCCTGATCTATGTCTCGCAGGCCGGGGCGCAAAGCCTGGGACGCATCGCCACGACACTGGCGCAGGGCGAAGGCTTGCCGGCGCACGCCCTATCGGCGGCTTACCGCCTGGAGGAAAACCAATGACCGCCGCGGACTGGATACGTCCCGAGATTGCCGAGCTGAGCGCCTACCGGGTTGCCGATGCGACCGGCTTGATCAAGCTCGACGCCATGGAAAATCCCTATCCCTTGCCCGAAGGCCTGCGCGCCGAATTGGGCCAACGCCTGGCGGCGGCGGCGCTGAACCGCTATCCCGATCCCCATGGCGGCGGGCTCAAGGAGGCGCTGCGCACGGCTTTCCGGATTCCTGCTGCCGCCGACATCCTGCTGGGCAATGGGTCGGATGAGCTGATCACCCTGGTCTGCCAGGCGCTTGCCCGCCCCGGAGCCTGCTTGCTGGCGGCCGAGCCCTCGTTTGTCATGTACCGGATGAATGCCGTTTTCAGCCGCCTGGAATATGTCGGCGTGCCGCTGCGGCCGGATTTTTCCCTGGACTTGCCGGCCATGCTGGCAGCAATCGCGCAACATCGCCCGGCGGTGGTCTTTGTCGCCTATCCGAACAACCCCACGGGGCCGCGCTACGCTCGCGCCGAGGTAGAAGCGATCCTGGACGCCGCGCCTGGGCTGGTGGTGGTGGACGAGGCCTATTCCGCGTTCGCCGACGATAGCTTGATGGACATGGCAGGTTCGCATCCCCGCCTGTTGGTATTGCGTACGCTGTCCAAGCTGGGCTTGGCGGGAATACGGCTGGGCTATGCCGCCGGCCCGGCCGATTGGATGGCGCAGCTGGACAAGGTGCGGCCGCCCTACAATATCAATGTGCTGAGTCAGGTCGCCGCTGCCTTCGCCTTGGCGCACCTGGCGGAATTCGACGCGCAGACCGCCATCCTGCGGCGGGAACGCGCGCGTTTGGCCCTGGCGCTGGCCGCCTTGCCCGGCGTGACGGTGTTCCCTTCCGAGGCCAATTTCCTGCTGCTGCGCGTGGCGGATGCGGAGGGGACATTCGCCAAGCTGCGCAATGCCGGTATTTTGATCAAGAATCTACATGGCGCGCATCCGCTGCTGCTGAACTGCCTGCGTGTCACCGTCGGCACCCCGCAGGAAAACGAGCGCGTGCTGAGCGTCCTGCCTACCTGTCTGTGAGTCGAATATGCGCCAAGTCAGTCTTAGCCGTAACACGCTGGAAACCCAGATCACCGTCACGCTCAACCTGGACGGCAGCGGCAAGAGCCGTTTCGATACCGGCGTGCCCTTTCTGGAACATATGCTCGACCAAGTGGCCAGGCACGGTCTGATCGACCTGGAGATCGTCGCCCGCGGCGATCTGCATATCGACGCCCACCATACCGTCGAGGATATCGGCATCACCCTGGGCCAAGCCCTGGCCCGGGCGATTGGCGACAAGCAAGGCATCCGCCGTTATGGCCATGCCTATGTGCCGCTGGATGAAGCCCTCAGCCGGGTCGTGATCGATTTGTCCGGCCGCCCCGGCTTGAGCTATGGCGTGACCTATACGCGCGCCAGCATCGGCCAGTTCGACGTCGATCTGTTCAGCGAGTTCTTCCATGGCTTCGTCAACCACGGCATGCTGACCCTGCATATCGACAATCTCAAGGGCAGCAACGCCCACCACCAGGCCGAGACCATCTTCAAGGCATTCGGCCGGGCACTGCGCATGGCGGTGGAAATGGATGAACGGATGGCGGGGGTGATGCCTTCCACCAAGGGTACATTGACGGCCTGAGCCGGGGGAAATACATGAAGATCGCCGTCATCGACTATGGCATGGGTAATCTGCGTTCCGTCACCCACGCCTTGGAACATGTTGCGCCCGAGCATCAGATCATCCTCAGCGGCGATCCGGCCGTGATCGCCGCCGCCGACAAAGTGGTCTTTCCCGGCCAGGGCGCGATGCGCGACTGTATGCGCGAGCTCGATAACCGTGGCCTACGCGAAGCCGTGCTGGCCAGCGCCCGAGAAAAGCCTTTCCTCGGCATTTGCGTGGGCGCCCAATTATTGTTTGAAATCAGCGAGGAGGGTGGCCGCAGCCAGGCACTAGGCGTGTTTGCGGGCGAGGTGCTGCGCTTTCCGCAGGCGCGCATGCAGCAGGGCGATACGCGCCTCAAGGTTCCGCACATGGGGTGGAACGAGGTCAGGCAAAGCCGGTCTCATCCGCTTTGGGACGGCATTGCCGACGGCGAACGTTTCTACTTTGTCCATAGCTACTATATGCAACCGGTGGACAAGGGCTTGACCGTGGGTGAAAGCGACTACCCATTTGGCTTCACGGTGGCGGTGGCTCGCGCTAATATCTTTGCCACCCAGTTTCATCCTGAAAAAAGTCACGCTGCCGGTCTAAGATTACTGGCCAACTTCGTCGCCTGGGATGGCGCCGCTTGAATTTTCTCCTCTTCACCAACTTACCGAATTCACCATGCTTATCATTCCTGCCATCGACCTGAAAGATGGTCAGTGCGTCCGCCTCAAACAAGGTGAAATGGATTCCGCCGACGTATTCGGCGACCCGGCTGAAATGGCCGCCCGTTGGCTGGAAGCCGGCGCACGCCGTCTCCATCTGGTCGACCTGAATGGCGCGTTCGCCGGCAAACCCAAGAACCTGGCTGCCGTGCGGGCGATTCTCGATGTGGTGGGCACCGAGGTGCCGGTTCAATTGGGTGGCGGTATCCGTGACCTTGAAACGATAGAGAAATACCTGGAAGCCGGCTTGCGCTACGTCATTATCGGGACGGCGGCCGTCAAGACGCCGGGTTTCCTGCACGAAGCCTGCGACGCCTTCCCGGGCTCGGTCATCGTCGGCCTCGATGCCAAGGACGGCAAGGTCGCCATCGACGGTTGGAGCAAGATCACCGGCCATGATGTCGTCGATCTGGCCAAGCGCTTCGAGGACTATGGCGTCGAATCGGTGATCTATACCGATATCGGCCGCGACGGCATGCTGTCCGGACTGAATATGGAAGCCACGGTCCGGCTGGCCCAGCATTTGACCATCCCGGTCATCGCCTCCGGCGGGCTGACCAATCTCGACGATGTGAAGCGTCTTTGCGAGGTCGAGAGCGAAGGCATTGCCGGCGTGATCGCCGGGCGCTCGATCTATGAAGGCACGCTGGATTTCGTCGCTGCGCAGCAATTGGCCGATGACTTTCATGGCTAAGCCACCCATTCCCTCTGCCAAATAGCCTCGCCATGTCACTCGCCAAACGTATCATTCCTTGCCTCGACGTGACCGCCGGCCGCGTGGTCAAGGGCGTCAACTTCGTCGGACTGCGCGATGCCGGCGATCCGGTCGAGATCGCCCGCCGCTATGACAGGCAGGGCGCCGACGAACTGACCTTTCTCGATATCACCGCCAGCTCCGACAATCGCGATCTGATCCTGCCCATTATCGAAGCGGTGGCGGAACAGGTGTTTATCCCGCTGACGGTGGGCGGCGGCGTGCGCAAGGTCGAGGACGTGCGGCGGCTGCTGCACGCCGGGGCGGACAAGGTCGGCATCAATACCACGGCGGTGACCCATCCGCAGGTGGTGGAAGAAGCCGCCGGCTACTTCGGCTCGCAAGCCATCGTGGTGGCCATCGATGCCAAGCGGGTCAGCCAGCCCGGTGAAGCGCCGCGCTGGGAGGTCTATACCCATGGCGGCCGCACCGCCACCGGCCTGGATGTGCTGGCCTGGGCGCTGGCCATGCAGACGCGCGGTGCGGGTGAGCTGCTGCTGACCAGCATGGACCGGGACGGCACCCGTTCCGGCTTCGACCTGGAACTGACCCGGGCGGTCAGCGATGCCGTCACGATCCCGGTGATTGCTTCGGGTGGTGTCGGCAAGCTGCAGGATCTGGCCGATGGGATCCTGCTGGGGCGCGCCGACGCGGTGTTGGCGGCCAGTATTTTCCACTTTGGCGAGCACACCGTCGGCGAAGCCAAGCAATTGATGCGGGACCAAGGCATAGAGGTGCGCTTGTGAGCTGGCTGGACGAAGTTCGCTGGGACGAAAAAGGCCTGGTTACCGCCATTGCCCAGGATGCGCGCAGTCAACGGGTGCTGATGGTGGCGCATATGGATCGCGAGGCCTTGGCCCTGACCGCGGCCACCGGTATTGCGCATTACTGGTCGCGCTCGCGGAGGAAGCTGTGGCGCAAAGGTGAGGAATCCGGCCATCAGCAGGCCGTCAGCGAATTGCGGCTGGATTGCGACGGCGATGTGATCCTGTTGCAGATCGAGCAGGCGGGCGGTATCGCGTGCCACACCGGGCGCGAAAGTTGCCTGTTCCGTAAGCTGGTGGACGATGAGTGGCAGATCACCGATACCGTGTTGCAGGATCCGGCTACTATCTATCGCCAGGGTGGCGGTCGCTGACGCGGCCGGCTTGTCACCCCACTGTCTTTTCCGCTGCCTATAATCCTGCCTTTTCGAGTGCCGACATGGTCAATCCCGATATCCTGAACCGACTTGCCGAGACCCTGGCTGCCCGTCAAGGCGCCGATCCCGCTTCGTCCTATACGGCCAGCCTGATGCACAAAGGCCTGGACGCCATATTGAAAAAGGTCGGCGAAGAAGCGGTGGAGACGGTGCTGGCGGCCAAGGATGGCGACAAACTGCACCTGGTCCGCGAGGTGGCCGATCTGTGGTTTCACACATTGGTCTTGCTGTCGCACCAGGGTTTGGGGCCAAATGACGTGCTGGCCGAGTTGGCGCGGCGTGAAGGCATCTCGGGCATAGACGAGAAAAACGCGCGCGGCTAGTGCCGGTAAGCCGGGCAGGTCTTTGAATTCAACAAGAAGCGATGCCGCCGGTCCGCGGACGTGACATCGCGCAGGAGCAAAGAGATGAGCGACAACTGCATCTTCTGCAAGATCGCCGCCGGTCAGATTCCGGCCACGAAGATTTACGAAGATGAGGATGTGATGGCTTTTCACGACATCCATCCGATTGCCAATGTGCATTTCCTGGTGGTGCCCAAGCGCCATATCGAATCGTTGCAAGCCGCCGTGGCGGCGGACCAGGCTTTGCTGGGTAAATTACTGCTGCTGGCACCGAAGCTGGCGGGTGAGCATGGGCTCGGCGAAGGGTTTCGCACCATGATCAATACCGGCGCCAAGGGTGGCCAGTCGGTCTTTCACCTGCATCTGCACGTGTTCGGCGGTGGCGGCAAGGCCGAAAGCATGATGGCGCAGCTGATCCAGTAGACTGCGCAAGCATATTCTCCCCGCTTTGCCGGGAGAGCCCTGCCGGGGTATTCGCGGCTTAATTTTATCAATGCGGGAGTGGTTACAATGGGTTCGTTCAGCATTTGGCACTGGCTTATCGTGCTGGTCATCATCGTGCTGGTATTTGGTACCAAGAAGCTCGGCAATGTCGGCAAGGATCTGGGTTCGGCGGTGAAGGGTTTCAAGGACGGCATGAAAAGCGAGGACGAGCAGGCCAAGGTGACCGAGAAGCCGGTCGAGGGCAGCCGCGTATTCGAAAACGATGCGACCAAGGACAAGCGCTAAACCGTGTTCGATTTCAGTTTGGGTGAATTGGTGGTGGTGGGTACGGTTGCGCTGATCGTTATCGGTCCAGAGCGCCTGCCCACCGTCGCGCGCACGGTAGGCGCGATGGTTGGGCGCCTGCAGCGCTATGTCGCGGGGGTAAAGGCCGATATCCAGCGCGAAGTGGAGCTGGATAATCTCAAGCGCCTGGAAGCCGAGATGAACGAGGCCGGTCGCAAGCTGCGCGACGACATGATGAATGGGGTCGAACCGGTGAAGGACAGCTTGCGCGAAACCGCGGCCGCGACACATGATGCCCTCTCCGAGCCCCCTACCCATTCCGGTTCGGTTGCGGCACAGCCGCACGATGACAAGCAGTTCGATCTGTTCAACGCCGGCCAGGCGTACGACCATCCGCCCGAGTACTCCCCAGACCATCGTCCGCCGCCGGAACGCGACCGGCGCTAGCGAACTCCCCCTGACCGCACCGATCCGGGCGCAGTCGGTGAGTTGAGCCGCAACAACTTTCAGAGCCTCTCCACCCATGCAAGAAGACCTGCAACCCCTGATCGAACACCTGATCGAGCTGCGCACCCGCCTGGTACGGGCCGTGGCCCTGATGGTGGTGGTATTCCTGATCCTGTTCCATTGGTCCGGCGATATCTACCATCTGCTGGCCCTGCCCATGCTCAAGGCAATGGGCGAAGGCAGCCAGATGATCGCCACGGATGTCACTTCGACTTTTTTCGTGCCGCTCAAGGTCACCGGCATGGCCGCCTTCCTGATCGCCCTCCCGCACACCCTCTACCAGGCCTGGGCCTTTGTCGCCCCCGGCCTCTACCAGCACGAAAAGAAGCTGGTGCTGCCCTTGATCGGCTCCAGCTGCATACTGTTTGCCGTCGGGATGGCCTTTGCTTATTTCCTGGTGTTTCCGGTGGTGTTCGGCTTTATGACGGCAGCCACCCCCCAGGGCGTGGCGATGATGACCGATATCGATAAATACCTGAGCTTTGTGATCGGGATGTTTCTCGCCTTCGGCGTGACCTTCGAAACACCGGTGGTGGTGATCGTGCTGGTGCGGATGGGACTGGTTACGGTGGCGAAGCTACGCGAGATACGCCCTTACGTGATCGTCGCGGCCTTTGTCATAGCCGCCATCGTTACTCCGCCGGACGTCTTGTCGCAGGTGATGCTGGCGGTACCGCTGTGGCTGCTGTACGAATTGGGTGTGCTGTTGTCGGCCTGGCTGGTTACGCCCAAGCCTGTCGTGGCCGAATAGTCGAGACGGTGCCTTGCGGCACCGTCATTGCGTCATTCCTCTTCCTGCGGCATCTCGAAATGCGGTCGCTTGCCGACCTTGATCTTGATCTCCACCGATTTGCCGCTCCGTAGCACCTTGATGCGCGCCTCCTTGCCGGGCGCCTCGGCAGCGACCAGGTTGAGCATGCTGGTAAAGTCCAGCACGGGTTCATTGTTTACCGCGATCAGTACGTCGCCGGGCTTGACCCCGGCCCGCTCGGCCGGGCCGCCGCGCACCACGCCGTTGATCAGCACGCCATCCACATTGGGCAGGTTGAAACTGGCGGCCAGCTCCGGTGTCAGATCCTGGGTATCCACCCCGATCCAGCCACGGGTCACCGCGCCGTCCTTGATGATCTGTTCCATCACGCTCTTGACCGTGCTGGCCGGGATGGCGAAGCCTATGCCCATGCTGCCGCCGCTTTGCGAGTAGATGGCGCTGTTGATGCCTACCAGGTTGCCTTCCGCATCGACCAGGGCGCCGCCGGAATTGCCGGGGTTGATGGCCGCGTCGGTCTGGATGAAGTTCTCGAAGGGATTGATGCCGAGATTGGTGCGGCCCAGGGCGGAAACAATGCCCATGGTCACGGTCTGGCCGACGCCGAAGGGGTTGCCGATCGCCAGTACCACGTCGCCGACATTGATTTTTTCTACCTGACCGAAGGTCGTGGTGGGTAGCTTGGTCAGGCCGACCTTGATGACGGCCAGGTCGGTTTCCGGGTCGGTGCCGACCACGGTGGCTTCGGCGGTGCGGCCGTCGGACAAGGCCACCTGGATCTCGTCGGCGGAAGCGACCACGTGGTTGTTGGTCACGATATAGCCCTGTTCCGACACGATGACGCCGGAACCGAGGCTGGAGGTGCGCTGGTTTTCGCCGTTTTCGAAGCGGTCGCCGAAAAAGCGGCGGAACAGCGGGTCGTTCAACAAGGGGTGGCGTCTTTGCTTGACCGCCTTGCTGGTATAGATATTCACCACGCTGGGCATGGCATGGCGCACCGCCTCGCGATAACCGCCACTGGCCGCCACCGAGGCCGCCGTCGGCGTGGTGGCTTGCTGTAGCGTCACGACTTCGGCCACCTGCCTGGGTAGCCAGGCGGGGTTGAGCAACGTCAACAAAAACCAGACCGCCAGGCCCGCCGTGGTGGTTTGTGCGAAAATCAGCCAGAGTTTTTTCATGTTATCTGCGAACGGCCGCCGCTATGTTATTGCGAGAGTTGGAAAATTATACCGGACAACTGCTGCAGCTTGACCGGTTCAAGGACTATGCGCCCAACGGCCTGCAAGTCGAAGGCCGGCCCGAGGTGCGGCGCCTGCTATGCGGCGTGACCGCCAGCGAGGCCTTGATCGATGCTGCCATAGCTTGGCAGGCGGACGCCATCGTGGTGCACCACGGCTATTTCTGGAAAAACGAGGACGCCCGGGTGATAGGCAGCAAAAAGCGCCGCCTGGCCAAATTACTGGGCCATGATATCAGCCTGCTGGCCTATCACCTGCCGCTGGATGCCCATCCCGAGTTGGGCAACAACGCCCAATTGGGGTTGCGGCTGGGTTTGGTGGCGGATGGCCGCTTTGGCGATCAGTCCCTGGGCTGCCTGGGCGCGCCGGATAAATCGCTGACGCTGAGCGAATTCGCCACGCGAGTGGAGTCCGCCCTGGGGCGCAAGCCGATGGTAATCGGCGACGGCGATGCCCTGGTGCGGCGGGTGGGATGGTGCACCGGCGGCGCGCAGGGATACTTCGGCGACGCCATCGCCGCCGGCTGCGATGTCTACCTGACCGGAGAGGCTTCCGAGTCCAACTACCATGCGGCTTTGGAGCAAGGTGTGGCTTTTGTCGCAGCGGGCCATCACGCCACCGAACGGTATGGCGTGCAGGCACTGGCAGGCCATCTCGCGATGCAGTTCGATCTGGATTGGCAATACTTTGATTTGCCGAACCCGATCTGAATACCCCCTTTGCGGCAAAGGCTTATCCAAGCTGGGGGAATCGGTTAAAATCGACGAGTTTCGGTTCTGTCGGCCTCTCGATCGCATTGCCGGCAGCATCCAATGGGGTTTCACCAATCTTAAAAGTCAGAAAGTCAGGGACTGGGTATGACGAATCAAGTGGACAACAGCAAGCGGCGCTTCCTGACGCTCGCGACCGGCGCTGTGGGTGGCGTCGCCGTGGTCGGGGTCGCCACGCCGTTCATTGCAAGCTTCTTCCCCTCAGAGCGCGCCAAGGCAGCCGGCGCACCGGTGGAAGTGGACATCAGCAAGCTCGAACCCGGTCAGAAGATCGACGTCGAGTGGCGTGGCAAACCGGTTTGGGTGGTTAATCGCACCAAGGAAATGATCGACAACATGGCCAAGATCGAAGGCAAGTTGGTCGATCCGGCCTCGGCCAAAAGCGAGCAGCCCGAATACGCCAATAACAAGCTGCGCTCGCGGGCCGATCACGCCAATATCTGGATCGCGCTCGGGGTATGTACCCACCTGGGTTGCTCGCCGTCCTTCCGTCCCGACCTGGCGCCTGCCGATTTGGGCGCCGACTGGGTCGGCGGCTTCTATTGCCCTTGCCACGGTTCCAAGTTCGACTTGGCTGGTCGAGTCTACTCCGGCGTGCCGGCTCCGACGAATCTCGTTATTCCGCCCTACAAGTACCTCACCGCTACCACGGTGCGGGTTGGCGAAGACAACTAATAGGGAAGGTCTGAGATGAGCAAGCTGCAAGCCTTGACGAATTCCGTGACGACCTGGGTCGATGATCGATTCCCAGTCACCGCATCGTGGAAAGCGCATATGTCCGAGTACTATGCGCCGAAAAATTTCAATTTCTGGTATTACTTCGGTTCGCTGGCGCTGTTGGTGCTGGTGATCCAGATCGTCACCGGCATCTTCCTGACGATGAATTACAAGCCCGATGGTTCGCTGGTTCCCGGCACCAATGTCTCGGTCGCTTTCACTTCGGTCGAATACATCATGCGTGACGTGGCGGGGGGCTGGATCATCCGCTACATGCACTCGACCGGCGCCTCGATGTTCTTCGTGGTGGTCTATCTGCATATGTTCCGCGGTCTCGTGTATGGCTCCTATAAGCAGCCGCGCGAACTGATCTGGATCTTCGGCATGCTGATCTTCCTGTGCCTGATGGCCGAAGCCTTCCTGGGCTATCTGCTGCCGTGGGGCCAGATGTCGTTCTGGGGCGCGCAGGTGATCGTCAACCTGTTCGCCTCCATCCCGGTCATCGGTCCCGATTTGTCGGTGTGGATCCGTGGTGACTTCGTTGTTTCGGACGCCACCCTGAATCGATTCTTCGCCCTCCACGTGATTGCGGTGCCGCTGGTACTGCTGGCCCTGGTGGTGGCCCACCTGGTTGCATTGCATGAAGTGGGTTCGAACAATCCTGACGGTGTCGAAATCAAGAAGAACAAGGATCCAAAGACCGGTATCCCGCTGGATGGCATTGCCATGCATCCGTACTACACCATCAAGGATATCTTCGGTGTGGCGGTGTTCCTGGCGATTTTCAGCTATGTGCTGTTCTTTGCCCCGGAGATGGGTGGCTTCTTCCTGGAGCATCCGAACTTCGATCCGGCCGATCCGCTCAAGACCCCGTCACATATTGCGCCGGTCTGGTATTTCACCCCCTTCTACGCCATCTTGCGCGCCATTCCTTCCTTCCTGGGTACCCAGGTCTGGGGCGTGCTGGGCATGGGCGGCGCAGTGGTGATCATTGCCTTCCTGCCTTGGCTCGATCGTAGCCCGATCAAGTCGATCCGCTATCGCGGCACCAAGTTCAAGGTGGCCCTGGTGCTGTTCCTGATCGCCTTTATCGGCCTCGGCATCCTCGGCGCCAAGCCATCCACCGACCTTCGTACCGTGATTGCCCAAGTGTTCAGCTTTATCTACTTCGGCTTCTTTATCGCCATGCCTTTCTATACCAAGAATGACGTAGGCAGTGTGCCGGTACCGTCGCGCGTGACCGAGACCAACACCCAGCGTCAGCTGGCATTCATGATGTACGTGGGCATCGCCATTCTGGGTTCCTTCGTATTCGCCAAGCTGGTTTGATCCAGGGAGACGGACAAGATGAAAAACAAGATTGCCCAGATATTCGCCGCCTCCGCTTTGCTACTGGCGACGGTAGCCCACGCCAGTACCGAAGTGGCGCTCGATCGTGCGCCTATCGATGTGCGCAATGCCGAATCGCTGCAGCGCGGCGCCAAGTTGTTCACCAACTACTGTTTGTCCTGCCATGGCGCAAGCGTGATGCGCTATAACCGTCTGCAGGATATCGGCCTGACCGAGCAGCAGATCAAGGACAACCTGATGTTCGCCACCGACAAGATCGGCGAACCGATGCGGGTAGCCATGCAGGCCAAGGACGGCAAGGTCTGGTTCGGCGCTACGCCGCCCGACCTGAGCCTGGTGGCCCGTTCGCGCGGCGCGGATTGGCTCTACACCTATCTGCGTAGCTTCTACCGCGACCCTAGCCGGCCCACCGGCTGGAACAACGCGGTATTCGACAAGGTCGGCATGCCGCACGTGTTGTGGCAACAGCAGGGTGACCTGGCCTTGAACGTGGTGCCAGGGCGGGTAGAGGCCAAGGGCCCGGTGGTACGTTCCTGGGAGACGGTCGAGCATGTCGATGGCAAGGAAAAGATCGAGACCCACCAGTTGGTGCTGACCCGGCCGGGAGATTTGACCCGACTGACCGATGGCAAGGCCAATACCCTGGATTTCGACAGCCAGGTAGCCGACCTGACCAACTACCTGGTCTTCATGGGCGAGCCTGCCCAGGTCACCCGTGAGCGTGTCGGTTACGGCGTGCTGCTGTTCCTGATCTTTATCCTGGTGCCCATGACTTACCTGTTGAAGAAGGAATACTGGCGCGACGTGCATTAAGTCGTTCCAGCCAGAAAAAACGGAAGGCGCCGCCTTCCGTTTTTTCTTTATTATTCATTGACTTACAAGCATTTCCTGGCTATTTACCCGGGCAAAATGCTAAAATCATTCGTTTTCGACAATCGCATGTTGATGGAGATATCCCTTTTATGATGACCTTGTACTCCGGTACTTCCTGCCCGTTCAGCCATCGCTGCCGCATCGTTCTGTTCGAGAAGGGCATGGATTTCCAGATCGTGGACGTGGACATCCACAACAAGCCCGAAGACCTGGCGGTAATGAACCCCTACAACGAAGTGCCGGTATTGGTTGAGCGCGATCTGGTGTTGTATGAGTCCAATATCATCAACGAATATATCGATGAGCGTTTCCCGCACCCGCAATTGATGCCAGCCGACCCCATCATGCGTGGCCGCGCCCGCCTGATGCTGTTCAATTTTGAACGCGAGCTGTTCGTGCATGTCCGTACCCTGGAAAGCAGTGCTTCGAGCAAGAAGGATCTGGAAAAAGCACGCACCACCATTCGTGACAACCTGGGTCAGATCGCACCGCTGTTCGCCAAGCAAAAGCACATGCTGGGCGAAGAGTTCTCCATGCTGGACGTGGCCATCGCGCCGCTGCTGTGGCGTCTGGAACATTATGGCGTGGAAGTGTCCAAGCCCATGGCGCCTATTCTCAAGTACGCCGAACGCCTGTTCGGTCGCCAGGCCTTTATCGAGTCGATGACGCCAAACGAAAAAGCCATGCGCAAGTAATATCTCACCGGCATGCTTAACGGCCGCGCTCCAGGGGATCGGAGCGGGGTCGTGGCCAGCTCTTCTTCCATTTATCATCTGGCAACCATGAAACCTGTTCCAATCAAGCCTTATCTGATGCGCGCCATTCATGAGTGGTGTTCGGACCACGGTTACACGCCCTACCTGGTGGTCTCCGTGCGCGGCAAGATGCAAGTGCCGATGGAGTTCGTCAAGAATGGCGAACTCACTTTGAACGTCAGTTACAACGCGACCCGCAATCTGCAACTGACCGACGATTTCGTCCATTTCTCGGCCCGTTTCAATGGCGTCTCCCGCGAGATCGTCGTGCCGACCGGCGCGGTGGTGTCGCTGTTCGCCCGGGAGACCGGCGAAGGCATGGCCTGGGAGCCGGAATTCGAAGAAGTGACCGAAACGGATGGCGAACGGGTGACACCGCTGCATCCGCTTGCCGCCGTACCGGTGGAAGCGGCCACCGATGAAGTCAGCCAGGAAGCGCCCAAGGCGGCGGATTCGACCGAGGGCGACGATAAACCTCCTGTGCCACCTGCTGGGCGAGGGCATTTGCGCGTCGTTAAATAGACGCGCTTGGATGCCGGCGTGTGCTGGACGCGACAAAGGGCACCTGGGTGCCCTTTGTTGTATATGCGATTAAGGCAAAGACCGTATTTCACGCTCTGCGCGACCCAGGCAATCTCGTGGAATGTTCGATCACGATGCCGCCTACAAACGCATGTTCTCCATTCCGCGCGCAGTCGAGGATCTGCTACGCGAGTTTATCGACGAGGAATGGATAGAAAAGCTGGATTTATCCACTCTGGAGCAAATCAACGGCAGCTTTGTCACCGAACGCTGGCGTCGGCAGATGACCGATGTGGTATGGAAGGTGCGGCTGGCCGACCAGGAACTCTACATCTGCCTGCTGGTGGAATTTCAATCCAGGATCGATCCCACCATGGCGCTGAGGGTGGCCAGCTATGTGCTGCAGTTGTATCTGGACCTGAGCAAGGATCCGAAGCGCCTGCCATTGACGCCCAGCGGCAAGTTACCGCCCGTCCTGCCCATCGTTATGTACAACGGCGCGCCGCGATGGAGTGCGCCGCTGGAACTGGACGAACTGATCGAAGCCGGGCCCGGCAAGCTACCTGATTTCCGGCCTCATATGCGTTATATGCTATTGGACCAGGGTGCCTTTCAGGAGCAAGATTTGCATGGCTTGGAGAATGTGGTGGCGGACATGTTTCGGTTGGAAAACGCCGACACTCCGGAAGCCGGGCTCAATGTTATACGCGGTTTGAAGCGATATTTGGCAGCCCCTGCGCATGAAGCGCTGCGGCAAGCCTTGAAGGATTGGATCACCAAGTTATTGATCCCTTCCAAGTTCCCGCAATTGGACTGGCCGACGTCTCAATTGGACGAGATAAGCGATTTGCAAGGAGTCGAAGCGATGATGACGAACAAGATGGACCTCTGGGCTGAAGAGTTTATACGCAAGGGCGAAGCACAGGGTGAGGCAAGGGGTGAGGCAAAGGGGGAGGTAAAGGGCGAAGCTAATATGTTGCGCCGTCAACTCAAGCTCAAGTTCAAGTTCGTCACGCTACCGGATTGGGTAGAGGAGAGGCTGAGCGGTGCAGCACTCGACCAGCTGCAAAGCTGGGGTGACCGAATTTTGTTGGCTAACGACATCAATGAAGTGTTCACGCCGCATTGAATAAAAAAGGCACCGAAGTGCCTTTTTCTAACTGTGAATCAAGCCTTGCGTTGCATGACCGCGGCAAAGAAGCCATCGCAGCCATGGGTCTGCGGTTGCAATTGCAGGTAATCGCCGGTATCCAGTTCAACGCGTTGCTCGGCCAGGATGGTAGCGGCAGGCACCAGGGAGAAGCCCGGGTTGGCGGCCAGAAAGGCTTCGACTATCCCCTGGTTCTCGCGCGGCAGAATACTGCAAGTGGCATAGACCAGTCGCCCGCCAACCTTGACCAGCCGAGCCGCCGACGCAAGGATGGCCGCTTGCTTCTGATTCAACTCGTCCACGCCGGCGGCGCTTTGACGGAACTTCAGGTCGGGATTGCGGCGCAGCGTTCCCATGCCGGAGCAGGGAGCGTCCACCAGCACCCGGTCCAGCTTGCCGGCCAGGCGCTTGATCCGGCTGTCGTTTTCGCTGTTGATCAGTTGGGGCTGTACATTGGACAAACCGGAACGGGCCAGCCGTGGTTTGAGATTGGCCAGGCGCTTTTCCGAAACATCGAAGGCGTACAGTCGCCCGGTGGAGGCCATCAGCATGCCCAGCAGCAAGGTCTTGCCACCCGCGCCGGCGCAGAAGTCGGCGACCATTTCGCCGCGCTTGGGACCAACCAGCAGGCCCAGCAGCTGGCTGCCTTCGTCCTGCACTTCGATTGCCCCTTCGGTAAACAGGGTATGGCGGTTGATGGCGGGTTTGCCGACCACGCGCAAGCCAAACGGCGAGTAGGGCGTCGGCGAGGACTCATAGCCCAGCGCCTGCAATTCCGCCTGTACAGACTCCCGCTTCATCTTCTGGGTGTTGACGCGCAGATCCAGCGGCGCCGCTTGTGCCAAGGCCCGGCCCAGGGCCAGCAGGTTTTCCTCGGCCATGCCGCTGGCCAGCAGTTCCTGGGCAACCCATTCCGGCAATTCGGCCCGCTCGGCCAAAGTCAGCGTATCCAGCTTGAAGGCTTTGACGCCGGCCAGGAAGACCCGCTCATCCTCGCGCGAAACGATGGGTTCGAACTCGCGCAGATTGCGGCCGCTGCGGGCCAGGAAGGCCAACAGCAGACGGCGCGGTGAGGCATCGGCTTCGCAGATGCGATCCAGCACGAATTTTTGGCGCATCACACCGAAAACGGATTCGGCGATAAAGGCGCGATTCTGGCTACCCAGTTTGGGATTCTCGCGAAAGAAGCGCGACAGGACCGCATCGGCGGGGGCGCCGAAAGAAAGGGCTGCGCGCAAGGCATCCAACGCGGCGTGAAAGGCTTCCTGGGAGAGTGGGGGCATAGCTATTCCTGTTGAAATTCGATGGTCTTGGCGATCAATTGCAATTCGCCCTTGTCGTCGTGACGGATAATTTTTACCGGCAGGTTGCCGAATTCGACGGCCAGCCAGATCTCGGTGCCTTCCTCGGCATCGGGCGTGCGCCAGACACGGACCGGCGTGCTCTTACCCATCAGCTTCAGCGTGCCGCCGTCGCTCATGGCGAAACGGTCCTGCCGTAATTTGCGGCCCGTCATGATCTGCATCGTGGCGGTGTTCTTGGTGCCCAACCAAGACAGCTGGAAGGGCAGGGTGTTGAGTTCCTGGGCGCCGGCTTCCAATTTGGCGCTTTGTGGCGATTCCGGGTTGCCGTAACTGACCTGTTTGCTGGTCCAGTCGAAACGCGCCTGCTGGCGCGGAGTACTGCCGCCGCGAAATTCGGCATACTCGGCCGGCTTGATGCCGGCTTCACCGACCGTGCCGCTGCTGACGTAGCGGATGCGGGGGCCGAAAATGGGCGCGATCTCCGTCTCCAGTTGGTAGTGATCCTTCTCCAGGCTCCAGCGCTGGGTCGCTTCGCCAACCGGCAGTCCGGACAGCCGCGCCTCGTAACTGATCTGGGCACGTGCGGGCAGGCCGGCCGCGACGCTCAACAGTGCGGTACAGCTCAGTAGGGTGGCGGCGAGTGGGCGGGCAATTTTCATGGTGACGGTTTCCGGCTTGAATAATAGCCCGCAGCCTAAGGGCTGCCGACTGACCTTGGGCTGAACCGGGCCGGGTATACCCGAATAAGGCAGCCGGGGAGAGCGGAGCGACTAACGGTCGCGGCTGCTTCGCTCCGGCTTGGCCAACAATACTTGACCGTTTATCTCCACTTGGGTGGCCACCAGGTCGGTGATCGAGCCGTCATCATCGAAGCGTATGCGGATGGGCAAGTTATTCCATTCCGGCGCCAGGTAAAATTCGAAGCGACGTTTTTCATGCGCGCCTGCTACCAGCAAGGCCGTCACTTTCCTGCCCGACAGGGTCATGTCCACTTCACCCTTGACGTCGAAAACCATCTTGTAACTCTTGCGGCCGCTCAGGATCTGCAGGTTGAAACTGGGAACCCGATCGCCCAGCAGCGCGAATTGATAGGCGGCGGAAAACACGTCCTGGGCGCCGTCTTCCAGCGGCACGGTCTTCCGTTCGCCTGGTTCGCCCACCTGGACGGTCTTGGCTGGCCAATCGAAATCAACCTGGTATTTCGGTTGTGGAATACGGTCGCGATGTTCGATAAAGCTGTGCGGTTTGAGGCCGTCCGGGCTGATTTCACCTTCGCTCCTGAAGTCGCGGGCCTTGCCGGCAAAGCTGGCATGCGTGGTGATCTCGTAGCGATTGCCCACGATGCGCCAGCGGTGGTCGGCCGAGATCAGGCCCTTGACCATATAAGTGATATTGACCGAGCGCGGGAAGCCGCTCCCTGGCTGTGCGGGCGCGGCATCGACGGGTTTGGCCGCGGCAGGCGCCAAGGCCGGTACGGGTACCGGTGCGGTCGTTTCAGCTTGTGCCACGACCGGGGTGGGCAAAGATGGATCGGCGACTGGTGCCGGCAGCAACTCCTCGCGATCGGGACGGCGCACCGGTACCGGTGCTGGCGTCGGCTTGATGCTCTTGCGCAGGGTAGGCGCCGGCTTGCCGGCTGGCGCAGCAATCGGGGCGCGGGGGCCGGCCAGCGATACCTGGAAATTACCGGCTGGTGTGACACCGGCCAATAGGGCAAGGCTGGCGGGCTCGGCTGCCAGTGACTGGCCCTGCAGCTTGCGCTGGGTGGCTTTGACAACCGGCGTGGCGTCCATTTCCTCGTTTTGCAACCAAAGCACCAGCACTTCGCCGCCGGCCGTGACGCCATGTAACAGCAAGGAGATCAGCAGCGCGATGATAAAAAGTGGCGAGAACCAGGCCCGCACGGCGTTATTCGGCAACAAAGACACGCAGATCCTGAATCCGCAGGCGATCTTCCACAAAAGCCCGCACAGCCTCGGGATAGAGGCGATGCTCTTCTCGCAGTACCCGGGCGGACAAGCTGTCCTCGGTGTCCTCGTTCAATATCGGTACCGCCGCCTGCATCACGATGGGGCCATGGTCCAGCTCGGCCGTGACGAAGTGCACGGTGCAGCCTGCCAGTTTGCAGCCCGCTTCGATGGCGCGGCGGTGGGTATGCAGGCCGGTAAAGGCAGGTAACAAGGAGGGATGGATATTCAACATCCGGCCGGCATAGTGGCGGGTGAAATCCGCCGTAAGAATGCGCATAAAACCGGCCAGTACCACCAAATGGGGCGAAAACTGGTCAATGACCGCCGCCAGCGCGGTATCGAACGCTTCGCGGCTGTCATAGGCCTTGTGATCGACCGTACGGGTGGCGATACCCCGTTCCGACGCCCAGGCAAGGCCCGGCGCATCGGCGCGGTTGGCGATCACGGCGGCGATATGGGCGCCGGGTATGGCGGCATCGACGATGGCTTGCATATTCGAGCCACGGCCGGAAATGAGGATAACGATATTTTTCATGGGCTTGGGCGACAAACGGGGCGCGGTCGGTAATAGACCGCGCCGCGCCCGCGCCGTTCAGATTTTCAACCGACCTGCGTTTGGTGCTCGTCACCGTTGCGCGTACGCACGGCGCCGATACGGTAGACGGTCTCGCCTTCGTCGCTCAGCAGCTTGACGGCGGCATCTGCGTTCTCGGCCGATACAATCACCACCATGCCGATACCGCAGTTGAAGGTGCGATACATTTCCTGCGTATCGACGTTTCCCTGCGCCTGCAGCCACTGGAACAGCTTGGGAAGTGCCCAGGCCTTGGCATCGATCTGTGCGACGACATTGTCGGGCAAGACCCGCGGGACATTCTCGGTGATGCCGCCGCCGGTAATATGCGCCATGCCCTTGACCGGCAAGGCGGCCATCAGCTTGAGCAGCGGCTTGACGTAGATGCGGGTGGGGGCCATCACCACGTCGGCCAGCGAACGGCCGTTATCGAAGCCGGCGTTGTAGTCGGCTTCGGTGAGGTGCAGGATCTTGCGGATCAGCGAATAGCCATTGGAATGGGCACCGTTCGAGGCCAGGCCCAGGACCACGTCGCCGGCGCCGATATCGGCGCCAGTGATGATGTTGGCCTTCTCGACCACGCCCACGGCGAAGCCGGCCAGGTCGTATTCACCCAAGGGGTACATGCCTGGCATTTCGGCCGTTTCGCCGCCGATCAAGGCGCAACCTGCCTGTTCACACCCGGCGGCGATGCCTTTGATCACTTCGGTGGCGCTGGTGACATCCAGCTTGCCGCAGGCGAAGTAATCGAGGAAAAACAGCGGCTCGGCGCCTTGCACCAGGATGTCGTTGACACTCATGGCAACCAGGTCGATACCGACGGTATCATGGCGATTCAATTCAAATGCCAGCTTGAGCTTGGTGCCGACGCCGTCGGTGCCGGACACCAGGACCGGCTCCTTGAATTTCTTGCTGATCTCTACCAGGCCACCGAAGCCGCCAATGCCGGACAGCACCTCGGGGCGCATGGTGCGTTTGGCAAAAGGTTTGATATTCTCGACCAATTGGTCGCCTGCATCGATATCGACACCGGCATCGCGGTAGGAGAGGCTTTGGGGCTGTTGACTCATGGGGGCTGTCTCGCGAACGAAAACCGGCGCGGTTGCGCCGACGGTACGGTTACAATGCGGCGCTCAAGGTCAATTAGCTAGATAGCTCAATTCATAAGCACCGGAATTGGTGCGCATTTTACCCGAAATGAGACGCTCTCGCCCGCCCAAACCCATCTGGATCCGTTACTGGCCTCTTGTCGCCGGTATGGCGGGCCTTGCCTTGCTCTATCTGCTCACGCCGGTACTGGCGCCTTTCGTGACCGCGGCAGTGCTGGCCTACATCCTGGAGCCCCTGGTTGACCGGCTGGTGCGCTGGGGTTGGCCTCGCGCGCTGGCGGTCAGCGTGACGCTGGCAGGCACGGCGGTCGTGCTGGTGGCGCTGGTGCTGGTGATCGTGCCCTTGTTCCTGCAGCAGTTGCAGGGCCTCTACGCCTACCTGCCCGAACTATTGGCGTGGCTGCGCGATAAGGCCGCGCCCTGGGTTGCGGAACGACTTGGCGCCGACCTCCGTTTTGATATCGACCATCTGAAAACCTGGTTGCAGTCCCATGGCAACGAAATCGGCCAAGCCCTGCGCGCCTTGCTGCCTTCCCTTACCTCCGGCGGCATGGCGGTACTGGCCATGTTCGCCAACCTCGTGCTGTTGCCGGTCGTCCTGTTCTATTTCCTGCGCGATTGGCATGGCTTGCTGGCACAGATCGACGATCTTATCCCACGCCGCTGGCACCGCGCGGTGGGCGAGCTGGCCGGCGAGGCGGACGCGGTGCTGGGTCAATTCCTGCGCGGCCAGATGGCCGTGATCCTGATCATGGCGCTGTTCTACAGCGTGGGTTTGTGGCTGACCGGCCTGAAGTCGGCCTTGCCGATCGGCGTGGTCGCCGGCTTGCTGGTATTCGTACCCTATCTGGGGGTGATCGTCGGTGTACTGCTGGCCACCTTGACCGCCGGGCTACAGTTCCACGATCTGGCCGGTGTGGTGCCGGTATGGGTGGTATTCCTGCTGGGGCAGATGCTGGAAGGTTTTTACGTCACGCCCAGGCTGGTAGGTGAGCGGATCGGTCTGCATCCGGTCGCGGTCATTTTCGCCCTGATGGCATTCGGGCAACTGTTCGGCTTTGTCGGCGTTTTGCTGGCGCTGCCGCTGGCCGCCGTCCTGCTGGTCGGTTTGCGTCGTGTGCGGGGGCATTACATCGCCAGCGTGATGTACCGAAAATGAAGCAACTGGCGCTCGATCTGCAACTGCCCGAGCCATTCGGGTTCGACGACTTCCTGATCGGTCCGAACCTGGAAGCCTATATGGCGGTCCGATCCCTGGCGGATGGGACCGCCGGCGAAGGATGCATTTACCTGTGGGGGGCGGGCGGCACCGGCAAGAGCCATCTCTTGCGTGCCACCGCACAGCGCGCCATGGTGGCCGGCCTATACGCCTACTACTGGGATGCGGCGAATACGCCATTGGACGAATCGGCGCATGGCTATGAGCTGTTGGCCGTCGACCATGTGGATGGCCTGGACGAAGTCGGCCAGATCGCCCTGTTCGGATTGATCAATGCCCAGCGCGAAGCGGGCCGGGTGATTTTGACCGCCGGCAGCCTGCCGCCGGCGCAATTGCCGCTGCGCGAGGATCTCACCACCCGATTGGGCTGGGGCCTGGTCTTCGAAATCGGCGAACCGGCGGACGAGGACAAGTCCGCGCTACTGCGCCACCGTGCCCGGGCGCGGGGGTGCGAAGTGGACGAAGCTGTCTGCCGTTGGCTGGTCACGCGCCAGAGCCGCGACCTGGGTGCGCTGACCCGCTTGCTCGATAGGCTGGACCGCGCCGCCCTGGCCGCCGGCCGGCCATTGACGCTGCCCTTCGTCAAGGAAGCGTTACGGGACGGCGGCTCGCTGCGCTGATCGATACCTGCCGTTCGGTGGCGCGCTCGCCCGGTGGTGAATTACGCCAGTTCGCCCTGGAAATATACCCGTTCGAAATCCTGGCCCCGTTCCAGCATCTGCTCCAGGCGAACCTTCTTGATCTGGCCGTCCATATAGACTTCGATGATCCGGCCCGCCTTGAACCAGGTGGGCGGCAGCAGCAGGCTGGGCAAGGCTTGCAATGCGGGCATGCCGGGCAGGAGCAGCGCCTGGGTGAAGCGATTGGAGAAGGTATTCAAGCCGGTGGCGCGTACCGCCACCGCCTGCGGCATGCCCGGTAGCGCACGCATGCCCATGGAAATCTCGCCGCTGCCACCTTCCAGTAGCCAACGCACCGTGCCGACCATAAAGCCTTGGCCGGGCCGGGGGCGTACGGCCACCAGTTGGCCGTGGATAATGCGGCCACCTGCCTCGGCGCGCTCCAGGCGGAAGCCCAAGGCGCTTTCATTGTGGATGCGCCAATTCTCCAGTTCGGGGGCGGCTTCCACCTCCTTGCTGGCGGCATTGCTACTGCTTAAGTGCTGGGCCTGGCCGCCAAAGAGCTGGAAGTCGGCGATGGAGCGGCCGCGGATCTCGGAGGGGCCCGTCGGTTGGGTCAACGATTGGCCGCCGATGGCAAAATGGGTGCTGACCAATCCCAGGCCGACCTGGGCCAGCGGCGCGTCGTCCCGGACCGGGCGGCGCGGCATGCCGCGTTCGATCGGCAGGTCGCACCATTCCTGGTAAAGCCCGATCAGATTGTTCTCCACCGTCACGGCCGCATATTCCTCGCCCAGCCCCAATTGCGAGGGCGATTCGCCGGCCCGCAGGTACTTGATGCGTTTCTTGATGCTCTTGCCGATGGGTTCGATATCGAGAAAGCGCCAGCTTGCCCCGCTGGGGATGGGATTATGGCGTTTCAGTTCGCCCGGCATTTCGAGATTGATGGCCAGTACGCCGTTGTCGGTGTCCTCCGGGCGGATATCGCTGACATTGGCCTGGTTGGACCAACGGTCCAGCAGCCGGTCGGTCCAGGCGATCTGCCGCACCGGCATGGCGCTGGGGTTGGCTGCCGCCAGCAGCAGGGCTTGCAGGAAAGCGGCGTGGCAGGACGAGAGCTCCGTCTGCCGATTCAGGCTGTCCTTGACGATCTTGCCGGCGATATCGGCTTCCAGCGAGATCTGATACAAGGCGAACAGATCGGCCCAGCGGCTAGCCGGTACCACGCGATAGGCCATATGGTGTTCGCGTATGGCCAGGGCGGCGTAGCGAAGCGCGCGCTGGCCGGCCAGGGCCTTGTGATCGGCGATCATTACATCGGCATTGATGGCGGCCTGCCAGCAATGCCGGTAGCCCATGCTCATGGCCAGCCACAGCTGCACATTGGCTACCCACACCGTATCCTCGGTCATGGCCAGCGGGAATGGTTTACCGAAATAGCGCTTGGCGTTTTCCTCCTGCAGCATGCCTACCGGCTCGCGCAACAGCTCCAGCATCTTCAAGCGTTCGATCGGCAAGACCGCGCTGACATTGAGGCGGGTAAGCGCGTCGAGGATATCGCCGTGCGCCTGGCGCACATTGATCATTGGTACCAGTTTGAGCCAGTCCTTGAAACCGCGCGCATCGGCGAATTCCATCGGAAGCGTGGGATCGAACGGAGGGAGTTCAAGTGCGTGCATGCTGGTCTACTCCTAGCCTTGCGACTCAAGCATCAGGAGCTTGGATGCCAGCGCAGCTTTCAGGCGGGTCAGGTCGGCCGGTCTTGGGCTGACGTCACGCGCCGGTGTGGCCCAGATCGGCGCCGGAAAATGCGGGTCATCGCGCCAGCGCGGAATGACATGCCAGTGCAGGTGCGGTACCACATTGCCCAGGCTGGCGAGATTGATCTTGTCCGGGCCGAGTTCGCTCAGCAGGACTTCCTCGATGGCCCATACCGCATTCATCAGCGCGGCGCGTTCCACGCCGGGCAATTCGGTCATTTCGGCAATATGGCGGTTGAGGATCACCCGGCAGAAACCGGGATAGCCCGGTTCGTCCACCATAACCACGCGATAGAGGGCCGACTGCCAAAGCAATTCACCGCCGTGACTGGTACAAAGTGGACAGGGTTGCGTAGTCATGATGCGGGATATGCCAAGGTTATTACATTGGCATTGTGCGACCGGAAAGGGGGGAACTCAAGTGCGGTGCATGGCCTCGGGTCAGAAAACGTGCGTCGGGCGGCGCGGATGAGCATGTAAACCTTGCTGGTAGGGCCTGGTGGCAGGTACCGCGGCCGTGGCGAGCATGGCTCGGTCAGCACGCAATAGGTAAAACTAACATTAGATATATAGCGGCAAAAGCTATGGCGCGACCATTTCTCGCTGGCCAATTCGCTTTTCCAGCCTGGCAACGTCGTCGCGCAGATGATCCACGGCGCGGTTGAAATGCTCGACCGCAGGGCGCGTGGCCAGCAATTGCGCTTCTTCCCGTAGATATTCCGCTGCGGTTTCGGCGAGATTGCGGGCGATCAGCCGCGGGTCGCCAACCAGGTCGCGGCCCAGGCTTGCCAGCCGGTGGGCGCTTATATCGCCCAATACGCGGGCCATATCGGCTTCGATATCCCAATCCAGTGCTTGCAGCACACGCCCTACGGCGGCAGCCAGCTGGGTATCGCCGCTGATGCGCAATTCACGCTCGGCGGCCGGGTCGTGCAAGGCTAGGCGCGGCAGCAGCCAGGGATTGATATCGATGGTGGCATCGGGCCCTGCCCTGCCCGGTAGCATAAGGCCATCCTGACCCACCTGGAAATCAAAGCGGAACGGCGGTACGCCCAGGCGCACCGTCGAACCGGCGTGAACGGCCAATTCAGCGCGCAGATCCGCGCGCTGATTCAGCAGGTGATTGAGGACAGCCTCATGCAGCATGGCAATGCTCGTCAGACAGGTTGCTCGTCGCCATAGCGCTCATTGCCGTCGCGCCAGCGATCGACAAAGCGCAGCTTGCTCTTTACCGGATCGACATCCACCTCGATGATGCGGCGGGCGTACGGGCGCAGCACGTCGGCGATACTGTTCAGCGAGCCGATCAGGTAGAGATCGACATTCTCATACTCGACCAGGTTCTGCACCGGCTCATGGAAATCGCCGTCGCCGGCGAACAGCGCCAACTTGGTCCACTTGCGCTTATGGAAGGATCGGGTCATATGGTAGACCAGTCCGACATCCACAGCCTTCTGGGTGGTGATCTCGTAGTTGACGTGGGACTGCTCCGGATGCACCACCGGACCGCCGCCGAGATGGTTTGGCCAGTACAGCTGCTTCTTCTGCAGCCAGTAGTTTTTCACGCGCAGGCCCGGCCCCTTCGGGTAGGGGAAGGACAAGGCGTTATGCAGTTTCGAAGACATGGCCTGATTGTCGTCGGCGTTGAAGAAATAGCCTTCGTCGACGCTATCGCCCAGTTCTTCCTCGATCAGCTTGCGCAGCTCGAGATAGTTGATCTTTTCGCGGCCAAAAGCCTTGTAGGCATATGCACCGTCGATGAACAATCCAATGCTCATTTTTTGAACTTCCTGATAAACAATTATTTAATAATATTTATGTCGGCCAAGCTTCCACCTCCGGCCGTTTACTGCGACGGGACGTGCCCGTTTCCCACCATCGTACCGAACTTTAGTCCGATATGACGGCCCAAAGTACCGATATCCCGGTGCCCAGCATATCGAGCACCTCGACACCCGTGTCCAGCGTGCCAGCGCCGGCATCGCCGATGACGACACCGCGCTCGCTTCCCGGATTGATGCGCCTGCTCGATTTATCCACGACAACCACCTCCACAGGCCGCGCTGCCTCCTGGCGGAATTTTGCCAGTGCCTGTTCCACCGCCGCACTGTCGAGCACCGCCAAGGGCGCACGACAATATGTGCAGGCTGCGTCATGGCGGATATCGACGGGTCCGCCGCAACTACCGCACTTCACCTGGGCGACGGTATGTGCCAACTGCTGGCGTTCCTGGGCGGAAAGATCGCGTACGAACTGTTTTTCGCGCAGGAAGTGCCAGAAGCTGATCAAACGGCCATGGCCATTCAGGCAGCGATAATAGACAAAGCGGGTGCCGCGCACCGTATCTTGCGCCAGCCGCAATGTCTCATTGCAACGCACGCAAGACAATTTTTCCGCCAGTGCTTCGGCTCCGGTGCGGTGAGAGTGGATCTGTTCGAACAAGTTCACCACGGCGCCCGGCGCCAGCTGGGTACTTTCATGCTGGTCGAACCAGAGCAGCTGGCAACTGTAGCAGAGATCCAATTCCAGCTCGCCACCTTGCTTGCGCGCATGGTTTTCGGCTTTCATTTCTGCTTTGCAGTTGGGGCATGCGAGTGCCATTACAGTTTGAATCCCTTGTGTAGCGCCACCACGCCGGCGGTCAGATTGAAATAATCCACCTTGAAACCGACATCGCGCATCAGCTGCGCGAGTTCCTCCTGGCCTGGATGCATGCGTATCGATTCGGCCAGGTATTGGTAGCTGGCGGCATCGCCGGCGACCAGTTCGCCCATCTTGGGCAGCAACTTGAAGGAGTACAAATCGTACAACGGTGCCAGGGGCTTGGCCACCTTGGAAAATTCCAGTACCAGCAACCGTCCGCCCGGCTTCAGTACGCGCTGCATCTCGGCCAGCGCGACATCCTTATGCGTCATATTGCGCAGGCCGAAGGCCACGGTGACACAATCGAAGTAGTTGCTGGGGAAAGGCAATTTTTCACCGTCGCACTGTACCGCGGGGTTGAGGTAGCCCTTATCCAGCAGGCGGTCGCGGCCGACCGTCAACATGGAGCTATTGATATCGGTCAGCCAGACCTGGCCGCTCTTGCCGACGCGCTTGAGAAAGGCCAGCGACAGATCGCCGGTACCGCCGGCGATATCCAGCACCCGATGGCCTTCACGCACGCCGCTCTGCGCGATGGTGAAGGTTTTCCATAGCCGGTGCAGCCCCGCCGACATCAAGTCGTTCATCACATCGTATTTCTGCGCGACCGAATGGAAGACTTCGGCGACCTTCTGGGCTTTCTGCGATTCGGCGACGGTCTTGTAGCCGAAATGGGTGGTGTTTTCACTCATGGATAGTCTCGTGACAAACCGGCGCCCGCCAGTCTCTGCAAATAATCGTTCCAGTTGGCTTCCTGGTCGCGTCCCAGTTCGTACAGCGTATCCCAGCCGTACAGGCCGCTATCGTGGCCGTCGTCGAATACCAGCTTGACCGCATAATGGCCGACCGGCTCCACCGCGACGATGGCAACGGTCCGTTTGCCCGCGATCGTCCGCATCGGACCGCCATGGCCGCGTACCTCGGCCGAGGGGCTGAACACGCGCAGATATTCGCAGGGCAGCGAAAAATGCGCGCCGTTGTCGAACGTCAGTTCCAGCACTCGGCTGGCGGCGTGCAGGGTCAATTCGGTGGGGGTGGGGCTGTTCGGGTGCAGACCGGCCATTACGGTGTCAATTCGATGAAGGGTTGCACTATAAGACCTCAATGATACCGCGTGCGCAAAATGATAGGGAGGTTTGCCAGCCGTTGCATGGGCAGGGAAGCAGGGGGCCGGCTGCACCCGCCGTCGGGGAAATCCGCTCCGGCTGCGGCGGTGGTCGCATCCGGCGCTGTCGACTTGTAATATTTCAGTCATGCTAATTACTTAAGCTCGCAACAAATTCCTAGTGAAAGCGCCCATGCCCGCCAATATCCTGCTCGTCGAAGATGAACCCGCCATCCAAGAACTGATTGCGTTCAACCTGCAGCAAGCGGGCCACCATGTCGTGCGGGCCGACTCGGCCGAGGCCGGCATGATGGTGGTGAAGAATGCGCTGCCCGATTTGATCCTGCTCGATTGGATGTTGCCTGGCATGTCCGGCATCGAGTTCGCCAAGCGGATCCGCGCCGATGAACGCACCCGCCAGGTACCGGTCATCATGCTGACCGCGCGTTCGGAAGAGAGCGACAAGATCAGCGGGCTGGAGAACGGCGCGGACGATTTCATCACCAAGCCGTTCAGCCCGCGCGAGTTGCAGGCGCGGATCAAGGCGGTATTGCGCCGCCGCGCACCGCAAATGACCGACGACCTGGTCCAGGTAAAAGGCCTTTCGCTCGATCCCGCCACCCACCGGGTTGCCGGTAATGGCGCACCCATCGATCTGGGGCCGACCGAATTCCGGCTTTTGCATTTCTTCATGACCCACCCCGAACGGGTGCATTCGCGCGCCCAATTGCTGGACCACGTCTGGGGCGACCATGTGTTTGTCGAAGAGCGCACCGTGGATGTCCATATCCGCCGCTTGCGTTCGGCACTGGAGGCGACAGCCCACGATGCCTTGATCCAGACGGTGCGCGGCACCGGCTACCGGCTTTCGGCCCAGTAGCGTGCGGAGCGGTCGGGCAGGAAAAAATACATGAAGACGGATTCCTTGGTGTTTTGGTGGAGATCGCTTGCGTTGCTGCTCGCCATGGGCCTGCTCGCCTTGGTCTTGCAGCCCTTCTTTGGCGGAACGATCGCGCTGGCGACGATGCTGGTGGGAGTGCTGGGTCTGTTGGCCTACCACCTGCGCAATCTGCACCGCTTGGGTCGCTGGTTGAACGATCCGGGGCCGGAAACGGTGCCCGAGAGCTACGGTGCCTGGGAAGCCGCCTACGGCCAGCTCTACCGGCTGGTGCGTAGCCAGGGCAAGAGCCAGCGCATGCTGTCTGCCGCGCTGGATCGTTTCGTGGCGGCGGGCGAGGCCATGCCGGAGGGCGTGGTGGTACTCGACAGCCAGGATCGGATCGAGTGGTGCAATCCCAAGTCCATGCAGCATCTGGGACTGGATCGCAAGAAGGACCTGGGTCAGCACATCGCCTATCTGGTGCGGCTGCCCGCCTTTCAGCAGTACCTGACCGCGCAGGACTATAGCCAGCCCGCCATCCTGCGCAACCTGGCGGGGGGAGACTCGGTTCTCAGCGTCCAATTGGTACCTTTCGACAGTACCCGCAAATTGCTCCTTACCCGCGATATCACCCAACTGGAGCGGGTGCAGACGGTACACCGCGATTTCGTCGCCAATGTTTCGCACGAGCTGCGCACACCGCTTACCGTGGTGGGCGGCTTTCTGGAAACGCTGCTGGACTTGCCGGATATGGATCCGGCCAGCCGTGAGTCGCAGCTCAAGCTGATGTTCGAGCAGACCGGCCGTATGCAGCGGCTGGTGGAAGACCTGCTTGCCCTGTCGCGATTGGAGAATGGCATCGAAATACGCGAGGACCGGGTGGATGTGCGGAGCCTGGCGCAGGTCCTGGCAACGGAAGCGGGAGGTTTATCCAAAGGCCGCCACACGCTGCGCATCGAGTTGCAGGAAGGAGCGGGCGGGGTGCGCGGCAATTACGACGAATTGCATAGCGCCTTCGGTAATCTGGTCAGCAATGCCGTGCGCTATACCCCGGATGGCGGTGAAATCCGCTTGAAATGGCGGGTGGAGGACGGTTGCGGTGCCTTCTCGGTGGAAGATAGCGGCCTGGGCATCGAAGCGCAGCATATCCCCCGCCTGACCGAGCGCTTCTATCGGGTGGATCGCGGCCGTTCGCGCTCGACCGGCGGAACCGGGCTGGGTCTGGCTATCGTCAAGCATATTGCCCAGCGCCACCAGGCCCGGCTGGACATCAGCAGCGAACCCGGCAAGGGGAGCTGTTTCTGCATCCGCTTCCCCACCAATCGATTGCTGGAACCCGAGGAGCTGGTCACCAGCGGGCAGTAGGCGAATGCGCAGGCCCGGTCTATATGGCCGGGTGTTTAGCGACTTTTCAGCAAAGATGTCGTTGCCATCCCCGCGAAGGTCAGCAATAGGGAACCACCCAGGTGCAGGCTGATCGAAGCGCAGGCCATGGCAAGCCGGTCTTGCCTCAGTAGCTGGACCACCTCGCCGGAGAAACTGGAAAAGGTGGTCAGCCCGCCGAGAAAACCGGTGATGACCAACAGCCGCCACTCCGGAGGGAGTTCCTGGTGAGCACCGAAGTAGGCGAGGGCAATACCGACCAGGTAGGCGCCAATGAGATTGGCTGCCAGCGTGCCGGGCGGAATGGCCGGGAATATCAAGTTGAAGCCATTGGCCAGCAAGTAGCGGAGGACACTGCCCAGCGCCCCTCCTATCGCCACCGCTAAAAGTGATTTCACGCTACTCGCCCTCGTCCAAGCAAGACTTTGCCATCCCGCTGTGTGACGGATCGAGCAATGCCTGCCCGATCCGCCCCCCTTTCAATGCGCCGCCTCCCAGTTCGCCCCCACCCCGACTTCCGCCAACAAGGGCACCTGCAGTGCCGCCACGCCGGCCATCAGTTCGGGCAGCTTGACCTTGATCAGTTCCAGTTCGGCCTCCGGGACTTGCATGACCAGTTCATCGTGTACCTGCATGATCAGCCGCGACTGCAGGCCTTCCCGCTCGATCCAATCCTGCACGGCCACCATGGCAAGCTTGATCAGATCGGCGGCGGTGCCCTGCATGGGCGCATTGATGGCGGCGCGTTCGGCCCCCTGGCGCCGGCCCTGGTTGGAAGAACGGATTTCCGGCAGCCATAGTCGGCGGCCAAACCAGGTTTCCACGAAGCCGTGTTCGCGGGCCGTCTCGCGCGTGGTCTGCATATAGGCGGCCACGCCGGTATAGCGGGCGAAGTAGCGGTCGATATAGTTCTGCGCGGCGGAGCGCTCGATATCGAGCTGGGCGGCCAGTCCAAAGGTGCTCATGCCGTAGATCAGGCCGAAATTGATCGCCTTGGCGTAGCGGCGCTGTTCGCTGCTGACCGTCTCGGGCGTGGCCCCGAAAACCTCGGCGGCGGTGGCGCGGTGAATATCGATACCGGCGGCGAAGGCGGCCAGCATGCCGGGGTCGCTGCTCAAGTGCGCCATGATGCGCAATTCGATCTGCGAATAGTCGGCGCTGACGATCATCTGCCCCGGTGGGGCGATAAACGCCTCGCGGATGCGGCGGCCTTCGTGCGTGCGGACGGGGATGTTCTGCAGATTGGGGTCATTGGACGATAGGCGCCCCGTCACCGCGGTGGCCTGCGAATAGTTGGTATGTACCCGGCCGGTCGCCGGATTGATCATCAAGGGCAACTTGTCGGTATAGGTGGACTTGAGCTTGGCCAGGCTACGGTGTTGCAGCAGCTTGGCTGGCAGCGGATAGTCGCGCGCCAGTTCCTGCAGGACGTCCTCGTCGGTGGAGGGGGCGCCCTTGGGCGTTTTCTTGCGTACCGGCAACTGCAGCTTGTCGAACAGGATTTCGCCGATCTGCTTGGGCGAGCCCAGGTTGAAGGGTTGGCCTGCCAGCTCGTACGCCTCCTGCTCCAGGCGCAGCATGGTCTGGCCCAGTTCATGGCTTTGACCCTTGAGCAAGTTGCTGTCGAGCAGCACGCCTTGCCGCTCCATCTTGAACAGTACTTCCCGGCTGGGCAGTTCGATTTCGCGATAGACATAGTCGAGCCGCTTCTCCGCGCCGAGTTTCGGTGCGAAGGCGTGATGCAGGCGCAGCGTGATATCGGCGTCTTCGCCGGAGTAGCGTGTAGCGGTATCGATATCGACGGCGGCAAAACCGATCTGCTTGGCGCCCTTGCCACAGATTTCCTCGTAGGCGATGGCTTTCAGGCCAAGATGCTTGGCGGCCAGCTCATCCATGCCATGGCGCTCGGTGGAGTCGAGCACATAGGATTGCAACAGGGTGTCTTCCGCCACGCCTGCCAAAGCAATGCCGTAATTGGCCAGCACGTGTTGATCGTACTTGAGGTTCTGCCCCAGCTTCTTGCGACTGGCGTTCTCCAGCCAGGGCTTGAGCAAGGCCAGCACCGTGGCGAGGTCCAATTGGTCCGGGACGCCGGGATACTGGTGAGCCAGGGGCAGATAGGCGGCCTGGCCTTCTGCCACGGCAAAGCTGAGGCCGACAATCCGGGCAGTCAGCGGGTCCAGGCTGTCGGTCTCTGTGTCGAAAGCAACCAGTTCGGTTGCGTCCAGTTTGGCCAGCCAGGATTCCAACAGGGCCATATCGACGATGGTTGCGTAGTCGCGCGGCAGTTCCGCCAGTTCACCGGCCTCGGTCGGCGCAAACGGGCGCAGCGCCTGCTGGTTGCCCGAGGCGGCGATCTTGTCGCCCACTTCGGCATCGCCACGCAGCTCGCGCAGCCAGCTCTTGAAGCCGGCGGTTTCGAACAGCTCGGCCAGTTTGGCCTTGTCGGCATCGATCGGCGTGAGGGTTTCCAGTCCCCTGGGCAGCTCGGCGTGCAGATCGACGTCGCATTTGATGGTGACCAGCTCGCGGCCCAGCGGCAGCCAGGCCAGCGTGTCGCGCAGGTTCTGGCCGACCACGCCGCCGATCTTGTCGGCATTGGCCATTACGGCGTCCAGGCTATCGTATTCGGTCAGCCATTTCACCGCGGTCTTGGGGCCGCACTTGGGCACGCCGGGTACATTGTCCACCGTATCGCCCATCAGGGCGAGATAGTCGACAATACGCTCGGGCGGTACGCCGAACTTGGCCCGCACACCGTCCGGATCCAGCGTTTCGTTGCTCATGGTATTGACCAGCCGCACCATGCCGCTTACCAGTTGCGCCATGTCCTTATCGCCGGTGGACACCACGCTATGGATGCAAGCGGCTTCGGCGGCCTTGCAAAGTGTGCCGATCACGTCATCCGCTTCCACGCCGTCCACCATCAGGATAGGCAAACCCATCGCCTTGATGGCAGCATGGATGGGTTCGATCTGCACACGCAGGTCATCCGGCATGGAGGGACGGGTAGCTTTGTAGTCCGGGTAAAGGTCGTCTCGGAAGGTCTTGCCCTTGGCGTCGAAGACACAGCCGATATAATCGGCCGGCACTTCCTTCACCAGTCGTTTCAGCATGGAGATAATGCCGTACAGCGCGCCGGTGGGCGCGCCGGTTGGGCTGCGAAGGTCCGGCAGGGCGTGGAACGCTCTATACAGATACGAAGAACCGTCGATCAGCAGCAGCGTTTTTATAGTCTCGGCCATGTGCCATCCATCTTGGGGAGCGCGTGCTCCCTGTCAAAAATAAAGAGATAAACATGAGTGCCCACAGTAAATTGCCGAGCGACTCCGACCCCGCCACCATTGCGGCCACTCAGGCCTACCGTTCGCGGGAAGCGTGGCGAGTGTTCGAGATTATGTCCGAATTCGTCGAAGCGACCGAACGGCTGCAAGCGATTCAACCCGCCGTGTCGATTTTCGGTTCGGCCCGGACCTCGCGCGACCATCCCTATTATCAGCTAACCGAAGAAATCGGCCGCTTGCTTAGCGATGCCGGCTTCAGCGTGATCTCCGGCGGCGGACCCGGCATCATGGAAGCCGCCAACAAAGGCGCTTTCCACGGCAAATCGCCTTCGGTCGGCCTCAATATCCAACTGGAACACGAGCAGCACGGCAATCCCTACCAGGATGTCAGCCAGAGCTTTCGGCATTTCTTCGCCCGCAAGGTGATGTTCGTCAAGAACGCCACCGCCTATGTGGTGATGCCTGGCGGTTTCGGCACCCTGGACGAAGTAAGCGAGGCGCTGACCCTGATCCAGACCGGCAAAAGCCGCAAGATCCCGATTATCCTGGTCGGCAGCGCATTTTGGAGCGGGTTGCTGGACTGGTTCCGCGGCACGCTGTTGTCCGAGCGCATGATCAATCCCGACGATATGAATCTGATCCAGGTCATCGACGATCCGCGCGCGGTGGTGGATGCTATCTTTGCCTTCTATGAAACCCGCGGCTTCGGCCTGAGCCCTGCCGAACGGGAAATGCAGCTCAGCCTCTAATCGCTGTCGCCCAGCCGGTTGCCGGGCGTGGAGAATCACTATGCGTAAATGGATGTTCCTGATCAGCCTGGCCATTGCCCTGCCGGCCATGGCGGCAGACCCCAAGCCGGCCAATCCACCGCCGCCGCCCCCCTGCCGGCTGCCACCGCCGACGACCCCGGTATGGAACCGGAGGTCACCATCGTGCAAAAAGACGACGCAACGGTGACCGAGTACCGGGTCGGCGGGCGGCTGTATATGATCAAGGTCACGCCACGGGTGGGGCCGGAATATTATCTGAGCGATGATGACGGCACCGGCAAGATGGTGCGCCGCGACGGCCAGCCGGTGCTGCGCCCGCCCATGTGGGTGATCAAGCGCTTCTAGTCAGTGCCGGCGCGGAGCCGTCGTCGGCGTCCGCGCTCGCCAACCTTCAACCGGTGGCACGCCCTTACGGTGCGCCACGTCTCGTGTCTGGCTGTTAAATCCATGTCCGTTTTTACCACCGTTACACCGGCCGAGCTGGCCGTCTGGCTAAAAGGCTACTCGATTGGCGAGCTGGTCGAGCTCAAGGGTATCGCCGCCGGCATCACCAATACCAACTACGCGCTGACGACCACGCAGGGGAAATACGTACTGACCCTGTTCGAAACCTTGCAGGCACATGAGCTACCTTATTATGTCAACTTGATGGCGCATCTGGCCCATCATGGCATTGCCTGCGCCGCGCCGATCGCCAATCTGCGCGACGCCTATATCGACCGCCTGGCCGGCAAACCCACGGTGCTGGTGAGCTGGCTGCAGGGCGAGCCGGTGGAGTCGCCCAACCCGGCCCAATGCCGTGCCATGGGCGCGATGCTGGCCCGCTTGCATGGCGCCGGCGCCAGTTATGCCGGCCATATGGCCAATCCTCGCGGTCCGGCCTGGTGGAGCGCAACGGCCGCCGAGCTCTATGCTTTCATGCCCGAAGCGGATGGCCGGCAACTGCGGGCGGAAGTGGCACAGCAGGCCCGCCACCGCTTTACCCAGCTGCCCAGCGGGGTGGTGCATGCCGATCTATTCCGCGACAACGTCCTGATGCAAGGCGAACGCATAGGCGGCTTCATCGACTTCTACTACGCCTGCAACGATGTATTGATCTACGACCTGGCCGTTACCTTGAACGACTGGTGTGCCCGCGACGACGGCGAGATCGATGATGAACGCGCCGCTGCCTTGTGCGCCGGTTACCAATCGGTACGCGCATTGAATGCCGCCGAGCGGCAAGCCTGGTCGTTGATGCTGCGCGCCGCCGCGCTGCGGTTCTGGGTGTCGCGCCTGTGGGATTGGCACAAGCCGCAAGCGGGGGAGCTGACTTGGCGCAAGGACCCGGCTGTTTTCCAACGCATTTTGACGTGCCATCAAGCGCGCACCGAAGCGGCTGGCTGGTTGACGGGCTGAGGCGTGAATAAGCACGGCTTGGGGGAACCTTTAGACGGCATGTCCACTCAAGCAAGGCAATGCGGCTAAACCGACAGGCGGCCGCGTCCTTGGCTTCGGCTAACTTGTTCAGCGCTTCCTAGTGATCCGCTCCAAGGCGCACTACGATACAAGTGTCTGCCGGACCGAATCCACTACCACGTTTCCCATGTCTGACTATCTGCTGCTGCCCTTCGCTATTGGACTGCTGTTCCTGTTGTGGCAAAACCACCGGCAGTCGCGCGCACTGTTCGAGTACAGGCATCGGCTTGCCCTGCATCATGACGATCTTTCCCTGCCCCGTTCCGCCGGTGCGATCCGCGATGCCCCGCCTGGCCATGGCAGCGATTTGCTGACCGGCCTGGCGGATAAGGCGCATTGCCTGGCACGCGGGCACGAGGCGTTTGAATTGGCCAGGCGGCACAAACGGCCGCTGTCCGTGTTGAAGATCGGCCTCGACGATTCCCGGCTATTGCGGGAACAGCTGGGACACGAGGTAGGTGACGCGGTACTGCTGCGTCTTGCCCGCTTGCTGGACATCACGCTGCGGCTGGGCGATCTGCCGGCGCGGCTGGAGGAAGCCGAGTTCGCCGCCCTTTTGCTGGAAACGCCCCGCGCCCGTGCGCTCGAAGCGGCCGAACGCATTCGCGAAGCGGTTGAAAATGCGCCGCTAACCCTGGAAAATGGGGTCTTGGTCACGTTTACCGTCAGTATTGGCGCGGCCGAGCTACACGACAGCCATGTCGATTTTTCCAGTCTGCTGGGCGCTGCCGACAAGGCCTTGGGCCGTGCCTGGGTCAGTGGACGTAACCGTATCGAAGCCGACAACCCTTGACCATCACCGACTCGCAATTGGCCGAGTATCGCGACTACCTGCTTCGTTATGCGCTTTTTCGCCTACGCGATGAAGCCGTTGCCGAGGAAGCCGTGCAAGATACGCTGCTGGCCGCCCTGCAGGCCAAACAGGGCTTCGCCGCCCAATCCAGTGTCAAGACCTGGCTCACCGGCATACTCAAGCACAAGTTGATCGATGCGCAGCGCAAGCTGTGCCGCGACCCCTTTCAACTGGACGAGCGTCTGGGGGACGAGGGTGAATTGGCCGATTTCGACGGCCTTTTCGATAAGACCGGCCACTGGGGCAGCGACGGACCGCGCACCTGGACTCATCCGGATGCCGCCTTGGAGCAACGCGATTTCTGGCGGGTCTATGAGGAATGCGCCGCCCGCATGCCTAAGCGTACCGCGCTGGTTTTCGCCATGCGCGAATCCATGTCCTATGAAATCGACGAAATCTGTCAGAACCTCGATATCACCGCGACCAACTGCTCAGTCCTGCTATATCGCGCCCGCATGAGCTTGCGCGTATGCCTGGAAAAGAACTGGTTTGGCCGATAATGCTTCCACAGAGTGCGACAAATGAAGTGTAAAGAGGCAACGCATCTCGTCTCCGCCGGTATGGATCGTCCGCTGAACTGGCGCGAACGCCTGGGCCTGCGGTGGCATCTGCTTGTTTGCCACTACTGCAGCGACTTCTCGCGGCAACTGGGCTTTCTGCGCAAGGTTGCCCGAGACAAAAAAGACCACTAGTAAAGTGTCGGTGCGAGCCGACACGGGCATGGCCCGCAGTGTCGATATAATCGCCGCCATGACCCTCCTTCGCCTACTTGGCCGACTCCTGTTGGCACTGATTCTGTTGGTCCTGCTCTACCAGCTGTGGATACTTGGCCATGTGATCTGGTGGCGCGACCACAATCCGTCCGCGACAGCCTTTATGGACCAGCAGCTGAGTGCGCTGCAGGACAGTGACCCGGACGCGCGCCTGCAGCACGAATGGGTGCCCTACGCCAAGATATCGCCCCATCTGAAGCGGGCGCTGGTGGCCGGCGAAGATGCCAAGTTTCTTGATCACGAAGGCTTCGACTGGGAAGGCATACAAACCGCCTGGGAGAAGAACCAGAAAAAAGGCCGTATCTCGGCCGGCGGTTCCACCATCAGCCAGCAGTTGGCGAAAAACCTGTTTCTCAACGGCAAGCGCAGTTACCTGCGCAAAATCCAGGAAGCCGCCATCACCCTGATGCTGGAGGCGATACTGGATAAGCGGCGTATTTTCGAGATCTACCTGAATGTGATCGAGTGGGGCAACGGCGTGTTCGGCGCCGAGGCCGCTGCCCGCCATTACTATCAAACCAGCGCGGCCGCGCTGGGGACCGGACAATCCGCCAAGTTGGCGGCCATGGTGCCGCGGCCGCGCTTTTACGACAAGAATCGCAATGCCCGTGGCTTGTTGCGTAAGGCCGCCATTATCCAGCGGCGTATGACTTACGCCGATATTCCTTGAGTTTGACTACGCCGTAGCATGCCGTTTCGATGCCTACCGATTGCATAGGGTTTTGCCATGCCGCAAATGAACTGGACGCAACTGCTTTCCGCCGACCGCCTGCGCGCGCCGCGCCGTCCGCCGGAAACCGGGCCATTGATCGGACGTTCCGATTTCCATAAGGACCACGACCGCATCGCCTTCTCCTCGCCGTTCCGCCGGCTGGGGCGCAAGACCCAGGTGCACCCGATGACCGAGAACGACCACGTGCATACGCGGTTGACCCATTCCATCGAGGTGGGCTGCGTGGGGCGCTCGCTGGGCATCATGGTCGGCCAGGCGCTGGCCGGGCAACTGCCGGCCTATATCATTCCCTATGATATAGGCGCCATCGTGCAGGCCGCCTGCCTGGCCCACGACATCGGCAACCCACCCTTCGGCCATGCCGGTGAATACGCCATTCGCGACTGGTTCCGCCGTTCCTCGCATGCCTATCTATTGCAGAATCTCAGCGCCAGCGAGCGGCGCGATGTGCAGACCTTCGAAGGCAATGCACAGGGTTTTCGCGTGGTCACCCAGCTGGAAAACCATCGCTTCGACGGCGGTATGCGGCTGACTTTCGCCACCCTGGGCGCCACCCTGAAATATCCGTGGACCAGTGAGCACGCCGGCTTCAAGGAAAAATTCAGCTGCTACCAAGCCGAAAAAAAGTTGTTGGACGAGGTTGCGAACGAGCTGGGCCTGATCGCCAAGCCTGAGGGCAGCTGGTGCCGCCACCCCTTGTCCTACCTGATGGAGGCGGCGGACGATATCTGTTACGCCATCCTCGATCTGGAAGACGGTGTGGAAATCGGCATGCTGCCGTTCGAAACCATTGCCCCCATGCTGATTCGACTGGCCGGCATAGACGACGACCTGCTGGCCCTGGAGGTCGCCGGTGCGCCCAGCGTGCGGCGCAAGATGTCGCTGCTGCGCTCCAAGGCGGTGGACCGCTGTGTGCGCGAAGTGGCGGCGGCCTTTATGCGCCACCACGACACCTTGCTGGCGGGCGAATACCAGGGCGACCTGATCGCCGCCTGCCCCGATTTTGTCCGGCACGGCATTCGCGACGCCAAGCAGCTGGCGCGCGAGCGTATTTTCAACAATCGCCGCAAGGTGGAGATCGAAGTGGGTTCCTTCACCTGTCTCGATATCCTGCTGGAAGCATTCTGTGGCGCGGCGTATCAACTGCGGACCGAGGAGAAGCTGAGTTTTCGCAACAAGCGTATTCTCGACTTGATGGAGTACAACGCACCCAATCACGAGCGGCCCTTGTACGAGAGCTATATGCGCGTATTGGATTTTATCGGCGGCATGACCGACAACTACGCCACCTATCTTGCCCAGCAGGTCGGCGGCATGGCGCGTTAAGCAGGTCGGCCGGACTGCCGGACGCGGCCTGCGTGCTAGAATTCCCGCAAACTCACCCCGCGAGACCATCCAGCTGTGTCCCTTCCCGATCGCCTCGTCATCGCCACGCAAGAATTCGCCCTCGCCTCATGGCAGGCCCGCCATATCGCAGCGAGGCTGCAAGCCCGCTATCCTGGTCTGCGAATCGACCTTCTCGACGTGAGTGGCGGCAGTGCCGATGTGGCGGTGCATGCCATGACGGATATGCCGATGCGCCTGCCGGACGGGTTCGTCCTTGCCGTGGTCACCGAGCGCGAAGATCCGCGCGATGCCTTTGTTTCGAACCGCCACGCCACGCTGGCCGACTTGCCGCCGGCAGCCGTAGTCGGCATTTCCGACCCGCGCTGTGAAGCGCAGATCCGTGCGGCCTTTCCACATCTGCGGGTCGCACCGCTGCTCGGAGATGTACACACCCACCTGGCCGAGCTGGACGACGGCCAATACGATGCCATCATCCTGGCGGCCGCCAGCTTGAAAGGCTTGGGCCTGGCTGAACGTATCCGTACCTGCCTGAGCACGGACGAATGCTTGCCGGCGCCAGGGCAGGGCGCGCTAGGATTGGTGATACCGGCCGACCGTCCTGAACTCGCCGTGCTCCTTGCGCCACTCAATCATGCCGAAACAGCCGATTGCGTGGCAGCCGAGCGGGCCATGAGCTTGCGCCTGGATGCTTCGTGCGAGACGCCGCTGGGCGGCTTTGCCGAAGTGCTCGACGAATATTTTCTGCGCATGCGCGGCTTTGTCGCCCGTCCGGACGGCAGCGAGATGCTGCGGGCCGAATCGAACGGCAGCCGTGCCGCCGCCGTCGGCCTGGGCCGCCAAGTCGCCGATCTAATGCTTACCGAGGGCGCCCGCGCCCTGCTTATCCCCAAAGTGTGAGGCCATGATCCGTCCACTCGCCAACCGCCGTTTCCTAGTCACCCGCCCGGAAAACCAATCGGACCGCCTTGCCGCACTATTGCAAGATGCCGGCGCCACGCCGCTATTGGCGCCGATGATCGCGATCGGCGAAGCTGCCGATCCGGCCGCGCTCGATGCGGTACTGCACCGCCTGGACGATTTCGACCTGGCGGTTTTTGTCAGCCCGACCGCGCTTGACCAGGTAGGCCAGCGTATTCGCCACTGGCCGGCGGAACTGGCGGCGGCGGTCATTGGCCCCGCCTCCCGGGAGCGGGCGCGCGAACTGGGCATACTGGACGTGCTCTGCCCCGATAATCGCTACGATAGCGAAGGATTGCTGGAGCTTCCCTCGCTACAGCGGATGGAAGGTCGCCGGGTTGTACTGTTTCGCGGTAATGCCGGCCGGGAACTGCTGGCGGATTCCCTGACGGCGCGCGGCGCCCAGGTGGAAATCGTCGAGGCTTACCGGCGCTTGCCGCCCACCATGGCGCGGGAAGCCTTGGCCGCCATGCTGGCCGAGGATTGCGACGGCGTGATCGTGACCAGCAGCGAGGCGGTCCAGAACCTGTTCTCCATGAGCGACGAAGCGCTGACCCGTAAGTTGCGCGGCAGCCTGTTCTTTGCCAGCCACCCTGCCATTGCCGATACCGCCCGCCGCCAAGGCGTGGCCAGCGTGTTCACCACGGCGGCGGGCGATGCCGGCATCGTCGCCTCCCTGATCGAATGCTTCGCCGGCAGCCAGGCGTCTCCTTCGGCCAGTGCGCCGGCGACTCCCGCACCGATACCGGCATCCACACCGAAAAACCATCCCCCCGCGCGACCGTCATCCGCTGCCGGCCGGAGCAGGCCGCGCTGGACCAGCCAACTATTGTGGGCGTTGGTTGGCGCTGCCTTGGCCATCGGCGTCGCCAGTCTCCTGCAACAAGGCCGGCGCCAAGATATCGGTGGCGAAATGGATGGCCGGCTGAGTTTGCTGGAAACGCGCTTGCGCGCCTTATCCGTCGGCGAGCAACGCGATGGTGGCCGCATGAGCCAGTTGGATACGCAGCTGGCGGGCATCAATCACAGCATTTCCGAACTGAATGCCCAGCAAGCCGATCTGCAAGCCCTGTATGGGTCCATCGCCGGAGACCAGGAGGAAACCCTGCTGGCCGATGCCGAATTGACCCTGTCGCTGGCCAGCCAGCAATTGCAATTGACCGGTAATGTCGGCGCCGCCCTGGCGGCACTGTATCGCCTGGACGAACGCCTCGCCGGCCACGACAAACCGCGCCTGATGGCCTTGCGCCGTGCCTTGGCGCGCGATCTGGACGCCCTCAAGCGGGTGCCGTGGATCGATTATGTCGGCTTGTCCGCCAAGATCGATAGCCTTGCCGGCAACGTCGACAAGTTGCCCCTGGTGGTGGATGCCACCTCGGCCGAGGACGCTGCCGATCGCGGCACGACCCAAGCCAGCGGACTATTGGGCGAGTTCAGCCGTGCGCTGGGCGCCCTGGTCTCCATTCGCCGCATCGATCAGCCCGATCCGGTGCTGCTTGCGCCGCAACAGGCGCTCTATCTGCGCGAACAGGTCAAGCTACGCCTGCTGAATGCCCGTCTTGCGCTGTTGCAACGTGACGAGGTGACGTTCCGGCGTGACCTGGCCGCCACCGAACAAGCCATGCGCAAGCACTTCGATACGCGTGCCAAACCGGTTATCGCAACGCTTGCCACCCTGCGCGAGCTGCAGATGGCGCAGCCGGCCCAAGCCTTGCCGACCCCGGTCGACAGCCTGAACGCGGCCCGGGACGCCCGCCGTAAAGCCAGCCGGGAGGATGTGAAGTGAGAATCCTGCTGTGGTTGCTCACCCTGTCCGCCATGGCGGTGGGTCTGGCGCTGTTCGCACGCTACAACACCGGCTACGCCCTGCTGTTTTTCCCGCCCTGGCGGGTCGAACTGTCGTTGAACGCCTTTGTTCTGCTGTTCTCGCTGCTGGTGCTGGGCGGCTATGCCGCGGTAAAGCTCGTCGATTGGCTGATCAGCATGCCGCGCAATGTCCGCCGCTATCATTCCGCCCGCCGCACCCGCGAGGCGCGACGTTTTCGGCGTGAAGCCATCACCGCCCTGATTGAAGGCCGCTATCACAAATCGGTCAGAGCGATCTGCGATGCGCGCGCGGCGGAGGACGAAAGCGATATGCAGCTGATCGATACGCTGATCGCGGCGCGGGCGGCGCATTTTGGCCGCGATTTCGAGGCGCGCGACAAGTTCGTCGAAGATGCCCGCAAGGTTTCCGGTGGTAACTCGCTGGCGCTCGATATGCTGGAAGCCGAGATGCTGTACGAGCAATATCGCAATCGCGAAGCCTTGCTGGCACTTCAGCGTGTGTATGCGCGCTCGCCCAAGCTGACGGCGGCCCTCAAGCTGGAACTGAAGATTCGCCAGCAGGAAGTCCATCCGGCCCGCGTGATCGAACTGACCGATATGCTGGAGAAGAGCGAAGCGCTCGACCCCAGCCATGCCGCCCGTATCCGCAACCAGGCGCGCCTGGCGCAGCTGAAGATGGGGCCGATGGATGCCCGCGAGCTGGAACGCTGGTGGAATGGCCTGAAAAAAGAAGAAAGGCTACTTCCCAAGCTGGCCGCCGCCACCGCGCGCGAATTTATCCGGGCGGGCATGGACGAACGCGCCGAGGCGGTGCTGGTCGATGCATTGGAAGCGCATTGGGACGTGGCGCCGCTGGAGTTGTACGGCGAACTGAGCCGGCTAGGCGTAAAAGGCGATGCGGTAAAGCGTCTCGCGCGGGCCGAGGACTGGCTGCGGCATCATCCCAATGACCACCAGCTCTTGATGGCCTTGGGCCGGCTATGCCGGGCCGCCGCCTTGTGGGGCAAGGCGCGCAACTACCTGGAAGCCAGCGTGGCGGTGGCGGCTACGCCGGTGGCGCACGCCGAGCTAGGGCAGTTGCTGGAACAGTTGGACGAAGGCGAAACCGCCAACGAACACTACCGTGCAAGCCTGGGCCTGGCGCTCGATCTATTGGAAAAGCGGGCTCAGTAAAGCAGTCCGGATTGGCTGGCCTACAGCTGATCCGGCGCTAGCATGGTCTTTAGCCGGGTTTGCGGCATCCCGTCCCGTAGCCGGTACTGCAACCACCAGATGGCGCCCTTCTTGGCCGCCCAATCCGCTTCGATTCCACTCAGCAACTTGGCGGCGAGTTGGCCGATGGTGGGTTGGTGACCGACCAAAACGATGGTGCCACCCGCGTCGGGCCAGCCCGAAACGGTGAGATAGTCGCTTGCCGACATGCAAGGGTTCAGGCGCGCATCCACCCCGTGTTCGGGATAGAGCGCGGCGGCGGTCTGGCGAGCGCGCAAGGCTTCGCTGGCAACGATGCGGGCATTGGCGGGTAGCCGGGCGCGTAGCCATTCGCCGACCTTGTTCGCCTGTTTGTGGCCACGCAGGGTCAGGCTGCGGGCGAGATCATCCTCGCCGTCCTCGGCTTCCGCATGCCGCCACAGGATCAGATTGGTTTTCATATATTTTCCCCCTCGTGTGCCGATTGGCCTTGCTTAGTCTCTTGCCTTGGCCGCCAGTTCAGCCAGCAGCATGCCTTGCGCGCCGCGTAGCTTGCCGCCGCGGGCGTGCTTCTTGCGATATCGACCGTCGGATTGCATCTCCCATGCCTGGCAGTTGTCCACCAGATAAGGACGCAAACCCTCGCGGATAATGCGGCGTTTGCTCTTTACGTCGAAAATGGGAAAGGCGATCTCGATGCGGCGAAAGAAATTGCGCCCCATCCAGTCGGCCGATCCGAGGTAGAGATCTTCCTTGCCGTTATTGAAGAAATAAAATACCCGCGTATGTTCAAGGAAGCGGCCGACGATGGAGCGTACCTTGATATTCTCCGACAGGCCCTTGACGCCGGGACGCAGGGTGCAGACACCCCGCACGATCAGATGAATGGTCACACCGGCCTGGCTGGCGGCATATAGCGTTTCGATCAGCGCCGGCTCCAGCAAGGAGTTCATCTTGGCGATCACCACCGCCCGCCGGCCTGCGCGTGCATGCTCCGCTTCGTTGTCTATCGCCGCGATCATGGCGGAGTGCATGGTGAAGGGCGATTGCCACAAGGCCTTGAGTTTGCCGGGATTGCCCATGCCGGTGAGCTGGATGAACACATCGTTGACGTCCGCGCACTTTTCCTCGTTTGCGGTCATCAGTCCGAAGTCGGTATAGAGCTTGGCGGTGCGCTGGTGGTAGTTGCCGGTGCCGAGGTGGGCATAGCGCTTGAGCCGGCCTTCTTCGCGCCGCACGATCAGCAGCATCTTGGCATGCGTCTTGTAGCCGTAGACACCGTACACGACATGGGCGCCCACCCGCTCCAGCTTGGCCGCCCAATTGATATTCGCTTCCTCGTCGAAGCGCGCCATCAGCTCGACGACAGCCGTTACTTCCTTGCCGGCGGAGGCGGCTTCGATCAGCGCCTCCATCAGGGCCGATTCCTTCGAGGTGCGGTAGACCGTCATCTTGATCGCCACCACCTGCGGGTCGCGCGCCGCCTGCTGCAACAGGTCGATCACGGGCGTAAAGCTCTCGAATGGATGGTGCAGCAGGATATCGCCGTGGCGGATGGCGGAGAACAGGTCCGGCTGCTTGCGCAGAGCCTTGGGCACGCCGGGCATAAAGGCCTGGTATTTCAGGTCGGGGCGATCGACCTGGTCGGGGACCTGCATAAAACGCACCAGGTTGACCGGACCGTCGACGCGGTAGAGATCCTCTTCCTGCAGGCCGAACTGCTCCAACAAAAAGCCATAGATATGCTGCGGGCAATCGGCGGCGACTTCCAGCCGCACGCCGTCGCCGAACTGGCGCTCGCTCAAGCCGCCTTGCAGCGCCGCGCGCAAGTCCTTTACGTCCTCGTCGTCCACATTGAGGTCCGAGTCGCGCGTCACCCGGAACTGGAAGCAGCCGCGCATTTCCATGCCGGGGAACAGTACGTCCACATGGGCGTGCAAGACCGAGGATAGAAACACGAAGCCATGCTCGACCCCGGAAATATCCGACGGCATCTTGATAAAACGCGGAAAGATGCGTGGTGCCTGGACGATCGCGACACCGGAGCTGCGGCCAAAGGCATCCCGCCCGTCCAGCTCCACCACGAAGTTCAGGCTTTTATTCAGCAGCCGCGGGAAAGGATGGGCCGGATCCAGCCCGATCGGCGTCAATACCGGTGCCAGCTCACGGTCGAAATACTCGCGCACCCATTGGCGTTGCGTATCGTTCCAGCTGGTTCGGCGTAGAAAGGCGATACCTTCTTCCGCCAACTTGGGAAGAATGATTTCGCGCAGGATGCGGTACTGCTTTTCCACCAAGGCGTGGGCATCTTCGGCAATGCGGTGAAAAGCCGCTTCGGGCGAGAGGCCGTCCGGTGCCGGCCGCTCATTGTGCATGCGAATATTTTCTTTCAGCCATGCCACCCGCACTTCGAAGAATTCGTCCATATTGGACGACACGATGCAGAGGAACTTGAGCCGTTCCAGCAAAGGGTTGCTGACGTCTTCCGCTTGCGCCAGGACGCGCCGGTTGAATTCCAGCAAGCCGAGTTCCCGGTTCAGGAAAAACTCGGTGGTGTGGGGGTGATGTGGGTGGTGTGGATGATGCGTCATGGTTGGGGACCGTGCTGCTGCGGTGGCATGAAAATTGTGTAAACCAGTATAGCGAGCGCGCGCCGTCAGGCCCGTGCTCTCGCGTCTTTCCATGGCCGAAAAACAAATTGGCCGCACAAGGCGGCCATTTCGACGGGCAGGGTTTACTCTTGCGGCGGCACGTAGCCTTGCACCGCATCGGCACCCGCGCCGAAGAAGTAGTTCTGCATCTGCTGCGCCAGATACTGACGGGCACGGCTATCGGCCAGGCTCAGGCGATTTTCGTTGATCAGCATGGTTTGGTGTTTCACCCAGGCGGCCCAGGCTTCCTTGGATACACTCTCGAAAATCTTCTTGCCCATCTCGCCGGGCAGGGGCGGGAAGTCCAATCCCTCGGCTTCGCGGCCGAGCTTGATGCAATTTACTGTTCTGGCCATATCGGTATTCCTTTCAGGCTAACAAACTGTCGTGACGATTTAGTGAAACGTGACAATTAAACCGCGGCACAAGCGCGGTCGTTTCGCTCGTCACTGCCAAGGCCGTATTTTACGCGGCGGACCCGGAATGGTCTCGCCGAAATCGACGCGCAGCTTCGCACAATCGGGCCTTGGCGTCAGTACCCGCAATAAGCACCAGCTTGTCTAGCTGCTCAACAGGTATTCCCGCACGAGTTCGCGGGCGCGATGCAGCCGGCTCTTGACCGCGCCCGGCGGCTCAGCGAGACGCTCGGCGATTTCCGCAATCGTCAGCTCTTCGAAGTCGCGCAGCAGCACGACTTCGAGATAGTGCGCCGGCAACGATTCGAGCGCATTGGCAAGATCCACTCTCAAAGCGGTGTCGCTGCGGCAAGCCAAGCGCCGCTCCGCCACCTCGTCGTCCAGCGGTTCATGCTTGAGCAGCATGCGTCCGAGCTTGCGGCACTCGTGCTTGATGACGGTGAACAGCCAGGCGGAAAAGGCGGCGGCGGCTTTGAGGCTTTTGACCTTGCGCGAAACGATCAGCAATGACTCCTGGACGGCGTCATCGACATCGCTGGCCTGGCAATGCCTGCGGGCATAGCGGCGGGCATCCGCCTGGCACACCGCGAGCAGGCGGGAGATGGCAGCCTGGTCGCCGGTCTGGGCCGCCCAGATAAGATTCTCCCTTTCGATCACGCCGTCCACCATGGTTTAGTGCCGCTTGTCGAGCTTGCGCCCGACCATGGCGCACATCGGGCAAAAACCGATCAGGCCGGTCATGGCCAGTATTGCACCCGTGATGCCGATACCCATGGTCAAGCTCGACGAGCCCCAATTCATGGCAGCGAACGCGAGGGCGATCACGCCCAGGATGGAACGAAGGGCGCGTTCCCAATTCGGGACATTTTTCACGTAGAACATTTCGGTCTCCTTTGACGGTTTCAGGTTCGAGGGCAACCCTCCTTGGCTAAGAGGAGCCGAGACGGCAAAACGGTTCGCGGGGGGAGTGAAAAAGTATCGGTATGTGTCCGATGGGATAGCTAAAGAAACTTCAACGCGTGTCTTCTCGCTCCACCAGCTCATAGCTGGTGCTGCGCCCACCAGACCCCGAGCGTTGTAGTGCCCCCAGCGCCACCAGTTCATTGATGTCACGTAGCGCGGTGTCTGCCGAGCATTTGGCAAGGGCTGCCCACTTGCTGCTGGTCAGTTTTCCCTCGAAACCATCTAGCAGGCGGTTGAGCACCTTCACTTGCCGTTCGTTGAGTGCGGCCCCGGAAAGGCGTTGCCAGAAACGCGTTTTATCCAACACGGCGTCCAGCGTGCGGTGAGCATGGCCGACGGCTTCGCTTAGCGTATGCAGGAACCACAGCAACCACTCGGTCACATCCAAACTGCTTTTTTGCGTGCGCTCCAGAATGGCGTAATAGGCTTTGCGCTCACGCTGAATCTGGGCCGACAGGCTGTAGAAGCGCTGCGGGCTACCATCGGCACGCGCTAGCAGAAGGTCTCCAATTGCGCGGGCAATACGGCCATTGCCGTCGTCGAATGGGTGCAGGGTTACAAACCACAGATGTCCCAGGCCAGCACGGATCAACGCTGGTTCGGTCTGGTCCGGTGCGTTCACCCACTTAAAAAAGTGAGCCATCTCGATGTCTAGGCGTTCGGCTGACGGCGCCTCGTAGTGCACGCGCTCCCGTCCGAAAGCGCCGGAAACCACTTGCATGGGGCCGTGTGCATCGTCGCGCCAGATGCCGGTGGTGATCTTGCTTAGGCCGGAATAGCCAGTGGGAAAGAGTGCGGCATGCCATCCAAATAGGCGCTCTTGCGACAGCAGCGAGGTACTGTTGATGGTGGCATCCAACACCATCTCCACCACGCCTTCCACATGGCGATCCACAGGCGCGAGTGAGCCGATGTCTATTCCCAGGCGTCGCGCAATGGATGAACGTACGGATGCGACGTTCAATTGCTCACCCTCGATTTCGCTGGTCTTGAGCACATCATCCGTCAGCGCCGCAAGACTGGCTTGGCCGCGCAGCCCTATGCCGATGTCGGCGAGCCGGCCGAGCAACAGCCCCTGTGCCTGACTGACTTGCGACAGAGGGGAGGCAAGCGCTGCGAGATCGTAGCGCCAATTCGGCCAGTCACTGGCCTGCCAGATGTAAGTGTAATCGCCGCAGTTCATGCGGAGATTATGAGGTGTATTCGCCGCAAGGGGAATACATTCTCCGCAACAAGTGCGGCGAATAGGTGCTTATTCGCCGCACTATATGCCGATAGGCAGTTCAGACGTTAAACAGGAAGTTCAACACATCCCCATCCCGCACCACATACTCCTTGCCTTCCGCCCGCATCTTGCCCGCTTCCTTGGCGCCTTGTTCGCCCTTGTAGCCGATGAAATCGTCGTAGGAAATCGTCTGGGCGCGGATAAAGCCCCGTTCGAAGTCGGTGTGGATCACGCCGGCGGCTTGCGGCGCGGTGTCGCCGACATGGATGGTCCAGGCGCGTACTTCCTTCACCCCGGCGGTGAAGTAGGTCTGCAGGCCGAGTAGCTTGTAGCCGGCGCGGATCAGCCGGTTCAAGCCTGGTTCTTCCAGGCCCAGGTCTTCCAGGAAGGCCAGCTTGTCTTCGTCGTCCAGGTCGGACAGTTCCATCTCGATCTTGGCACACAGCGCCACGACCGGTGCGCCTTCCTTGGCGGCGTGCGCTTGCAGGCGTTCCAGGTGGGGGTTGTTGGTGAAACCGTCTTCCAGCACATTGCCGACATACATGGCGGGCTTGATGGTGAGCAGGCACAGTGGCTTGAGCAAGTCGCGGTCTTCTTCGCTCAGGGCCATGGTGCGGGCCGGCTTGCCCTGGTCCAGGTGGGGCAGCAGGGATTCACAGATGGCCACCAGCCGTTGTGCATCCTTGTCGCCTTGCTTGGCCTTCTTGCCTTCGCGCTGGATGGCTTTTTCCACGGCGGTCATATCGGCCAGGGCCAGTTCGGTCAGGATGACTTCGATATCGGCCAGGGGATCGATCTTGCCGGCGACGTGGACGACGTTTTCGTCGTCGAAGCAGCGCACCACATTCACGATGGCATCGGTTTCGCGGATATTGGCCAGGAATTGGTTACCCAGGCCTTCACCCTTGCTGGCGCCCGCCACCAGGCCGGCGATATCGACGAATTCGACGATGGCCGGTTGGATCTTCTGCGGGTTCACGATCTTGGACAGCTCGGCCAGGCGGGCGTCCGGGACTTCGACGATGCCGACATTGGGTTCGATCGTGCAGAAAGGATAGTTCTCGGCAGCGATGCCGGCCTTGGTAAGCGCATTGAACAGGGTGGACTTGCCGACATTGGGCAGGCCGACGATGCCGCATTTCAGGCTCATGGGAGTTCCTTCCGGGAAAACATGATTTTAGATCGGGTAGCGCGCGAGCGGCACGCCATTGTGGTTCAGCCGCCAACGGGGCAGGCTGGTGCGAAACATCTTCGGCTTGGCTAGCCCTCACCCTTGGGCGCCTTCGGGCGGGTATTGATGGTCTTGGTGGCGTGGCTCATTTCGCCACGGGCCAAGGCCGGCCAGGCCTGCAAGCTGCGGAGGATGGCCTCCTCGATTTGCGGCTGCTCGTCCTGGCGCGGACGATGCAGTACGAAATCGACCACCGGCTGGTTCAGGCCCAGGGTACGCGGGTGGCCGATGCCCAGGCGCAGGCGCCAGAAATCGCTGCTGCCCAGCATGGCCTGGATATCCTTGAGACCGTTGTGACCGGCATGGCTGCCTGCCTGCTTAAGCTTGGCATCGCCGGGCAGGAGGTCCAGTTCGTCGTGCACCACCAGGATTTCCTGCGGCAGTATCTTGTAGAAACGCGCCAAGGCCGCCACGGCGTGACCGGAGCGGTTCATATAGGTGGTGGGCTGGAGTAGAAAGACTTCACCCTCGCCCAGCTTGGCCCGGGCGCTGAAGCCGAAAAATTTGCTTTCCGGTTTCAGGTCCAGCCGCAGCTCGCGGGCCAAGGCGTCTACCCACCAGAAGCCGGCGTTATGACGGGTATCGGCATACTCGGGGCCGGGATTGCCTAGGCCGACGACCAGGCGGATAGGGGATGCGCTCATGATTTATATACGAGATGACCAAAGTAAAAACGGCCCGCCGGCCCTTGGGGCGACGAGCCGTTTCAGAAGGAGCGCGGCCGATTAAGCGGCGGCGGTTTCTTCGCTAGCAGCACCACGTACGGACAGGATGGTGGCTACGGTGGCGTTGTCGCCGTGCTTGAGCGCGACGAACTCAACACCTTCCGGCAGCGTCAGGTCGCCGAGGTGGATGGAATGGCCTGCTTCCAGGTTCTTCAGGTCCACTTCGATGAATTCCGGCAGCTTGCCTGGCAGGCAGGACACGTCGGCATCGGTCATCACGTGCGAAACGATACCGCCACCGGTCTTCACGCCAGGAGCGACATCGGCGTTGATGAAGTGGAACGGCACCTTGATATGGATCTTTTCGTTCGGGTTCACGCGTTGGAAGTCGACGTGCATGACGATCTGCTTCCATGGGTGGTATTGCGCATCGCGCAGCAGCACGGGTTCGGCCTTGCCGTCGATCTTCAGGTTCAGGATCGAAGCGTGGAAGCCTTCGTGTTGCATGGCGTGGTACAGATTGTTGTGGTCCAGCGTAACGGCAACGGGGGCCTGATCGGCACCGTAGACCACACCGGGGACCTTGCCGTCGCGACGCAGGCGGCGGCTCGCTCCGGTGCCCTGTTCAACGCGTTGGCTGGCGATAACTTCGATAGTCATGGATCTTGCTCCTGAACAACTCAATAAAAACACTGCCCGCGACCAGGCAATGCTTGCTAAAACGGCCGGCCAAAAGGCCAGCCGTGGAATTAGTCAACGAACAGGGTGGATACCGACTCTTCGTTGTTGATACGGCGCAGCGTCTCGGCCAATAAAGGGGCAAGGCTGACGACACGGATGCGCGGGGATTTCTTGGCGGCTTCGCTCAGCGGTACCGTATCGGTTACCACCAGCTCGTCCAGTTCCGATTGGGCGATGCGCTCGACGGCCGGCCCGGACAGGACAGGGTGGGTCGAGTAAGCCAGAACCCGCTTGGCGCCGTGCTGCTTGAGGGCCTCGGCGGCCTTGCAGAGGGTGTTGGCGGTATCGACCATATCATCCATGATCAGGCAGGTGCGGCCTTCCACGTCGCCGATGATGTGCATCACTTCGGCGACATTGGCCTTGGGGCGGCGCTTGTCGATGATGGCCAGCTCGGTATTGAGCTGCTTGGCCATGGCGCGGGCGCGGAGTACGCCGCCTACGTCAGGCGAAACCACCATCAGGTCTTCGTAATTCTTGGTGCGGACGTCGTCGAGCAGGACCGGCGTGGCATAGATATTGTCCACGGGGATGTCGAAGAAGCCCTGGATCTGGTCGGCATGCAGGTCGACGGTCAGCAAGCGGTCGACGCCGGCGGCCTGCAGCATATTGGCGACCACCTTGGCGGAAATCGGCACCCGGGCGGAGCGCGGACGGCGATCCTGGCGGGCGTAGCCGAAATAGGGCATGGCGGCGGTGATGCGGCCGGCGGAAGCACGCTTGAGCGCGTCCACCATCAGCAAGACTTCCATCAGGTTGTCGTTGGTCGGTGCGCAAGTGGATTGCAGCACGAATACATCGCGACCACGGACGTTTTCCAGTAGTTCGACGGTGGCTTCGCCATCGCTGAAACGACCTACGGTTGCACGGCCGACGGTGATATCGAGGTGCTTGGCGACAGCGTCGGCCAACTGTGGGTTGGCGTTGCCAGTGAAGACCATCAAGCTTTCGTAGGCCATGTCCTGATCCTTAACAAAAAAAGAAAGCGTGTAATCGACATTACACGCTTTCTGATTTTTTCTTGCGTTAAACGTACGCATTCGCGTAGTGCCCGATTGCAGGGCAAAAACTGGCAGGGGAGGTAGGGATCGAACCTACGAATGTCGGAATCAAAATCCGATGCCTTACCACTTGGCGACTCCCCTACAACCTGCTTGACCGAATGACTCAATCGAGCAAATCGAGCAAAGGATGCTGCATCAAACTTGGTGCGATAAACCCCTGCATCTCGGCAGGCATTGCCTTTATCACACGCTCGGCGTCAATCTGAGTATCGAATGCAGCGAATACACAAGCACCGGATCCGGTCATCATCGCTTTGCCGTACTGGCTTAGCCAGGCTAGGTATTCGGCGATGATCGGATACTTCCTTTTTGCTACTGCTTCCAGATCGTTGCGGATCTGGTAGCTCGGAAAGGCCGCCATTATTATGGGCTCGCTGTTCCGTGTCAAGGCCGGATCGGAAAAAATTTCGACGGTAGGTACGGATACCGGTGGGATAAGCACTGCATACCATTGAGCCGGAAGGGAAATCGGCTGCAGCGCCTCGCCTACGCCTTCCGCGAATGCATCGCGCCCATATACGAAAAACGGTACATCGGCGCCTAATTGCAGGCCCAACTCCTGCAGGCGGCCACGGTTCAGGCCCAGGCGCCATAGATGATTGAGCGCAATCAGCGTCGTTGCCGCATCCGAACTGCCCCCCCCCAGACCGCCGCCCATCGGCAGGCGCTTATCGATCCGCAGGCGGCAACCCTGCCGGGTGCCGGTGGCCTGTTGCAGCAGGCGTGCGGCGCGAACGATCAGATCGGTATCGGCCGGTACGCCGGGTAGCGGATTCTCGTGCACCACATTGCCGCTGCCATCGATGGCGATATGCACGGTGTCGCCGTGGTCTATCAGCCGGAATGCCGTTTGCAGCAGGTGATAGCCATCGTTGCGCCGGCCGGTCACGTGCAGAAAGAGATTGAGTTTCGCGGGGGCGGGGAAAGCGTGGAATACGGTCATGGCGTGCTGCTGGCCAATTGCCAGTCGTAGAGTGCGATACGGACTTCGAGATCCGGCCGCGACAAGGTAAGGCGGGTGGGCGCGGTCCCGGCGGTTTCGAGCGGATAGCGTATGGTCCAGCCATCCTGCTCCAGTTGATTGGCATCGCTCAGTTTGGTCCAGATGGCCGGCCTGCCGGGGTCGGCCAGGCCCAGCAGCCAGAAGCGCAGGCCGCTGGCCGGCAGCCGCCAGCCCAGTTCCCGTTCGCTGAGCGCTTCGATATCGTCCGCGGCACGTAGCTTGCCGCTGCCGTCGAAGAAGCGTGCGTCGTCGCCGTCCAATTCCAGGCGGGCGAGCACCTGTCCCAGCGGATTGCTGATATCGACCGTGTCGAGCGTGCTGGCATGGGACCAGCTAAAGCGGGCGTTGTAGCCCTTGCCGGCCGCATTCACGGCGACACGGCCGCTGACATGGTATTGCGCGGGCAATTGCGACAAGGCGGCCGGCGCCGGCCGCTGGGTGGCGCAGGAAGCCAGAAGCAGGCCGGCAAGCACGGTTGCCAGCCATTTGAAACGCACCATGCTACTCCCCGTTCAAGCGTTGCATGGTTTCGCTGAGTACTTCGTGCGCCGGATCCAGCTTTTTGCCCTCGGCCCAGATTTTGCGGGCCTCCTTATGTTTGCCGGCTTGCCACAGCACCTCGCCGTAATGGGCGGCGATTTCCGGATCAGGCAGGGTGGTGAAGGCGCGATTCAGCCACTTGGCGGCTTCTTCCAGATTGCCCCGGCGATACTGTAGCCAGCCCATGCTGTCGATGATCACCGGATTGTCGGGTTCTTGGTTCAGCGCTTTGCGCAGGAGCGACTCCGCTTCTTCGAAGCGTTGGGTTCGATTCGCGAGGGTATAGCCAAGCGCATTCAGGCCGATCGGGCTGTCGGGTTTGAGTACCAGGTACTGGCGAAGATCTTTCTCGGCCGCTTGCAGATCGCCTAGCTGGTCGAATACCAGCGAACGATCGTAGAGCAGATCGGCGTTGTCGGCGTGCTTGCCTATGCCGGCATCCAGCGTGGCGCGGGCCCGGCCGAGGTCCTTCAGTTCGCGCCAGATCTGCGCTTCCAGCTGTACGCGGGCGACCTGGTCCGAAGGGGTGATCTGCGGCAAACGTTCCAGCGTCGCCAAAGCCGCTTCGCGGTTGCCCAGCTTGGCTTCGATGCGGGCCAGGCGCACGGCGGCCGGCACGCTTTGTTCGTTGTCGCTTACCTGTAGATAGTGCTCGCGTGCCGCGGTCAACTTGCCTTGCTCTTCGCTTACCATGCCCAGGTAGTAGTGAAGTACCGCGGGTTTGCTGACGCCGAGTTCCAAGGCGCGGGTGAGGGGGGCTTCGGCTTCGGCGTAATTGCGCAGCTGCATGGTGGCCAGCGCGTGCCCGACCAGGTACTCGACCTCGTCGGGATAGGTTTGCGCCAGGCCCATATATATACGGCGGGAGTCGGCGTAGCGTTTTGCGTCGGTCAATGCCCGCGCCAGGGCCGCCTGGATCTCGCGCGACTTGGGCAGGCGCTGGGTGGCCGTTTGCAGGTATTGCACCGTTACCGCCGGATTGGCTTCGGTCAGGGCGGCGCGGTAAAGGATGGCCGCTTCCCAGTCCGGCTTGAGCCGGATCGCGTTGTCGGCGGCCGCCAGGGCAGCCGCGCCATCGCCTGCGCGATTCGCCGCCAGTGCGATCGCCAGCGAGGCTTCCGGTAATTGCGGATGGCGCGCGGCCAGGCGTTTCATCAGTGCCAGGATGGCTTGCTTGTCGGCTTGCGGCGACCACAATGTATGCGCCTGCATCAGGATGCCTGGCACGTCCTGGGGGCGGTCCTTCATCCAGTTGGCCAGCGCGGCTTCCGTTTCCGCCAATTTGCCGACGCGGGCCAGTACGCTGAGTTCCATCTGGCGCGCCGGCAGGCTGTCGGGCTCCAGCTCGCGCCAGTACTTGGACGCCATCAATGCGTGCTCGGCCTTGCCTGCTACGAAACCCATCTCCACCGCGCGCTTGGCCGCGCGCGGATCGCGGGTACGGCGGGCCAGTTCCAGCCAGGTATCGGCTGCCAGCGCCTTGTCGCCATGGAGGGCCGCGAAATCGCCCAGCAGAATCCCGAACAGCAGTTCGCGGCTTAGTTCCTGCTTGGGATACTTGGCGTCTTCACGGATGACTACCGATTCGACCGGCTTTTCGCTGATGGCTGGGGCGCGGGCAGGCGCGGTTGGCGCGGCGTTTTCGGTGTTGGCCGCGGGCGGCGTCGCACAGCCTGCCAGCAGGCCGGCGATAAGCAGCAAGGCACTGCTGCGGTGGGAAGGTCTGATAGTCATGCTCGTATCCTTGGTCGCCACGTGGCGACGTTTGCGGCCATGCTATAGTCGGCCGCCTTGTTATCTTAACTCTTTCTAATCGACCCTATGCCTGAATTGCCGGAAGTCGAAACAACCCGACGCGGTATCGAGGCTGCTATTGGCGGCGTCGAGTTGAGCGGGGCGGTGGTACGCGACGGGCGGTTGCGCTGGCCGGTGCCGCCGGCATTGAATGAGCTGGTGGCGGGACGGCGCATCGCCGGAATCAGGCGTCGGGCGAAATACCTGTTGTTCGACCTGGAATATGGCCATTTGATCCTGCACCTCGGTATGTCGGGCAGTTTGCGGGTATTGGCGGCCGATGTGCCGCCCGCCAAGCATGACCATATCGACCTGCTGATTGATCTGCCGGAACCCCGGGTATTGCGTTATCGTGATCCGCGTCGGTTTGGCGCCGTGTTATGGCAGCCTGGCGAGGCGTTCGCGCATCCCTTGCTGGCAAATCTCGGGCCGGAGCCCTTGGAGGCGGATTTCTCCGCCAAGTATCTGAAGGCCGCACTGGAAGGCAAGCAGGTCGCCATCAAGTTGGCCCTGATGGACAACCATATCGTGGTCGGCGTTGGCAATATTTACGCTAATGAGGCCTTGTTCCGCGCCGGCATCCGGCCGGATCGGCCGGCCGGTAAGCTGAGTCTGGCCGATTGCGAACGCTTGGTGCGGGTGGTGGTCGAGACACTGACCGAAGCGATCGCGGCCGGTGGGAGCACCTTGCGGGATTTCGTCGACAGCGAAGGCCGGCCGGGCTATTTCCAGCAAGGCTATTTTGTTTATGGCCGTGAAGAACAACCGTGTTTGCGTTGCGGTAGTCCCGTGCGGCATGCCCGCCTGGGGCAGCGCGCCACGTTTTGGTGCGTGGATTGCCAGCCGCGTTGAATAAGTGGCGTGATGCCACTATCGGGGCGCGGATGCATGAATCCCGCTGCGCGGTATGTCAATGCCGATGACCGCGCTTGCGCGACCGCGCCCCGCGTTATTTAATGACAATGAACTTTATATCGTCAAAACATGCGCCTGCAGACGGAACGCTGCGCCGCGCGAAGGGAATTAGGATGTCGCACGATAATCTGGTAGCCAATTTCGAAGCCTACAGCGAATGGCGCGGTAATCTGATTCAGCGTCTGGGCGAATTGCAGCGCTGGCTTTCCGAGCAGGATCTCAATGATGCGCAAACCAATATGCGCATCCAGCACCTGATCGACAAGCTGCGCGAGGACAAACTGAACATCGCCTTCGTCGCCGAATTTTCGCGCGGCAAGTCGGAGCTGATAAACGCGATCTTCTTCGCGGAATATAAACAGCGCCTGCTGCCTTCGTCGGCCGGGCGTACCACGATGTGTCCGACCGAGCTGCAATATGAGGCGTCGCGACCGAATTGCATCCAGCTGTTGCCAATTGAAACGCGCGCCAGCGACACCACCACTTCCGAATATCGGCGCTACCCCGAAGAGTGGACGACCGTTTCGCTCGATATCGACTCGGGCGAGGCCATGCTGGCTGCATTTCAGCAAGTGGGCCAGAAAAAATGGGTAAGCGTCGACGAAGCTAAAAAGCTGGGGCTATTCGACGAAGCGGATCCCGACCATAAACTCTCGGTGCAGGCCGGTAAGATCGAAATTCCATGTTGGCGCCATGCGGTAATCAACTTCCCGCATCCGCTGCTGAAGCAAGGCTTGGTGATTCTGGATACCCCTGGTCTCAATGCCATCGGTACCGAACCTGAGTTGACCCTCAATCTTCTGCCCAATGCCCACGCCATCCTGTTTATTTTGGCGGCCGATACCGGCGTGACCAAGACCGATATCGATGTATGGCGCAATCATATCGGCAAGGCGCAAGGGGGCAGCGCGGGCGTATTGCCGTCCTGAACAAAATCGACGGCTTGTGGGACAGCCTCAAGAGCGAAGCCGAGATAAATGCGGAGATCGACAAGCAGGTCAAGACCAGCGCCGAATTGCTGGGTATAAAGAGTAGCCAGGTATTTCCGGTGTCGGCCCAGAAAGGCCTGGTCGGCAAGATCAATGACGATGACGAGCTGTTGGAAAAAAGCCGTCTCAAATTGCTTGAACGTGCGCTCTCGGAAGACCTGATTCCCTTTAAGCAGGAAATCGTCCGCGATAATACCCAGACCGAAGTGGAAGACCTGGTCCTGGCCACCCGCGGCATTCTTGGCGCCCGCCGCGACGGCGTCAGGGAGCAACTGGATGAGCTGACCGCCTTGCGGGGCAAGAACCGCGACGTGATCGAGCATATGCTGGACAAGATCCAGGAAGAGAAAAGCCACTTCGAACGCGGCATGCAACGCTTCCAGGCCTTGCGGAGCGTGTTCTCGCAGCAGACCAACGTGCTGTTCGGCTACCTGGGCATGGACGGCCTGAAGAACCGGATTACCAAGATACGCATGGAAATGGATGCTTCCAGCCTATCGTCCGGCCTTACCGGTGCTATGCAGAAATTCTTTAAGGATGTGAACGGCAACATAACCAAGTCCGCCGAGCAAGTTGCCGAAATCCAGGCCATGATGGCCGGCATGTACAAGAAATTCAGCGACGAGCATGGCCTGGGCGCCGTCACTCCGCCGCCATTTTCCACGCTGAAATACCACAAGGAAATTGCCCGGCTGGAGAAGAGTTTCCACGAGCATTTCAATACCGTGGGCGCTATCCTCACCACCTCGCAAAACAAGTTGATCAAAAAATTCCTGGAAACCATCGCCAGCCGTGTCGTATATGTTTACGACGTTGCCAATCGCGATGCCGAGAATTGGCTAAAGGCCGTGATGGCGCCGATGGAGACGCAGGTGCGCGAGCACCAGATCCAGCTTCGCCGGCGTTTGGAAAGTGTGAAGCGCATACACAAGGCCACCGACACGCTGGAGGACAGGATTGAAGAATTGAGCGAGATCGACGCGGTAATTCAGCAACAATTGACTGAATTGGATGTGCGCCTGAAACGGGCTTATGAGGCCCTCAATGACGCCATGAAGCCGGCGGCACGGCACGTCGCGTAAAATAAGCATTTATATACCAATGACATATCGCCGCCTTGTGCGGCGATTTTATTGATAAGTGGGTTGATTGATTGTTTAGACCGCTGCATAATAAATGCGAGTCTTCCGACCAAAAAACGCGTAAGTAATAGGAGAAATGAAAATGGTGGAATTGTCCGGCCTGACCTTGCCCCAGCTATATCAACTGCTGAAAGACCTGGAGCGCGAGATTTCCCGCCGCAAGGTCGAAGACAAGCACAAGGCGATTGCCGACCTGCAAAAGCTGGCCGCCGAGCGTGGCTTCAGCCTGACCGAATTGCTCGGCGCCGAAGCGCCCAGCAAGCGCGGTGGCAAGCGTGGTCCTGTCGCTGCGCAATTCAAGAACCCAGCCAATCCGGAGCAAACCTGGAGCGGCCGTGGCCGTAAGCCACAGTGGGTTGCCGATCACCTGGCCAAGGGTGGCGATATCGATTCGCTGCGCGTATAAGCCAGCTGCATCGCTTATAAAAAAGGAAGCTTCGGCTTCCTTTTTTATTGTTTGTAAACCATCCAAAGCAGGGCGGGTGGACTTGTTTCGACATGTCTGCACAAGCTGGCGTCCAGCCGCTTGCGCAGTGCCGCACTGTCTCCGCCGCCTCCCGGCATGCGACGGATCGACGGCAAATATTTCCAGCCATCGGCGCCGTGATAAGCTTGCCCGCCATGCGCTGGCAATTGCCGATCTCCTATCTCGCTCGTGATACCGTGCCGTCCTGGCTGGGGCGGCATTTTCTGTTCGCTTGGCATGCGGTCATCCTGGTTACCAGCTGGTATCCATTCAGCGGTTGGCGCTATACCGGCGAGCCGATATTCGCTTTTTTCGGCTATCCGCTGCCTTATTATCATACCGCCTCGGACAACACCCTCAATCTGCTGGCCTATATGCCGCTGGGCTACGCCTGGGCGCTATTTTTCCGCTGCCGCTGGTACGCCCCGCTCCTGGCTTTGGCGCTGGGGGGCTGCTGTCGGGCTCGGTCGAGTTCGTACAGCAATTCCTGCCGGGGCGTGTCGCCTCCAATCTCGATCTGCTGTACAACACCGCCGGCAGTCTTGGCGGCGCCTTGCTGGCTGGGCTATCCACCAAATTGCTGATCGTGCGTGGCTGGCATGTCCGGCGGCAGCGCTGGTTTCGCGAAGGGCCGCTGACCGATTTCGGACTGACGCTGATGGTGTTGTGGCTACTGACGCAGTTGAACCCGGCCGTCCCGCTGTTCGGGGTGGTCGTGCAGCCGGTAGGCCTGCCGCAGCCGTGGGTATCGCCCATCAGCAATGCATTGCTGTTCCTGCGAGCCTTGGAAGGCGTGGGAGTGATGCTCAGCGTCACAGCGGTGGGTCTGCTGGTGACTACCCTGCTGGCGCAGCGGCGCAATGCCGTGCTGGCCATTTTTGGGCTGGTATTGACCGCTTTGCTGTTGAAGGTGCTGTTCGCCGGCGCTTTGCTTAAACCGACGGAATTCCTCGCCTGGTTCAATTTGAACGTGTTGGCGGGCGCCTTGCTGGCGTGGGGGCTGCTGGCGGTGCTGGTGCGTCTGCAGCGGCGCTGGCAAGCCCGTATGGCCCTGCTCTGCCTGGGCATGGCGCAATTGGTGGAAGCATTGTGGCCGCTGACAGCCCAACCGGTCGGCATGGCCAGCCTGTTCAAATGGTCCTATGGCCACCTGCGTGATTTCAGCGGCCTGACCCAGACCATGTCGGAAGCTTGGCCTTGGTTGGCGGCAGCCTACCTGTTCTGGTTGATGGTGCTGGACTGGCGGCAGGCTCGCCATTCGGTAGTGCTGCCTTAGCGGACCTGCAATGCAATGGTGGGATTGGTGAATTTCTCGCCACGCTGCAATTTTTCCAGCATGGCCGGGTCATGCCACTCGGCGCGGCACTGATCGGAGAAGACGACTTCTTCCAGCTTGATGTCACCCATGCGCGGGTTATAGGCATCCTCGCGGAAACACTGCGCATACCCCGTTTCGGTTTCGTGGGCGATCACCGAGTGCAGCGTTACATCCTGTTCGCCGTTGGCCATCCGGGTATTGGCCAGGATGGCGTCGATCAGCACGAAGAATAGCCGGGAGAACTGTTCGGCGGATGGCGAGACCGGCATGGCGATCCAGCGCTGCGAATAGCGTTTGGCCCAGGCGATATAGTCGGCTTCGTCGCGATCCCAAAAGCAGATGGCATGGTCGAAGGCGTCGATAACGTCGCGTATCGTGCCCTTCATCAGGCCGAAGTCGTAAACCATCTGGCCATGGTCCAGCGCATTGGCCTGCAGCAGTACTTCCACTTTGTAACTATGGCCGTGGATCGAGTGCCGGCAACGATCGCTGCTGCAATTGCGGACGATATGGGCATTTTCGAACTTGAACAGCTTGCGGATCAGCATGGGTGTTACCAAGGGAGGAATGGCGCAATTGTGCCATCCGCCCAAAAAAAAGCCACGCACAAGGCGTGGCGTAATAACTACCGATGGAGTGAGACAAGCCAAACAAACCGCACTTGCCGGTGCGGGTACCACGCGTGGAACATTTAGAAAGCGGAAATCACGGCGCCCTTGTACTTGTCGGCGATGAATTTCTTGACCTCGGGCGAGGTCAGCGCCAGCGCCAGTTTCTTCACGACGGGGGCGGCCTGGTTGTCGCTACGGGTGACCAGGTAGTTGGCGTAAGGCGAGTGGGCATCTTCGATAAAGAGCGCATCGCGGGTGGGCACCAGTTTGGCTTCCAGCGCGTAATTGGTGTTGATCAGCGCCAGGTCAACCTGGTCCAGGATGCGCGGCAAGGTGGCCGCTTCCAGTTCCTTGAACTTCAGCTTCTTCGGATTGGCGCTGATGTCCTTGACGCTTGAAAGGATATTGCTTGGATCCTTCAACTTGATCACGCCGTGCTTGGCCAAAAGCACCAGGGCGCGGCCGGCATTGGATGCCTCGTTGGGGATGGCTACCACGGCGCCTTCCTGTAGCTCGGCAGCCTTCTTGACCTTGCGCGAGTAGGCGCCGAACGGTTCGACGTGGACCGCCACATTGGCTACCAGGCCGGTACCGCGGTTTTTATTGAATTCGCTCAAATAAGGCTTGGTCTGGAAGTAGTTCGCATCGACCTGCTTTTCCGCCAACTGCACATTGGGTTGGACATAGTCGGTGAACACTTTCACGTTCAGTTCCACCCCTTGCTTGGCCAAGGCCGGCTTGATGAATTCCAGGATTTCGGCATGGGGCAGGGCGGTGGCCGCGACGGTCAATTTTTCGGCGTGTGCGATTAATGCGACTGCACTGGTGGCAACGATCAAGAGCGAGTTCAGCAGTTTCATGGTTTGGTCCTCGGGCAGTGGGATTCAAATAGGTTTGGGGAAGCAGGAATAGGGGGCTCAGCGTCGATGCGCGATGCGGCGTACCAGCCAATCGCCGGCCATCTGCAGAAGCTGGACCAATACCAGCAGCGCCAGTACGGTGATGGCCATGACCTCGGTCTGGAAGCGTTGATAGCCGTAACGGATGGCCAGGTCGCCCAGGCCGCCGCCACCGATCACACCGGACATCGCGGTATAGGAAACCAGCGTAACGGCGGTTACCGTCGCGGCGGCCAGCAGGCCTGGCAGGGCTTCGGGCAATAGCGCGCGGGTCACGATCTGCCAGATATCGGCGCCCATGGCCTGGCTAGCCTCGACAATGCCGTGATCCACTTCGCGCAGCGCCGCTTCCACCAGGCGGGCAAAAAAGGGCGCCGCCCCCACCACCAGTGGCGGGATCGCGCCGGCCACCCCGATGGAGGTGCCGACCAGCTTGACCGTCAAGGGGATAAGCACGATCAGGAGAATGACAAAAGGGAGCGAGCGCAGTACGTTCACCAGGAAGGAGAGCAGGGCGTAGACCTTGCCGTTGGCCAGCAATTGGCGCGGCCCGGCCAGGAACAGCAGCACGCCGAGCGGCAAGCCGAGCGCCAGGGTAAAGCCCAGCGAAACGCCCAGCATGGTCAGGGTATCCAGCGTGGCCAGGCCGATATCGGTCCAATCGATCAGGCTCCAGTCGAAATCCTTGTTCATGCCGTCAACTCCTCGACGTGCACGCCGCGGGCTTCGAATGCGCGGCGGGCCCGTACGGCATTGCCGTCGAAGCCTATGATCAACTGGCCGTATGGACGGTCCTTGATGCGCCCGATACTGCCTTGCAGGATATTGATGGGCGCATCCAGTTGCTGGCCCACGTCGGCAATGATCGGTTCGTAGGTGGCGCCATCCAGGAAGGTGAGGCGCAACAGCCGGGTACTCGTCGCGCCCTGCTTCCCCAGCGTCGGCAGCGGCGTGTAAGCGCCTTCGGCAACGATGCGCCGGGTGGCATGGTGGCGAGGATGGAGAAAGACCTCGGCGACGGGGCCGCTTTCGACAATGGCACCGTCGTCGATCACCGCCACGCGGTCGCAAATTGCCCTTACCACCGCCATCTCGTGGGTGATCAGGACGATGGTCAAGCCCAGTCGCCGATTGATATCAAGCAGGAGTTGCAAGACGGTAAGCGTCGTTTCCGGGTCCAGCGCCGAGGTGGCTTCATCGCATAGCAACAGCTGCGGTTGGGTGGCCAGCGCGCGGGCAATGCCGACCCGCTGCTTCTGCCCGCCGGAAAGCTGGCTGGGAAACTGCTCGCGCTGTTCGGTCAGGCCGACCAGTTCAAGTAGTTCATTGACCCGTGCCTCGATGTCCGCTTTGGTATGACCGCCGGCCAGCTCCAGGGGGAAGCGCACGTTGCCGGCCACGTTGCGATGGCTGAGCAGATTGAAATGCTGGAACACCATGCCGATACGGCGGCGCAGGGCGCGCAGGCCGGCCGCATCCAGGGTGGTGATTTCCTCGCCGGCGATTCGGATGGAGCCGGAATCCGGCCGTTCCAATAAGTTCAGGCTGCGCAGCAGACTGCTCTTACCGGCACCGGAGCGGCCGATGATGCCGAAAATCTGGCCTTGGGGAATCTGCAGATTGATATCGCGCAGGGCGTGGACGCTGCGGCCCTCGGCGCGATAAGTCTTGGAAAGGTGTTGTAACGCGATCACAGCTTGCCCGCTTTTAGTCAGAAAAAACGCCGGTGACTTGGCTCTGAGCGGACTTTAGCGAAGATTGTTATTCCAATAAAATACTAAAAAAGTAATATTTTCTTATTTTTGGTTATTAGAAATCAGCCAGCCGCGCCGCTTGGCATGGCGGGGCAGATGCGCCAGCGCCGGCAAGGCCAAATCCACCATGAAGCCATGTCTAGCCCGCCTGCCTAGCCAGACCGTGCGAATGCCCAGTTTGCGGGCGGTGACCAGATTGGCGTGGGTATCTTCGACCATGATGCAGCGGCTGGGATCCAGCCGATAGCGCTTCAGCAGCTGGCGGTAGCCGATCGCTTCAGGTTTGGGTCGCAGCCTCGTATGTTCGACGGCGATAACACCGTCGAACAGATGGGCAATGCCCAGGCCGCGCAATACCGCCAAGGCATAGGCTTGCGGCCCGTTGGTGAACAGGATCTTGCGGCCGGGAAGCCGGCGCAGCATGGCTTGCATGCCGCGCATCGGGAGCAGTTGCCTCAGCAGATGGGGGAAGTGATGGGTCTCGCTAAGGAAATGGGCCGCATCCACCCCGTCATGGCGCAGCAGGCCGGCCAGGGTAGTGCCATAGCGCTGCCAGTAGTGCAGACGCAAGCTATCCGCCTGCTCTTCGCTCATATCCAGATGGGTCGCCATATAACGCGTCATCAGGCGATTCATCTCGGGGAAGATGAAAGGCTCGGCATCGTGCAGCGTATTGTCCAGGTCAAAAATCCAGGTAACCATCTATCAACTTGTCTTTTGTTCGGACCGGGGCGGCGGTGTCGGGGCTGGACGCGCGGGCGGCGATGCGCTCAGTTCCCCCAGGTCGTACCAGCCGTCATACAGCCAGACCTTGTCGCGGCGTGCTTCGACCAGGCTGATGCGACCCGCCGGCAAGGCCTTGGGGCTGCCCGTCAGGGCTTGCGGGCCACAGCCGAACTGATCCATGCAAAGCCAGGCCTTGCCGCCTGGATAGCTGGCATTCAGGCTGACGGTACGGCCATGTTCCGCCAGCAGCGCCCCCATGGGCGGTGCACCGGTATAACTGTTTAGCTCGGCCCGATTGGCATGGACGTTGCCCACCAGGGCCAGCACCCGAAGTTTACGGCTGGCCTGCGTGGTGGCCAGCATACGCGCATAGCCGAGAGCGCCACCATCGGCGAAAGCCAGCAGATCGACGGGCTTGCCGCTTTGGCGCAGTTGGCGCACACGTTCTATCAGTTTCAGCATGGCTTCGCTGCTGCGGCCATCCGCCCATTTGCTGCTATCCCAGTGAGGTCCGTCCAATAGGGCCTGGCGGGCCGCCGCGTCGCCGCGCGACCGCAGGTAGGCATCCAGTCTGGCCTGTTCGGCCGGGGGATTTCCAATCCCAGCAAGAGCCCCTTGCCGTCTTCCAAAAGATTGCAGGCCAGTTCGCCGGCGAAGGCCGGCGATTGCTCGGTACCATGCATTTCGCCCAGCAACAGGAAATCCGCTTTCAAGGCGTGCAGCGGCTGGATATCCAGCTGCTGGCAGGCCGCCTGGCACAGTGTGCTGCTGCCCAGTACAGCGGCTAGCAGCAAGGGGGACAACTTCATGGCTACTCCAGGGAAGTAAAAGCACTCAGCCGGCGCAAGGCCGGCTGAGTGGGTTGCGTAGACCGAGTCAACTGTGGATATAGTGTTCCAGCTGCTCGATCAGGAATTGCTGTTCGGCGAGCTGTTCGCGCACCAGGTCGGTAATGGAAAGTACCCCCAGGACGGTGGTGCCGTCCATGACCGGCAAATGGCGGAAGCGCTTTTCCGACATGATGGCCATGCACTGATCCACGGTATGGGTGGGCTTGGCGAACATGACCCGCTTGGTCATGATATCGAGAATGGGCGTACCGGCCGAGGTCTTGCCCTGCAAAACCACTTTGCGGGCGTAATCGCGCTCGGAAAAAATGCCCACCAGGGCATCGCCCTCCATGACCAGCACCGCGCCGATATCCTTCTCGGCCATCAGCTGCAGCGCTTGATAGACAGTGGCATTGGGGGGTACCGAGAAAATGGCTTGGCGAGACTTTTCCTGCAGAAGCTGACGGGCGGTTTTCATGCTGCACTCTCTCCGTTCGCAATGGTCATCATAAAAATAATAGAGCAGCGCCCGCTTCGCGCAAGACCGGCGGCTCCACGTAGTGTGCGGCCGGCCCATCGAATCGCCTAGTCTTCCCGGGTGATCATGGTGCCCACGCCGTGGTCGGTGAGCACTTCGAGCAACAGGGCGTGCTTTACCCGGCCATCGATGATGTGCACGGCGTTCACGCCCCGGACGGCGGCTTCCAGCGCCGATGCGATCTTGGGAATCATGCCGCCGGAGATCGTTCCATCCGCGATCAGTTGCTCGACGATGGAGGGGGTAAGACCCGTGAGCAGCTTGCCTTCCTTATCCAGTACACCGGACGTGTTGGTCATCAGGATCAGCTTTTCCGCATCCAGTACCTCGGCCAGCCGGCCGGCCACCAGATCCGCGTTGATATTGAACGCTTCGCCTTGCTGGCCGACACCGACAGGCGCGATCACCGGGATAAAGTCGCGGGTGTCGAGCAGGGCGACCAGCTCGGGGTCGATGCTATCGACCTCGCCCACCTGGCCGATATCGATCTGTTCCTGCCCGCTCGCATCCTTCAGATACATCTTGCGGGCACGAATAAAGTGGCCGTCCTTACCGGTCAGGCCGACCGCGCGGCCGCCATGCTGATTGATCAGCGACACGATTTCCTTGTTCACCAGGCCGCCCAGCACCATTTCGACGATTTCCATCGTTTCGCTGTCGGTGACCCGCATGCCCTGAACAAACTCGCCCTGCTTGCCGATCTTGGCCAGCAACTCATTGATCTGCGGACCGCCGCCATGCACCACCACCGGGTTCATGCCCACCAGCTTCAGCAGCACCACGTCGCGGGCGAAACCTTCCTTCAGCTCCGGATCGATCATGGCGTTGCCGCCGTACTTGATCACGATGGTCTTGCCGAAGAAGCGGCGGATATAGGGCATGGCTTCCGCCAGGATGGAGGCCTTGTCGGCCGCCGTCTGGGCGGAAATGGGTTCAACGGCGGGCATGCGGTGTCCTTTTGTGTTGGGTTGGAGCGGTTCCGATAGGGGATTTTAGCGTGAAAGACCGTGCCGGCACGCCTTAGTGCAGACAGCGAGTACTTCGGGTCTTGTATCCGCGCCGTTCATCGGCCAGGACCCTGGCACGCTTGCCCGAATACGCTGGGCAGCGTAAATTAGGAAAATAAATAAACATTCATTTACTATGGTTGTCATGAAATCCACCAAGCCCCCCAGCGATCCGGCAGCGTGTTGCGCCGTTCTCGATACCGTGGCGCGCTGGACGCGCCGCAAGGATGCCCGGCCGGGCGAGATACTCGATGCCGCGCTCGATCTGTTCGTGGCGCGTGGTTTTGCCGCAACCAAGGTTGAAGATATTGCGCGGGCTGCCGGTGTGACCGCCGGCACCATCTACCGCTATTTCGCCAATAAGGAAGAAATTCTCAAGGCCGTGATCCGCGAGTCCTTCGCGCCCGCCTTGCTGGAAGGTGAAGCGCTGCTGGCCAATTTCGAGGGCTCGGCAGCCGAGTTGCTGACCCAGGTGATACGCACCTGGTGGCAACTCAATGGCGCCACCCGGCTATCCGGCATCCCCAAGCTGATGATCGCCGAATCCAATAACTTTCCCGAGCTGGCGCGCTTTCACCGCGAAGAGGTGATTGCCCGAGGTGAAGCGCTGATCGGTCGCGCCCTCCAGTACGGCATCGACCGGGGCGAGTTCCGGCCGCAGCCGGTCGAACTGGCCGTCAAGGTGGTGACCGCGCCGGTGGTGATGGCCATGGTCTGGAAGCACACCGACGTATGTGGCAACGATGGCATCGATCTGGATCGCTACCTCGACATCGTTATCGAAACCCTGATCCATGGCCTGGGCGTACGCCCCGGCACGAATTCGTAAAAACGGAGAACCTCTGATGTTGAAACGAAACCTGGCCTTGTTGTTGGCCATCGGCAGCGCGCTGGCCGCTTGCGGTAAGACCGAGGCAAAGTACGAGGATGTGCGTCCGGTGCGGACCACGGTAGTTCAGCCCACCGGCATTGCCACCGGCGCCAGCTATTCCGGCGAAGTGCGCGCCCGCCGCGAAAGCCAGCTGGCTTTCCGCCTTCCTGGCCAGGTGCTTGAGCGCTACGTCGAGCTGGGCCAATCGGTCAAGGCCGGTCAAGCCTTGTTGCGCCTGGACGCGCGTGACGTGGTGCTGCAGCAGGCCACCGCCAAGAGCCAGTTCGACAAGGCCAGGATGGATTTTGACCGGGCACAGCAGCTGCGTGCGCAAGGCTTTGTCAGCCAGGCCCAGGTGGATCAGGCCAAGGTTGTATTCGATGCGGCCAAATCGCAGTTCAGCCTGAGCGCCAACCAGGGTGGCTATACCCTATTGAAAGCCGAGCGCGCGGGTATCGTGACCGCCTTGACCGCCGAGGTCGGCCAGGTCGTGGCGGCCGGTACGCCGGTGATCAAGGTGGCCGAGGATGGCGAGCGGGAGGTCGTGGTCAGCGTACCCGAATCGCGGGTCGAGGAACTGCGCAAGGCCAGTGACCTGAGCGTGGTGCTGTGGGCCACGCCGGGCAAGCGCTACCAGGCAAAATTGCGCGAGATGGCGCCGGATACCGATCCGATTACCCGCACCTATGCCGCCCGTATCACCTTGCAAAATCCGGATGAGGCCGTGCGGCTGGGTATGACCGCCAATGTCCTGCTGCCCGGCGAGCAAGGCCACGCCGGATTTACGCTGCCCCTGACCGCCATCTATGACCAGGATGGTCAGCCCAAGGTCTGGGTGGTGGATGGCAAGACCAGCCGTGTTGCCGCCCGTCCGGTGCAATTGGCCGGTGTGCGCAATGATGTGGTGCTGGTGGCCGGCGGCTTGAAGGCCGGGGAAACCGTGGTGACCGCCGGGGCTCACCTGCTGCACGCCAACCAGGCTGTCCGGCTCGCCGCCAGCCAGCTTAATCGCCAATAAGCCCGGAGAGGACACCTTATGCGTGGCGTCAATCTGTCCGAATGGGCACTCAAGCACCAGCAACTGGTGCTGTACTTTATCGTGGTCTTTATGCTGGCCGGGGTGTTTTCCTATACCCGGCTGGGCCAGAAGGAAGACCCCGAATTCACCTTCAAGGCCATGATCATCCAGGCCTATTGGCCGGGCGCCTCGGCGCGCGATATGGAACTGCAGGTCACCGACAAGATGGAGAAAAAACTCCAGGAGATGGCGGAGATCGAGTTTGTACGCAGCTATTCCAAGGCCGGCGAAAACCAGCTGATGATCAACCTGAAGGAAGGCGTGCCGCCCAAGGATGTGGCCGGCATCTGGTACCAGGTCCGCAAGAAGATCGGCGATATGCGCCATACCTTGCCCGCCGGCGTGCAGGGCCCGTTCTTCAACGATGAGTTCGGCGATACCTTCGGCAATCTGTATGCCTTTACCAGCGACGGCTTCAGCTATGCCGAACTGAAGAAATACGTCGATGCGGCCCGCGCCGAACTGCTGCATGTGCCCGATGTGAACAAGATCGACTATATGGGCGTGCAGGACGAGAAGATCTATGTCGAAACCTCCAATGCCAAGCTCGCCTCGCTGGGACTCGATCCGCAACTGGTGTTCCAGACGCTGCAGGCCACCAATGCGGTGGTGCCGGCCGGTACGGTGGAGTCGGGCAGCGAACGGGTAGCCTTGCGGGTAACGGGTGAGTTCGACTCGATCGAAGCGATTCGCAATATCGGCATCCGCGCCAATAACCGGACTTTCCGGCTGGGCGACGTGGCGAATGTCTATCGCGGCTATTCCGACCCGACCCTGGCCAAGCTGCGCTTCAACGGCCAGGAAGCCATCGGCCTGGCCATCAGCATGCGCAAGGGCGGCGACGTGATCCAGCTGGGCAAAAAGTTGAATGAAAGCCTGGCGCGCCTGCGGGCCGAACTGCCGGTCGGCGTGGAGATCCATGCGATTTCCGACCAGCCCAAGGTGGTCGGCGATTCCATCCATGAGTTCATCAAGAGCCTGATGGAAGCGGTGGTCATCGTGCTGGCCGTATCGTTTATCTCGCTGGGACTCCGTACCGGCCTGGTGGTGGCGCTGTCCATCCCGCTGGTGCTGGCCATGACCTTTCTCACCATGTACGCCTTCGGCCTGGATCTGCAGCGTATTTCGCTGGGCGCGCTGATCATCTCGCTGGGCTTGCTGGTGGACGATGCCATCATCGCGGTGGAAATGATGGCGCTGAAGCTGGAGCAGGGCTGGGACAGGCTGCGGGCGGCTACCTATGCCTATACCACCACGGCCTTCCCGATGTTGACGGGCACGCTGATCACCGCCGCCGGCTTCCTGCCGGTGGGACTGGCCAAGTCCAATGCCGGCGAATACACGGTATCGATCTTCCAGGTGGTAGGTATTTCCCTGATCCTTAGCTGGGTGGTCGCGGTGGTGTTTACCCCCTATCTCGGCTTCAAGCTGCTGCCGGAAAGCAAGCACCACGGCGACGAGCATGCCGTTTACCAGAAACCTTTCTATGCCCGCTTCCGCCGCTTGGTGAATGCCTGCCTGAAATATCGCAAGACCGTCATCGTGGTGACGCTGCTGGCCTTTGTCGTGTCGGTCGGCCTGTTCAAGTTCGTGCCCAAGCAGTTCTTCCCCGCGTCCAACCGGCCGGAGCTGATGGTGGACGTCTGGCTGCCGCAGGCTTCCACCTATGCGCAGACCGAAAGCCAGATCAAGGCCTTGGAGGCCAAGCTGAAGGGCGACCCGAATATCGAAAGCGTCACCAGCTATGTCGGTAACGGCAGTCCGCGCTTCTATCTGCCGCTGGAACAACAGCTGCCCAATCTGAACTTCGGTCAATTGATGGTCATGACCAAGAACGAACATGTGCGCGATGCCGTGTTCGACAAGATCCAGAAGCTGTTCGACACCGATTTTCCGCTGGTGCGCGGCCGGGTAACCCGTTTGGAAAACGGTCCGCCGGTTGGCTATCCGGTGCAGTTCCGGGTGGCCGGTCCCGACCACGTCAAGCTCAAGGGCATTGCCGAACAGGTTGCCACCCTGATGCGCGGCAACGCCCATGTGCGCCACGTGAACACCGATTGGAGCGAGCGGGTCAAGGTAATGCGGCTGGAAGTGGACCAGGACAAGGCACGCGCCCTCGGCATCACCTCGCAACAGCTGTCGATCGCGCTGCAGACCTCCATGACCGGTATCACCGTGACGCAGTACCGCGAGCATGATCGGACCATCGATGTGGTGGCGCGTTTGGATGTGCCCGAACGTACCGACCTCAACAATCTGAAGGACGCCAAGATCTATCTGCACAACGGCAAGTACGTGCCGGTTAGCCAGGTCGCGCGCCTCAAGCTCGAAAGCGAGGAAAGCATCGTCTGGCGGCGTAACCGCATGCCGACCATCTCGGTTCGCGCCGACGTGTCGGGCGCGCAGGCGCCGGATGTCACCATGAGCCTATGGCCCGAAATGAAGAAGCTGAACGATAGCCTGCCCATCGGCTACAGCATCGAGATCGGCGGCTCGCAGGAATCCAGCGTGAAGGGACAGAGCTCCATCATGGCGGTGATGCCATTGATGCTGTTGGCGGTGATGACGCTGTTGATGTTCCAGTTGCAGAGCATCAGCAAAATGATCCTGGTACTGCTTACCGCCCCCTTGGGCATGATAGGTGTGGCCGCCACGCTGCTGTTGTTCCAGGTGCCGTTCGGTTTTGTCGCCCAATTGGGGGTGATCGCGCTGGCCGGCATGATCATGCGCAATTCGGTGATTCTGGTCGATCAAATCGATCAACATACGGCCGAAGGGGAACATCCTTGGCATGCCATCGTCGAATCGGCGGTTCGACGTTTCCGGCCCATCATGCTGACCGCTGCCGCGGCCATCCTGGCCATGGTGCCGTTGACCCGTTCCACCTTCTGGGGGCCCATGGCCTGGGCCATCATGGGCGGCTTGTTCGTGGCTACCCTGCTGACGCTGCTATTCCTGCCGGCGCTATATGCAGCCTGGTACGGCGTGAAAAAACCGCTGGATGTTGCCTGACGGCCCCGGAAATGACTTATTATTCAGCAATTAACCCTAGTAGAATACCGAACGGTATGTTTAAACAACTCGTTCAATCCAGAGGATCAACGATGAAGCGCTACGCAATCCGCGCCCTGACCGCCGCAGTCCTGCTGGCCACCGGCACATCCGCCGTGGCAGCCGACCTGATGCAGGTCTATCAGGAAGCCAAGAAATACGACGCCACCTTTGCCGCGGCCGAGGCCGAATTGCGCGCCGGCCAGGAAAAATCCAGCCAGGCGACCGCCCTGTGGTTGCCCAAGGTCCAGGTCGAAGCCGGCTACAACCGTGCCAGCAGCGAGAAGACCTACGGCGAATCCAATCCGGCCGCCGGCGTGGTCGACGGTAAGCGTAGCGGTAATCAATACAGCTATAGCGTCAGCGCCAGCCAGCCTATCTACCGTGCCGAATACAGTGCCGGCGCCAGCCAGCTCAGCGAGCAGGCCCGTCTCGCCGAAGTCAGCTTCAGCGCCGCCAAGCAGGATCTGATCCTGCGGGTCGCGCAAGCCTATTTCGATGTGCTGTACTCGCAAGACAGCCTGGAATTCGCTCGCGCCCAGAAGGACGCGGTGTCGCAACAGCTGGCCCAGGCCAAGAAGCAGTTCGAGGTGGGCGTGGCGACCATCACCGATACGCATGAGGCGCAGGCCAAGTATGACGGTATCGTCGCGGCCGAAATCGCCGCCTTGAACGATCTGGCCGTCAAGCAGAACGCCTTCCTGCAGCTGACCGGCGTACCCGCCGACAAGCTGGTGGCCTTGCCGCCGAAGATGGTGGCAACGCCGCCGATGCCTGCCGACATGAACGAATGGGTCAAGATGGCGGAGCAGAAGAGCTTGTCCATCGACGCCCAGCGTGGCGCCCTGGCTATCGCCGAAGCCGAGATCGATAAATACCGCCTGCTGCGCCAGCCCACCCTGGACCTGGTGGCCAAGTACGGCGACGAATACAGCCGTGGCGGTCTGGCGGCCATCGGCGGTACCGACAAGACCCGTTCCACGGCCATCGGCGTGCAGCTGAATATCCCGATCTTCACCGGCGGCCACACCAGCTCCAAGCTGCGCGAGTCCATCGCGCTGCGCGAGCAGGCCCAGCACAAGCTGGAGGCTGCCCGCCGCGATGCCGCCCAGAATACCAAGCAGGCTTTCCTGGGCGTGCAATCGGGCGCGGCCCAGATCAAGGCGCTGGAACAAGCCCTGGTGTCGTCGCAAAGCTCGCTGGATTCGACCAAGCTGGGACGCGAAGTCGGTGTGCGTACCACCCTGGATCTGTTGAATGCGCAGCAGCAGTATTTCTCGACCAAGCGTGACCTGGCCCAGGCCCGCTACGGCTATCTGCTGAATCAGCTGAAGCTTTCCGCCGCGGTGGGTGAGCTGGCCGAGAAAAATCTGGATAGCGTCAATTCCCAATTAATTCATTGATTCGATAGCAAAAAGACCGCCATTCGTGGCGGTCTTGTCGAAAAATCAGTGCATCCTGATGATTCCGGGCTTCCGTTCCGGCTGATTTAGGGCTATTATGCGCATCTTTCGACGGCACTGCGGTCTTGACGACGCGATGTGGTTCGAAGCCCAGGTGGCGGAATTGGTAGACGCACTAGGTTCAGGTCCTAGCGATCGCAAGGTCGTGGAAGTTCGAGTCTTCTCTTGGGCACCAAAACAGCAAGGATGGTGTGGGTTCCGGCAATCGGATATCCAGGCCTTCCAAAACAGAAACCCAGCCTTGTGCTGGGTTTTTGCATTTCAGCTCGTCGACGCAAATCCCAAAGACCCGCGAGAAAGTGAACAGCGGGATCGTCGAGGCTTTCCCTAGCGTTGCCGGAAAATCCAGCAAAGCCGAGCACTGCAAGGCGGTTGGATCATCTGGGTCGCGCTGGTGACCGCCTATGCGCTCGCTGCCTGACAACTCCCATTTGCCTCGGGAGTAAAGTCATGTCGATTCTTACGTCCTTGGAACGAAGCCCTCTCGCCAGACTGGTCGCCGCACAATCGATTTCCCGCCGCAACTTCCGTCTTACCACACCCCTGGACCCGAAGGCGCTGATCTTCCGTAGCCTGGACGGCTTCGAAGCGCTGGGCCAGCTGGGCCAATACCGGTTGGTGGCGCTGTCGCTCCGTGCCGACCTGGCCCTGGACAAGGTGCTCGGGCATCCCGTCACCATCAGCACCGATATCGCCCAGGGCGAGGTTCGGCATCTCAATCTCCATGTCAGCGAGATCAGCCTGGCCGGCCGCGAGGGCGAGTACTACCGCTATGAGGCCACCTTGCGGCCCTGGCTGTGGTTCCTGTCGCGCACCGTCGATTGCCGGGTGTTCCAGCATCAGGACGCTCTGGATATTATCCGCGCCGTCCTTGCCGACCACGCCAACGCCAAGTTTGTCGTCCGTACCAGCCATAGCTACGTCCCATTCGATTACTGCGTGCAGTACCGCGAGTCGGACTACAACTTCGTGGCGCGGCTGTGCGAGCAGGAAGGCATCTACTTCTGGTTCGAACACGCCGAAGGCGCGCACACGCTGATCCTGGCCGATGCCCTGTCCGCCCACAAGCCGGCGCCCGGCTATGCCAAGGTGCCGTTCGAGCAGGGCGGCGGCGATGGCGGCATGACCACCGACCGCGAGCATCTGGAACACTGGCATTACAGCAAGTCGGTCCAGCCGGTGAACTTCGTACTGACCGATTACGACTTCGAAAAGCCCCGCTCCGATCTGACCGTACGGTCCAAGATCGACCGCAACCACGGCGAAGCGCACCACGAAGTGTTCGACTACCCGGGCGAATACGTCGACCCGGGCCTGGGCGAGCACTACGCCCGCATTCGCCTGGACGAAGCGCAGGCCCGCCAGGAAACCGCCACCGGCCAAGGTACCGTGCGCGGCCTGCCGGTCGGTTCGTTGTTCACCCTGTTCGACCACCCGCGCGCCGACCAGAACCGTGAATACCTGGTGACCAGCGCGCATCTGAGCTGGGCGGAAGCTTCCTACCAGTCGGGTGCAGGCGAATGGGTCGCCAGCTGCCAGATCGATGCGCTGCCCAGCGCGCTGCCGTTCCGGCCGGCCCGCAGCACGCCGCGCCCCTTTGTGCAGGGTCCGCAGACGGCGGTGGTGGTGGGTCCGGCGGGCGAAGAAATCTTCTGCGACGAATACGGCCGCGTCAAAGTGCAGTTCCACTGGGACCGCCGTGGCGGCCGCAACCAGCACAGCTCCTGCTGGGTCCGTTCCTCGCAACCGTGGGCCGGGCAGAATTTCGGGGCGATGTCGCTGCCGCGTATCGGCCAGGAGGTGGTGGTGTCCTTTCTGGAAGGGGATCCCGACCAGCCGCTGATCACCGGCCGGGTCTACAACGCCGGCCAGATGCCGCCGTGGGACTTGCCGGCCAACAAGACCCAGTCCGGCATCCTGACCCGCTCGACCCAGGGTGGCGCGTACGACCACGCCAATGCGATCCGCTTCGAAGACAAGAAGGGCGCGGAAGAACTGTGGCTGCATGCCGAGAAGGACCAGCGCATCGAAGTCGAGAACGACGAGAGCCACTGGGTAGGGCACGACCGCAAGAAGACGGTGGACCACGACGAGACGGTACTGGTGAAGCACGACCGGACCGAGACGGTGGACAACGATGAAACCATCACGGTGCACAACAACCGCAAGGAGCGGGTGGACCACAACGAGACCATCTCGATCGGCGACAACCGCAGCGAGGACGTGGGCAAGAACGAGACCGTCAGCATAGGCGACAACCGGCGTGAATCGGTTGGCAAGAATGAGACGTGGGTGGTCGGGGAAAATAGGGACCGTCAGGTAGGGCAGGATGAAACCCTGCGTATTGGACGGAACCAGACCATCAATATTGCCGAGTCGCGCCGGAAATCCGTCGGCAAAAACGAGCAGGACACGATAGCCAGGAACTGGTCCATCAGGGTCGGCAAGGTAAAGACCGAAACCATTGCCAAGGGCTATATGCAAAACGTAGGGCTCAGCCGGATGGAAACGGTAGGGGTGGCTTATAGCCTGAATGTGGGGTTGATGATGGATACGCGGGTGGGTGCCTCGCGCAATGACCGCATCGGTAAAACCCTTACGATCAATGCCGGTGAAAAGATCGAATTGGTCTGCGGCAAATCTCGGCTGGTCATGACCAACGAGGATATACGGCTGGAAAGCAAGACGATCCATCTTGCCGCCAGTAGCACGATCCATATCGACGGTCCGGACGATGTGCTGCTGAACACGACGGCCGCGCCGCCGCCCGTACCGCCATCCGCAGCCGCGCCAGCTCCGGTTGAGTTCTTGAAGGCGTAGTTTGAAGGATTGCGCTGCAGGCAAGCTGCTCGGAGGCTCTCGCCATGGTAGTGAACGCCAGTGGTCTATCGCATTATTGGTTCGAAAAAGCGGGGCCGGCGGGTGAATTACTCGATGTACTGGTCGTCAGCGGTACGTTTGACCTGAGCGCCGATGGCCAGCCCGTGCCATTGGCGGCCGAGCAGGAAGCCTGCGCGCTGCATGATGAATTTGCCGGCGTGGTGGGTACAAAATTGCATCGCGCGGTCATGGTCCGCGACAGCGATCTGGTACCGTACAAGCCGGCTACCGATATTCTTGTCCAGGGCCATGCCCATGTCCCCGATGGGCGGCTTAGCGATGCCTGGGTGGCGGGCGTCCGCATTGGCCCAGTCCGAAAACTGTTACGCCTGCATGGCCCACGCCAGTTCCGGCGGCGCTGGCCCGGCTGGCGTCTCGACGGCACCGAAGTCATCCACTCGCTGATGCTGGATTACCGCCTGGCCTATGGTGGCTGCATCGATATTCCCGCCGAGCTACAGGTGGACGATCAGGCCGAGGTAATCGGCTACCCCGGCAATCCCGCTGGCTTGGCTTGGCTACCCGGTCCAGCCACGCTGGCATCCCTGCGCAAGCCGCTGCGCCGCTATGTCCAGTCTATAGCGGCCAATCTGCAGGAGATGCCTGCACCACAGATCGAGGCGGCCGACATGGCCGTCCACCAGCCCGATCAAGCCGTCGCCACGCAAGGCTTGGGCCCCTGGCCCGTTGGTGGCGGCCGCGTACCGACTATATTGCCGCGCACGCCAGTCACGGCGGTCACTCGATAGGCGGGATCGATGCCCATTTTTTCCAATGCGCGCATCCGGATCTGATTGCTTCACCCTTTCTGCGCGGGGATGAGCACATCGTCCTGCAGGGCTTGCTGCCAGAGCGAACGGAAATGCGACTACCAGGCTGGCAGGTCGTCGTTGTCATCGAAACCGACGGCAATATCAGCAAGGTGTGCCTGCCCTCGCTCGACACGGTGCGTATCGAGCTGGATAGTCGTCGGCTCACCCTGGTCTGGCGAGCCCATTTCGATCGCCACGATCCGGTGCGCGAACTGAGTATCGGTCTCACCAAACTGGCGATATCGCAATGAGTGCGCCCAATGAAGGCGGCGCTACCGGCGGGGCCGGTGAACAGTCAGGCGAAACCCGCCATATTGCCCAGGCCGACGACGGCTGGATCGCCATCGCTTGCGAGCCCGACTGGTGCTGGGTCGGCGAACGCAGGGTCGCTTTCGATAGCGTGGCAAGCCTGGGTCAGCCGATTCAAGCGTCACCCAACGTCAAGGTGCATGGCCGGCCGGTCTATCGCGAGGGGGATATATTCAAAGGGACACAGGGCAATGGCGGCCGGCATATCGTCTCCGACACATCGCTTGAAGATGGTTACGTCAAAATTCTGGACGGCCATCCGACGGTAAAGGTCAATGGCCGCCCTGTCGCCCGCCACGGTAGCCGTTGTCTGATCAATTGCGATGCGGCAGGCAAGGGCGGCGCGATGGGGATGCTCTATACGGAACAGAAGCCCCTGGCGCGGACGCCCAGCCAGCCGAACAATCCCGATGCGCCAGCCGGCCAGCGCAGCAGCGACAAGCTGGATGCCTTACGCGCCCTTCGGTCTCAAGTTGCTTCCGGCAAGGTGGAGGTAAGCGCGTTGGATGGTCTTCTCGACTTCAACAAGACCAATGCCTATCTGGACACACTTATCGCCAAAATCAAGGGCGAGCCGGATACGATGATCGAAAGCGCCAGTGAAATGGCGCGGGGGGCATTGGGTTTGGGCAAGGACGTGATGCTTGCCGCCGGCGGGCTGGCTTATGAAGTGGCCAAGACCGAGTCCAGGTTGCCGCTGCTTTTGCTGGCGGAACTGCCACGGACCCTGCTACTCGCCCAATTGAACGCGCAGATACTGGCCGAGAAAATCCGCCTGGGTAATATCACGGCCGCCACGATAGGTGAAGCAGCCCTGGATCTGGGCGGTGTCTTGATTGTGCCGCTCAGCCAGTTGTGGAAGCGCGATCCACCGGTACGGATGGGGTTGCATGCCTTGGGGATCTGGTTGCAGGGGAAAGCCGAGAAGCTGCTTGCAAGAAAAGAATCAGCGCCCGCCAAAGCGAGTGAGGCGAAAACGGGATTGCCATCCGCACGCGATAAAAACGAAAAAGAGAATAGCGGGAAAAAGGGTGGGGTGCATGTCATGGCCGCGCCCGCAAAGATAAGTATTAAAAATAATACTGAACCCGAGCAGCAAGAGGCACGGCACGAAAACCCGTGCGTGGGTTTCATAGCCAGAAAGTATGAAAGCGGGACTGGTGGCGTTGCAACGATCTCTAACGGCGCAGGTGATCCCGGCGGGGTTTCGTATGGGGCATACCAACTTTCCAAGAATAGCGGCACGCTGACTCAATTTTTGAGTAGCCCGGAAAACGCGAACTTCCGCCAGCATTTCGAGGGCTTGGAAGCTGGGACAGAAGCCTTCAATGATGCGTATCGCTCGGTTGTTGAAAGCAGTGGGAGTGAATTCGATTCGGCTCAATACGCGTTCATTGCGCGTACACACTACGAGCCCTTGGCTAATCGAGCACGAAAAATTGGATTTGATATGGAAGATAATAGGGTCCGAGAAGCAATCTTCAGTCAGTCCGTCAATCATAGTCCCGTTGGGAACAGGAAGATCATGGCTGCCGCGATTGCCAGCTTGCCTGGCAATCCAGGCGCTGAGCAACAGGTGAGTGCGCTCTACCTTGCACGTGGTAATTATGTGGCAGGGTTGAGTGGTCTGACCGAACGCACTCGCGGGACCTTGCTTGATCGATATCGGCGGGAGCTTTCGGATGTTTTGGCGATCCATCGATAGGGAAATATTGGAAGACCCCTGCTGATGTGCCTCATCGCCGATGATTGATCTGCGTCCGCTCGGCGAAGGCATGATGACAGGGGCGTAGTTCAAGTATCGACAAAAACGGACAAATTCACAAAATGAAGCTAGTCAATCTTCGATAAGTTGGCACTGGTATTGTATAGATTGATGTATTTTATATAACTAGTATAGGGTTTCGTAATGAAAATAGATCCGTCTTTGTCGCATTCCACAAGTTTTTTTCAAGCGACTGAAAATGGTGGGCAAACAATCCGAGGTCATGAATTCGAACGCGGGGAAGAAGGGAATGTCAATGAGAGAAGTTTTGCTGACTACTTGTCTTCCATGCTCTCCTATATCCGTAATATTTTTTGTAAGGGAATGAATTTAGATGAGGTAATCGAGGAGATAAAAGATACGGGTGCCGAGTGGGAACGTATGGCTGTCGATGATATTTGGGGAGCAGGATCGATCGCAGCAAGTGCCGGGTTATATGCCGCAGCACTTGAGGATTTTTCTGTCGCGGCAAAGGAACTGGAAAAAGCCCAGGCGGAGCTCAGGGATGTGTTCAATAGCGTACCGCTGAATTCACCGACGGCTCCCGCTCTCGAAGGTCTTGAAGAGTTGAGTTCCAGCATTTTGGCAGCTGAGGGATGACCTTCGAGCGCAATTGCCCTGGCCCATATCCTTGAAGCACACGCGGGCCGATGAAAATCGGCCCGCGCCATAGCAGATAAGTCCGTTAACGTCGGTGTGCCGATCTGGGCAGGAAAACCAATCCTGCCCGTATCCTTACTCCCGCTCGAACAAGTTCGAAATACCACCCAGCACCGAGCCCTGCTCGCCGCCCGAACCGCCGCCGGCCGCCAGCTTCGACGCGCCGACAATACGGTTGGCCAATCTGGCCAACGGCAGCGACTGCAGCCAGATCCGGCCTGGGCCGCGCAAGGTGGCGAAGAACATGCCTTCGCCGCCGAACAGGGCGGTCTTGATCTTGCCGACGTATTCGATATCGAAATCGATACCCTGCTCGAAAGCCACCACGCAACCGGTATCCACCCTTAGCACTTCACCCGGCTTGAGCACGCGCTCGATCACGGCGCCGCCAGCATGGACGAAGGCCAGGCCATCGCCCTCCAGTTTTTGCAGGATAAAGCCCTCGCCGCCGAAGAAGCCGGCGCCCAGCTTTTTCTGGAAGGCGATACCCAGCGATACGCCCTTGGCGGCGCAAAGAAAGGCGTCCTTCTGGCACAGCAGGGTGCCGCCGACATCAGGCAGGTTGATGGGGATGATCTTGCCTGGGTAGGCGGCGCTGAAGGCGACCCGCTTCTTGCCGCTGGCGCCGTTCACGAACACGGTGGTAAACAGCGATTCGCCGGTGAGCAGGCGCTTGCCGGCGCCCATCAACTTACCCATCAGGCCGCCCTGTGCTGCCGAGCCGTCGCCGAAGACGGTATCCATCTGGATGCCGTCTTCCATGAAGAACATGGTGCCGGCTTCGCCGACGGCGGCTTCGCCCGGGTCGAGTTCCACTTCGACAAACTGCATATCGTCGCCGTGAATCTGGTAGTCGATTACATCCATTGCCATTGTCTTGCTCCTGGGTGGGTGAGGCTGTGTTCGCCTGCTTGCCTGTGATAATGCGTAAAGAGCTTGTCTATTAACGCTTCAGTGCATGGGTAAGATCACCGAACTGCTTGCGTACGCCAGGCAACAGCGGAAGCCCAAAGCGTTTGGCGACCAACTGGTGGATGGAAGTGGTGTCGTAGACGGTATGGTCGACGAAACCCTTCTTTACCCACGGTGAGATCAGAATGGCCGGGATACGCGGCCCCGGACCCCAGCGGTCTGCCTTGGGCGGTGCCACATGGTCCCAGAAGCCGCCGTTTTCGTCATAGGTGACAATTACCAAAGTGCGTTTCCATTGCGGGCTGCGCTCGATGCGCTCGACCACCTCGGCGATATGGTCGTCGCCCGCCTTCAGATCGCCACCCGGATGCGAGTTGAGCATGCCATTGGGCTTGTAGAACGAGACATGGGGTAGCGTGCCGGCGTCGATGGCCTGCAGGAAGTCCTGGCCATCCTTCAGGTGCGCAGCGCGCGCCGGGGTGCCCGGGGCGAAGCTGGCGAAGTAGTTGTAAGGCTGGTGGTGCGCCTGGAAGCCGACGCCGCCGGGATTGTGGTTGTAGATGACCGTACGTTCCGCCTCGGGGGCCTGCATGCCGTCGCTCAGCGCACTACTCCAGTTCTGCCCATACCAGGCCCAGCTGACGCCCTTTTCGCTCAACAGGTCGCCCAGGGTCTTTTCCGTTTGGGGCGGGAGTGGGAACTTGGCGGGGTCGGCCAGGGTATTGTCGCCATCTTTGATCGGCGGGACCTGGCTAGGCTGGTAGCTGGGCTGGTTGGTGTTGATGGCATAGCCATCCGGGGTCAAGCGGCCGTCGCGCACGAACACCGGCGGACCTTGCAGGGCGCTGGTGGGGGACTCGGGCTTGCGCTTCAGGCTGACGCCGTCCTCATTGACGATGGAACGCAGCTTTTCCGGGGCATCGGGGAAGTGCGGCGTGCAGGCGCAAGCCAGCCACATATGGTTGAGGAAGGAACCACCGAAGGCGCCCATGAAAAAATGGTCGGCCAAGGTATAGCGGCGGGCAATCTGCCACATGCGCATCTGCTTGCCGCTGTAATGGCCCATGGTCAGGGCGCCGGCATCCGAAATGGCGGCGAATTTATCCATCTTGCCGCCGTTTATCTGCTCCTGGTTCTGGTAGAAACGATGGACCAGGTCGCGTGTTTCGCTGGCCAGGTTCAATTTGTAAGGGGCGGCATCGATACGGAACGGTACATTCCTGGGCTGGGGTTCGACCGTGAAGTTTGGATCGATTTCTCCGCGCTTGCCATGTTCCGCATCCCATACCGGCGGCAGGCGCGGTAGCAGGCTACCGTCGTGGTCGCGCTGTTGGTATTGGGCGGGCTTGAGCTTGCTGATGCCGTCCGCGCCGGGATAAAGCCCGTACAAATGGTCAAAACCACGATTTTCGCCGTAGATGACGACGATATGGTCGATCTTGTCCAGGGTGGCCGCCTGCGCGGCGCTCATGGAAAATGCCAGCGCAAGGGCCAGCGGCAATGTTTTGAGCATGGATGAATAGTCGGGAATAGCGGCAGCGTCGCAAAAAGGCTGCCGGCGGGTTAGGGATTTTCAGGTGCCTCGCCCCAGCGCTGCATCAGCTGGTGAGGTACCGCCAGTTGATCCAGGATGCGGGCGACAACGAAATCCACCAGCTCGGCGATCGATTGCGGATGGTGGTAGAAACCGGGATTGGGCGGCAGGATGCACACACCCAGACGGGCCAGCTTCAGCATGTTTTCCAGATGCAAGGCCGAGTAGGGGGTTTCACGCGGGACCACGATAAGTTTGCGGCCCTCTTTGATGCTGACATCGGCGGCCCGTTCAATCAGATTGTCGCTCATGCCGGCCGCGACCGCCGCCAGGGTGCCCATGGTGCAGGGGCAAATCACCATGGCGTCGGCTGGGTTGGAGCCGGAGGCGACCGGTGCAAACCATTCTTCCCGGCCGAATACGCGCAATTGTTCGCCTTCGACGGCGTAGCGGACGCGCAGCATGGTTTCCACCTCGCGCGCGCGCGAGGGCCAGGTTTCGCCGATTTCCTGCTTGATGACAATCTGCGCGGCTTGCGAATACAGCAGATAGACCCGCACGCCGGCGGCCAGCAGGCATTCCAGTAGACGGAGGCCAAAGGGCATGCCGGATGCGCCGGTCAGGGCCAGCGTGACGGTCCTGGGGAAAGGGTTCATATGGTGTCGGCCCATGATTCGCGATGGCGTACCAACACCTGCCGCTCCGGACCGAAGCGCGCGGCCAGCCGCTCCGCCAGCCAGACCGAACGGTGTTGTCCACCGGTACAGCCGATGGCAACCGTGACGTAGCTGCGGTTATCGCGATCGAAAGCCGGCAGCCAGCGAGCCAGGTAGGAGGCGACATCGTCGAACATGGTCAGGGCCAGCGGTTCGGCCTCCAGAAAGGCGACGACGGGCTGATCGCGGCCGGTCAAGGGGCGCAGGGCCGGATCGTAATAGGGATTGGGCAGGCAGCGGGCGTCGAAGACGAAATCGGCATCGAGCGGCAGGCCATGTTTGAAACCGAAGGATTGGAAGATCAGGGTCAGGCGGGATTGATCCAGCGAAAGCCATTGCTTGACCCAGGCACGCAAGGCATTCGCCGACAGATCGGTGCTATCCACCCGATGGGCCAGTCCGGCCACATCGGCCAGCATTTCGCGTTCCTGCACGATGCATTCGCTGACGGTGCGGTCCGCGTGCAAGGCCGATAGCGGGTGCGGGCGGCGGGTTTCCGAGAAGCGTTTCAGCAAGGCCTCGGTCTGCGCTTCCAGGAACAGGACACGCACGTCCAGGCCGTGAGCCTTGAGATCGGCCACGCAATCGGGCAGCGCCGGCAGGCTCTGGGCGCCGCGGATATCCACGCTGATGCCGAGCTGGCGGTGGCCTTCGTTTTGCAGCAGCCGGACTGTCTGCGGCAGCAGCGTGGCGGGCAGATTGTCGATGCAGTAGTAACCGAGATCTTCGAGCAACTTGAGTGCCACGCTTTTGCCGGAGCCGGAAAGGCCCGAGATCAGGACGATCTGCACGCTTATTCTCCCGACTCCATAAAGCGTTGATGCCGCTCGATAAATTCGCGGGTGGAGTCTATGCCCCGCAACTGCAGAATATAGTTGCGCACCGCCGCCTCGACCAGCACCGCCAGATTGCGGCCGGCCGCCACGGGCAGGACCACCTTGCGAATGGCCACGTCCAGCACGGCTTGGGTGGCGGCCTGCATCTGCAGGCGGTCCAGCGGCGTAATGGATTCGGCTTGCTTGGTCAGGTGGATGATCAACTTGAGGTTCTTTTTGGGCCTGACCGCCGTTTCACCGAAGATGGTGCGGATATTCAGCACACCCAGGCCGCGTACTTCCAGGAAGTCGCGCAGCAGGGGAGGGCAGCGGCCTTCCAGGGTATCCGGCGCGATGCGGTAGAGCTCCACCACATCGTCCGCCACGATGCCGTGGCCGCGCGAGATCAGTTCCAGGGCCAGTTCGCTCTTGCCCATGGCGCTTTCGCCCGTGATCAGCACGCCCACCTCCAGCACATCGAGGAACACCCCGTGCAGATTGGTGGATACCGCCAGCGCCTTGGCCAGGTAGAAGCGCAGCACGTCCATCAGGTAGGGGCTTTGTTCGGGTGAGGTCAGCAGCGGCACATGCGCCCGCTCGCAGGCTTCGCGCAGCACATCCGGCGCGGGCTGGCCGTTGGCCACGATCATGGCCGCCATATCTGTGCTGAACAGATGGTCCAGCGATTTCTTCAGCGCGGCCGCCTCCACCTCTTGCAGATAGGCGATTTCCGCCAGTCCCAGCACCTGGATGCGATTGGGGTGGACGAAATTCAGGTGGCCAACCAGCGCGTGGGCGGGCTTTTGCGCATGGGTTTCGTTCGACAGAAGATTATTGGCGCCGCTCTGACCGGCCAGCCAGGTGAGGCGCAGCTTTTCGGCATTATCGATAAACAGCTGGCGGACGGTGATCTGCGGCATGTTTCCGGTTCCGGTTCCGGTGATGAAGCAAGTTTTCGGCTTGCCGGGTCGGTGGTCCGGACAAGGCCGCTGGAAGGCGTGTTCGGTGTGGGCGGAAACCACGCGGATAAGGCGTGACTAACGAATCCCGTACCCTTGGCGGATGCTCAGGCTTGCCATTGCATCAGCAGTTGGTGCATTTGTTCCGCCGTGGCTGCCTGGTTCAGCGCCTCGCGCAGCTTTTTATCGCTGAACAATTGCGCCAGCTCGGAAAGAATCTGCAAATGCAGGTCGGTGGCTTGTTCCGGTACCAGCAGTACAAAGGCCAGGCTGACCAGTTTGCCATCGGGTGCTTCGAAGGGGATGGCTTGTTTCAGTCTGACAAAGACACCGACCGCTTCCTTCAGGCCCTTGATGCGGCCGTGCGGAATGGCGACGCCTTGGCCCAGGCCGGTGGAGCCGAGTTTTTCACGGGCGAACAGGGCGTCGAAAATAGCGCTGCGGGCAATGCCGTGACTGTTCTCGAATAGCAGGCCGGCCTGTTCGAACAGGCGTTTCTTGCTGGTCAGGTCGAGGTCTAGAAAGACATTGGCCAGTGGCAGGATGGAAGCGATCAGGGCCATGAGTATGAAATGCGAAAATAGGCCGTCATTGTACGCCGGTCGCTCGTGGCTACAAGGCTAAGCTGTCTGGAATGGAAAACGGGAGCGGCGTCCCCACACCGCTCCCGTCCCCTCTCGTCCAGCGCCGGTCGCCTTAGGCGGCGGGCTGCTGGGTTTCTTGGATTTCGTGGCTCTCCTGGCCGGTTTGATATTTCATGGCGTCGCTATGGCGATCGCTGTAGCGCTTTTCCTTGTGCTTCAAGACTTGCCGGTCCAACTTGTCGGCCACCAGGTCGATGGCTGCGTACATGTCGGGCTCGGTGGCTTCCACATGAATATCCTTGCCGCGCAGGTGCACATTGACTTCGATCTTGTGCTGCAGCTTGTCGACGCTGAGGGTGACGTTCATATCGATCACATGATCGAAATGGCGTGTTACCCGCTCCAGCTTGGTTTCCACGTATGCGCGGATGGCTGGGGTTACGTCCAGGTGGTGCCCACTGATGGTCAGGTTCATACGACTCTCCTTGTGTTAAGGCCGCCACCGATGATCTGGTGGCTACAGGGACTTTCGTTGGTTCACGGGAGGGATTTGTAATGCTTCTCGGTACTTGGCGACGGTACGGCGCGCGACGGTGATGCCTTGCTTGCCCAGCACGTCGGCGAGATAGCTGTCGCTAAGCGGTTTTTTCGTATCTTCGCCTTGGATGAGCTGCTTGATTAACGCCTTGATCGCGATGGCCGAGCATTCGCCACCCGAGTCGGTATCGACATGGCTGCCGAAGAAGTACTTGAATTCGAAGATGCCACTGGGTGTGAGCATGTACTTCTGGGTGGTCACGCGTGAGATGGTCGATTCGTGCAGATCCAACTCCTCGGCGATATCGCGCAGTACCAGCGGCCGCATGGCCACGTCGCCGTGCTCGAAGAATCGTTGTTGCTTCTCGACTATGGCCTGCGCAACCCGGAGGATGGTATCGAAGCGTTGCTGGACGTTCTTGATAAGCCATTTGGCTTCCTGCAGCTGACCTGACAGGCCGGCGCCGCTGTCGCGGTGCTGCCGCAGGATGTTGGCGTAAAGCTGGTTAACTTTAAGCTTGGGCATTGCCGCTTCGTTGAGCTGAACCGACCAGCCCTGCCGAAGCTTCTTCACGATAACGTCCGCTACCACATAACGCGTTTCGGTCTCGCCAAACATGGCGCCAGGGCGTGGATTGAGCCGCTGGATCAGTATTTGGGCCGCTTTCAGCGCATCGTCATCGCATTTGAGCGTTTTCTTAAGCTTACTGTAGTCCTTGTTGGCCAATAAATCGAGGTGCTCGGCGACGATTGCCCGGGCCAATCCGCTAGCCGGTTCATCGCCCATCTGCTGCTGCAATTGCAAAAGCAGGCAGCCTTTGAGATCGACCGCCCCGATGCCGCAAGGTTCCAACTGGCGTACCAGCTGCAGGCCGATCTGCAGTTCTTCCCGCTCGATTTCCAGCCCGTCGCGCACTTCCTGGGGGATCAGTTCGTAGATTTCCTCCAGGCTTAGCCCCAAGTAACCATTGTCGTCCAGTGCATCGATCACCATGCTGGCCAGCGCCAGATCGCGCGGACTGATGGGCAGCAGGCCCAGCTGCGCCAGCAAGTGTTCGCGCAGGGTGGAGATACGGGCGACATTGGCTTGCGGGTCGAACTCGTCGTCGTCGTCGCGGGTTTGGCCCCCACCAGCCTCGCTCCAGTAATTGTCGCCCAGCGAGTCGTCCATATCGAAATCGGACTCGCCCGATTCCTGCGCGGGTGCTTCATCCAGGGTGGGCGTGGGTGCCTCGACCTCCACCGGCGTGCCGTCTTCCCGGACCACGTGGATTTCCGGCTCGTTCTCGTCCTCGCGCTCCAGCATGGGGTTTTCCAGCAGGAAGCGCTCGATTTCCTGGTTCAGGTCGAGCGTGGACAATTGCAGCAGTTTGATCGACTGTTGCAACTGCGGCGTGAGCGTGAGCGACTGCGAGAATTTGAGTTGGAGGGACTGTTTCATGCGGGGCTTACAGCCGGAAATGCTCGCCTAGATACACACGGCGGACATTGTCGTTATAGACAATCTCCTCTGCGGTGCCCGACGCAAGCACGCTACCTTCGTTGATGATATAGGCACGGTCGCAGATGCCCAGCGTTTCGCGGACATTGTGGTCGGTGATCAGGACGCCGATCTTCCGCTCCTTCAAGAAGCGGATGATCTTCTGGATATCCATCACCGCGATCGGGTCCACCCCGGCAAAAGGCTCGTCCAGCAGGATAAAGCGCGGATTGGCGGCCAAGGCGCGGGCGATCTCGCAGCGGCGGCGCTCGCCGCCGGATAGCGATAGGGCGGTGCTGTCGCGAAGATGGGCGATATTGAGCTCGCGCAATAATTCGTCCAGCCGGTGCTCGATGGCATCGCCGCTTTTCTCGTGCAGTTCGAGGATGGCGCGCACGTTTTCGGCCACCGTCATGCGGCGGAAGATGGACGCCTCTTGCGGCAGGTAGCCCAGGCCCAGATGCGCGCGTTCATGGATGGGCTTATGGGTGATCTCGGCGTCATCGAGAAAGATCTTGCCGTCATTGAGGGCGACCAGGCCCACGATCATATAGAAGCTGGTGGTCTTGCCGGCGCCGTTGGGGCCCAGCAGGCCGACCACTTCGCCGGCGTCGACGTGCAGGGAAACATCGCGGACAACGGTGCGGGACTTGTAGCGCTTTTGCAGATGCTGTGCGGAGAGACGTGCGGTCATGGCTTGGCGGGACTCTCTGCCGGCTTTTTCTTCGGCTGGATGATCATTTTTATCCGTCCCGTTTCGCCGTTCGCCGTGGCGGGACCGCCTTCGGCGCTATATATCTCGGTGTGGGTGTTGTAGGTGATGACGCTGCCGCTGATCTCGTCTTCGCCGTGCTTGAGCCAGGCGTTGCCTACCAGTTTCACATTGCCGCTGCCGCTATCGTAATCGAGCTTGGCGGCCCGGGCATCCAGCCAGCCCTGCTGGCCTTCCATCCGTTGCCGGAATTTCACCGGACGGCCTTCGGCGTGCACGGTCTGCTCGCCGTCCGCCTGCTTCTGGATAACGGCTTGGTCGGCGTCCACCGACAGGGTGCCCTGGGTCATCTTGACGCCGCCTTCCAGCACGGCGCGGCCGGCCTTGTCGGCCAATCCGCCGCGGCCGGCTTCGACCAGCATGGGCTTTTCGCTATCGGCCAACTCGGCCCGGGCTTGCGGGGCAAGCAACAGAAAGGCGCCGAGGCACAGCGTACTAAGGTTTCGGCGAAGCATAATTAATCCTCACTTTGGATCGCAGCATCAGCTGCGCGGTCGTGTGGTCGTAATCGAAGCCGGTGGCGTTGATGCGGTCGCCGCCGGTGGAAAGGTCCGCGGGTGCATCGGAATTCGCCAGGCCCCGTTCGGTATCCAGCCGCAGATTGCTGGTGCGCAAGGTCATGGCGGGGAGAGCGGGCGTGGCGACCCGGGTCATTTGCACATCCTGGTCGAAGTCGATGCGATTCCCCCGCTCCAGCATACGCGCTCTGGCGGCCACCACATTCAGCTGCGGCTCGCCCGGCAGGGTACGTACCAGGCGCGGCCGGGTAAATTCCGAGCGGTCGTCGCGTGGATAGTGCTGCATCTTGTCCGCCGCCAGCGTGTAGAGCGGCTTGCCATCCTGGCCGAAGCCGATCGCTTCGAATTGGCTGATGCTCAGGTCGGGGTCGCGGCTGACCGGATTGGGCGTGAAATAAGGCAGGTTGGTGGCGCGGTCGAGCAGCAGGGCCAGGCCTGCCAACAGGCCCAGCAGCAGTAGCGGAAAGGCGCGCGCGGCGCGGTCGGGCAGCATGCTCACCGTAGATAGACCGCCAGCTGGGCATCCAGCGTGCCTTGCGCCTGCATGATCAAATCGCAGGCTTCGCGCACGGCGCCGTTGCCGCCTCGGGCGCCGGTCACGTAATGGGCATTCTGGCGGACAATATCGGGCGAGTCCGGAACGGCAACGGCGAATCCGACCCGGCGCATCACCGGGAGGTCGATCACATCGTCGCCCATATAGCCGCATTCGGCCGGGGTAAAGCCGGTTTCGGCCAGCAGGGTTTCAAACGAGGCCAGCTTGTCGTGCGCGCCCTGCACCAGCCTGTTTATGCCCAGGTTGCGGGCACGGTGCTCCACCAGGCGCGAAGTGCGGCCGGTAATGATGGCCAGCTGCACGCCGGAATTCTGGAGCATTTTCAGCCCGTGGCCGTCCAGCGAATTGAAGGCCTTCAGCTCTTCGCCGGCATCGGTGTAATAGAGGCTGCCGTCGGTCATGACGCCATCGACGTCGAAAATCATCAGGCGAACAGTTTGCGCACGTTCCAACACGGGGAATTCCTTGCTATGTAAAGGGTCAGACCACGCCGGCCTGAAGAAGATCATGCATGCGTATCGCGCCGGCCAATTTGCCCTCGTCCAGTACCAGGAGTACATACACCTTGGCACTTTCCATCATCTGCACCGCTTCAACGGCCAGGCGGTCCGCGGCAATGGTCCTGGGCAGGCGGGTCATGACGGTTTCGATATTGGCCGTCTTGAGGTCGATATCCTTGTCCATGGCCCGGCGCAGGTCGCCATCGGTGAAAACGCCCAGCAATTCGCCGCCTTCATTCACTACCGCGGTCAGCCCCAGGCCCTTGCGGGTGATTTCAAACAGGGCATCGCGCACATTCACGGTATTTTCGACCACCGGCAAGGCATCGCCCTGGTGCATCACATCGCGGACATGGACCAGCAGCTTGCGGCCCAGGCTGCCGCCGGGATGGGACAAGGCGAAATCGTCCCGGCTGAAACCGCGCGATTCCAATAGACAGACCGCCAGGGCATCGCCCAGCGCCAGCGCCGCGGTGGTGCTGGCCGTAGGTGCTAGATTGAGCGGGCAGGCTTCTTTTGCAACCCTGCCGTCCAGGTGGACATCGGCGGCGCGGCCCAGGGCGGAATCGGCATTGCCGGTGATCGCCACCACGCGGGCGCCGCGGCGCTTGAGGGCGGGCAGGAGGGAAACCAGTTCTTCCACCGCGCCGGAGTACGAGAGCGCCAGTACGATGTCATCGGCGGTAATCATGCCGAGGTCGCCATGGGCGGCTTCGGCGGGGTGCATAAAGAAAGCCGGCGTACCGGTCGATGCCAGGGTGGCCGCCAGCTTGCGGCCGATATGGCCGGACTTGCCCATGCCGGTGACGACCACCCGACCGGTGCAGTTCAGCATCAAGTCGTGGGCGGCGATAAATGACTGGTCGAGATGGGCGGCCAGCGCTTCGATGGCGCTGGCTTCGATGGCAAGCACTTCACGCGCCAGGCCCAGCAGCGCATCGTTGGATGGGGTGCGAATCGGATTCATAACGAGGAAGTATAAGTGAACGGCACCACAAGTCACCAAACGAGCGTTGGGTGCGTGGTTGTTGCCCCTTGAAGGGGCTTACAACCACGGCCTCCTCCTTGCGAGGGGCGATAGGAATAACGGGGGTTTCGCCCCGCTGGACCATTTGCCAAGCTATCTTCTTTACAATCTACCCTCTCTTGCAAGAAGACCATCCTCTCTATGCATCACCACGTACTCGAAACCGTCTTGCTTCTGCTCGCCGCCGCCGTCGCGGTGGTCACCCTCTGCCGCCGGGTACAGCTGCCGGCCATGCTGGGTTACCTGCTGGTGGGCATCGCCATCGGCCCGCATGCCTTGGCCTTGATCGGCTCTTCGGCCGAGGCGGCCGAGTTGGCCGAGTACGGGGTGGTCTTCCTGATGTTCAGCCTCGGCTTGGAGTTCAGCTTGCCCAAGCTGAAAGCCATGCGCACGGTGGTGTTCGGGCTGGGGGGCGCCCAGGTCGTTTCCACCATGGTGCTGGTGATCGCGGTGGCGTTGCTGTCGGGCCTGCCCTGGCCGGCCGGCTTGGCGCTGGGCGGGGCGCTGGCCATGTCGTCGACGGCGATCGTCAGCAAGATGCTGGCGGAAAGAGTGGAGGTGAACTCGACCCATGGCCAGCACGCCATCGGCATCCTGCTGTTCCAGGACCTGGCCGTCGTGCCGCTGCTGATCATGATTCCGGCCGTGGGCAAGGCGGGCGGCGACCCTTGGATGGTGCTGGGGACGGCCATGCTGAAGATCGCCCTGACGCTGGTGATCCTGCTGTATTTCGGTCCCAAGCTGCTGCGGCCCTTGTTCAATCTGGTCGCCAAGGGGCGTTCCACCGAATTGTTCGTGCTGAACGTGCTGCTGGTGACGCTGGGCATTGCCTATGCGACCGCGCAGGCCGGCCTGAGCCTGGCGCTGGGCGCCTTTCTCGCAGGCATGCTGATCGCGGAGACGGAATACCGTCACCAGGTGGAGGAAGATATCCGGCCGTTCCGCGATCTGTTGCTGGGCCTGTTTTTTATAACCGTGGGCATGCGCTTGAATCTGCTGGCGGTCTGGCGGGACCTGTTCGTGGTATTGGGCGTTTTCGTATTTCTCACCTTCGGCAAGGCAGCCTTGATCGGCGGCTTGACGCGCGCATTCGGCCGCAGCCCGGGTACCGCCGTACGTACCGGTTTGGCGTTGGGGCAAGGGGGGGAGTTCGGATTCGTGCTGTTGGCGCTGGCGGCCGCCTCGGGAATATTGCCGGCCAATGTGGAGCAGATCGCCTTGGCTGCGATCCTGCTTTCCATGCTGGCCGCGCCCTTCCTGATCCAGCAGACCGAGCCCATCGTGCGGCGCTTTATCGGTTCGGACTGGATGTTGCAGGCCATGCGCCTGACCCAGTTGGCAGCCAAGACCATGGCTACCTCCGACCACGTGATCCTGTGCGGCTATGGCCGTAGCGGCCAGGCACTGGCGCGGGTGCTGCAGCAGGAAGAAATCGGCATCTATGCACTGGATCTCGATCCGGAACGAGTACGGGAAGCGGCGGCAGCGGGTGAAAACGTCTCCTTCGGCGACGCGACCCGTCGCGAGGTGCTGATGTCGGCCGGGCTGACGCGGGCCCGCGCCTTGATCATCACCTACCATCACACGCCGTCGGCGCTACGGATTCTGGAAATCGTTCGCAAGGAGCGGCCGGAGCTGCCGGTGGTGGTGCGCACCTGGGACGACAGCGATATCGAAAGCTTGCGGACGGCCGGTGCCGACGAAGTGGTGGCCGAGATAATGGAAGGCAGCCTGATGCTGGCTTCGCACGCGATGGTGTTGCTGGGCGTGCCGATCAATCGGGTGCTGCGGCATATCCGCGATGCGCGGGAAGAGCGCTACAGCTTGTTCCACGGCTTCTTCCGCGGGGTGACCGACGACAATATCGAAGAGCAGGCACAGCCCCGCCTGCATTCGATCCTGCTCGATGCCGATGCCGATGCGATCGGCAAATCCTTGGCGGAACTGGGCTTGGCCGAAATCGGCGTGGCGGTGAAGACCGTGCGCCGCGCCGGCGGACGGATCGACGAGCCCGCTGCGGCCGAGGTCATGCTGGCCGGCGATGTGCTGGTGCTGCTGGGTGCGCCGGAATTGCTGGCGCAGGCCGAGCGGCGCCTATTGCAAGGCTGAATCCGGACCCATAAAAAACCGGCCCTGCCGGCTGGAATCGCCGACAGGGCCGCTGGTCCTTGCCTGTTCTAAGTCGAGAGGCAGATGGTGTACAAGGTCGTGGCAACCGGCGCCGCGACCGCTGCCGCCGCCGCTGCCGCCGTATTGGCTCTTACCCGCAGCGAACCTTGCGCACCCTGGGCTGCGCCATCGACCAGGATATCGACCCGGTTCGCCATATCGCCGGTGATATTGTTGGCACAGGCGAAGAAGGTGCCGGTCTGGCCGGTTACCGGCGTGGTGCTGGTAATGCCCATGCGTCCGCCGAGGGCGTTGACCGGCGGGTAGTCCGCCGCACCGACGGTGGAGTTACCCGTCGCCAGGTTGGCCAGGCGCACATGCTGCCAGAACAGGTAGGACTCGTCGGTCTGGGCCGCGACGGTCGGATCCCAGTTGCCGGTGATCAAGCCATTGCCCCGGTTGGCTGCCGCGCCAGGGGTGGTGGCGTTGGTGGCGCCCGTCAGGTGGGTGGCGGCGGTGAGGTCGTCGCCCGGGATGGAGCGGAACCGGTCTTGGTAGGCATTGATATAGACCATCATATTCTTGAGGTCGGAGGCCAGCGCCTTGACCTTGGCGCCGGTAATCAGTTCCTGGCCTTTCAATACCCCGCCCAGCAACAGGCCGATAATGACCAGAACGATGGCGATTTCGATCAGGGTGAAGCCTTTTTGCCTGCTATTACGTGTACGCATTGGATATCTCCCGGTTCCTGCTGAAAAATTGAATCTGCAAACCAGTTATAGCAAGCATTGCGCCAACGGCATAAATCCGGCAAATGCCAGTTGAATGTCATAAGACAGGCGGGAAGTGTCGAGTATCGGACGCCTGGTGTCGCCATCCCGACAGGAGCGAGCGCGAACGTGATGACCCGTCTGGCCGATCGGCTACTGAACTCGCAACTGCGCGCGCGCGGGCTGCCCCTGCTGCTGGTGTGGCTGATCTTCTGGTCGGCCTGGACGCTGGCCGACACCCCCGCCATGGGTATGTATCTATTGGCGGAGTTGGCCGTCCTGCAAATCTGGCAGCCGGTCTACCCCCAGGGTAGGGCGATTGGCTTCTTCACCGTCGTGCAGTTGCTGGTGGCGGCGGCGCTGTTGTTCTGGCTGGCGGGAGAGCCGTTGCTGCTGCTGTGGGCGACACTGGTGGCGGGCGTACTCGGCGGGAGGGCGGCCGGTGCGGCGGATTTGGCGACCAGGTGGTTTCATCTGATCCTGGCCATCTTGCTGCAGCTGATCGTCTGGCTGCTGGTGGTGCCGCAAGCGGCCGGCATCGATGGCATGGCGCGCGAGAAACTGCTGCCCGTCGTGATTGTCGGCTCCTTGTTGGCTGCTTTGCTGCCCCTGGGGAAAAACGGAGAAGATAAGCGGTCCTCGCGCAGTGTGCTGTATGGCCTGGTCTTCCTGCTGCTGACCCTGCTGGTCGGCGTGGGTGCGGTCGCTTTGTCCAGGATTGCACTCATCCCTTATCTACATGCGATCGCGGTCACCCTGGTCGCCAGCGGCGCCACGCTGGCGGCGATGATCTGGCTATGGAACCCCCATTTGGGCCTGGGCGGCATCGGCTCGCTGGCCATTACCCATCTGCTGGAGGACGGCAGCCATTTCGAGCGCTGGTCGGCCGGCCTGGATGCCCGCTATGTGGCGGAGTCCGAGCCGGGCCGGTTTTTACGGGGGGCGGTGGAAGACCTGCTGGACCTGCCTGGCGTGGTCGGTATCGAATGGCTTTGCGGCGGCGAACGGCAATCGCTGGGAAAGCGCAATGACCATGAGTCGGGTATACGGGTGGGGGATCTGCGTATCGCCTTCTTTACCCGCCGCGCCACCACCGCCGCGCAGCGGGTCCAGCTGGAATTGGCGGCGCGCCTGTTGGCGCATCTCTATCTGGCCAAGGTGCAAGCGTCCCGCCAGGCCGAGCAGGCCTATCTGGCCGCCGTGCATGAATCGGGCGCCCGTTTGACCCATGACATCAAGAATATCCTGCAAGGCTTGGCTGGCCTGGTCGCAGCTGCCGCCAGCACGCGTGAAACGGATCGTTTGATGGGGCTGTATGCCAGCCAGCTACCCGAGTTGGCCCGGCGGCTGGAGCAGGCGCTGGCCAAGCTGACCCGCGGCGGCGCCCTGCAATCGGTGCAGGCGATGCCGGTGGAAGAATGGTGGCGGCGTCTGGCGGATCGCTATGCCGCATGCCATATCGCTTTCGCGGCGGGGCCGGCCGGGGGCGCGGAAGTGGATGCCGTACTGTTCGATTGCGTGGCCGACAATCTGCTGCAAAACGCCATGCAAAAACGCCTGCAGGAGGATGGATTACAAATTCGGGCCGCCTGCCGCCTATCCGACAAGGGGATACGATTCGAGGTGGCGGACGACGGCAGTGCCATCGCAGCTGCCTTGGTCCCGCGCTTGGGCCGGGCGCCGCTGCCATCGGCGCATGGCATGGGAATCGGTATCCTGCATGCCAGCCGCCTGGCGCTGGAGCGCGGCTATCGCCTGGTACTGGAAGAGAACGCGACGGGAGCGGTGCGCTTTGTCCTGGAAAATCGCCAGGGCGACAGCTCAAGGTAGCCGGCCGGCGGCGAGCAAGCGGTTTCGCAGCAAGCCGGGCGAGATCCAGTTCACCATGTCGTCGAATTCCCCGCCCGGATTGCCGGCGGAGCGGGGCTCGTGCCAGACGTAATCGGTATCGCCATCGAGGTTGGCCCGCTCATGCACATTGGCCGGCGGCGGCGCCGCATGGGCAACACCGTTGGCGTCGGTGGTGCCATAACCGTTTTCTCCGCCCGATACGATAAGCGCCGGCACATGGATGGCATGGAGATATTCCGGCCCGGCGCCACGGCAATCCGGGGTGGTGCAGACCTTTAGATGCGTCGAGGCCGGCAAGGCGAGGCCGATGCCGCTTGCCGGGTCGGCGTAGCCGGCCAGCACCCGGTAGTGAAGGTGATGCCCCCAGGCATCCTGCCGGCCCAGGCCCAGCGTTGCCCAGGGCAGGAATCCGCTGGTGCGCAGACAGCCGCCCCCCGGTGCGCGGTCTTCCAATCCATCGCCATCGCTATCGGGGCAGGGCAGGTAGGGGCGTCCGGCTGGCGGGGTGCCAAGCGCATAGCCGATGATCGCTTCGTTGGCGGCTTCCAGCGTATGCGCGGTGTCCCTGGCGCGTTGCTGTTGCAGCTGTCCGGGCAGGATGGCGAGCACGGCGCCCATGATCAGGCCTAGAACCAATAGTGCGACGGCCATCTCGACCAGGGTAAAACCGTTCCGTCGAATGCGCCCAGGCATGGTCATCCTGTCCGGCAGTGCGCTGCGTGCGTCTTGGCGAGGTGGGACGAGGCGCCTTCCCAGCTCAGTTCATGGACGATCTCGCAGCCCTCGAAGTGGATGCTGGCGTGATCGTTGTCGTACTTGCGGTAGCCGATCTGGCGATACCAGCCCGAATTGTCGCCATGCGTTCCCATCCAGGCCGGCGCTGCCGGCAAAGGGCGGCCGGCCAACGCCGTGCAGTTGCCTTCCGTCAGGGGGATGCGACCGGCGTGCAGGCCGGCCAGGCAGGCGGAATCGCTAGCGCTGCCGTCGGCGGCGTCGGGAAACTGGCCGAAGGCGGTATGGAAGGCGTCCAACCAGCGGCGGGTCGCGTCGCCGACGCGGGCGGCCAGCAGATCGCTGTACCGGGCCGTTTCGATATAGACAAGGCGGTCGTTGAAGTCGGTTGCGGCCGGTGCTTGTACGAAGGTCCATGCCGCCGAAGTGCTATTGGGCGCGTCGCTATTGGATTGAATGCCTCCGCAGATGCCGTTGCCGCCCAGGCGGGTGGCGTCCAGGAAGGCGGCGGCGCCCGGCGTCGCGGCGGAGCGGTCTTGCCGGCCCACCGGCGCGGCCGGGGCCAGCAAGACCATCACTGCCTTGGTGCTGATTACCGCGCCGCCGGGGCCGCATATGGTCAGCCAGGGGTAGGCGGGCGTGTCCGACAACACACTGCTGATCGTCAGGGTCGGATAGTCCCAGTTCAGGGTATCGAATACGACATTGGCCGAGACGGCATACCAGATAGGGGCGTTCGACGGATCGAGAGGGGCGATATCGGCGCCCCTGGCCTCGTGGCGCAGGCAGATGTCCATGCCGCGACCGCGATCGCCATGTGGGTTGCCCGGCTTATCGACCAGGCCGTCGTCCTCGCCAAAGCGCGGTAAAAGGCCGAGGCGGTTCCGGTGGGTCAAGGCAGTGCCGCTGGCGGGGCAGTCGCTGAAGCCGTCGTAATTGCCGTCCTTGCGCCTGTCCGGAAACGGTAGCAAGCCGGGCGGCGCGTGCCGGTCCGGGTCATCCTGGCGGCCGAAAGCCAGGTTGAGCAGGCCCCATTTCGCCTCATTCAGCTGGCTTGTGGCGAAATTGTCATGATTTTTTGCTTTTGGCAGGGTGGCAAGCAGCATGCCGAAGGCCATGGCGAGGAGCAGGAAAACGATGACCAGCAGCGCGCCACCGCATTGCCTGGGCGGAACCGAACATTTAATTATCCGTTTCATACCAATGGTTTAAGCAATACCTGTACCCGGATTCCAAAAATATCTGCAAGAAAAATGCAAAAGGGGCTTTACATGTGGCGGGTCGTTACGCATAATGCGCCCCTCATTCAGGAGGGGTTCCCGAGCGGTCAAAGGGATCAGACTGTAAATCTGACGGTTCGCCTTCGAAGGTTCGAATCCTTCCCCCTCCACCAGAACAAGAAGTAGGTAGCGTCGCGGTTTGAAGTGCTCCGCGTGGCAAGTAGGTTTGAAGTCTTGTCGTGCGGGTGTAGCTCAATGGTAGAGCAGAAGCCTTCCAAGCTTACGACGAGGGTTCGATTCCCTTCACCCGCTCCATCTGTTTTGTGAATGCCCATGTAGCTCAGGGGTAGAGCACTCCCTTGGTAAGGGAGAGGTCGGCAGTTCGAATCTGCCCATGGGCACCATCGCTTGATACGTTTCTATCCGCAATCAAGGACTCCAAAATGGCAAAAGAGAAATTCGAGCGGACCAAGCCGCACGTAAACGTCGGTACGATTGGTCACGTCGACCATGGCAAGACTACGCTGACCGCTGCAATCACCACGATTCTGTCGAAGAAGTTCGGCGGCGAAGCCAAGGGCTACGACCAGATCGACAGCGCGCCTGAAGAAAAGGCCCGCGGTATCACGATCAACACCGCTCACGTTGAATACGAAACCGAAAACCGCCACTACGCCCACGTCGATTGCCCAGGCCACGCTGACTATGTGAAGAACATGATCACCGGCGCCGCGCAGATGGACGGCGCGATCCTGGTGGTGTCGTCGGCTGACGGTCCCATGCCGCAGACCCGTGAACACATCCTGTTGGCCCGCCAGGTTGGCGTGCCTTACATCATCGTGTTCATGAACAAGGCCGACATGGTCGACGATGCCGAGCTGCTCGAGCTGGTTGAAATGGAAGTGCGCGAGCTGCTGAGCAAGTACGATTTCCCCGGTGACGACCTGCCTATCATCAAGGGTTCGGCCCTGAAGGCACTGGAAGGCGACCAGTCGGAAATCGGCGAACCCGCCATTCTCCGTCTGGCCGAAGCGCTGGACACCTACATTCCTACTCCGGAACGTGCCATTGACGGTGCTTTCCTGATGCCGGTGGAAGACGTGTTCTCGATCTCGGGTCGTGGCACCGTGGTGACCGGTCGCGTCGAGCGCGGCATTGTGAAGGTTGGCGAAGAAATCGAAATCATCGGTATCGTACCGACGGTAAAGACGACTTGTACCGGCGTTGAAATGTTCCGCAAGCTGCTGGACCAAGGTCAGGCCGGCGACAACATCGGCGCGCTGCTGCGCGGCACCAAGCGTGAAGATGTGCAGCGCGGTCAAGTTCTGGCGAAGCCGGGCTCGATCAAGCCGCACACCAAGTTCGAAGGCAGCGTGTATGTGCTGTCCAAGGACGAAGGTGGCCGTCACACGCCATTCTTCAACGGCTACCGTCCACAGTTCTACTTCCGCACCACCGACGTGACCGGTGCGATGGAACTGCCGGCCGGCACCGAAATGGTGATGCCAGGTGACAATGTGGAAGTGGTTGTTGCGCTGATCGCTCCGATCGCCATGGAACAAGGCCTGCGCTTCGCGATCCGCGAAGGCGGCCGTACCGTTGGCGCCGGCGTTGTAGCCAAGATCATCGAGTAAAGTGTTTTAGCCGCCGATTCGGCAGTGGCCGGGTCGGTGGACTTGCAGGCGAGTAGCTCAATTGGCAGAGCACCGGTCTCCAAAACCGGGGGTTGGGGGTTCGAGACCCTCCTCGCCTGCCACTTCTTCCGAAGTGGTGGGTATTTAAATAACTAAGAAAGCCGTTTTCCAGCCGGAAAGCGGCTGTCTTTATTTTTTGGGCAATGAGCCGACGCATGGAAAATGTGGACAAATTGAAGCTGGTTGGGGCGTTCCTGCTGGTAGCGGCGGGTGTCGCCGGCTTCTACCTGCTGCCGCTGGATCAGCAGGCGTTGCGCGTGGTCGCCGTGGTAGCGGGTGTATTGCTGGCCGCGACGGTCATCTGGTTCTCGGCGCCGGGACGTGAATTCGTTGATTACGCCCGCGATTCCATCAAAGAGGCCGAGAAGGTTGTCTGGCCGACTCGGAAAGAGACCTGGCAGGTAACCGGCGTAGTGTTTCTGTTTGCCTTTACGCTGGCGATATTCATGTGGGCCGTCGATTCCGGCCTGGCCTGGTTGTTCTATGACGTGCTGTTGAAGCGCGTCTGATTTGTCGTCCGGAGATTGCTAGATGGCAGCGATGCGTTGGTATGTGGTACACGCGTACTCGGGATTTGAAAAGAGCGTCATGAAGGCGCTCAAGGAGCGCATCGAGCGCTCCGAAATGCAGCACTTGTTCGGCCAGATCCTGGTTCCGGTCGAAGAGGTCATGGAAATTCGCAATGGCACCAAGGCGCTGACCGAGCGGAAATTCTTTCCCGGTTATGTCTTGGTCGAGATGGAAATGACCGATGAAACCTGGCACTTGGTGAAGAACACCTCCAAGGTCACCGGCTTCATCGGCGGGACCGGCATGCGTCCTACACCGATTTCGGTGAAGGAAGTCGAGTCCATCATGCAGCAGATGCAGGAAGGCGTCGAAAAGCCCAAGCCGAAGGTGCTGTTCGACGTTGGACAGGTTCTCCGCGTCACGGAAGGTCCTTTCATGGACTTCAACGCGACCGTCGAAGATGTCAACTACGACAAGAGCAAGCTCAAGGTGTCCGTGTTGATCTTCGGCCGGGCGACACCTGTCGAAGTGGATTTTTCTCAGGTCGAGAAGATTTAACTTTTCGTACCGACAAGTGCCCGGCGCAAGCCGGGCTCAGCAACTGGGGAGCGGAGTTATCCGCGTCAACTACCCAATCTTAGGAGCACACCATGGCTAAGAAAATTATTGGCTATATCAAGCTGCAAGTGCCGGCTGGCAAGGCAAATCCTTCGCCACCCATCGGCCCTGCACTGGGTCAACGCGGCCTGAACATCATGGAATTCTGTAAGGCGTTCAACGCCCAGACCCAAGGCGTAGAGCCAGGTCTGCCGATTCCGGTGGTGATTACCGCTTTTGCGGACAAGTCCTTCACCTTCGTGATGAAGACCCCTCCGGCCACCATCCTGATCAAAAAGGCTGTTGGTATTCAAAAGGGTAGCCCTAAGCCGCATAGCGACAAGGTAGGCACGATCACCCGTGCTCAACTTGAAGAAATTGCCAAGACCAAATCGCCCGATCTGACGGCTGCCGATATGGACGCCGCCGTGCGCACTATCGCCGGTTCCGCGCGCTCGATGGGCCTGAATGTGGAGGGTGTGTAAATGGCTAAGGTTTCCAAGCGCGTCGCAGCTCTGAAGGCTAAGATCGACCGCAACAAGTTCTACTCCATCGACGAAGCCCTGGTGCTGGTCAAGGACGGCGCGACCGCCAAGTTCGGCGAGTCGATCGACGTTGCCATCAACCTGGGTGTTGATGCACGTAAGTCGGACCAGGTCGTTCGCGGTTCCGTCGTGTTGCCTAAGGGTACCGGCAAGACCGTTCGCGTTGCCGTGTTCGCACAAGGTGCCAACGCCGAAGCCGCCAAGGCCGCCGGCGCCGATATCGTCGGCTTCGAAGATCTGGCCGAACAGATCAAGGGCGGCATGATGGACTTCGACGTGGTGATCGCCACGCCGGACGCCATGCGTATCGTCGGTCAGCTGGGTACCATCCTCGGCCCGCGCGGCCTGATGCCTAACCCGAAGGTCGGCACCGTCAGCGCCAACCCTGGCGAAGCGGTTCGCAACGCCAAGGCCGGTCAGGTTCAGTACCGTACCGACAAGAACGGCATCATCCACACCACGCTTGGCCGCGCCAGCTTTGACGCCGCCGATCTGAAGACCAACCTGACCGCGCTGATCGACGCTTTGCAAAAAGCCAAGCCAGCTTCGTCCAAGGGTGTGTACTTCAAGAAGATCGCGCTTTCGAGCACGATGGGCCCTGGCGTGCGTATCGATGCCGCTACGGTGTTGGCCGCTTAAGTATTGCATTGGATCGCGGCTTGCCGCGGTCGGATGATTGAAATGGGTCGCGGCTGATGCCGCGATCAAAACGGACTTTGGGCCGCAAGCCGCGCAAGTGGCGGGCGGGTTATCAAAGACCGTAGGGGGCCGGGGTACTTGTGCCATGGCCTTAATCGGCAATCGATACGGAGCAAGCAATTGCTCGCGTCGACCCACCCTACGCAGATGGTGTACCCAAGAGCAGGAATTCCCTGGTTCCGTAGTGGAGTCGGCTAGTTCTCCTGATGATTGGTTGCCATTTCTTTAGGTTCTGCCAGGCAACTGGTGGATTTTCCAGGAGGGTAGACCTTGAGTCTCAATCTCGACGATAAAAAGGCTGTAGTGGCTGAAATCTCCGCCGAAGTGGCGAAGGCTCAAGCCATTGTGGTGGCCGAATATCGTGGCATCCAAGTCAGTGCCATGACCAAGTTGCGTGCCGATGCTCGCAGCAAGGGCGTGTACCTGCGCGTGTTGAAGAACACGCTGGCCAGCCGCGCTGTTGAGGGCACCCCATTTGCCGATCTGTCCAAGCATATGGTCGGTCCGCTGGTATACGGCATTTCTGCCGATCCAGTTTCCGCCGCCAAGGTGCTCGCGGACTTTGCCAAGACCAACGACAAGATCGTGGTCAAGGCTGGTTCGTACGACGGCAAGACAATGAACGCTGCGGAAGTAATCCAGCTCGCTTCTATTCCAAGCCGCGAAGAACTGCTGTCCAAGCTGCTCTACGTTATGCAAGCCCCGCTTGCCGGCTTCGCCCGTGGCCTCGCCGCGCTGGCGGAAAAGAAGCAAGGTGGCGCGTCCGCCCCGGCCGAGGCAGTTGCCGAAGCCGACGCAGCTTAATTGCCGCTACACTTTTCACGAATTAACGACTTATCTGTATTCAGGAGTAATTGAACATGGCTCTGACCAAAGAAGACATCCTCGAAGCCGTTGCTGGCTTGACCGTTCTGGAACTGAATGACCTGGTGAAGGCATTCGAAGAGAAGTTCGGCGTTTCCGCTGCCGCTGTTGCTGTTGCTGGCCCTGCCACCGCTGCTGCCGCTGTTGAAGAAAAGACCGAATTCGACGTGATCCTGACCGGCGCCGGCGCGCAAAAGGTTGGCGTGATCAAGGTTGTGCGCGAACTGACGGGCCTGGGCCTGAAGGAAGCCAAGGATCTGGTTGACGGCGCTCCTAAGTCGGTCAAGGAAGGCGTTTCCAAGGCTGATGCTGACGCAATGGTCAAGAAGCTTGTCGAAGCTGGTGCTACCGCTGAGATCAAGTAAGTCTCCCTAGGGAGAAACGGCAGGCTGGCGACTCAGGTCGCCAGCCTGTTTGTGCTTGTGATAAATCATTGTCAACCGCGTTGCCAAACCGGAAAGCCTGCTTACATCGGGCCTTGTGGTTTGGTTTTAGCGCCCCAACTCGACCGGAGACTCTATGAGTTACTCGTTCACTGAGAAGAAACGCATTCGTAAAAGTTTTGCGAAGCGGGCGAACGTTTTGGACGTTCCTTATCTACTCGCCACCCAAATCGACTCCTACACGGAGTTTCTCCAACTGGGTGTGTCTGTGGAGCAGCGTACCACTAGCGGGCTGCAAGCTGCATTCTCCTCGATTTTTCCGATCTCCAGCCATAACGGCTACGCCAAGCTGGACTTTGTCAGCTATCAGCTGGGCGAGCCTCCGTTCGATGTTGTGGAGTGCCAGCAACGCGGCATCACCTTCGCCGCACCTTTGCGCGCGCGCGTACGCCTGACGATTTTCGATCGCGAATCGTCCAAGCCCGTGGTGAAGGAAGCCAAGGAACAAGAAGTCTACATGGGCGAAATTCCGCTCATGACCAGCAACGGTTCGTTCGTGATCAATGGCACCGAGCGTGTCATCGTGTCGCAGCTGCACCGTTCGCCAGGCGTGTTCTTCGAGCACGACAAGGGCAAGACCCACTCCTCCGGCAAGCTGCTGTTCTCCGCCCGTATCATTCCTTACCGCGGCTCCTGGCTGGACTTCGAGTTCGACGCCAAGGACCTGCTGTATTTCCGTATCGACCGCCGTCGCAAGATGCCGGTAACGATCATGATGCGCGCGCTCGGTTACACCAACGAACAGATGTTGGCCGAATGCTATGAGTTCGATACGGTTCGCCTGTCCAAGGACGGCGTCTATATCGAGTTGGTGCCGGAACGCCTGAAGGGCGAAGTCGCCAAGTTCGACATCCTGGGCAGCAACGGTGCGGTACTGGTGCAGAAGGAAAAGCGCATCACCGCCAAGCATATCCGTGATCTGCAAGCCGCCGGCGTCAAGGAACTGGAAGTGCCGACCGACTCGCTGGTCGGTCGCGTGCTGGGCGCCAACGTGGTCAACCCGGATACCGGCGAGATCGTGGCCCGTGCCAATGACGAGATCACCGAAGAGTCGCTGATCAAGTTCGAACTGGCGAAGGTGACTTCGCTGAAGCTGCTGTTCGTCAACGACCTGGATCAAGGCGCCTATATCTCCAACACCTTGCGCCTGGATGAAACCGCCGACCGTCAGGCCGCGCGCGTTGCCATCTATCGCATGATGCGTCCTGGCGAGCCGCCGACCGAAGACTCGGTCGAAGCACTGTTCAACGGGCTGTTCTTCTCGGAAGATCGCTACGATCTGTCGGCCGTGGGCCGTATGAAGTTCAACCGTCGGGCCTACCCTGACCGCATGGACGAAAAGACCCCGGGTTGGCAGCGCCGCTTTGCCGAGCGCGTGGGTCCGCAGGGCACCACCGGCGCCGGCGTGCTCAATGCCGACGATATCGTGTCGGTCATTGGTATCCTGCTTGAGCTGCGCAATGGCCGCGGCGAAATCGACGATATCGATCACCTGGGTAATCGTCGCATCCGTTCGGTCGGCGAATTGGCCGAGAACCAATTCCGCGCTGGCCTGGTGCGGGTTGAGCGCGCCGTCAAGGAACGTCTCTCGCAAGCCGAGAGCGAGAACCTGATGCCGCACGACCTGATCAATGCCAAGCCGGTCAGCGCCGCGATCAAGGAATTCTTTGGTTCCTCGCAGCTGTCGCAGTTCATGGACCAAACCAATCCGCTGTCGGAAATCACACACAAGCGCCGTGTATCGGCACTGGGACCAGGCGGTCTGACCCGTGAACGTGCCGGCTTCGAAGTCCGTGACGTGCACCCGACCCACTATGGTCGCGTCTGTCCGATCGAAACGCCGGAAGGCCCGAACATCGGCCTGATCAACTCGCTGGCCATCTACGCCCGTACCAATGAGTACGGCTTCCTGGAAACGCCTTATCGCAAGGTGGTCGACCAGCAGGTGACCGACGAGATCGAATACCTGTCGGCGATCGAGGAAGGCAAGTACGTTATTGCCCAGGCCAACGCCAAGCTGAGCGACAGCAACCAGCTGATGGACGAATTGGTTACCTGCCGCGAACGTGGCGAAACCATCGTGGCCCGGCCGGAGCGCGTGCAGTTCATGGACGTGGCGCCTAACCAGATCGTATCGGTTGCGGCTTGCCTGATTCCGTTCCTGGAGCACGATGACGCCAACCGAGCCTTGATGGGCGCCAACATGCAACGCCAGGCCGTGCCTTGCGTGCGTGCACAGAAGCCTTTGGTCGGTACCGGTATCGAACGTACGTGTGCCATGGACTCGGGTACCGCGGTCAAGGCCCTGCGTGGCGGCCGCGTCGATTACGTCGATGCCAACCGCGTGGTGATCCGCGTCAACGACGATGAAACCAGCGCCGGCGAAGTCGGTGTGGACATCTACAACCTGACCAAGTACACCCGTTCGAACCAGAACACCAATATCAACCAGCGTCCCATCGTCCGCGTGGGCGATGTGATCGTCGGCAACGACGTGATCGCCGACGGCGCCTCCACCGACCTGGGTGAATTGGCTTTGGGCCAGAACCTGCTGGTGGCGTTCATGCCATGGAACGGTTTCAACTACGAAGACTCGATCCTGATCTCGGAGCGCGTGGTGGCGGATGATCGCTACACCTCGATCCATATCGAGGAATTGAGCGTGGTTGCCCGTGATACCAAGCTGGGACCTGAAGAAATCACCCGCGACATCTCCAATCTGTCCGAGCGTATGCTGGGCCGTCTGGACGATGCCGGTATCGTTTATATCGGCGCGGAAGTCGAAGCCGGCGACGTACTGGTCGGTAAGGTCACGCCCAAGGGCGAAACCCAGCTGACGCCGGAAGAGAAGCTGCTGCGCGCCATCTTCGGCGAGAAGGCTTCCGACGTGAAGGACACCTCGCTGCGCGTGCCGTCGGGCATGAGCGGTACCGTCATCGACGTGCAGGTGTTCACCCGCGAAGGTATCGACCGCGACAAGCGCGCCCAGTCCATCATCGACGATGAACTCAAGCGTTTCCGCCTGGACCTGAACGACCAGTTGCGTATCGTGGACAACGACGCTTTCGAGCGTCTGGAGCGTCTGCTGATCGGCAAGAAGGTCAACGGCGGTCCGAAGCGTATCGCCAAGGGCACCGAGCTGACCCGCGAGTACCTGGCCGATCTGACCCGTCACGATTGGTTCGATATCCGCCTGGCCGACGAAGATGTCGCCAAGCAGCTGGAACTGATGAAGGAAAACCTGGCGCAGAAACGCGCCGAGTTCGACCTGCGTTTCGAAGACAAGAAGCGCAAGCTGACCCAGGGCGATGAATTGCCGCCGGGCGTGCAGAAGATGGTCAAGGTCTACGTTGCGGTGAAGCGTCGCCTGCAGCCAGGCGACAAGATGGCCGGCCGTCACGGTAACAAGGGTGTGGTTTCCAAGATTCTGCCGATCGAGGATCTGCCGCACATGGCGGACGGTACGCCGGTCGATATCGTGCTGAACCCGCTGGGCGTGCCTTCGCGGATGAACGTGGGTCAGATTCTGGAAGTCCACCTGGGTTGGGCTGCCAAGGGTCTGGGCCATCGCATCGATCGCATGCTGAACGAAGAAGGCGCCAAGACCGCCACGCGTGCCGCGGAAATGCGCAAATTCCTCGAAGAGGTCTACAACACACGTGGCAAGCCGGAAGCGCTAGATGAGCTGAGCGACGACGAGATCCTGGCCCTGGCCGACAATCTGCGCGATGGCGTGCCGTTCGCCACGCCGGTGTTCGACGGCGCCAAGGAAGAAGATCTGATGGCGATGCTGGAACTGGCCTACCCGGCCGATTCCGAGCACACCAAGCGGCTCGGCTTCAATGACTCCCGTACCCAGTTGCGCCTGTATGACGGCCGCACCGGCGAAGCTTTCGAGCGGCGCGTGACCGTGGGTTACATGCACGTGCTGAAGCTGCATCACCTGGTCGACGACAAGATGCACGCACGTTCGACCGGTCCTTACTCCCTGGTTACCCAGCAGCCGCTGGGTGGTAAGGCGCAGTTCGGTGGCCAGCGCTTCGGGGAAATGGAAGTGTGGGCGCTGGAAGCTTACGGCGCCGCGTATACGCTGCAGGAAATGCTGACGGTGAAGTCGGACGATGTGAACGGTCGGACCAAGGTCTACGAAAACATCGTCAAGGGCGACCACAAGATCGACGCCGGCATGCCGGAATCCTTCAATGTGCTGGTGAAGGAAATCCGTTCGCTGGGTATCGATATCGACCTGGAACGCTTCTAAGCCAGACGGCGCGCGGGGTGAGGCGGTGAGGCCGCACCCCGTTCGCGCCAAACAAGGCGTGGCGCGATTGGCGCTACGCTTGGCAGGGCCTCACTCGTGAAACGAGGATAGAAACATGAAAGCTTTGCTCGACTTGTTCAAGCAGGTGACGCAGGAAGAAGAATTCGATGCGATACGTATCGGACTGGCGTCGCCCGACAAGATCCGTTCCTGGTCGTACGGTGAAGTCAAGAAGCCTGAAACCATCAATTACCGCACCTTCAAGCCGGAGCGCGATGGCCTGTTCTGCGCCCGCATCTTCGGACCGGTAAAGGACTACGAGTGTCTGTGCGGTAAGTACAAGCGCCTCAAGCACCGTGGCGTGATCTGCGAAAAGTGCGGCGTTGAAGTCACCTTGAGCAAGGTGCGCCGCGAGCGCATGGGCCATATCGAACTGGCTTCGCCGGTCGCGCATATCTGGTTCCTGAAGTCGCTGCCGTCGCGTCTGGGCATGGTGTTGGACATCACCCTGCGCGATATCGAACGGGTACTGTACTTCGAAGGCTTTATCGTGATCGAGCCGGGCATGACGCCGCTCAACCGCGGTCAATTGCTGAGCGAAGACGACTACCTGGCCAAGGTGGAAGAATACGGCGACGAATTCGTCGCGCTGATGGGTGCCGAAGCGGTGCGCGAACTGCTGCGCACGCTCGATACCCATAGCGAAATGGAAAAGCTGCGCCACGATCTGCAGAACACCGGCTCGGAAGCGAAGATCAAGAAGATCGCCAAGCGCCTGAAGGTGTTGGAAGCGTTCCAGAAGTCCGGCATCCGTCCGGAATGGATGATCATGGAAGTGCTGCCGGTGCTGCCGCCGGAATTGCGTCCGCTGGTACCGCTCGACGGCGGCCGTTTCGCCACGTCCGACCTGAATGATCTGTATCGCCGCGTAATCAACCGTAACAACCGTCTGAAGCGGCTGCTGGAGCTGAAGGCGCCTGAAATCATCGTGCGCAACGAAAAGCGCATGCTGCAGGAAGCCGTCGATTCGCTGCTGGACAACGGTCGTCGCGGCAAGGCCATGACCGGCGCCAACAAGCGTCCGCTGAAGTCGCTGGCCGACATGATCAAGGGTAAGGGCGGTCGTTTCCGTCAGAACTTGCTGGGTAAGCGCGTCGACTACTCGGGCCGTTCGGTCATCGTGGTGGGCCCGACCCTCAAGCTGCATCAGTGCGGCCTGCCCAAGAAGATGGCGCTGGAACTGTTCAAGCCCTTTATCTTCCACAAGCTGGAAGTGCTGGGCCTGGCTACCACCATCAAGGCGGCCAAGAAGCTGGTCGAACAGGAAGTGCCGGAAGTCTGGGACATCCTGGAAGACGTGATCCGCGAACATCCGGTCCTGCTGAACCGCGCACCGACCCTGCACAGACTCGGTATCCAGGCTTTCGAGCCGGTGCTGATCGAAGGCAAGGCCATCCAGCTGCACCCGTTGGTCTGTACCGCCTTCAACGCCGACTTCGACGGTGACCAGATGGCCGTCCACGTGCCGCTGTCGCTGGAAGCGCAGATGGAAGCCCGCACGCTGATGCTGGCCTCCAACAACGTGCTTTCGCCGGCGCACGGCGAGCCTATCATCGTGCCGTCGCAGGATATCGTGCTGGGTCTGTACTACATGACCCGCGAACGTATCAATGCGGTGGGCGAGGGCCTGCGCTTCGCCGATCTGGAAGAGCTGATCCGTGCTTACGAAACCCGTCAAGCCGAATTGAGCGCCAAGATCTCGGTACGCCTGAAGGATTGGAGCAAGGACGAGAATGGCGAATGGCATGCCAAGCTGGTGCGTCGCGAGACCACCGTCGGCCGCGCCATCCTGTCGGAAATCCTGCCGAAGGGCCTGCCTTTCGAAGTGCTGAACAAGGCACTGAAGAAGAAGGAAATTTCCAAGCTGATCAACGTGTCGTTCCGCCGCGTGGGTCTGCGCGAAACCGTCATCCTGGCCGACCGCCTGATGTACACCGGTTTCACCTATTCGACCCGTGCCGGCCTGTCCATCTGTGTGGACGACATGCTGGTGCCCGCCGAAAAAGCGACGTTGCTGGCCGATGCCGAGCGCGAAGTGAAGGAAATCGAAGCGCAGTACACCTCCGGTCTGGTGACCCAGGGCGAACGCTACAACAAGGTCGTGGACATCTGGGGTCGCTGTGGCGACCAGGTTGCCAAGACCATGATGGCCCACCTGGGTAAGGAAAAGACCATTGACCGCGAGGGCAATGAAGTCGACCAGGAGTCGTTCAACTCCATCTATATGATGGCCGACTCCGGCGCCCGGGGTTCGGTGGCGCAGATTCGCCAGTTGGCCGGTATGCGGGGCCTGATGGCCAAGCCGGACGGTTCGATTATCGAAACGCCGATTACCACCAACTTCCGCGAAGGCCTGACGGTTCTGCAGTACTTCATCTCGACGCACGGCGCCCGTAAGGGTCTGGCCGACACGGCGTTGAAGACCGCCAACTCGGGTTACCTGACGCGTCGTCTGGTTGACGTGACGCAGGATCTGGTGGTGATCGAGGACGATTGCGGCACCAAGAACGGCGTAGTCATGAAGGCCGTGGTACAGGGCGGCGACGTGATCGAAGCCTTGCGCGACCGTATCCTGGGCCGTGTGCCTGCCGCCGACGTGATCGACCCGGCCACCCAGGAAACCGTCTACGAAGCCGGTGTACTGCTGACCGAAGATATCGTCGATCACATCGAAGCGCTGAGCATCGATGAAGTCAAGGTCCGTACGCCGCTGACCTGTGAAACCCGTTACGGCCTGTGTGCACTTTGCTACGGCCGCGACCTGGGCCGTGGCCAGCGCGTCAATGTCGGCGAAGCAGTCGGCGTGATCGCCGCGCAGTCGATCGGTGAGCCGGGTACCCAGCTGACCATGCGTACCTTCCACATCGGTGGTGCTGCCTCGCGAGCCGCTTCGGCCAGCCAGGTGGAGACCAAGTCGAATGGTAAGGTCGGTTTCGCCGGTACCATGCGCTACGTCACCAACACCAAGGGCGAGCAGATCGTTATCACCCGTTCGGGCGAAGTCGTGGTATTCGACGACAACGGCCGTGAGCGCGAACGCCACAAGGTGCCTTACGGCGCCACCCTGTTGGTGACCGATGCCCAGAACATCAAGGCCGGTACGGTCTTGGCCACCTGGGATCCGCATACCCGTCCTATCGTGACGGAATATGCCGGTCTGGTACGCTTCGAAAACGTCGAAGAAGGTTCGACCGTGGCCAAGCAGATCGACGAAGTAACCGGTCTGTCCACCCTGGTCGTGATCGATCCGAAGCGCAAGGCTGGTGCCCTCAAGACGGTTCGCCCGCAGGTCAAGCTGCTGGACGAGCATGGCGTGGAAGTGAAGCTGGCCGGCTCCGATGCCGCCGTGAACATCACCTTCCAGGTTGGCGCCATCATTACCGTGAAGGATGGCCAGCAGGTCGGCGTCGGTGAAGTGTTGGCCCGTATTCCGCAGGAATCGGTCAAGACCCGCGACATTACCGGTGGTCTGCCGCGCGTGGCCGAGCTGTTCGAAGCCCGTTCGCCGAAGGATGCCGGCATGTTGGCCGAAGTGACCGGTACCTCGTCGTTCGGTAAGGACACCAAGGGCAAGCAGCGCCTGATCATTACCGATCTGGACGGTACACCGCACGAATACCTGATTCCGAAGGACAAGCATGTGCTGGTCCACGACGGCCAGGTAGTGAACCGCGGCGAAACCATCGTCGACGGCCCGGCCGATCCGCACGATATCCTGCGCCTGCAAGGTATCGAAACGCTGGCCCGCTATATCACCGAAGAAGTGCAGGAGGTGTATCGTCTGCAGGGTGTGAAGATCAACGACAAGCACATCGAGGTGATCGTTCGCCAGATGCTGCGTCGCGTGGTTATCTCCGATGCCGGCGATTCCGACTTCATCATGGGTGAGCAGGTCGAGCGCGCCGAAGTACTGGAAGCGAACGACAAGCTGGTTGCCGAAAACAAGCAGCCGGCACAGTTCGACAACATCCTGCTGGGTATTACCAAGGCATCCTTGTCCACCGACTCGTTCATTTCGGCGGCATCGTTCCAGGAAACCACGCGCGTGCTGACCGAAGCCGCGATCATGGGCAAGCGGGACGAGTTGCGCGGTCTGAAGGAAAACGTGATCGTGGGTCGCCTGATCCCTGGCGGTACCGGTCTGGCCTACCACAACAATCGTCGCCGTCTGCGTTCGGGCGAGTCCCGGCCCAGCGAATTGACGATGGCCGAGTCCGAAGCCGCACAGGAACAGGTCTGATTAGTAGCAAGCCGGTCGCTTCGGCGGCCGGTGTTTTGAGACGTCGATAGCCCTTCTGTCGGCCCATCGCCCCCGCGGCGATGGGCGGTCGGAGGGTTTGTTGACATTAAGCGTTTGATTTATCTATAATCCGCGCTCTTTTGTGGGGGCTGCCCTTTGTGCCGTACGCGCAAAGCGCGCCATTTTTTACTTTTGGGAAACAGATAATGCCAACCATCAACCAGCTCGTCCGTAAGGGACGTGTGGCGGAAACGGCCAAGAGCAAGGTTCCTGCGCTCGAAGCTTGCCCGCAGAAACGCGGTGTTTGCACGCGCGTTTACACCACTACTCCGAAGAAGCCTAACTCGGCCCTTCGTAAGGTAGCCAAGGTGCGCCTGACCAACGGTTTCGAAGTGATTTCGTACATCGGCGGTGAAGGCCACAATCTGCAGGAACACTCGGTCGTGCTGATCCGCGGCGGTCGTGTAAAAGACTTGCCAGGTGTGCGTTACCACACCGTGCGTGGCTCGCTGGATACCGCTGGTGTCAAGGGTCGTAAGCAGTCGCGCTCCAAGTACGGTACCAAGCGTCCCAAGGTCTGATGACCGGACGATGTCGCGCAGCAAGATGGCGCGACGGCGGCGAACTGCCCATGTGGGCGTCGTCGAGTAAGTGATCAGCCCCTTTGGGTGGTCGCGAGCGCAGTCGTTGCGCTCAACTGAATACAACTGAGGTTGAAATATGCCACGTCGTAGAGAAGTACCGAAACGCGAAGTATTGCCGGATCCAAAGTTCGGTAGCGAAGAATTGTCCAAGTTCATGAACGTCGTGATGCAGGACGGCAAGAAGTCGGTTGCCGAACGCATCGTTTACGGCGCGCTTGAAATCGTCGAAAAGAAGACTGGCAAAGCCCCCCTCGAGGTGTTCTCCCAAGCCCTCGGCAATGTGAAGCCAGTCGTCGAAGTGAAGAGCCGTCGCGTCGGTGGTGCAAACTACCAGGTGCCGGTTGAAGTGCGTCAGACCCGTCGGATGGCCTTGGCCATGCGTTGGCTGCGCGAAGCCGCCCGCAAGCGTGGTGAAAAGTCGATGGGTCAGCGTTTGGCTGGCGAATTGCTGGATGCGGCCGAAGGCCGTGGCGGCGCGATGAAGAAGCGTGACGAAGTTCACCGTATGGCCGAAGCCAATAAGGCCTTCGCCCATTATCGCTTCTAATTCACCCTTTTAAGCAAAGGTATTGGCTGTGGCACGCAAGACACCCATTGAACGCTACCGGAACATCGGTATTAGCGCGCACATCGACGCGGGTAAAACCACGACGACTGAGCGTATTCTTTTCTACACCGGTGTGAACCACAAGATTGGTGAAGTTCACGACGGCGCCGCCACCATGGACTGGATGGAGCAGGAGCAGGAGCGTGGTATTACCATTACCTCTGCTGCCACCACCACGTTCTGGAAGGGTATGGGCAACAACTTCCCGGAACACCGTATCAATATTATTGATACCCCGGGCCACGTCGATTTCACCATTGAGGTGGAGCGTTCGATGCGCGTGCTGGACGGTGCGTGCATGGTCTACTGCGCCGTGGGTGGTGTTCAGCCGCAGTCGGAAACCGTTTGGCGTCAAGCCAATAAGTACAAGGTGCCGCGTCTGGCCTTCGTGAACAAGATGGACCGTCAAGGCGCCAACTTCTTCCGCGTGGTCGAACAGATGCGCACCCGTCTGCGTGCGAACCCGATCCCGATCACCATTCCTATCGGCGCCGAAGATGGCTTCACCGGTGTGGTCGATCTGCTGAAGAACCGCGCGATCCTGTGGGATGACGCGACCCAGGGCATGAAGTTCGACTACGTCGAAATTCCGGCCGATCTGGTCGAGCTCGCCGCCGAATGGCGCGAGAAGATGGTCGAAGCGGCAGCCGAGGCTTCCGAAGAGCTGATGAACAAGTACCTGGAAGAAGGCGAACTCTCGGAAGAAGAGATCGTGTTCGGCCTGCGTACGCGTACCCTGGCTTGCGAAATCCAGCCGATGCTGTGCGGTACCGCCTTCAAGAACAAGGGCGTACAACGCATGCTGGACGCCGTGATCGAACTGCTGCCTTCGCCGGTTGACGTGTTGCCGGTGGCGGGTATCAACGATCGCGACCAGCCGGAAACCCGTATCGCTTCGGATGACGCACCGTTCTCGGCGCTGGCATTCAAGCTGATGAGCGATCCATACGTCGGTCAGCTGACCTTCTTCCGCGTGTACTCCGGTGTCGTGCAGTCCGGCGATGCTGTGTACAACTCGGTCAAGGCCCGCAAGGAACGCATGGGCCGTATCGTGCAGATGCACGCCAACGACCGTCAGGAAATCGATGAAGTGCGCGCTGGCGACATCGCCGCCGGTATCGGCCTGAAGGATGTGACCACCGGTGAAACCCTGTGTTCGCCCGACCACATCATCACGCTTGAGCGCATGGTATTCCCCGAGCCGGTGATTCACGTCGCCGTCGAGCCGAAGACCAAGGCCGACCAGGAAAAGATGGGCGTTGCCCTGAACCGCCTGGCCAAGGAAGACCCGTCGTTCCGCGTGCGTACCGACGAAGAAACCGGCCAGACCATCATGTCCGGCATGGGCGAGCTGCACCTGGAAATTCTGGTTGACCGCATGAAGCGCGAGTTCGGCGTTGAAGCCAACGTCGGCGCGCCGCAAGTGGCCTACCGTGAAACCATCACCAAGGTTGCCGAAGACATCGAAGGCAAGCATGCCAAGCAGTCGGGTGGTAAGGGTCAGTACGGCCATTGCGTGATCACCGTCGAGCCGTCGGGCGAAGGCAAGGGTTACCAGTTCATCGACGAAATCAAGGGCGGTACCATCCCCCGCGAATTCATCCCGTCGGTGGACAAGGGTATCCAGAACACGCTGAAGGCAGGCGTGCTGGCCGGCTTCCCGGTGGTGGACGTCAAGGTCCGCTTGACCTTCGGTTCGTATCACGATGTCGACTCGTCGCAAATCGCCTTCGAATTGGCCGGCTCGCTGGCATTCAAGGAAGCCATGCGTCGCGCCGGCCCGGTGATTCTTGAGCCGATGATGGCGGTTGAAATCGAAACGCCGGAAGACTACATGGGCGACATCATGGGCGATATCTCGTCCCGTCGCGGCATGCTGCAAGGCATGGATGACAATCCTGCCGGCGGCAAGATGATCAAGGCCGAAGTGCCTCTGTCCGAGATGTTTGGTTACTCGACCACCCTGCGCTCCATGTCGCAAGGTCGTGCCACCTACTCGATGGAGTTCAAGCACTACTCGGAAGCCCCGCGCAATGTGGCTGAGGCGATCATCAACAAGAAGTAAACAAGGTGCTGCCGGGCCCGGTGCCCGGCAGTTCCCTACCTAATTCAGATTAAGGATTGAGAAATGGCTAAGGAAAAGTTCGAGCGGACCAAGCCGCACGTAAACGTCGGCACGATTGGTCACGTTGACCATGGCAAGACCACGCTGACCGCTGCAATCACCACGATTCTGTCGAAGAAGTTCGGCGGCGAAGCCAAGGGCTACGACCAGATCGACAGCGCGCCTGAAGAAAAGGCCCGCGGTATCACGATCAACACCGCTCACGTTGAATACGAAACCGAAAACCGCCACTACGCCCACGTCGATTGCCCAGGCCACGCTGACTATGTGAAGAACATGATCACCGGCGCCGCGCAGATGGACGGCGCGATCCTGGTGGTGTCGTCGGCTGACGGTCCCATGCCGCAGACCCGTGAACACATCCTGTTGGCCCGCCAGGTTGGCGTGCCTTACATCATCGTGTTCATGAACAAGGCCGACATGGTCGACGATGCCGAGCTGCTCGAGCTGGTTGAAATGGAAGTGCGCGAGCTGCTGAGCAAGTACGATTTCCCCGGTGACGACCTGCCTATCATCAAGGGTTCGGCCCTGAAGGCACTGGAAGGCGACCAGTCGGAAATCGGCGAACCCGCCATTCTCCGTCTGGCCGAAGCGCTGGACACCTACATTCCTACTCCGGAACGTGCCATTGACGGTGCTTTCCTGATGCCGGTGGAAGACGTGTTCTCGATCTCGGGTCGTGGCACCGTGGTGACCGGTCGCGTCGAGCGCGGCATTGTGAAGGTTGGCGAAGAAATCGAAATCATCGGTATCGTACCGACGGTAAAGACGACTTGTACCGGCGTTGAAATGTTCCGCAAGCTGCTGGACCAAGGTCAGGCCGGCGACAACATCGGCGCGCTGCTGCGCGGCACCAAGCGTGAAGATGTGCAGCGCGGTCAAGTTCTGGCGAAGCCGGGCTCGATCAAGCCGCACACCAAGTTCGAAGGCAGCGTGTATGTGCTGTCCAAGGACGAAGGTGGCCGTCACACGCCATTCTTCAACGGCTACCGTCCACAGTTCTACTTCCGCACCACCGACGTGACCGGTGCGATGGAACTGCCGGCCGGCACCGAAATGGTGATGCCAGGTGACAATGTGGAAGTGGTTGTTGCGCTGATCGCTCCGATCGCCATGGAACAAGGCCTGCGCTTCGCGATCCGCGAAGGCGGCCGTACCGTTGGCGCCGGCGTTGTAGCCAAGATCATCGAGTAATGCGAAGCAGGCGGGCCGTTCAGGCCCGCCCTCGCTCTTTCACAGTGTCCTGGCGGCCACATGGCCGCCCCGCTCTTTAGGAAAAATCATGGCAAATCAAAAGATCCGTATCCGTCTCAAAGCTTATGACTACGCACTGATCGACCGTTCCGCCCAGGAAATCGTCGACACCGCCAAGCGTACCGGCGCAGTGGTCAAGGGCCCGGTCCCGCTGCCGACCAAGATCGAGCGTTTCGATGTGCTGCGTTCCCCGCACGTGAACAAGACCTCGCGCGACCAGCTCGAGATCCGTACTCACCTGCGTCTGATGGATATTGTCGACCCAACCGACAAGACGGTTGATGCGCTGATGAAGCTGGATCTGCCGGCTGGCGTGGACGTTGAGATCAAGCTGCAATAATTTCTTGCATTAACTCAAGACGTTGCGATATTATCGCGGGCTCGCTGTAAAAGGCGGGCCCGCGATTGCTTTTGTGCCGAGGTTTCGTTCGGTGCAATACGACAGCAATCAGCGGCTTGTTAGATCGCCGGCCAATCGTAGCCGGCCCTTCGAAAGGAAAGAACGATGAGCTTAGGACTTATCGGGCGCAAGGTCGGTATGACCCGCGTGTTCGTCGAGGATGGTGCTTCCATCCCGGTGACCGTGCTGGATCTGTCGGCCAATCGCGTCACGCAAATTAAGACTCCTGAAACCGATGGCTATGCCGCAGTGCAAGTTGCCTTCGGTGAACGTCGTGCCAGCCGTGTCAATAAGGCTGAAGCTGGGCACTTCGCAAAAGCAGGCGTAGAAGCAGGTCGCGGCCTGGGAGAATTCCTCCTGTCGGCCGAAGAACTGGCCAAGCTGCAACCTGGCAGCCAGATCTCCGTTGAAATCTTCGCCGTGGGTCAACTGGTCGATGTGACCGGTACCTCGCAAGGTAAGGGTTTTTCCGGTGCGATCAAGCGTCACAATTTCAGTTCGCAACGTGCTTCCCACGGTAACTCGCGGTCGCATAACGCACCTGGTTCCATCGGTATGGCGCAAGATCCGGGCCGTGTATTCCCGGGTAAGCGCATGGCCGGTCAACTGGGTAACGTCAAGCGTACCGTCCAGAATCTGGAAGTGGTTCGTGTTGATGCCGAGCGCGGCTTGTTGCTCGTCAAGGGTGCTGTTCCTGGCTCCAAGGGCAATGATGTCGTCGTGCGTCCCAGCGTGAAGGCAGGTGCATGATGGAACTGAAAGTTATAGATACCAATGGTCAGGCTGCTGCCAATGTAAGCGCTTCCGACGCTCTGTTCGGTCGCGATTACAACGAAGCACTGGTCCATCAAGTTGTTACCGCCTACCTCGCGAATGCCCGTAGCGGCAACCGTGCCCAAAAGGGCCGTAGCGATGTGGCCAAGTCCACCCGCAAGCCGTGGCGTCAAAAAGGTACGGGCCGTGCTCGTGCCGGTATGGCGTCCAGCCCATTGTGGCGTGGCGGCGGTAAGATTTTCCCAAGCTCCCCGGACGAGAACTTCACCCAGAAGGTGAATCGTAAGATGTACCGTGCTGGCGTGGCGACTATCCTGTCGCAGCTGGTGCGTGAAGATCGTCTGGTGGTGGTGGATGCCTTCGTGGCGGAAACCCCAAAGACCAAGGCGTTCGCCGCCAAGCTGGCTGCCATGGGTCTGAACGAGCGTACGCTGATCGTCACCGACAACCTTGACGAAAACCTCTATCTGGCTTCGCGCAATCTGCCGAACGTGCTCGTTCTCGAGCCTTCGCAGGCCGACCCGGTTAGCCTGGTTCGCTTCAAGAAGATCCTGGTGACTCGCGAGGCGCTCAAGCAAATCGAGGAGATCCTGGCATGACTCAGCTAAATGAAGATCGTTTGCTGCAGGTTCTGCTCGCTCCCGTGATCTCTGAAAAGAGCACCATGGTTGCCGAGAAGAACGAGCAAGTCGTTTTCCGTGTCGCCAGCGATGCAACCAAGCCGGAAATCAAGGCTGCGGTTGAGCTGCTGTTCAAAGTGCAGGTCGAATCCGTCCAGGTCAGCAATGTGAAGCCGAAGCAAAAGCGTTTCGGTCGTAGCACAGGCTGGCGCAAGGGCTGGAAGAAGGCCTATGTTGCCCTTAAGCCAGGTCAAGAAATTGACCTGCAGGCCGCACCGTAAGGAGAACGACGATGCTGGTAAAAGTAAAACCCACTTCCCCGGGTCGCCGTGCGGTAGTCAAGGTCGTAAGCCCCGAGCTGCACAAGGGCCGTCCGCACGCTGCGCTGGTGGAAAGTCAAAGCAAGAAAGCCGGTCGTAACAACCGTGGTGTGATCACCGTTCGCCATCAAGGCGGCGGTCATAAGCAACACTACCGTTTGGTCGACTTCCGTCGCAACAAGGATGGCATTGCCGCCACCGTCGAGCGTCTGGAATACGATCCGAACCGCACCGCGCACATTGCCCTGTTGTGCTACGCCGATGGCGAGCGCCGCTACATCATTGCCCCGCGCGGTTTGAAGGCCGGTGCACAAGTGATCAGTGGTTCGGAAGCGCCGATCAAGGTCGGTAACACCCTGCCGCTGCGCAATATTCCGGTTGGTAGCACCATCCATTGCATCGAGATGCAGCCTGGCAAGGGTGCGCAAATCGCGCGTTCGGCCGGTGCTTCGGTGCAGCTGCTGGCTCGTGAAGGCGCCTACGCCCAGTTGCGTCTGCGTTCCGGTGAAATCCGCAAGGTGCACGTCGATTGCCGCGCCACCATCGGTGAAGTCGGTAACGAAGAGCACAACCTGCGCAAGATCGGTAAGGCAGGCGCGAATCGCTGGCGCGGTATTCGTCCGACCGTTCGCGGTACGGCGATGAACCCGATCGATCACCCGCACGGTGGTGGTGAAGGTCGTACTGGTGAAGGTCGCGTGCCTGTTAGCCCATGGGGTACCCCGGCTAAGGGTTACCGTACCCGTAGCAACAAGCGCACTGACAACATGATTGTGCGCCGCCGGTATTCGAATAAGGGGTAATTAGACATGTCTCGTTCCGTTAAAAAAGGCCCGTTCGTCGACGCCCATCTGCTCAAGAAGATCGAAGCAGTGCGCGCGACCCACGACAAGCGCCCGGTAAAGACCTGGTCCCGTCGTTCTACCGTGCTGCCCGACTTTGTCGGTCTGACCATCGCGGTGCACAACGGTAAACAACATATTCCCGTGTACATCAACGAGAACATGGTTGGTCATAAGCTAGGCGAATTCTCGCTGACCCGTACGTTCAAGGGTCATGCCGCCGACAAAAAAGCCAAGAGGTAACAGAGATTATGCAAACCTCCGCTATTTTGACTGGCGCTCGTCTTTCGGCTCAAAAAGCGCGCCTGGTTGCTGACCTGGTGCGTGGCAAGCCGGTTGAGCAGGCGCTTAATATCCTGACCTTCAGCCCGAAAAAGGGCGCGGTCATCATCAAGAAGTTGTTGTTGTCTGCGGTTGCCAACGCCGAGCACAATGACGGCGTCGATATCGACGCGCTCAAGGTGGCGACCATTTATGTGGACAAGGGCCCGAGTCTCAAGCGTTTTTCCGCCCGTGCAAAGGGTCGCGGAAACCGCATCGAGAAGCAGACCTGCCACATCACCTTGACCGTGGGCGAGTGAGAACGATATGGGTCAGAAAATTCATCCGACGGGTTTCCGTCTTGCCGTAAATAAGAACTGGGCTTCGAAGTGGTATGCGAATAGCAAAAACTTCCCAGCCATGCTCGCCGAAGATATCAAGGTGCGCGAGTTTCTGAAGAAGAAGCTGGCAAACGCCTCGGTTGGTCGCGTCGTTATCGAGCGTCCCGCCAAGAACGCCCGCATCACCATTCATAGCGCCCGTCCAGGCGTCGTGATTGGCAAGAAGGGCGAAGATATCGAATTGCTCAAGCGCGACCTGGTCAAGCTGATGGGCGTGCCGGTTCACATCAACATCGAAGAAATCCGCAAGCCGGAAACCGATGCGCAAGTGATTGCCGATTCGATCGCCTCGCAGCTGGAAAAGCGCGTGATGTTCCGTCGCGCCATGAAGCGTGCCATGCAAAACGCCATGCGTCTGGGTGCCCAAGGCATCAAGATCATGTCGTCGGGCCGTCTCAATGGTATCGAAATCGCCCGTACCGAGTGGTACCGTGAAGGCCGCGTGCCTTTGCATACCCTGCGTGCCGATATCGATTACGCCACTTCGGAAGCCAAGACGACCTACGGGATCATCGGCATCAAGGTGTGGGTCTATAAGGGCGAGGTCAAGGCCGGCGAGCAAGTAGTCGTCCAGCCGGAACAAGCCGAACGCAAGCCGCGAAAGGGGCCTCGAAATGCTGCAGCCAACTAGACTTAAGTACCGCAAACAGCAGAAGGGCCGCAACACCGGCGTCGCTACTCGCGGTAACAAGGTCAGCTTCGGTGAGTGGGGTCTGAAGGCCATCGGCCGTGGCCGTTTGACTGCTCGCCAGATCGAAGCCGCCCGTCGCGCCATGACTCGTCATATCAAGCGTGGCGGCCGCGTGTGGATCCGTGTATTCCCGGACAAGCCGATTTCTTCCAAGCCCGCCGAAGTCCGGATGGGTAATGGTAAAGGTAATCCGGAATACTACGTTGCCGAGATTCAGCCAGGTAAGGTGCTGTACGAGATGGACGGCGTGGACGAGACTCTCGCCCGCGAAGCCTTCCGTCTGGCTGCCGCCAAGCTGCCGATCGCGACGACTTTCGTAACCCGAAATGTGGGGCAGTGAGATGAAAACGACTGAATTGCGTAACAAATCGGTCGATGAGCTCAAAGTTGAGCTTACCTCGCTCCTGAAGGCCCAGTTCGGCCTGCGCATGCAGCTGGCTACCCAGCAGCTTGCCAAGACCAGCGAACTGAAGCGCGTTCGCCGCGATATCGCGCGCGTTCGCACCATCCTGGCTCAGAAGGTGGCGTAAATGACCGAGACCAAACTGAAACGTTCGCTGACTGGCCGTGTGGTCAGCGACAAGATGGACAAGACCGTGACCGTGCTGGTCGAGCGTAAAGTGAAGCACCCGCTCTACGGCAAGATCATTCGCTTGTCCAAGAAGTACCACGCTCACGATGAAACCAACGCCTACGGCGAAGGCGACATGGTGACGATCGAAGAAACCCGTCCGCTTTCCAAGACCAAGTCCTGGATCGTGACGGCACTCATCGAGAAGGCACGCAACGTTTGATTGTGATTTTTAATCACTTTTTGCGTAAATAGCTTGCCAGGGCATTCTACGACTTGTAGAATGCCCTGCTGTTTATCCTTCGTCAAAAGTGGCGTCCTGCTGCCGATGGCTTAGGAATTGTCTCCCTTACGGGGTCCAAAACTGGCCGTTGTGCCGTGGTTCGCCGCGGTACTGCCGGAAATTTTCCGGCGGACGTTGACGGGTTAAGTTGGAGTTTGTTTACATGATTCAAATGCAATCCATGCTGGATGTTGCCGATAACACCGGTGCGCGTTCTGTAATGTGCATCAAGGTGCTGGGTGGCTCTAAGCGTCGTTACGCTTCGGTAGGTGATGTCATCAAGGTGACCATCAAGGACGCCGCACCGCGTGGCCGTGTGAAGAAGGGCGACGTTTATAACGCCGTCGTTGTTCGCACCGCAAAGGGTGTTCGTCGTTCGGATGGCCAGCTCATCAAGTTTGATGGCAATGCCGCCGTGCTCCTCAACAACAAGCTTGAGCCGATCGGCACCCGTATCTTCGGACCGGTGACGCGTGAACTGCGCACCGAGCGCTTCATGAAGATCGTCTCACTCGCGCCAGAAGTGCTGTAAGGGGTCGCGCATGAACAAGATTCGTAAAGGCGACGAAGTCGTCGTCATCACCGGTAAAGACAAAGGTAAGCGCGGCACCGTTTTGCGCGTCCTGATCGACGACAAGGTCGTCGTTGAAGGCATCAATGTCGTCAAGAAGCACCAGAAGCCTAATCCGGTTCGCGGTGTTGTGGGCGGTATTGTTGATAAGACGATGCCAATTCAGGTTTCTAACGTCGCCATCTTCAACAAGGCAACCCAAAAGGCCGACCGCGTTGGCTTCAAGGTGCTGGACGATGGCAAAAAAGTTCGCGTGTTCAAGTCGAACGGCGAAGTGGTTGGGGGCTAAAGAATATGGCTCGTTTGCAAGAATTCTACAAAGAAACAGTCGTTCCGCAGCTTACTGAAAAGTTCGGCTACAAGTCGATCATGGAAGTGCCGCGCATCGAAAAGATCACCATCAACATGGGTGTAGGCGAAGCTGTGGCCGATAAGAAGGTCATGGAACACGCCGTTGGCGACCTGACCAAGATCGCCGGCCAAAAGCCCGTTGTGACCCTGTCGAAGAAGTCGATCGCCGGTTTCAAGATTCGTGACAACTACCCCGTCGGCTGCAAGGTTACCCTGCGCCGCGAGCGGATGTTCGAATTCCTGGATCGTCTGGTGACCGTGGCCATGCCACGTATCCGCGACTTCCGTGGTGTGTCTGGTAAGTCTTTCGATGGCCGTGGTAACTACAACATGGGCGTCAAGGAACAGATCATTTTCCCGGAAATCGAATACGACAAGATCGACGCGCTGCGTGGTATGAATATCACCATCACGACGACCGCGAAGACCGACGAAGAAGCCCGTGCGCTGCTCGCCGCGTTCAAGTTTCCGTTTAAGAACTGAGGTTTGCCATGGCTAAACTTGCTTTGATCAACCGTCAAAAAAAGCGCGAGAAGCTGGTGGAGAAATTTTCCCCAAAGCGCGAGCAGTTGCTGGCAATCATCAATGACCAGAACCTGAGCGACGAAGAGCGTTTCGCTGCCCGCCTGAAGTTGCAGGCTTTGCCGCGTAATGCTAATCCGACTCGCCTGCGCAACCGTTGTGCTATCACCGGTCGTCCGCGTGGCGTGTTCCGTAAGTTCGGCCTCGGCCGTAACAAGTTGCGTGAGATTGCCATGCGTGGCGAAATCCCAGGCGTCGTCAAGGCCAGCTGGTAAGGAGATCACGAATGAGTATGCATGATCCCATCGCCGATATGCTGACCCGCATCCGTAACGCTCAGCGTGCGGACAAGCCGTCGGTAACGATGCCTTCCTCCAAGCTGAAAGTAGCCATTGCTACCGTGCTCAAGGATGAAGGTTATATCGAAAACTTCGCTGTTAGCGGCGATGAAAAGAAGCCCCAGCTCGATATCGAGCTCAAGTACTACGCGGGTCGTCCGGTTATTGAGCGCATTGATCGTGTCTCCAAGCCAGGTTTGCGTATTTACAAGGGTGTGGACGACATTCCCAAGGTCATGAACGGCCTCGGTATCGCCATTGTCTCCACCTCCATGGGTGTGATGACTGATCGCAAAGCACGCGCCCAAGGTATCGGTGGCGAGCTCTTGTGCTACGTGGCGTAAGGAGCTGAGTAATGTCCCGTGTAGCTAAAAACCCTATCGTCCTGCCGGCTGGTGTCGAAGTCAGCATCGCCGCAGGCGCGATTGTAGTGAAGGGCCCGCTGGGCTCGGCTTCCCGTCCTCTGGACGCTGCTGTCGAGATCAAGGTCGAGAACAATGCCCTGGTTTTCAAGGCTGTTGACGAGAGCAAGCATTCCCGGGCTATGTCCGGCACCATGCGCGCCCTGCTCAACAACATTGTGACCGGCGTTTCCAAAGGTTTTGAGCGCAAGCTTCTGCTGGTCGGCGTGGGCTATCGTGCCCAAGCCCAAGGCGAGCTGCTCAACCTGACCCTTGGTTTCTCGCACCCTGTTGCCCACAAGATGCCGGCTGGTGTCAAAGTTGAAACCCCATCGCAGACCGAAATTCTGCTGAAGGGCGTAGACAAGCAGCAGGTTGGTCAGGTCGCCGCTGAAATTCGCGCTTATCGTCCGCCAGAGCCTTACAAGGGCAAGGGTGTTCGCTATAGCGACGAAACGGTGACCCTGAAAGAAACCAAGAAGAAGTAATCGAGGCTGAAATCATGGACAAGAACGAAACACGTCTGCGCAGGGCCCGCAAAACCCGTGCCCGTATCGCTGGCTTGAAAGTGGTGCGCCTGTCGGTTCATCGCACCAACAGCCATATCTACGCCCAGGTCATCGATGAGACCGGTGGCAAGGTGCTGGCCAGTGCGTCGTCGCTGGAAGTTGATTTCCGCAAGGAAGTCAGCAACGGTGGCAACACGACCGCGGCAGCTGCTGTTGGTAAGCGCATCGCCGAAAAGGCCAAGGCTGCCGGCGTTACCGCCGTCGCCTTCGACCGCTCGGGCTTTCATTACCACGGTCGCGTGAAAGCGCTGGCCGACGCGGCGCGCGAAGCCGGCCTCGAATTCTAAGGAGTCAAACATGGCGAAGTCTGAGATCGAAGACCGCGGCGATGGCCTGCGGGAAAAGATGATCAGCGTCAACCGCGTCACCAAGGTGGTGAAAGGTGGCCGGATCATGGGTTTCGCCGCACTGACCGTGGTCGGTGACGGTGATGGTCGTATCGGTATGGGTAAGGGCAAGTCCAAGGAAGTGCCCGTAGCCGTACAGAAAGCAATGGAAGAAGCCCGTCGCAAGCTGGTGAAGATCAGCCTGAAGAACGGTACCGTACAGCATGCTGTGATGGGTAAGCACGGTGCTACCACCGTGTTTATGCAGCCCGCTGCCGACGGTGCCGGTATCAAGGCTGGCGGCCCGATGCGTGCGGTATTCGAAGTGATGGGCGTAACCAATATTTCGGCCAAGTGCCACGGTTCGACCAATCCTTACAACCTCGTTCGCGCTACCTTGGATGCATTGTCCAAGCTGCGTAGCCCGGCTGAAATCGCTGCGAAGCGTGGCAAGGCTATCGAGGATATCGTGGGAGCCGAGTCCAATGGCTAATGCTCGCATGATTAAAGTAACGCTCGTCAAGAGCTTGATTGGCCGTCTCGAAGCACACAAGGCGTGTGCTCGTGGTCTGGGTCTGAAGAAAATCAACCAATCGGTTGAGGTTATCGACACCCCGGAAAACCGCGGCATGATCAACAAGATCAGCTACCTGCTGAAAAGCGAGAGCTAAATGGAACTGAATACGATCAAGCCCGCTGAGGGCGCTAAGCACGCTTACAAGCGCGTTGGCCGTGGCATCGGTTCAGGCCTTGGCAAAACTTGTGGCCGTGGCCACAAGGGTCAGAAGTCCCGTTCCGGTGGTTTCCACAAGGTGGGTTTCGAAGGCGGTCAAATGCCTTTGCAACGTCGCCTGCCGAAGCGTGGCTTCAAGTCCCTGACCAAGGGCCTGACCGCTCAAGTGCGCACGGGTGATCTGAGCCGTTTGCCGGTTGATGATGTCGATTTGCTGGTGTTGAAGCAAGCCGGCCTGGTGCCTCACGGCGCTCGGGCTGCCAAGCTGATCCTGGCCGGCACTGTCGAGAAGGCTGTCAAGCTGCGTGGCGTACTGGCGACTGCCGGTGCCCGTGCCGCATTGGAAGCTGCTGGCGGCAGCATCACTGAATAAAGCTTGAGATAAGGCGATATACGTGGCAAATCCTGCGATGGCCAGTACCGCGAGCAAGTTTGCGGATCTGAAAAAGCGAATTTGGTTCCTGATCGGAGCCCTGATCGTTTATCGCATTGGCGCGCATATCCCCATCCCCGGTATTGATCCGGTAGCCTTGGCCAAGCTCTTCGACATGTCGAAGAGCGGGGCCGGGCTTTTGAACATGTTCAACATGTTCTCTGGTGGGGCCTTGTCGCGTGCGACGATTTTTTCAATAGGGATCATGCCCTACATCTCCGCTTCCATCATCTTGCAGCTGGGCTCGGAAGTCGTGCCGCAGTTGAAGGAGATGAAGAAGGAAGGGGAGGCCGGACGGCGTAAGATCACTCAGTACACCCGCTATCTCACGGTTGCGATTGCAACGGTGCAGAGTTTTTCCGCGGCGAGCTGGGTTGTCTCCCAGAATTTGTTGATTCCAGGCGCGAACGTGTATGAGTTTTACACGACCGCGATGATCTCCCTCGTTACAGGCACGATGTTCCTGATGTGGCTGGGCGAGCAGATTACCGAGCGTGGTCTGGGCAATGGCATCTCGATCCTGATTTTTTCGGGTATCGCGGCTGGCATTCCCTCGTCGATCGGGCAGGTGCTGGAACTGACCAGTCAGGGCAACCTGTCTGCCTGGGCTGTCTTGCTTCTGGGTGCGGGCGCGATATTGCTTATTGCCGGTGTGGTATTTGTGGAACGCGGTCAGCGTAAGGTCTTGGTGAACTACGCCAAGCGCCAGGTTGGTAACCGGGTCATGCAAGGCCAGAGTACGCATTTGCCGCTTAAATTGAACATGGCTGGTGTGATTCCGCCGATTTTTGCTTCGAGCATCATTCTTTTTCCCGCGACGCTTTTTTCGATGAGCGGGAATTGGGGTTCGTTCTCGTGGCTCAAACGGGTGGGTGACATGCTGCATCCAGGCCAACCACTGTATGTGCTGCTGTACGCGGCTGCGATTATCTTCTTCTGTTACTTCTATACCGCCTTGGTGTTCAATCCCAAGGAAACGGCAGACAATCTGAAGAAGAGCGGTGCCTTCATTCCGGGAATTCGTCCGGGTGATCAAACCGCGAAGTACATCGAGCGAGTAATTTTGCGCTTGACCCTGATCGGTGCGGTCTATATCACCACCGTCTGTCTGATTCCGGAATTCTTGTTGCTGCAGTCGAAGCTTCCCTTCTACTTTGGCGGTACGTCTCTCCTGATCGTGGTAGTGGTGACGATGGATTTCATGGCGCAAGTTCAGTCTTACTTGTTGTCCCACCAGTACGAGAGTTTGCTGAAGAAGGCGAACTTCAAGGCTGGCTAAACAACAGGCTTGCGGCTAACGATAGGTAACCCGTACGAGTCATGTAGAAGATCGGCGTTGTAACGCTTAGATTTTTTCTATTCGAAATGGCGCGTCTTTTATTGAAAAGGATAGAGCGATGCGAGTTCAAGCTTCGGTCAAGAAAATCTGCCGTAACTGTAAGGTCATTCGTCGCAATCGTGTTGTGCGCGTGATCTGTACTGATCCACGGCACAAGCAACGTCAGGGTTAAGCTGCGCGACAGTTGTCGTCGGCTAGTCTTGGTGCTAGAATCCGCAACTTTTAAATTTTGGGGTAACGAGAATCATGGCCCGTATTGCTGGGGTAAACATTCCCAATCATCAGCATACCGTCATTGGCCTTCAGGCCATTTACGGAATCGGACAGACTCGCGCCAAGGCTATCTGCGCTATCTCCGCTGTTCCTGCCGATCGTAAGATCAAGGACCTGACGGATGCGGAGATGGACAAACTGCGCGAAGAAGTCGGCAAGTTCACGGTAGAGGGCGACCTGCGCCGTGAGATCACTATGAGCATTAAGCGTCTGATGGACCTAGGGTGTTATCGCGGTCTGCGCCATCGCAAGGGCTTGCCCGCGCGTGGTCAGCGCACTAGGACGAACGCGCGTACCCGTAAGGGCCCGCGTAAGTCGATAGCTGGGAAGAAGTAAGCACTTAAGGAATAGCAATGGCTAAAGCAAACACAGTGCGTGTACGGAAGAAAGTCAAAAAGGTCGTATCTGAAGGGATCGTGCATGTTCACGCTTCGTTCAACAATACGATCGTAACCATCACCGATCGTCAAGGGAATGCACTTTCTTGGGCTACCTCGGGCGGTGCTGGGTTTAAAGGCTCTCGGAAGAGTACACCGTTCGCGGCTCAGGTAGCTGCGGAGCATGCTGGTAAAGTTGCCCAAGAATACGGTGTAAAGAACCTCGAAGTGCGTATCAAGGGACCCGGCCCCGGCCGCGATTCCGCTGTGCGTGCGTTGAATGCGCTGGGCTTCAAGATTACCAGCATTTCCGACGTTACCCCCGTACCGCACAACGGCTGTCGTCCGCCGAAAAAACGTCGTATTTAATTCCGGAGACCCGAGATGGCACGTTATATCGGACCGAAATGTAAACTTTCGCGCCGCGAAGGCACTGATCTATTTCTGAAGAGCGCTCGTCGCGCTTTGGATAGCAAGTGCAAGCTGGATAGTAAGCCTGGTCAACACGGTGCCAAACAGCCCCGTCTTTCCGGCTTTGGTGTACAACTGCGTGAAAAGCAAAAGATCCGCCGTATTTACGGCGTTCTTGAGCGTCAATTCCGCCGTTACTTTGAAGAGGCATCCCGCCGTAAGGGCTCCACGGGTGAAAACCTGCTGAAGATCCTTGAAGCGCGTCTCGATAACGTCGTGTATCGCATGGGCTTTGGCTCTACCCGCTCCGAAGCTCGGCAGCTGGTCAGCCACAAGTCGATCACCGTCAATGGCGTAGTGGTCAATATCGCGTCTTACCAGGTCAAGGCCGGTGATGTGGTGTGTGTGCGTGATAAATCCAAGAAGCAGGTTCGTATCATGGAAGCGCTCGCGCTTGCTGAGCAAATCGGTTTCCCGGGTTGGGTCAGTGTCGATGGCAAGAAGATGGAAGGCGTCTACAAGAGCGCTCCAGAACGCAGCGACCTGTCCAGCGACATCAACGAGCAGCTCGTCGTCGAGTTCTACTCGAAGTAATAGAGCCGTTTTGATGCGGATAGCCGCTCGTTTCGATAAAGGGATTGATTGTTTATGAGCAATGCGAATGACTTGCTGAAACCACGCAATATTGATGTGCAGGCATCGTCGCCTACCCAGGCGCGTGTCGTGATGGAGCCATTCGAGCGTGGCTACGGTCATACGCTCGGCAATGCATTGCGCCGTATCCTGCTGTCGTCCATGCCTGGTTACGCTCCTACCGAGGTAAAGATCGAGGGCGTGCTGCACGAGTACTCCGCGCTTGACGGTGTTCAGGAGGATGTCGTCGATATCCTTCTGAACCTCAAGGGCGTGGTGTTGAAGCTGCATGGTCGTGGCGAAGCATTGTTGACCCTGAAGAAAGATGGCGAAGGCGTAGTCAAGGCCAGCGATATCGAAGTCCCTCACGACGTCGAAATCGTCAATCCTGACCATGTGATCGCCAATCTCTCCGCGGGCGGCAAGCTTGCCATGGAGATCAAGGTCGAAAAAGGCCGTGGGTACCAACCCGCGGTGGTGCGTCTGGACAAGGAAGAGGGCCGTAATATCGGTTCCATCCTGCTGGATGCTTCGTTCAGCCCAATTCGCCGTGTCAGCTACGCGGTCGAGAGCGCTCGCGTCGAGCAGCGCACCGACCTCGACAAGCTCGTTATGGAAATCGAGACTAACGGCGCAATCGAGCCGGAAGAAGCGGTGCGTTTCGCCGCTCGCGTCTTGGTCGAGCAATTGGCTGTCTTTGCTGATCTGCAGAGTACGGAAGTCGAACCTGAGGCGCCTCGCGCTCCGCAGGTCGATCCAATTCTGCTCCGCCCGGTTGACGATCTTGAGCTGACCGTACGTTCGGCAAATTGCCTCAAGGCTGAAAACATTTATTACATCGGTGACCTGATCCAGCGCACTGAAACCGAACTGTTGAAGACCCCGAACCTGGGCCGCAAGTCTTTGAACGAAATCAAGGAAGTGCTTGCCTCCAAGGGTCTGACGCTCGGGATGAAGCTGGAAAACTGGCCGCCGGTCGGCCTGGAAAAGCCTTAATCCAGGCTGGAAAGACAAGGGATAAAAACCATGCGTCATCGTCAAAGTAATCGCAAACTCAATCGCACGACGAGCCATCGTCTCGCGATGCTGCGCAACCTGGCCAACGCACTACTGAAGCATGAGGTCATCAAGACCACATTGCCTAAGGCCAAGGAATTGCGTCGCGTAGCTGAGCCTTTGATCACCTTGGGCAAGCAGGAGCGTTCGGTCGCCAACCTGCGTCTGGCTTTCGATCGCACCCGCGACCGCGAGCTGACCCTCAAGCTGTTCGACGTTCTCGGCCCACGCTACAAGAGTCGTAACGGCGGCTATCTGCGTATCCTCAAGTACGGTTTCCGCCAGGGCGATAATGCGCCGATGGCGTTGGTCGAACTGGTTGATCGTCCAGAGACCGCTGAAGTGGTTGAAGCCGCGTAAAGCGGGTTCAGCTAGCAAAAAGGCCAACCCCAGGGTTGGCCTTTTTGTATTCAGGCATCGCTCGCATTACCGCTGGGTAATACCTGCTCCGGAGGCGGAGCGGGCGGATGGGCGCCATACCATTGCCAATCTTTCTGGGCTTTTTTGGTAGCCTCGTGGCTGATATGGGTCGCCTTTTCGAAGCCAAGCCCAATCAGTGCCGCGACGGACTGGTAGTCGTCCGGTAGCGCCGTATTGTCCCAACCGGAGGCGGAGTGCCTCGCATAGGCGACAGCGGTTGCGACGGTGCGTACCCGTGGATGTTCGGCGTGACGTTCATCCATCAGCATTTTCAGGATAGGTGGCAACTTCCAGGCATCGATCAAGGCCATTTGCAGTTCGATAAGCGGAAATCCCAGCACCGTCTTTTGCACCAGCGAACTGCGCAAGCGGTGGTCGCGCTGTTGCATGGCGCGAATCCGCAGCATCAGCTTGGGCGCAAAGCTGGCTACCAGCACCTCGGCGCTGTCCCGCAGCAGCGCGGCAGTCATTACTTCACTGCTGTCGATATCATGACGAAAGCCGCCCCAGGTGTCGGCGCAAACGGCGGCATGGTAGGCGCGCTGCAATACTGCCCTGACCGTGTCGAGCGCATGCGGTTGCCCATGCAATAGATTCTCCACTGTCTCGGCGTCGGTAAAAGCGCGCAACAAGGGGTTCACCCCAATCATCAGAATGGCGCGATCCACGGTGGTGACATCGGTGAGTTGGTGGGCCGAACGATGCTGCTGTAAATAACGCAAGACTTGTAAGGCCAACAAGGTATCGTGCCGTACGATGGCGGCCAAGTCGTGGACGGTGGCATCGTCCCCTTTTTCGCCCAACTGTCGCAGCGCATTACGGGTATGCGCGAGGATGGGGAGGGCGCTTGCCTCGAACAGGCGTATCCAGGCATCGATGCTTGCAAGTGCTTGTTCGATCATGCGAATCTCCCGCTTTCAGTCTAGCGGCAGAAGGCTAAGGTCGCCAGGCTGCGGTTATAATCGATGCGGCTTCAATGGAAAATCAAGTATATGGCAAGCTACGCGATCGGTGATGTGCAGGGGTGTTACCAGGAATTCATGGCCTTGCTGCACCGCGTGGCATTCCGGCCGACTTCGGACCGGCTCTATCTGGTGGGGGATCTGGTCAATCGCGGCCCGGACTCGCTATCGGTGTTGCGCTGGCTGTATACGAACCGCCACTGTGCCCGGGTGGTCCTGGGTAACCATGATCTGCACTTGCTGGCGGTCCACGAGGGCCTGGCCAAGACCAAGGGCAAGGATACCCTCGCAGCCGTACTGGAAGCCCCTGATGCGCCATTGTTGATGGGCTGGTTGCGCGAGCAGCCCTTGGTGCGGCAGGAGGGCCGGCATGTGTTTGTCCACGCCGGTCTGCTGCCGGCCTGGACGGTTGCGCAGGCCCGCTCGCTATCCGGCGAGGTTGAGTTGCAGCTTTCCGGCGATAGCTATCGGCTCTTTCTGCAGCATATGTACGGCAATGTACCCAGCCATTGGCAGGACGATTTGGCGGGGTGGGACAGGCTACGCTTGGTCGTCAATGCCTGCACGCGCATGCGCATGGTGGATGAAGACGGTGGGCTTGCCATGGAATTCAAAGGCGAGCCGGCCCAGGCGCCGGATGCCTTGCGGCCCTGGTTCGATGCGAGCGAGCGGGCGAGTCGCGACAACACCATTGTTTGCGGTCACTGGTCCGCATTGGGCTTGTTGGTACGAGACGATGTGGTTGCGCTGGATACCGGCTGCGTCTGGGGCGGCAGCCTGACCGCCATCAGGCTGGAGGATGGCCGGATATTTCAGGAGCCCTCTCGTCAAGCAAGGACGGATGATTGGCAATAAGCTCGCGGCGACGCACCACCTCGCGGATGTGCAAGTGCGCCTGGGTGGCCAGTTCGCGGCGGTTCCATTCGCCTGCCGCCAGGCTGGGGCAATAGCTCAGCTCGGCTGTCAGGCCGGGTTCCGCCACCAGCAGCAATAGCGATTCCAACAGACTCATTTCGCCCACATAGGCGGCCGCCTTGCTGCGGTGTCCATCCCGGTCGTAATAACATAGCGCGACGGGTATTACCTGCGCGGCGGCTTCGATGGCGGGTTGCAACAGGGAAGCGTTGAAATTGGCGACATCGTCGCCCTCGGTGGTGCTCCCCTCGGGAAAGACCGCGATGCAATCGCCGCCAGTCAGGGCGGCGCTGATCAGGCGGTTTACCCGAACCGTGTCATGGCGGCGTTCGCGGGTAACGAACAGGGTCCCGGTGCGATGGGCAATCCATCCGGCCACCGGCCAGTCGCGCACCTCGGCTTTGGCGACAAAGCGCGAAGGCGTCGAACTGTTCATAACGAAAATATCGAGCCAGGAAATATGGTTGGCCACCAAGATCGTATTGTGCGGCATAAGGCCGGGCGGACTACCGTGGACACGGACTTCCACGCCGAGAATGCGGCACAGGCGGCTGGACCAGCGCACGATCGCGCGGGCGCGGCCCATGGCATTACGCCGGGGGAAGAACACGGTAGCTTCCAACAGTCCGGTGAGCAGATGCAGGGTAAGGCGGGCAAAGCGCCACGCTTGAATAAGGCGGGATGTTTTCATAGCGACAAGCCGCCAGTTTAACTTTTCCGGTGACGACTTGTCTGCGAAACCTGCATCGGAAAACGTCAAGCCGACTGCCTCCGGAAGGGTGGCGGCAAGGCGTTTACCCGGGCCTTCATGCTTCCGCGTGCATAAAGTGGCGGGCGTAGCGTTGATTCATGCGGCTTAGGGGCAGCAGCACCAGCACATCGGCGGTATTGAAATCGGGATCCCAGGCCGGGTCGCCGCATACGTAGGCACCGAGGCGCAGATAGCCCTTCAGCAGGGGCGGGATGTCAACGATCTGCTTACCGTCCAGCGCATCCAGTGGCAGCGGACAGCGGGGGAAGACGCGCCACTCGACCGGCGACATCGATTTCTGCTGCAGCTCCCGATAGATGCTGGCTGCCATATGGCCACCGTCGGCCATGCTGATGCTGGCGCAGCCGACCAGGTAATCGCAGCGATTGCGCTGCATATACTCCGCCAAGCCTGCCCACAGCAGTGCGATGGTTGCGCCATTGCGGTAATCGGCGTGTACGCAGGAGCGGCCCAGCTCCACCATGCCCGCACGCAGGTGTTGCAGCCGCGTCAAATCGAACTCGGACTCGGAGTAGTAGCTACCCAGGCGCAGTGCTTGCGAGGGGGGCAGGATGCGGTAGGTGCCCACCACCTCATTGCTGGCGTCGTCGCGCACTACCAGGTGATCGCACCAGGCATCGTATAGGTCGATATCCAGGCCAGGTTCGCGGGTGCTCAGGCGGGCGCCCAGTTCCTCGGCGAATACCTTGTAGCGCAGGGCCTGGGCGGCGCGGATGGTCTCCTTGGTCGTTGCCAGGGAAACGGAAAGTTTGCGGTGTCTGCCGCGTGCCGGCTGGCTGTCGAGTTGCAGCATGGGCTTGCCTCCTGGGTGATGAATCAGGAAGCAAAATTAGAGAGCTGCGATGACGACAGGGTGACCGCCGGATGAAGGATTTTTTACAGCGCTTAATTCACCGGTTCATCCGGATCGGGCAAGGGTTCGCCAGCAACACGATACTGCTCGTTGGCCCACTGACCCAGGTCCATCAGTTTGCAGCGTTCGGAACAAAAGGGGCGCCAGGCATTGTCGATTGACCATGCTAGCAGCGTGCCGCAAGTGGGGCAGGGCACTTTACGAGGTGTGGCGGTAGTCATCAGAGATTGCAGAAGGCCAGCACGAAATCGACATCATGTTCGCATTGCTTTGGCCGGTCGGAACCGACCGCAGGCGTGACGAAGCGGATATTGATAGCGTACTTGTTGGCTGAAAGTTCGGGGACGTAGGGAAGTTCGGCGGAGACGGACAGCTTGAGCAGCTGCACCAGCTTGCCGCCCGACATCTGCTGAAAGGCACCCGCCTTGGCGGTCAGTGGCACGACCTTCGCACTATTGCGCAGGATGCGCAGCACGATATCGATGCCGTCCTTGATGGACAGCATGGGCGCCAGCCAGCCATTGAGTTCGTGCCGGCGCTCTTCGGCCGGCCGTTGCTGCCAGTAGTGGTAGGAGGGCAGGTCGAATTCGCACACGCCGCCGGGAATGCCGGAACGCTGCTTGATCGCCATCAACCACTCGTTTTCGCGCAGGTGCTGGGCGAACTTGCCGGTCGGCTCCAGCAGACGGCCGTGCGTATGCTCGATATCGGCCAGGACCATATCGAGTGCTTCTTCCGAAATCTGAGGATTGTCGCGTAGTGCTTCCAGCGACTGCCGTTGTCGTTCCAGTTCCTGTAGCAGGTCGGATTTCAAGTCGGCGCGACCGGCCACCTCCATGATCTCGAACAGGCATAACAGAGCAACGTGGTGCTCCAATGCATGGTCGCGACCGGCAAAGAAGGCGGCGCGATCGTACAAATCCTCAAGTCGCAGGAGCGTGCGGATGCGTTCGTTAACAGGGAATTCGTAGCTAATCACTTTGGCCGAGGCTGCTTGCGCTGTATTAGCGGCCAATTGTGCAAGATAAGCTTTGTTTTGACAAATTAAATAAGACGAAATTTGTTCTTATTCATATGCTTGCAGATATTTCCTATGTAATTCCTTAACTGTATCCGTGAGTTGCGGCAAATCGCCCGCGTTCAGGACGATGTCGTCGGCCTGGCTAAGTCTTTGTTCTCGCGTAACTTGTTTGGCCATGATGGCCCGGATTTCAGCTTCGCTCAGTTGGCTGCGCCGCATCACGCGGCTGATCTGCACGTCCTCGGGACAATCCACGACAAGTGTTCGATCGATGACGTGCCGATAGCTTCCGGTTTCCAACAGCAGGGGAACGGCCAGCAAGCAGTAGGGCTGGTCTTGCGGCAAGGCGGCCAGTTGCCGCATGGCTTCCTGCTGGATCAAGGGGTGCAAGGCGGCTTCAAGTTGTTTTAGCGCGGCGGCCTGCCCGAACACCTTGGTGCGCAATTTGGGGCGATCGATGGCCCCGGCGGGGGTGAGGAAGCCATCGCCGAATAGCTCGCCTACCGCCAGCGCGCCGGCTTGTCCGGGCTGGCTGATCTGATGGGCGATTTGATCGGTATCGACCAGCGGCACGCCTAGCGTTTGAAACAGGTCGGCCACGGTGCTTTTGCCTGATCCGATTCCGCCGGTAAGTCCAATGATATGCATGGATAAGAAATTCGAATTGCCACTTGGGGGAACAAGCGGCCTCCCGGCAAGGGAGGCCGTATGAGCGCTGCCTAGAGCGCGCCGGCCCAGATCAGCTGGTTCAGTGCCGGCCCCCAGATCAGGGCGATCAGCCCGGCCATGGCCAGATAGGGGCCGAAAGGCAGCGGCTTGCTCCAACCACGGTTGGCCAGCAAATGCAGGGCGATGCCGATCACCGCGCCGACGAGCGAGGACAGCAGGATGACGATGGGCAGGGCTTGCCAGCCCAGCCATGCGCCGATGGCCGCCAGTAGTTTAAAGTCGCCATACCCCATGCCTTCCTTGCCGGTGGTCAGCTTGAATAGCCAATATACCAGCCAGAGGCAGAGGTAGCCGGCGGCGGCGCCAACCACGGCATGGCTCAAGGGGACGAAGGTGGCATCCAGGTTGATTAGCAAACCCAGCCATAGCAAGGGTAACGTCAGGCTGTCCGGCAGCAGGTAGGTATCGACATCGATCCAGAACAGCGCCATCAGGACCCAGCTGAACACGATGGCGCCGAAGGCGGCGGGGCCCCAGCCGAAATGCCAGGCCAGGCCGGCGGAAATCAGGCCGGTAGCCAATTCGACGACGGGGTAGCGGACCGAAATGGCTGTCTTGCAATGCCGGCAGCGGCCGCGCAGAACAAGCCAGGACAGTACCGGGATATTGTCGTAGCCGGCGATCTGCCGTCCGCAGCCTGGACAGGCCGAGCGCGGCTTGACCAGGTTGTAGACGGGCCGCGCCGGCGGCTCCGTCTCGATCGGCAGATCGATGATGGCGCATTCGTGCCGGAATTCCGTTTCCATCATCTTGGGTAGGCGATGGATAGCGACATTGAGAAAACTGCCGACCAGCAAGCCAAACATCAAGGACGCAAGGATAAACAACGCCGGAAAAGCAGCCAAGGCCTCCAAAAGCGACATGGAATCAGCCACCGACCGCTGCACCCATCTTGAAGATCGGCAGGTACATGGCGATGATGATGCCGCCGATGATAGGGCCGAGCACCATCATGATCAGCGGTTCCATCAGGCTGGTCAGTGCCTCGACCGCCTCATCCACTTCCTGTTCGAAAAAGTCGGCGATCTTGCCCAGCATGGCATCCAGCGCGCCGGATTCTTCGCCGATGGCGACCATCTGCAGCACCATGGAGGGAAATACCTCGGTGTTCTGCATGGCCACGGTCAAGCTGGTACCGGTGCTGACTTCATTTTGAATCCGCTTGGTGGCGTCGGAATAGATGATGTTGCCGGCGGCGCCGCCCACCGAATCCAATGCCTCCACCAGCGGTACGCCGGCGGCGAACATGGTGGACATGGTACGGGTCCAGCGCGCGATCGTGGCCTTGCGCATGATTTCACCCAGGATGGGTAGCCTCAGCAGGGTTCGGTCGATCAGGTGCTGGAAGGGAATCGAACGCTTCTTCAGTTCCAGGATGCCGTATATCCCGCCACCGATGGCGCCGAAAATGGCCCACCAGTAACCCAGGAAGATTTCGGATACGTCGATCACGAATTGGGTCGGGCCGGGTAGATCCGCGCCGAAACCGGAGAACAGGTCCTTGAAGGCGGGAATCACGAAAATCATGATCACGGAGATCACGATAAAGGCCGCCACGACAATCGCCGTCGGATAGAACAGCGCGGATTTGATCTTGCCCTTGATGGCCAGGATCTTTTCCTTATAGGTTGCCAAGCGGTCGAGCAGGGCATCCAGAATACCGGCCTGCTCACCGGCCTGTACCAGATTGCAGAACAGCTGGTCGAAATACAGCGGGTGCTTGCGGAATGCCTGCGTCAAGCTGGAGCCGGTTTCCACATCGTTCTTGATATCGTACAAGAGGCGGGAGACGCTGGGGTTGGCGTGGCCTTTGGCGACGATGTCGAATGCCTGCAGCAGGGGGACGCCCGACTTCATCATCACGGCCATCTGGCGGGTGAAGAAGGTGATGTCCTTTTCCGTGATCTTCTTGCCGCGCGAGCGCGACTGTTTCTTGATCTTGAAGACGGTTATGCCTTGCCGGCGCAAATTGGAGCGCACCACCGCATCGCCCACGGCGCGCATTTCGCCCTTGAGCGTCTTGCCGGTCCTGTCCTTGCCTTCCCAGGAAAACGTCTGTTCCTTTACCTGGGATTTTTTGTCCACCGCCATGCCATTGCTCCTTGACCCGTGGGCCTTATTCGTTGGTTACCGCTTCGACTTCCGTCAGCGAGGTCATGCCTTGTTTGACCTTCAACAGGCCCGACTGGCGCAGGTCGCGAACACCTTCGCGCTTGGCCTGGTCGGCAATGTCGATGGAATTTCCTTGCGCCATGATGATGCGCTGCATTTCTTCCGAAATCGGCATGACCTGATAGATGCCAACTCGTCCCTTGTAGCCGGTGCCTTTGCAGATATCGCAGCCCACCGGGCCATAAGGTTGCCAGCTGCCATCGAGGTCTTCTTCGGAAAAGCCCGCGCTCAGCAAGGCTTCGGGCGGGATGTCCAGCGGCTTCTTGCAGGCGGTGCATAGCTTGCGCGCCAGCCGTTGGCCGGTAATCAGGATGACCGAAGAAGCGATATTGAATGGCGCGATACCCATATTCAACATCCGCGACAAGGTCGCCGGGGCGTCATTGGTATGCAGGGTGGAGAACACCATGTGGCCGGTTTGGGCGGCCTTGATGGAGATGTCGGCCGTTTCCAGGTCGCGGATTTCACCCACCATGATGATGTCCGGATCCTGGCGCAGGAACGACTTCAAGGCGGCGGCAAAGGTCAGGCCGGCCTTGTCGTTCACGTTGACCTGGTTGATCCCCGGCAGGTTGATTTCGGCCGGGTCTTCCGCCGTGGAAATATTGATACCCGGCTCATTCAGGATATTGAGGCAGGTATATAGCGAAACGGTCTTGCCCGAACCGGTCGGGCCGGTCACCAGCACCATGCCGTAGGGGCGGTGCACGGCCTCCAGCAAGGCGGCCTTCTGGTCCGGCTCGTAACCCAGCGCATCGATCCCCAGCGTGGCGGAGCTGGGGTCCAGGATACGCATACAAATCTTCTCGCCGAACAGGGTGGGCAGCGTGGACACCCGGAAGTCGATCGCCCGCGTCTTGGACAGTACCAACCGCATGCGGCCATCCTGCGGGACGCGCTTTTCCGAGATGTCGAGCTTGGAGATCACCTTGATCCGCGAGGACATCTTGTCCTTGATGGCCAGCGGCGGTGTGGCGATTTCGCGCAGCACCCCGTCGATCCGGTAGCGGATGCGGTAGAACTTCTCGTAGGGTTCGAAATGGATGTCGGAGGCGCCGCCGTTGATGGCGTCCAGCAGGATCTTCTGGATGTATTTCACGACCGGTGCGTCATCCACCTCGGCCGAGCCGACGTCGGGTTCCGCCGCGGCTTCTTCGCCGCCCGCCAGATTGAGGTCTTCCTGATCGACCACCATGTCTTTAAGGTTGGAGCCGGTCGCTTCCACCAGCTTCTCGATCAACTGGCCGAGTTTTTGATCCTCCACTACCACCGGCTCGATCACGGTGCCGGTCTGGAACTTGGCATCTTCCAATGCCTGCAGGAAGGTCGGGTCGGAAATGGCGACGAATAGCTTGGTGCCGCGTTTGTAGAGCGGCGCGATACGTCGGCTCTGCATCAGCTTGACATCGAGTACGCCGGAGGGAATATAGGCGGCGTCCATTTGCGCCAGGTCCAGCATGGGATAGCCAAACGTGTTGGAAGCGAACTCCGCAACTTCCAGGGCCGATAATTTTTTACTGGCTACCAGGGCCTGTACGAAATGGTTATTGCCGTTTTGCGCCTGAATCTGAATCGCTTCCGCATCGGCCTCTTGCAGGCGGCCTTGCTGGACGAGCGCGCGGGCGATGCCGGAGAGTGGGGAAGGGGCTTGCGCCATGTGTCATGCGTCCTTGCTGATTTAAGGCTGAAATTCCGAACAAGTACCAAACGGGCATGGATGAAGAATACGTTGTTTATTCATCATCTTGCTTGCACCTGGCTATGCCGGGTGTCGGGCCACGTTCAGTATGAATACCCGTTCGGAGCATTCCTGGCGCGAACTACGCCGTTTATGGAGGCTGGCACAAATAATGCCTTTGTCAAGTTCGTCTGTAAAGCGAGAAAGCCTTATTCCGCCTGGTTTTTATAGCCGAAAAACGATGTGGATGACAGTAAATCCTTATGTTGCAATGCTGGATATAAGGCTTACAAATCCTTTACCGTGCAAATGGCACGCGGCCGGGTACGCCGTTTTTGCGAAGCGATTCGGCGATGGAAAGCGATAAAAAGCGATGCGCACGCGGTTTTCAGAATGTTGCGAGGCGTGGCTATATTCGGACTTGGTGATGCGGGGGCGGTGGGGATTATTGAACGAGGGGAAGTTGCACTGACTATTTGAATCGGTCGTGCGCAAACCCCTCCCCGTGCTGTCTTTTTGCTTCACCTTCTTAACGGTGTAGTACTGCGTCCAGGACGAAGCGGCTGCCAATATAGGCTAGCAAGAGCAAGGTAAAGCCGGCCAGGGTCCAGTTCACCGCGATGCGGCCGCGCCAGCCGCGTGTTTGGCGTCCCCACAGCAGGGCGCCGAAAACCGTCCAGGCAGCCAAGGAAAAGACGATCTTGTGATTGAGGATCAGCGAGTGGCCGAACAGCTCCTCGGCGAATATGGCCCCCGTCGCCAGGGTGGCGGTAAGCAGGGTGAAGCCCAGGCTGAGGGTGGAAAACAATAAACGCTCCAGCGCGAGCAGGGGCGGGAGCTGGTGCAGCAGGCCGCGCGAGGGGTGGTGCAGTTCGTGGTCGGCCAGGCGCATCAGTACGGCAAGGCCGGCGGCAACCGCCAGGAAGCCGTAGGCCAGCATGGCGATGGCGAAATGCGCCTGCATCAGTGGCGAGATCAGCCAGGGCGTGGCGTGGCCGGCGGGAACCAGCAGGCCGATGCCCAGGGAGAAGGCCGCGACCGGCAGCAGGATGGTTTGCAAGCCGTCCAGCCGGATGGGCCAGGCCGCCACCCAAAAAATCAGCACGGCAACCCAGGTCAGCAGCGCCAAGGCTTCGCGGGCGCCAAAATGCGGCAGGGTGCTGGCCAGCGGGAAAAATGCCAAGGGAGCGTGGATAAGCAGCAACCCACCCAGCAGCCAGTGCGCCGGGGTGTGGCGATAGGGCCGGCCGCTGTTGGCGGGGTTGCGGTGGTTGTACCAGGCCCAGGCAGCCAGTGCGACATAGCCGAGCCAGATCAATGTGGCGAAATGCGGATGAAGTATAGGCATGAAGGCTTGATAGAAGCGTGAGCAAGTCAGGTAAACTTACGTGTTCGAGTTTAACAGAGCGCCGCCCGGCGCCTATTGAGAATTGCTCCTATGTTCGACAACCTGCAAAGCCGCCTGTCATCTGTTGTGAAAAACCTGCGCGGTCACGCGCGGCTCAGCGAGGACAATATCTCGGACGCCATGCGCGAGGTCCGCATGGCATTGCTGGAGGCGGACGTGGCGCTGCCGGTGGTGAAGACCTTCGTGGCGCAGGTAAAGGAGCGCGCGCTGGGCCATGAGGTGATGGGTAGCCTGACCCCCGGCCAGGCGGTTATCGGCGTGGTACACGACGAGCTGAAGAAGCTGATGGGCGAGCATAACGACGCGCTCAACCTGGCGGCGGTGCCGCCGGCCATCGTGCTGATGGCCGGCCTGCAGGGGGCCGGCAAGACCACCACCACCGGCAAGCTGGCCAAGAAACTCAAGGATGAATCAAAGAAGAAGGTGCTGGTGGTGTCGGCCGACGTTTATCGGCCGGCTGCCATCGAACAGCTCAAATTGCTGGCCGGGCAGGTGGGGGCGGAATGGTTCCCGTCCGATCCGGGGCAGCTGCCTATCGATATCGCGCGGGCGGCGCTCGACCATGCCAAGCGCCATTTCTTCGATGTGCTGATTGTCGATACCGCCGGCCGTTTGGCCATCGATGAAGCGATGATGGCCGAGATCAAGCAGCTGCATGCGGCGCTCAATCCGGTCGAAACCCTGTTCGTGGTGGATGCCATGCAGGGCCAGGACGCGGTCAATACCGCCAAGGCGTTTGGCGAGGCCTTGCCGCTGACCGGCATTATCCTGACCAAGCTGGACGGCGATTCGCGCGGTGGCGCCGCGCTGTCGGTGCGCCATGTCACCGGCAAACCGATCAAATTTGTCGGCGTGGGCGAAAAGGTCGGTGGCCTGGAGCCCTTCCATCCCGAGCGGATGGCTTCGCGCATTCTCGGTATGGGCGACGTACTGAGCTTGATCGAGCAGGTGCAGCAGAACGTCGATGTGGAAGAGGCCGAGAAGCTCGCCAAGAAGATGAAGACCGGCAAGGGTTTCGATCTGGAAGACTTCAAGTCGCAGATTCAGCAGATGAAGAAGATGGGCGGCATGGCCGGCCTGATCGACAAGTTGCCCGGCATGGGCCAGATGAGCCAGGCCATGCAGGGGCCGGATGCCGACAAGGCGATGCGCAGGGTGGAGGGCATCATCAATGCCATGACGCCGCAGGAGCGCCGCAAGCCCGAATTGCTCAAGGCCAGCCGCAAGCGCCGGATCGCCGTGGGTTCCGGCGTCAGCGTGCAGGAAGTCAATCGGCTGCTGAAGCAGTTCGAAGACATGCAAAAGATGATGAAGCAGTTTTCCGGCAAGAATATGTTCAAGCTGATGAAGGGCATGAAGGGCATGCTGCCCGGCATGTAATGCCTTGAGTTGCAAGATGTTCTTGCTAGTTTCATGGTGTCGGATGTAAAATCCGCGCCTTTTTCCGCCTAACCGATTTAGGAACAAACAATGGTTGTGATTCGTCTTGCCCGTGGTGGCGCCAAGGATCGTCCGTTCTTCAATGTGGTCGTGGCCGACAAGCGCTGCCGCCGCGACGGCCGCTTTATCGAACGTCTCGGCTTCCATAACCCAGGCGCCAAGGAAGGTGAAGAAGGTACGCGCATCGCCGCCGACCGTCTGAACCACTGGATCGCCAATGGCGCCCAAATGGCCGACAGCGTCAAGAAACTCGTCAAGCGTCTGCCGGCTTAAGTGCCGAAAGTCGCTAGCGCTGCTATGACGCCGCTAAGCCAGCAACCCATCGTTGCGCCGCAGGCCGGTGTACCGGCCGACCTGGTGCCGATGGGATTTGTCGCGGGCGCCTTCGGCATACGTGGCTGGGTCAAGGTTGTTGCCGACACCCAGTACGCCGATAGCCTGTTCGACTACAAGACCTGGTGGTTGGGCCGCGACGGTAATTGGCGCGCCTACCAGGTTGAAGAGGGCAATAGCCAACCTAAAAGCCTGTCGGCCAAGCTGACGGGTGTGGCTGATCGTGATATTGCCTTTGCACTCAAGGGTATGACGGTCGCTGTGCCTCGCTCCGAGATGCCTCCGGCGGAAGAAGGTGAATACTACTGGGCCGATCTGATCGGCCTGGCGGTGGTCAATCTGCAGGGAGAGTCGCTGGGCGCGGTGGATGAACTCCTCAGTACCGGCGCGAACGATGTGCTGGTGGTGAAGGATGGCAAGACCGAGCGTTTGATTCCGTTTATCGGGCCGGTTGTGCTCGATATCGATCAAACGGCCCGGGTGATCAAGGTCGATTGGGGCCTGGACTACTGACGTGCGGTTCGACGTCATCACGATTTTTCCCGCCATGTTCGACGCTATCGCGCAACATGGCGTAACCCAGCGGGCACGCGATCAAGCCATTTTTGATCTGCACTGCTGGAATCCGCGCGACTACAGCACCGGTAACTATCGCCGCGTGGACGACCGCCCCTATGGCGGCGGTCCCGGCATGGTGATGTTGCCGGAGCCGCTGGAATCGGCCATCGAGGCAGCCAGGGCAGCGCAGATGGCTGCCGGCGTGGCGCGGCCGCGCTTGGTCTATATGTCGCCGCAGGGCGCGCCGCTGCAGCACGAGGTGGTGATGCGCCTATTGGCCGAGCCTGGCCTGATCGTACTGGCGGGCCGGTACGAAGGGGTCGACGAGCGGGTGATCGCGCGACAGGTGGATGAAGAAATCTCCATCGGCGATTACGTGCTTTCGGGCGGCGAGTTGCCGGCCATGGTGTTGATCGATTCCTTGGTGCGGCAATTGCCGGGCGTGTTGAATGACATCGCCTCGGCACAGGAAGACAGTTTTGTGGACGGGTTGCTCGATTGCCCGCATTACACCCGTCCCGAGGTATATCGTGGCATGGACGTACCGGCGGTTTTGCTGTCCGGCAACCATGCGGCGATCAGGTGCTGGCGATTGAAGCAGTCGCTGGGGCGGACGTGGTTGCGTCGGCCCGAGCTGCTGGAAAAGCGCCAGCTGACAAAAGAGGAAGCTCGGCTTCTCCGCGAGTTCCAGGCCGAATATCGGGCTGGCCGCGATGAGAAGGAACAAGCTTCGCACACGGAGTAGTGCAAATGAATCTGATCCAGATCCTGGAACAAGAAGAAATCGCCCGTCTGGGCAAGACCATCCCCGATTTCGCTCCCGGTGACACCGTCATCGTGCAAGTGAAGGTCAAGGAAGGCACCCGCGAACGTCTGCAGGCTTACGAAGGCGTCGTTATCGCCAAGCGTAACCGCGGTCTGAACAGCGCCTTTATCGTCCGCAAGATTTCTTCGGGCGAAGGCGTCGAGCGTACCTTCCAGACTTACTCGCCACTGGTTGCCGCTATCGAAGTGAAGCGTCGCGGCGATGTTCGCCGTGCCAAGCTTTACTATCTGCGCGATCGTTCGGGCAAGTCCGCACGTATCAAGGAAAAGCTGCCGGCCCGCAAGGTCGTGGCTGCCGCGAAGTAAGCGGTTTAGCGCTTGTCCTGGAAAACGCGAGTATCGCAAGATGCTCGCGTTTTTTCATGTTCGGCTGGAGCGATGATGTCTCACCCTTCTCCCGCGGATCTGGGGCGTATCGATACGTTTCTGGATGCTACCTGGCTGTCCGACGGCTGGTCCCAACATACTGCCAGCAATTACCGGCGTGACCTGTTGCAATGGGCGGGCTGGCTGGCGGCGTGCGAGCGGGACAGCTTCACCGCGACAGCTGAGCACTTGCGGGATTTTCTTGCCACCATGGCGGCCAACCATGAGGCCTGCAAATCCCTGTCCGAGCCGGACAAGCGCAAGCTGGCGACGATGGCGAGAGGTAAGAATCCCGCTTCGCGCGCGCGCTTGCTGTCGGCTTTACGTCGCTATTACCGCTATTGGCTGGAGCTGGAACAGCTGGCATTGGATCCGACCGCCGAGCTGGAAGGGCCGCGACTGACGCGACCGCTGCCCAAGACGCTGTCCGAGCGCGAAGTGGAGGCCATCCTGGCGGCGCCCAGGCCGGATACGCCGCTAGGCGTGCGCGACCGTGCCATGCTGGAGTTGATGTATGCGAGCGGCCTACGGGTGTCCGAATTGGTGGCGCTGTCCTTGGCCGCCGTGAACTTGAATGAGGGTTCGATCCGGATCGAGCAGGGCAAGGGCAACAAGACCCGCCTGGTTCCCATGGGCCAGCCGGCACAGCAGGCGTTTCGCCTCTATCTGGCGCAGGCCAGGCCCGAGTTGCTTGGCGGGCGAGCCCATCCCATCGCCTTCCTCAATGCCCACGGCGAGCCGATGACCCGGCAAGGCTTTTGGTACATCGTCAAACAGCATGCCCTCGGCGCGGATATCCCTGCTTCCCGCTTGAGCCCGCATGTCTTGCGCCATGCCTTCGCCACCCATCTGGTCAATCACGGCGCCGATTTGCGGGTGGTGCAATTGCTGCTGGGCCACGCCGATATCACCACCACGCAAATCTATACCCATGTCGCCAAGGCGAGGCTGGCCAGCCTGCATGCCGCGCATCATCCGCGCGGCGGCTCACGCTGATTCGTGAAGAGGGCGGCTCAGGAAGTCTTTTCCGCTGCCTCGGCCGGCTTTTTCAAGCATTCGCTCATGAATTTCTTGCGCTCGTCGCCCTTCTTGCCGGTGGCTTCCTGGTTGCAGGTTTTCATTTTGCTTTGCTGGGTGACCACCTTGGTCTTCAGGCATTCGCTCATGAATTTTTTGCGCTCGTCGCCTTTCTTGTCGCCGGCATCCTTGTTGCACTGACCCATCTTGCTCTGCTGCTTGTTGGGCTCGTCGGCCGCATGCGCCATTCCGAGGGTGCAAAGCGCGAAGGCGAGAAGCGTAAGATGTTTCATGGCGAACTCCGGTGTAAGGATAAGGGGAGTTGCAGTGTAGAAGAGCGTTTGAATTGCGGCAAATCAGCCCGCGCGGACGCTGTGCTAAAATCGTCGACTTCCGATGAATTGCCAGGGACTGCTGCAAAAAATCATCAATGCGCGCTAAAGCGGCCTATCTTCGCGCCGGCGTCATTTCGGGTTTATTCAGTATTTCCTGATACGTGAGGTTTAAATCATGGCAGGCCATTCCAAGTGGGCAAATATTCAACACCGCAAGGGTCGTCAAGACGCGAAGCGGGGGCAGCTTTTTACCCGTCTGATCAAGGAAATCACCGTTGCCGCTAAAATGGGCGATCCCGATCCGGCGACCAATCCGCGCCTGCGCCTGGCCGTGGACAAGGCGCTTGGCGCCAATATGCCCAAGGATAATATCCAGCGTGCTATCGATCGGGGCGCCGGTAATCTGGAAGGGGTGGATTACCTGGAAACCCGCTATGAAGGATATGGCATTGGTGGCGCTGCGGTGATGGTGGATTGCCTGACCGACAACAAGACCCGCACCGTGGCTGATGTACGGCATGCCTTTAGCAAGTACGGCGGCAATATGGGTACCGACGGCTGCGTATCCTTCCAGTTCAAGCATTGCGGCTATCTGATCTTCGCGCCCGGCACCAATGAGGACGCATTGATGGAAGCCGCGCTGGAAGCGGGCGCGGACGATGTGGTGAGCAACGAGGATGGTTCGATCGAAGTGATTACCCCTCCCTACGACTTCGTGACCATCAAGGAAACGCTGGAAGCCGCCGGTTTCAAGGCCGAGATGGGCGAGGCGACCATGAAGGCGCAGGCCGAAACCCCGCTGGAGGGGGATGATGCGTTGAAGATGCAGAAGCTGATCGATGCGCTGGAGAGCCTGGATGATGTGCAAGAGGTCTATACCACTGCCATCATGGATGAATAAATCAGCAGCACGGCGGTACGCCCGGAAAGGCACCTATGTATCACACGCCTAATTATCGCCATCGAGGCACGCGCCGCTGGGTTGACCAGCTGCGCGGCATGCTGGGCAAGCGGGTCAAGCGCCAGCTGCCCGAGCCGGGGCCTCGCCCCAATATCGGCGACTATATTGCCTATCGCGACTTGATCATGAAGATCAGCGAGCCGGTAGCGGAAGACCTCTGGTCCTGGTTGGTGTTCGTGCGTTGGCGGCAGGTCTATCCCGCCCGCGACCGGCGCCAATATCGCCGGCTGCCGAGCGAAAGCTTCCGCCGATTCGCCCGGGCGGAAACCGACCAGCGCGATGCCATCATGCTCCAGCTGCTGCGGCAGCATCGCGCCGCCGATACCATAATGGGCGCGCCCCGCTAGGGGCCGCTGGCTTGGCAGGGAACCCCATGTCCAGGCTGAGCTGGCGCCCGGTGTTCCCGGCTGCTACAACGCAAGCAAGGGTCCTGGGCTCGCCATCCAGGCGGTTCCAGCTTCGGCCCGGTCCTTGGCTCGACGTCGCCCACCCATGATGCCCGTCCTTCGCAAGCTGTTGCGCCGCTTTTCCTGGTGGCACTGGTTCGCCGTGTTCGCCCTGTTGGCGTCGCTGGATTATGGCGTGCTCGACGCCGGGCAAATCGTCGACCAGCGCGGCATGGATATCCTGGTGCGGCAGCATGCGCTGAGCAGGCCGCCGTCCAGCGAGGTGGTGGTGATCGATATCGACCAGCGCTCGCTGGAGGAAATGAACGGGCAGGCGGGCAGCTGGCCCTGGCCCCGTTCGGTACATGGCGAGCTGGTCGGCTACCTGGCGCGGCAGCAGCCACGGGCGGTGGTATTCGATTTCCATTTCAACGAACCCGATATTTTCCGTCCCGAGCACGACCAGGCCTTTGTCGATGCTGTGGCCGCCCAGACCAATGTCTATCTCTCGATGGCGCTGAGCGATAGCGGCTTGGGCGCCGCCGTGGCGGATATGCCCGCCGCGGTGGGTATGCAGCCTACCCCTGGTGCCGACCCGCGTAGCCATATCCCGCTTCTGCTGCCCCTGGTCATGGCCCAGCACGGCCATCCGGAAGCGATGCGCGGCGGGCTGATCAATTTCTCCGAAGATAGCGACCGGGTCGCCCGCCACTACTATCTATACCGTGAGCGCCAGCATTGGCGCTTCCCCTCCATGCCGGCCCGCCTGGCCAAGGACAATGGCTGGCCGATACCGGCGGGAGACCGCATCCTGCTGAACTGGCGTAGCGCCTGGCGGCACGTGCCTTATGCCGATGTCTATGCCGATGCCCAGCGGGAGAAGCCGCTGCGTGCCGCTGACGAATTCCGCGACAAGATCGTCGTGGTGGGAACGGCGGCGCCAGGTTTGCAGGATCTGCGGGTGACCTCCCTGGGGAGTACCTACCCGGGCGTCGATATCCTGGCCACGGCCATCGACAATCTGCGGGCGGGCGATTGGCTGCGTGAGGTGCCGCGGCCCGCCGCCCTGCCTTTCGCCGTCTTGTTGCTGGCGGGCATCGCCTATGTATTCGCGCGCGGGATCAGTCCTACCCGGATCGCCTATGGCTTGCTGGGGCTGAATCTGGCGGTGGTCAGCCTGGCTTGGTGGCAGCTGGGACGCGGGGTATGGCTGCCGGCCTTTACGCCTTTGCTGTTCGGTTGGCTTTTCTACTGGCTGTGCGCGCTGCTGGCGTATTTGCAGGAGCGGCAGCGGCGCGAGCAGGCTATCGGCATGTTCGGACGTTTTCTCGATCCCAGGGTGGTGGGCGATCTGCTTGCCCGTGGTGAGATCGACACCGGTGCGAATGCGGAAAGCCGACAGATCACCGTACTGTTTTCCGATATTCGCGGTTTTACGACCTTGTCGGAGACCCGTTCGCCGGAAGCCATCGTCTCGCTGCTGAATCGTTATTTCTCCACGCAGGTCGAAATCATATTTCGCCACGGGGGGACGCTGGATAAATTTATCGGCGATGCCATCATGGCCTTCTGGGGCGCGCCGGTGAATGACCCCGACCATGCCCGCCATGCGATTCTGGCCGCCATGGAGATGTCGCAGGCGCTGGTTCGCTTCAAGGCGGAGCTGACGGACCTCGGCCATGACTTCGAGATCGGCATCGGTCTCAATAGCGGGCTCGCGGTTGTCGGCTTTATCGGTTCGCAAGACCGGCTGGACTACACTGCGATAGGTGATACGGTGAATCTGGCCAGCCGGATCGAAGGGCAGACCAAGGGCGTGGCGCGCGTGTTGGTGGCCGAGTCCACCATGCAGGCGGCCGGCCCGGTCTTTGACTACCGCGATTGCGGTTTGCACCACGTCAAGGGCCGCGAGCAGGATGTGCGCCTGTTCGAGCCCAGTCTCCGGGAATAATAAAGGGAGTCACAACGATGAAACCATGGAAACCAGCACTGTTGTTGCTGCTGTTCGCCACGGCGGCCCATGCCGCCGAAACCGGCACCCTGATGCGGGCGGCGGAACTGAAGCAGAAGCCGTTTATCGATGCGGCAAAGGTGGCCGATCTGGCCAGCCAGGCGCCGCTGGAGATCGTGCTGCGGCAGGGCGCCTGGATGCAGGTGAAATCGGGCGGACAGCAGGGTTGGGTCAAGATGCTGAATGTCCGTACCGGCGGCGCCACCAAGGCGGGGAGTGCGGGAGGCGGGTTCCTGTCGGCGGTCAATCTGTTCAAGACAGGCAGTTCCGGCACCACCGTGACCACCGGCGTCAAAGGCCTGTCGGAAGAGGATCTGCGCAATGCGCAGCCCAATATGGAGCAGTTGGCCAAACTGGGTGGCTATGCCGCCAGTGCCGACGAAGCGGGCCGTTTTGCCAAGGCGGGCAAGCTGGCCAACGAGCGCCTCGACTATCTGCCCAAGCCGTCCACGGCGCAGGCCAACGACGAAAATCGCTGAGGGGATGGCCATGCGTAAATTATTGTTGCCGCTATTGCTGGCCTGTTTTGCCTTGCCTGGCCAGGCCTTCGATTTCGGTAAGCTGATCAAGGGCCTGGAGACTGTCAAGAAGGCCGCCGATGCCAAACGCGATATCGGCGAGCCGGAAGAGATCCAGATGGGCGGCGAGCTGGCCGCGACCCTGCTGGGTGCCTCGCCGCTGGTGGACGATGCCGAGCTGCAGCGTTACGTCAACCGGGTCGGCATGTGGCTGGCGCAACAAACCGAGCGGCCCGGCCTGCCATGGAAGTTTGGCGTGATCGAACATCCCAATGTCAATGCCTTTGCTACCCCCGGTGGGCATATCCTGATTACCCGTGGCTTGTTCCAGCGCCTGCGCAGCGAGGCGGAACTGGCCGGTGTGCTGGCGCACGAGATATCCCATGTGCTGCAAAAACATCAGCTCAAGGCGATTCAGAAAAGCATGGGCAGCGCCGTCTTCAGCGATATCGCCAGTCAGTATGCCGAAAACAGCGGCAAACCCAGGGCCGATGTATTGGCCAAGGTGGTCAGCGGCGGCAAGGAACTGTTTCTGCGCGGTCTGGACAAGGATGACGAGTTCGAGGCGGACCGCATGGGCGTGGTGATCGCTGCCCGTGGCGGCTACAACCCTTATGGCCTGGTCGGGGTATTGCAGACACTGGCCGAAGCGCCGTCGGATGGCGCTTTCGCGCTGATGTTCAAGACCCATCCGGCGCCGAACGACCGGCTCGATCGCTTGGGGAGTGCCATGGGTGAGCGGCTGGATGGCCTGGAGAAGACCGTGGATGATGTGCCGCGCTTTGCCAGGATGAAGCGCTGAAGGACAACCGAAAGCCGGCGACGCAATGAAACGCGCCGCCGGCCCCAAGCGGCGAGCGAAAGCCCGCCGCCAGGAGGGGACTAGTATTTCATCCGCAGGCCGAGGTAGTACTGGCGGCCGTTGGTGTAGAAGGAACGTGGCTGCTTCGCCCCGGTCTTGTCATACACATAGGATTTCAATACCGGGTTGTTGAGGTCCTTGGCATCCAGGGTCAGCGTCAGATTGTCCGATACGGTGTAGCTGAGCGAACCCATCAAAGTACCGACGGCGTCCTGGTAGATGGCGCTTTTACGGTCGACGCCATTGAGGAAGGCCGAGCGGTAGTTGTAGGCCAGCCTGGCGCTGAAACCGTTCTTCTCGTAGTAGGCGCCCAGATTGTAGGAATGCTTGGCGGTGCCCACCAGGTCGCAGGCATGGCTTTCGCCGCCGTTCTGCAGGTTTTGGCAGTAGGCGCTTGTTTCCTTGCCGTTGGCGTAGGTGTAGTTGGTATTGAAGCCAAAGCCATAAGCCAGCGGTTGTTCCAGCGCGACTTCGAAGCCCTGTACCCGGCCGGTGGTGTTCTGGGCGGCGGTCAGGGTGTACTCGGTATCCCTGCCTTGCGTCTGGTTGAAGAAGGTCTGCTTATAGGTGCCGTAAGACACATAGGACGACAAGTCCATATGATAGAGGCCGACCGAGAGCAGGGACTTGGGGGCGTAGTACCACTCGGCGCCGATGTCGAAGTTGGTGGCGCGAACCGGCTTGAGATTGGGGTTGCCGCCGCTGCCGGACAAGACCAGGTCGTTCAGGGTCAAGCTGCCCAGTGCGCCAAAGTCGGGACGCGACATGGTCTTCGACAGGGCCATCCGGGCGATCAGGCTGGGGCTCAGCTCGAGCTTCAGATTGGCGCTGGGGAGGATGTCGGTATAGCTGTTCGACGTCAGCACGTCCTGGTACACGCCGTTCTTATCCTTGCGGTTGTTGTGCACATCTTCCTTGGTATGCACCACCCGCACGCCGATATTGCCACGCAAGTTGTCGGTGCCCAGGGTGGCCATGGCATAGGCCGCGGTCACCGGTTCCTCGATGCGGAACTCCGTGTCCAGATTACGTCCATCCAGCACCTGGTACTTGTTGCTCCAATCCACCACGGCCGACATGGGCAGTTGCCAGACGTTCTTCAGCACCGAGCCGCCCAGATGTGAGCCGAAGTCGCCGGGATAGAGGCTGGTGGGGCCGACATTGACGAATTTGCCTGCATCGAGCGTCTTCAGCTTGAACGATTCCAGCTGACGCTCATGCTTGGAAAAACGCACGCCGAACTTGACCGACTCCAAAGCGCCCAGCCCCAGGTGATAGTCGCCATCCGCCTGGGCGTACCGTTCCTTATCGACCGACAAGGTGCTGCTGCCCCAGCCGCCTATCCCGTCCGCATTGGGTGCGTACTTGTCGGCGCCGGGAATGACCACGTCGGCCGGGTTGTCGATGCCATGCAAGTTATAGCTGCCGCCGGTATAGCCGCTACCCACCTCAAAGCCGATATCGCGCGGGGTGCTGCCTTCGCCCTTGGTGCTGCCCAGCTTGCCGCTCAGGGTCAGCCGGTCCGAGGCCTTGAATTTGCCGGCCAGATTGATGAATTGCGATTTGGCGCTGGCGCCGGGACGGGCGATCTGGTCGGTGACCAGCGAGCCGCCGCAGTCGCCATTCAAGGCGGCCGGGCAGGTGCTGGGGAATTCCAGCGAGGTGACGGTGCCACCGCTGATGGTGTATTTGGACGGCGATACACCGTGGGTCAACGGTGATACGGCCCATTGCATGGCATTGCGGTTGTAGTTGGAGGCCTTGAGCTTGGAGCTGAAACCGGTCAGTTCTAGATTGATATCGCTGCTGGGCTTGAATTGCACGGCGATCAGGCCGCCGTCGCGTTTGCGTTCCTGTTCGAAGTAGGCCGAACCGGTCAGCAGGCTGACATACTTGCCCTTCAGGTCGGGATGGGCGGCCAATACCTCCTTATTCTTGCCCCATAGATTGTCTATGGTGTCCCACCAGAGGAACTCCTGGCCGTCGCGGCGCGTCTGGCGCTTTTCGCTGAAGGCTTGCAACAGCACACCGAAATTGCCTGCGTCGTTCTTCCAGTTGACCTGGCCGCTCAGCTGCGGGTCCCACTTGGCGGACAGGTCCGAGTAGACATATTCCACCGAACCGGAGGCCGATAGCGGCTTTTTGGCATCCAGCGGATGGCGGGTCTGGATATCGACCGAGCCGGCCACGCCGCCTTCCACCAGGTCGGCGCGGGCGCTCTTGCTGATCACCACGGTATCGACCAGTTCCGACGGCAATAGCGAGTAGCTGACGCTGCGGCCCGAGGCGGACTGGTTCAGCACGTACCAATCGCCGGTGCCGACGGCATGGCCGTTGATGGTGGTGGCGGTCAGGCTGGGCGGCGTGCCGCGCATGCTGACCCGGTCGTTCTCGCCGAAGCCGCCTTCGGTGCCGCTGGCGGTAATGGTATTGACGCCCGGTACGCGTTGCAGCGAATCGGCCACGTTCTTGTCCGGCATCTTGCCGATATCTTCCGCGCTGATCACCTCGACCAGCGAATCGGCATTCTTCTTGGCGGTGAGGGATTTGAACTTGGAGGCACGAATGCCGGTGACGACGACGGCCTCTTCCTTGACGGTCGCCGGTGCGCCGGTCGCAGCTTCCTCGGCCCATGCCGGCAGCCCGGCACCGAGCATGGCCAGTGCCACGGCCGCTGCAATCGGCCTTGGTTGATGCTTCATCCCGCGTACCCCTTTGTTAAACATGCCGCTCTCCTTTAGTTTTGGTAGGTACCACTCATGGGTAGCCGCACGGCTACAGCGGCCAAGAAACGCTGCCGCGAAAATCAGGGTCGAAATCAATGGGTGACCAGGGCCTGGCCGTCGGCATTGAATAGATGGCAGGCGTCCCATTGCGGCCGTAGCCAGACTTGCGATCCACGCGTGGGGGCGGCTTCCTGCCCCGCCAGCGAGAAAGCGATCCGGTGATCGGCCCCCACGACGCGGCTGTGGACGATTTGCTCGCCACCCAGGTGCTCGATCAGATCGACCTCGACCGGGATGCTGTTGGGTTGGGCTTGCGCCTGCCAATGGATATGTTCGGGACGAATTCCCAAGGTCAGGCTATTACCAGCGCTGAGCGCGCATTTGCCTGGCAGAGTAATACTGGTATTGCCTGATAAAATAATATCGCTACCACTTTCGTGGCCGCTGCCGAAATGGCCGGGCAGGAAGTTCATGCGCGGTGAGCCCAGGAATCCCGCCACGAACTGGTTGGCCGGCCGCTGGTAAAGTTCCAGCGGGGTGCCGACCTGTTCGATGCGGCCGGCGTTGAAGACGGCGATCCGGTCGCCCAGGGTCATGGCCTCGACCTGGTCATGGGTGACATAGATCATGGTGGTGGCCAGTTCGGCATGCAGCTTGGCCAGTTCGATGCGCATCTGCACCCGGAGCGAGGCGTCCAGGTTGGAGAGCGGTTCGTCGAACAGGAAGACGTCCGGCTTGCGGACGATGGCGCGGCCGATGGCGACACGCTGGCGCTGGCCACCCGACAAGGCCTTGGGCTTGCGGTCGAGCAGGTGGGTGATCTGCAGGATATCGGCAGCACGGGCTACCGTCTCGTCGATTTCACGCCGTGGCCGCTTTGCCAGTTTCAGGCCGAAGCCCATATTCTCGCGCACCGTCATATGGGGATAGAGCGCGTAGCTTTGGAACACCATGGCTACGCCGCGCTTGGCGGCGGGCAGGTCGTTGACCATCCGGTCGCCGATATGGAGTTCGCCGCCGCTGATATCTTCCAGGCCGGCGATCATGCGCAGGGTGGTGGTCTTGCCGCAGCCGGACGGGCCGACAAAGACCATGAATTCACCGTCGCGTATCGCTAGGTCGATACCATGGATGACGGTGGGGCCGTCCTCGTATGTCTTTTGCAGCTTATGCAATCTCAATTCGGCCATGGCCTAGCAGTCCATTGAAGTGGTAAATACTAATTGACACCGCTTTAATACCAATTAAATACAATACCGATTCAATACCACTGTAACAACACTGTCAACGCCTTTAGCGCGCTTGTCTGTAAGTGTTGCATTTGCGTCGTAGGGAAGATGGCGCGAGGCGCGGGGAGCCGGCGCCGGGCAAGGGTTGCGAAGACGCCTGCGGCGCCGGCAACCCTGTGCCGGGGATGGGGAGGTGGATTAGCTGTGGATATCGTCCAGCGGCGCGGGCAGGCTACCCGTGGCTTCCCATTCGCCTTTCAGCCAGCCGACTACCGCATCGAGGGCCGGTTCGACGAAGCCGTAGCTGACCAGGGCGGGGCAGGCCAGGTCGGCGGCGGCGTAAGGGTTCCACAGCGCCAGGTGCAGGTCGGGCCGCCATTGTCGGCGCTGGGCTTCGTCGTAGCGGGCACGGGTGGTGGTGGCAATGATGGTGAATACGCCGTCCTGCGGTAATTCGGCCCATTCCAGTTCCTCGCGCCGGCGGAAAGTGCGCACATCGAGCTGATAGAGCGGGGCAAGCCGCTTGGTCAACGCCTCGGCGGACAAGCCGGGTTCGGACACGCCGTCCGAGGGGGCGTCGGCCTGCAGCACCAGACGTACCCTGCCGCCCAAGGGCGGGCGGGGGGCGGTGCCGACCAGGGTCAGCGCGCGGCGCCAGGCCAGGGCGAACAGGGCTCGGTCGGCCGCCTCCTGCTCGGCGCTGTAGCCGCGCTGCACGGCCGGATAGCGCTGGATCATGGCATTGACGCGCTGGTCCGCTTGCGCCAGCCGAGCCTGGCTCAGCTCGCCGGTCGCCACCGCCTCGCGCAAGGCCGTGCCGGCGGCGGCCATTTCGTCCGGGAATTGCAGCACCAGCGATAGGTCCGCGCCGGCGGCCAGTGCCATCACGGACCCGCGCGCTTGCCCCCAGCGCTCGCGGATGGCCTTCATATTCATGCCGTCGGTGATGGTGACGCCCTGGTAGTCCCAGTTGTCGCGCAGCAGCGTTTGCAGGATGGCGGGGGACAAGGTGGCCGGACGTTCCTCGTCGAAGGCGGGAAAGACGATATGGGCGCTCATCAGTCCCGGCGTCTGCCGAATCAGCGCATGGAAGGGCGACAGTTCGTATTCCTCGATGGCCGAGCGTGATTTGTCCACGATGGGCAGCGCCAGGTGCGAGTCGGTATGGGTATCGCCATGGCCGGGGAAGTGCTTGACGCAGGTGGCCACGCCTTCGGCCAGATGGCCTGCCATCCAGGCGCCGGCCAGCCTGGCCGCCCGCTGCGGATCGGCGCCGAAGCTGCGCTCGGCGATGACCGGATTGCGGGGATTGTTGTTCAGGTCCAGTACCGGCGCGTAATTCCAGTTGACTCCCAGCGAGGCCAGGCCGCGGGCGATGGCGGCGCCGACCTGGTAGGCCAGCAGCTCGTCGCCGCTGGCGCCCAAGGCCATGGCCGAGGGGGCGGCGGGCAGGAATAGCGTGCGCATGACCGCGCCGCCTTCCTGGTCGATGCCGATCAGCAGATCGTCGCCCAGCGCGGCCTTCAGGTCGGCGACCAGGCGGCGGGTGCCGTCGGCGCTGGCGACGTTGCGGCGAAACAGGCAGATGGCGCGGATATGCTGTTCTTGCAGAAAGGCGGCTTCCGCCGGCGTCAGTACCTCGCCGGCGATATCCACCATCAGGGCACGGCCGGCCAGTCGGGCCAGGTTCAGGTCTTGCGTCATTTCACGGCACCTTCGAAACCGCGCAGGAAAAAGCGCTGGGTAAATAGAAACACGATCAGGATGGGCAGCACGGTCAGGACCGCGCCGGCCGCCACCACGCTGGTCTTGGAACCGAACGTGCCGGCCAGGTAGGACACGCCCACGCTGAGCGGGAATTTGTCCGGGCTGGTCAGGACCACCGCTGGCCAGATGTATTGGTTCCAGGCGCTGACCAGGGTCAGGATGGCCAGCGCCCCCAGGGCGGGCTTGGTCAGGGGCAACATGACCCGCCAGAAAATCTGCCACTCGTTGGCGCCGTCGATGCGGGCGGCATCGATCAAATCGCGCGGTACCGCTTCGAAGGCTTGCTTCATCAGGAAGATGCCGACCGCGCCGGCCAGTCCGGGCAGCACCACGCCGGCCAGGGTGTCGGCCAGTTGCAGCTTGGCGATGGTGATGAAGTTGACCAGGAAATTGATCTCGGCCGGCAGGATCAGGGTGGCGACGATGGCGCCGAATACCAGCTTGCGGCCCGGGAACTGCATGGTCGCCAGCGGATAGGCCGCCAGGCTGCAGATCAGCAAGGTGCCCACTACCGAGGCGGCCGAGATCAGGATGGAATTCTTGTAGAACAGCACCAGCTTGATGGTCTGGAACACCTCGACGAAGTTCTGCAGGCCCGGCTCGGTCGGCCACAGGCGCGGCGGAAAACTATAGACATCGCCGCTGGTGGACAGGGCGGTGACCAGGGTCCACCAGAAGGGGTAGACGGTCAGGATCGCCAGCGCGGTCAAGGCCAGGTAGTGGGGCAGATGGCGGGCCGCCCGGCGCGCACGGCGCAGCACGCGGCTTCCGGCCAGGGTGGGACGACGCTTGCTGGGGGCGAGGGACATGGTCGTTGTCATTTGGGCTGTAGGTAGCGGAAGTTGAGCCAGGCCAGGGCCATGCAGAGCGAGGAAACGACCAGGCTGGCGGCGAGCGCCCGGCCGAAATTGAGGGTCTTGATGCCGAACTCGTAGGCGTAATACAAGGCGGTGAAGGTGGATTGGAACGGACCGCCCTGGGTCATGATCTGTACTTCCTCGAACGCCTTGGTGGCGGCCAGCATGGACATGATCGAGCAGAGCAGGATGGTGGGCAGCAACAGCGGCACGGTGATGCGCCAGAAGCGCTGCCAGGCATTGGCGCCATCGAGGATGGCGGCTTCGTAGACTTCGGCGGAAATGGATTGCAGCCCGGCCAGGTACAGCACCATATACCAGCCCAGGCCTCGCCAGATGGTGACGAACATCACCGCGAACAGGGCGATGCGGTCATCGCTGAGAAAGCCTATCGGTTCATTGATCAGGTGCAGCCAGCGCAGCGTGGCATTGAGCGCGCCGGCATCGGTGTACATGAAGTTCCAGATGACGCCGATCACCGAGACGGTGGTCACGACCGGTAGATAGTAGGCAGCGCGGAAGAAGCGGATGCCGGGCAGATTATTGTTGACCAGTACCGCCAGCAGGATGGCCAGCACCTGGATGGCCGGTACCACCAGCAGATAGAGCGCGGAATTGCGCAGCGCGGACAGGAACAGTTCATCGGCGAATAGTTCGCGGAAGTTATCCAGGCCGACCCATTGCGGCGGCTCGATCACGTTGTAATGGGTAAACGCGATATAGGAACCGAATCCCACCGGCCAGAATGCGAAAACCAATAACAGTACGATGGCGGGCGCCAGGAACAAGTAAGCGGACAGGGTGGAACGGCGTGACTTGGCCACGATTCTCTCTTCTCGTCGAATACGGTTGCGGATGGGTGCGGTGGCCGGCGACGGCCTTGTCGCTATTTACCGAGCTTCTTGTTCCAGAACAGCACGGCCTCGTCCAGGGCCAGTTTGGCGTCCTTGCGGCCGGTTACCGCCTGTTCCACCGCGCCGGAAAGCCGGGTGGACAGCAATTCCGAGTTTTTTACGCCGGCCAGGAAGACCGTGCGGGTGACGGCGATATTGCGGGCCGCGGCGATCAGGCCCTTTTCCACCGCGCCTGCCTGGTCCGGCAGGGTATGGAAGAAGGCGTGCTGGGATGCCAGGCGCGAAGTCGGCAGCGTGCCGGCCGCGCGGGAAAAGGCCAGCTGGTTTTCGGCGCTGGTGAGAAAGGCGCCCAGCTTGGCGACTTCCGGCAGTAGCTTGGGATCGACATTCTTGGGCACCACGAAGGTGAATTGCCAGCCGCCGGCGGCCATGCCGGTGCGACCCAGCGGCGCGCTGGCGGCATCGGTATGGCGGTAGATGGCGGGCGCATCGTCCCTTACGCGCTTCAGTGCGGCCGGTACCGTGACCAGCATGCCTAGCCGGCCGCTGTTGTAGGCCGCCATGGAGACCTGGAAATTATCTTCGGAGAACAGGTTGTCCTTCAGCAGGGCGCCGGCCTGGTAGGCATCCGCCAGCTTGCGGACAAAGGCGACGTGGGCCGGCGAATTGAAGACGGCGCGGCCGTTCCGCATGATTTCCAGGCCCTCGTTGATCATCAACCCTTCCACCTTGGTCGGCCCCAGCGTGGGGGCGAAGCCGGCCACGCCGGTCTTCTGGCGGATGGTCTTGGCATAGCTCAGCTGCATGTCGAAGGAGCGGGGCGGTTGCGCCGGATCCAGGCCGGCCTGGCGGAACAGTGCGGTGTTGTAAGCGATGACATTGGCGCCGTTGTAGAAAGGGAAGGCGTAGATGTGGCCATCGAAACTGACGTCCATGATGGCGCCGGTCAGGTACTGCTTGCTGTCCAGCAAATTGTCCAATGGCTGTATCAGGCCCGCTTCCTTGAACTCGTAGACCCAGGGCACTTGTACATTGGCCAGGGCCGGTGGGTTGCCGGAAGCCAGGGCCACCATGAACTTGCTGCGTATCACGTCCCACGGGTAGTCCACCCAGGCCACTTCGACCTGCGGATTGGCCGCCTGGTAGCGGCTGACCAGGTTATTGAAATACGGCGCGAACTTGGGCGCCAGGCTCTGCGTCCAGAATTCCAGCCGGGGCCGGTCGGCCCAGGCTTGGCCTGACAGGGCAAGGCTGCCCAGCAGGGCGGCTTTGGCGATGCGTTTCGAGAGCATGATGGGGCTGGACTCCGGGCCTGGCTGTCGGATGGGGAAGCGGCTGCCGATCAACGCGTCAAGGTGACTTTATTGAGATGGCGTGGCTGGTCGGGATCGAAACCGCGTGCCCGGGCCAGCGCTTCGATCATGGGATAGAAGGCACTGATGGCGGTGAGGGCATCCAGTTCGGGCAGCGGCGCCGGCGGCAGGGTCAGTTCACGCTCGGGGATATCGGCCGGTGCGGCCAGCAATACCTTGGCGCCGCGTTCGCGCATTTCCGCGGCCAGCTTGATCAGTCCGGCCTGCGCGGCGCCGCGCGGCGCGAAAATCAGCAAGGGATAGCCCTTCTCGATCAACGCCATGGGGCCGTGCTTGATTTCGGCGCCGGAGAAGGCTTCCGCCTGGATGGCCGCCGTTTCCTTGCATTTAAGGGCGGCTTCCAGGGCGATCGGCAAGGTGAGGCCGCGCCCGACGATCATGATGCGCTCGGCCTGCCGCAAGGCTTCCACGCCGGCCGACCAGTCGGTTTCCAACGCCCTGCCGAGTGCGTCGGGCAAGGCTGCCAAGCCGTCCAGCAATACCTGGTCGTCGGCCCAATGGGCGACCAGGCGGGCGCCGGCGGCCAGGCTGGCGATATAGCTCTTGGTGGCGGCCACCGCATATTCCGGACCGGCTTCCAGTGGGAGGGTCCATTCGGCGGCTTCGGCCAGGGGCGACGCCGCATCGTTGACCAGGGCTACGGTCTGGGCCCGGCCTTGCCGAAAGCGCCGGATCGGTTCGACCACGTCCGGGCTGCGGCCCGACTGCGAAATGGCGATCGCGACCGTACCCGCCACGTCCAGTGGCGCGTCGTACAGGGTCAGCAAGGACATGGGCAGCGATACGGCGAGCCGGCCCAGGCGCAGCATGGTGAGATAGGACAGATAGGCCGAAGCATGGTCCGAGCTGCCGCGCGCGACGGTGACCAGCGCGTGCGGATCGGTATGGCGCAAGCGCGCGCCCAGCTCGGCGAAGCGTGCATCCTGTCGGTCTGCCTGGCGCGCGAGGGCGGCGGGCGCCTCGTGCATCTCTTTCCACATGCAAGTCGTCACTTAACTCTCCAGTTTGATCGGTTCGCCTTCGACGAAGACGGCTTTCAGTTGCAGGTCACGGTTGAACACCACCAGGTCGGCATGGCAGCCGACCGCCAGCCGGCCCCTATCGTCCAGGCCCAGCATCTCCGCCTGGTAGGTGGAGAGGCGGCGCGAGGCATCGTCCAGCTCCAGGCCCAGGCCGACCAGATTGCGGAGGGCGACGTCCAGGGTCAGGGTAGAGCCCGCCAGGGTGCCGTCCGGCAAGCGCACGCCCCCCATGCATTTGGTGACCGTGTGGCGGCCAAGCTTGTAATTGCCGTCCGGCATGCCGGCGGCAGCGGTCGAATCGGTCACGCAATACAGCTTGGGGATGGCCCGCAGGGCGGCTTTGATGGCGCCGGGATGCACATGCATCAGGTCAGGGATCAGCTCGGCGTATTCGGCGTGGGCCAGCGCGGCGCCGACAATGCCCGGCTCCCGGTGGTGCAGGCCGGTCATGGCGTTGAACAGATGGGTGAAGCTGATGGCGCCATGCTGCAGCGCTGCCACGCCATCCTCGTAGCTGCCCAGCGTATGGCCCAGCTGCACCCGGATCCCGCGTGCGACCAGGTCGCTGATCAGCGACATGTGGCCGCGTACTTCCGGCGCCAGCGTAAGTATCTTGAGCGGCGCCAGTTCGCCGAAGCCGCGTATTTCCTCGAGTACGCCGTCGCGGGCGAAATTCGGCTGGGCCCCCAGCTTGCCGGGATTGATATAGGGCCCTTCCAGATGCACGCCCAATACCCGCGAACCGGCGGTGCTGCGTAGCGCCATGGCTTGCCCGACGCCCTGCAGGGCCAGTTCGATTTCGCGCTTGGGCGCGGTCATGGTGGTGGCCAGCAGGCTGGTGGTGCCGTGGCGGGCATGCGTGCGGGCGATGACCGACAGGGCGTCGCCGCCCTCCATCACATCGCGGCCGCCGCCGCCGTGCACATGCAGGTCGATAAAGCCGGGCAGGATAAAATCGTCGCTATTGCCGCCCGGATCGCTGGGCACGCCTGCCAGGCCGATGATCTGGCTGCCGAAATGCAGATCGCCGTGTCGCCAGCCGTCGGGAGTGAGGATATTGCCGTGCAGGGTTTGCATATCTGGAAAGCTGGCTGGTGACGGTTGACGATAAACGGAGGCTGGGACCTATCGCCGGAGCTCGGCGATAAAATCGTAGTAATCGTTGCGGCAGTAGGAGTAGGACAGTTCCACCGGCAGGCCGCTGTCCAAATAGCCGATCCGGGTGATCATCAGCATGGCGGTGCCGCTGGGGATGCCGGCCAGCTGGGCGATCTCGTCGCTGGCATTGACCGCCTTGATATGCTGGAGGGCCCTGACCACCGAGGTGCCGTGGCCATCGAGCCAGGCATAGAGCGAGTCGGTGATGGCCGTGGGGTCCGGCAGATAGCGGCTGGGCAGGGTAGAGGTTTCCACCGCCATCACGGTGGCATCGGCCATCCGCAGGCGCTTCAGGCGGGCCACATTGGAGGCGGGCGACAGCCCCAGGCGCAGGACTTCTTCCTGGGTGGCGCTGCCGATTTCGCGGCTCAGCCAGCGTGACGACGGGGCGAAGCCGCGATTGCGGATTTCCTCGGAAAAACTGGTCAGGCGCGACAGCGGCTGGACCAGCCGCGGGGCGATATAGGTGCCGGAACCTTGGCGCCGTACGATCAGGCCCTGTTCGAACAGCATATCCATCGCCTTGCGGGCGGTAACACGCGAGATATCGAGCATCTCGCACAATACCCGCTCCGACGGCAGGGCTTCATCGGCCTGCCACAGGCCGGTGCCGATGGCGCTGGACAGCTTGTTGGCGACCTGCAGGTACAGTGGGGTGCTGCTGTCGGAATCGGGCTTCAAGGCCAGGAGGGCGGCTTCGCGGGCTTTATCCATTAAATGTTTCCCCGAATCAGGTGCAGCGCGCCGGTGGCGGAATCGGCCAGCGGTTGGCGCGCGCGATGGATCAATGCCGAGGGCAGCCAGGGACGCAATGCTTCCGCCAGGCCGCCACAGAGCGCGATGGGTAGTCGGTTTTCGCTATCGAGCGCACGGGCGATGTCGGCGATTTCTTCGCCCGCCTGGCGCAGGATGGTAGCCGCAGCGGCGTCATTCGCTGCGTGCTCAAGTACCAGTGGGGTCAGTTGTGCGTAACTGGTTTGGGTGGCTTGGCCCAGCCAGCGAAAGGCCTGGGTGATATCGCCGCCCAGCTGGGCGACCACGGCGCGGGCCAGTGGCGTGGTTTCGGCGCGGCCGTCCAGCGCGCGCTGCGCCAGTCGGGCGGCCTGCATGCCTATCCAGGCACCGCTCCCTTCGTCACCGCTGGGGAAGCCCCAGCCGGAGACCGTGCGCCGTTCGGTCCCGCCCAGCCAGGCTTCGCCTATGCTGCCGGTGCCGACCGCCACGATGGCGCCGGCTTGGCCGCCATGGGCGCCCAGCAAGGTGGTGAAGCCGTCGGTGTCGAGGCGGATGGCATGGAAATCGGTGGCCTGGCCGAGGAAGGCCTCGGCCCAGGCGGGATTGTGGACGCCGGCCAGGCCCAGGCCGATGGCGCAGGTCGATGGGTCGAAGTGCAGGCGGGACTCGCGAAAGGTACGGGCGATACAGGCACGGATAGTCAGCCAGGCGACGTCTATACCCAGCCCCAGCCCGGAAGGGCCGGCGCTGCCGCGCGCCAATTCGCGGCCGTCGCGATCCGCCACCCGGATACGGGTGCCGGTGCCGCCGCCATCTACACCGATCAGAAATTCCAGGGCCATTCCCACGCTCTCCCGCCAGTCCGATATGACCGGTCTTATTGTGACCGCTTAGATACCAGTTGAATACAAGACCTATTCAATACCACTGAGGGGGTACTGTCAACGTAATTTCTACGGAGAAATAAGCTCGGTCGAGAATGTGTTGCGGCGCTGACCCACTATCGGCCGTTACGGCAGGCCGGCCGGTGGGACCGATGGGGGGCAAGGATATTTTATGGTGGCACCTGACCGAAAAAAAACCGCATGCCGTGTCAACCGCTCTCCTGGCCAGTGCGTTAATGCCTGCGACGCGCCTAGGCGTCGAACAAACTACTTACCTTTTCAGACTTAAGGAAACACCATGAAATTCATCGCTGCCCTGATCGCCGGCCTGTTCGCCACCGCTGCTTTCGCTGCTGAAGCCACCGCTGCTGCTCCTGCTGCCGCCGCTGCTCCTGCCGCTGCCGCCGCTCCTGCTCCGGCTGCCAAGGTTGAGAAGAAGGCCGAAGAGAAGAAGGTAGAAAAGAAGGAAGAGAAGAAGGCTGAAGCCAAGAAAGAAGAAAAAAAGGCTGAAGTGAAGGCAGAAGCCAAGAAGGAAGAGAAGAAGGAAGAAAAGAAGTCGTAATTCGACTCTTTCTCCAGCTTCAAGAAAAGGCGACGCAAGTCGCCTTTTTTCATGGAGAGGCTCGACCATCAGTGAGGACTGAAGCGTCAATTCAGCCCCCGGCGGCCCCCGCAAGGAGGAGGCCGGAGTAGTAAGCCCCTGCGGGGCAACGACTCCGCACAGCCGGGGGTTAACGTTCCGTAGCATTCTGAGCCGCCCCTCGCTTGATTGAGTCCAACTCCCCCTTACCCGGGCGGCCCCGCCCTCGCCGCCGCGAGGGAGCCTCGTCCCCGCAAGGGGGAGGCCGTGGTTGTAAGCGCTGAAGCGCTAACAACCACGCACCCGACGCTCGTTAGCGCTCCTCTAGGCGGCAGCGCGTAGCCTTAACTTCGGTAAAAGCCTAAAATGGCAGGCTTTTCCGCCTGATTGTCTATCCCGTGTCCGCTTCTATCTGGAAACCCCATGCCACGGTGGCCGCTGTCGTCGAGCACGCCGGCCGCTTTCTGCTGGTAGAGGAAGAAACCGCCGAAGGGCGGCGCTTCAATCAGCCGGCTGGCCATATGGACCATGGCGAGTCCTTGCTGGCCGCCTGCGTGCGTGAAGCGCGGGAAGAGACCGGATTCGATGTGGTGCCCACGGCCTTGGTGGGTATCTACCAGTGGTCGCCGCTGCCTGGCGGCGAGACGACTTATCTGCGCTTCGCCTATGCCGCACAGTTGTCGCCCGGTACGGCGCCAGAGCGTGTTTGCGACGTGGTCAATCGTACATGCCTGGCCGAACGGCGGGTGGGCGAAGTCGAGGCGGCGCTGGACGAGGGCATCGTGCGGGCGGTCTGGCTGGACTATGCGCAGATCCTGGCGTGCCGCGAGCGGCATCGCAGCCCACTGGTACTGCAATGCATCGACGACTTTCGCGCCGGCCGCCGTTTCCCGCTTGAGCTGATTGCCCACCATGACTGAGTCCTCCACTTCCCGCATCGTTGTCGGCTTGTCCGGCGGCGTCGATTCCTCGGTTACCGCCTGGTTGCTGCGCGAGCAGGGTCACGACGTGGTCGGCGTGTTTATGCAGAACTGGGAGGACGACAACGACGATGCCTTCTGCTCGATCAAGGAAGACGCGCGCGATGCCATCGCCGTGGCCGATCTGCTGGGCATCGATATCGAACTGGTGAACTTCGCCAAGGAATACAAGGATAGGGTCTTTGCCTATTTCCTGGCGGAATACCAGGCTGGCCGCACGCCGAATCCCGATGTGCTGTGCAATGCCGAGATCAAGTTCAAAGCCTTTCTCGACTACGCCATCAGCTTGGGCGCCGACAAGATCGCCACCGGTCACTACGCGGGTACCGATGTCGGACCGGACGGCCTGACGCGCTTGCTGCGCGGCGCCGACGAAACCAAGGACCAGAGCTATTTCCTCTATCGCCTGAGCCAGTACCAGGTGTCGCGTGCGGTATTCCCCCTGGCTGCGGTACGCAAGACCGAGGTGCGCCGCATTGCCGCCGAAATCAAGCTGCCCAACCACGCCAAAAAGGATTCGACCGGGATCTGCTTTATCGGCGAGCGTCCCTTCCGCGAATTCCTCAACCGCTATCTGCCCAAGACACCCGGCGCCATGCGCACGCCGGAAGGTAAGCGGGTGGGTGAACATGCCGGCCTGATGTATCACACCCTGGGGCAGCGGCAGGGGCTCAATATCGGCGGGCCGGGCGAGCCCTGGTATGTGGCCGGCAAGGATATGGCCAATAACGAGTTGATCGTGGTGCAAGGCCACGATCACCCGCTGTTGCTGAAATCCTCGCTCAGCGCCGACCAGCTCAGCTGGGTGGCCGACCAGGCGCCCCGGGCAGGGCGCTATACGGCCAAGACCCGTTATCGCCAGACCGATGCCGCTTGTGAATTGCTGGAGGTGCGCGACGGCGTGGCCGAGCTGCGCTTCGACGATCCACAATGGGCGTTGACGCCGGGGCAGTCGGCGGTGCTGTACGACGGGGCGGTTTGCTTGGGTGGCGGCGTGATTCGCTAGCCTGCGCATCGCCAGTCGGCATGCCGCGATTGCGGCATCTATAGTGTGACGGACCGGCCGCCTCGCCGCGGTACGACGTCCACTTGGAGAGGAATCCGACATGTCCATAGGCAAGCGTCTTGTGCTGATGTTGGTGCTGGCCCTGGTTGCGCAGCTGATCGTAGGCATTATCGGCATCAGCGCCTTCCGTGCCCTCAACGACCAGGTCAAATCCCTTACCGAAATCAGTATGCCCAGCGTGCAGGCTACCAGCGATATCGCCATTGCCTACCGGGAGCAGCGCGCCATGCTGCTTGCGCACATCATGGAGCAGGACGTCGATCTGAAGAAGGCCTTCAACCAGAAGGTGGATGAGGCGGTTAGCAATGCCAGGAAGGCGGTGGATGGCTATGCCAACCTGGTGACGGACGATACCGACAAAGCCAATTATGCCGCCCTGAAAATTGCTTTCGATAGCTATTCGGCAGGGTATAAGGAGGCCTTGGACAGTTCGAACCAGGGCAAGAACGATCAGGCGGTGGCGGCGCTGTATGGCAAGGTATTGCCGGCCGAACAGGTGGTGCAGGCCGCCATCCAGAAGACCTCGTCCTACAACCTCAAGCGCCAGGAAGGCAGCGCGGCCGATGCCGAGCGGGTCTACCGGCAGGCCTTGACCACCTTTATGGTCGTCAATGTCATCGGTATCACGCTGCTCAGCGTATTTGGCTGGTTGATCTACCGGGCGATTACCAAGCCCCTGGCGATCATGAAGCAGACGGTGGAGCGGATAGGCAGCGATCTGGATTTTACCCAGCGGGTACCCATCAGCAGCCACGACGAAGTCGGCAAGACCGTATTGGCCTTCAATCGCCTGCTCGATACCCTGCAGAGCAGTTTCCGCGATATCGCCGCTGGCGTGGACGGGGTGGCCGCCCAGGCCCACGAAATGGCCAAGGCCGCGCAGCAGATGTCGCAGAATTCCGCTTCGGGCAGCGAGTCGGCAGCCAATATGGCCGCGACGGTCGAGCAGGTGACGGTCAGCATCAACCACGTTGCCGACCGGGCTGGCGAGGCGACGACGGTTTCGCGGCATTCGGGCGATATCGCGACCGACGGCGAGGTGGTGATCAAGGCGACCGTGGGCGAGATCAACGGCATCGCCGAGCGGGTGGCCGAGGCTTCCGCCCAGATCGATCTGCTGGCGCGCGAGAGCGCCAGTATCGGTGCGGTGGTCAGCGTGATCAAGGATGTTGCCGATCAGACCAATCTACTGGCCTTGAACGCCGCAATCGAAGCGGCCCGTGCCGGTGAGCAGGGGCGAGGGTTCGCGGTGGTGGCCGATGAAGTGCGCAAGCTGGCCGAACGTACCTCGGTGTCCACCCAGGAAATCGGCACCTTGATCGCGACCATCCAGCAGGGTGCGGATGCTGCCGTCGCACGTATGCGAGAGGTGGTGAGCCGGGTGGACTCCGGGGTGCAGAAGGCGAACCAGGCCGGTGGAGCCATCCAGCAGATACGCGCCGGTTCCAGCCAGGTGTTGGAGATGGTGGAAGATATCAGCCACGCCATTCGCGAGCAGAGCGCGGCCAGTACCAATATCGCCCAGCAGGTCGAGCGGATCGCGCATATGTCGGAACAGACCAGCGGTGCGGCCGGCGATACGGCGGAGGCGGCCAACCAGTTGCAGCAGCTGGCCACCCAGATGCAGGTTACGGTGTCGCGCTACCGTGTATAGCGTGAGCGTGGTATCCGCTACGCCGGCCAGTGCGGCAGGCGTTCGAACTGCGCGCGCAGTTCGCCTTCGAACGGAATGGCGCCGCCCTTGCCGGCGTCGAAGATCACAAAGGTGACATCGGCTTCTGCTACCTTGGTGTCGGTACCCTTCAGATACACGACTTGGTGGATGACCGCACTGCGGCTGCCGATCTTGCTCATGGCGGTGGCGATGCTCAGATGTTCGCCCATCATCGCCGGACGGCGATAATCGATATTGATATTGACGATCACGAAGGCCAGGCCGGCTTCGCTGAAATACGCCAGCGAACCGTACTCCTCGGTAAAGCCCCAGCGCGCCTCTTCGAGGAACTCCAGGTAGCGGGCGTTGTTCACGTGTCCATATAAATCAAGGTGATAGCCGCGAACCTTGATATCGGTCAAATGGGCGGGTGTGCTGGTACTCATAGGGATGCTCCGGGCAACGGGGAGGTGATCTTACGGGAAAGATCCCTGTCGGTAGCATGCTTGGCGTCCCAAAGATTCCACATTTGGTCGACAGGCTGGAATAATCGCGCCCATGCCTCTGTATCAAATTCCTCCCCGCTTACGTTATTGCCTATATGGCCTGGCCTTGGTGCTGGCCCTGGTGGTGATCCTGCCGCTGTTCAATTTCGCCTCGCTGGGCCAGCGCCTGGCGCAGGATGCCAGCGAGTCGCTGGGTCGCAAGGTGGAAATCGAAGGTTTCCATCTTGCCCTGCTGCCGCGTCCCGGCGTGACCCTGGAAGGCCTGACCATCAGCGAGCCGGATGGCCGTTCACTATTCAGCCGTTTCGACAGTGCCCGCTTCTCGCTTGGCTGGAGCGGCTTGTTGCAAGGCCGGGCCGAAGTGGTGGATGCCCGCATCGAAGGGCTGGCCATGAATGTCTATGGCCTGGCGGACGGCCGGCTCAACTGCGACGACCTGCTGGTCCGGCGGCCCAGGCAGGGCCGCATCAGTTGGCGGCCCGAGCGCATCGACCTGGTGTCGGCCGCCATGAATTGGCGCAATGGCAATGACCAGACCATTCGCTTCCGCAATATCGATCTGCATGCGCTGGACCCGGAGGGCGACGAGGGGGCGGTGCGCATACAGGGACAGCTGGCGGCGCCGGACTGGGGTGGCGGCTTGTTGGTGGAGAGTGGCTTGAAGGTGGATAGGCAGGGTCTTAGCGCACGCCTGAAGGACTTTCGCCTGGCCATCAAGGCAGAAACCCCCGAGTGGCGGGATGGCCGCTTCGAGTTGGCCGGCGATTTGAGCGCCGCAGCGCTGCCGTGGCGGGTCAGCCTGGCCAGCGCCACCGCGCGTGCCGCTGTGCAAAGGGGGGCTCAGCGCTGGCAGGCCAGCCTGAAGACACCACAGCTTCGTGGCGGCGAAGGTGGTTTGGCGACCGGCAGGGTAGAGGCGGAATTCGCCATCAAGAGCAGCAAGCGCGAAATCGCCGGCCAACTGAAAGTGGATGGGCTGGCGGCGGGTACCGCCGGCAGCCTGGTCGCCAACGCGGCGCGTTTACGTCTGCAATTGCTGGACGCGGCCCAGAATGCCGTCCTGGACATGGAAAGCCCCTTGCGCATCGAGGGCTGGCGCACGGTGGGTCTGGATGGCTTCAAGCTGACCGGCACCTATCGGCATAAGGCCTTGCCGCGCGGCGCGATCAAGCTGCAACTAGCCGGGAACGCGGCGCTGGATCTGGCGCGCGAGCGATTCGACTGGCATAGCCGGGGCAAGTTGGATGGATCGCCGATGATGGCCCAGGTCTCGCTGGAGGATTTTGTCAGTCCCCGCTACGCATTTGGCCTGGACTTGGCCAAGCTCGACCTGACCCCCTATCTGCCGGACGGCGAGAAGGAGCCTTTGCTGGACCCGGCGCAAAACTTCTCGCTTGCCTGGCTGGACGGCCTGGTTGCCCGTGGCGATATCAAGCTGGGCGAGCTGGATATCGGCCGATTCCGGGTGTTCAATCTAAGCACCCACGTCGAGACGGCGCGCCGCCAGCTATTGCTGGAGCCCTTGCAGGCGGATATCTACGGCGGCAAGCTGAAGGGCCGCGTATTGCTGGAAGGGGGCAAATCGCCCAAGGTGCAGCTGACGCAATTGCTGTCCGGCATGGAAGTGGCCGCCTTGATGTCGGATATCTTCGGCATCGACCGGGTGACCGGCCGCGGCAATCTGAATATCGATATCAGCGCCCCCGCCAACAGTATCGCCGCGCTGCGTAGCGGCGTGGCCGGGCGGGTGGATCTGATGCTGACGCGCGGCGCCATTGCCGGGCTGGACGTGGGTGACGTGCTCCGTGGCCTGCGCAGCAATCTGGCCAAGTTGACCGGCAGCATCATCCCGGCCGATACCGGCCGGCGCACCCGTTTTTCCGATCTCAGCGCCCGCTTCGTGCTGAAGGATGGCATAGCCGAAAGCCGCGATCTGCAGATACGGGCGCCCTTCCTCAAGCTGGACGGGGGCGGCAAGGTCGATATTGGCCGTGGCGTGGTCGATTACCTGCTGCATGCGACGGTGACCGGCGGTAGCGGCATACCCGAGCTGGATGCGCTCAAAGGGGTGAAGGTGCCCATCTCCATCACCGGGCCGTTGGCCACGCCGGATTATCGGGTCGATACCAAGGCGTTGCGGGACAAGCTGACGGAGCCGGTGGTGGGTAAGCCTTGAGAGTGGGGCGGGAGAGGATATTGGCGGCCCGCATGTGGTTGCGACAAGAAGCATGATCTCCTACGGCAAAGAATCGAACGAAATACAGAAAATTCCTCCCATTTTCTGGATGCGAAGGCGCATCCCGGTTCCGTAGGGTCGGCGGAACAAGCCAAGCATTTTGTCTTGGCTTCGTTTGCCGAAGGAGCCAATAGATGGCCTTGCTCATCTCTCTACTTTCCTCGGCGGCCAGAGCACTCGGCTCGGCTAAAACCAACGCACCAGAACCGAAAGCGGAAAAATCCGCCAAGTCCGCCGCAAGCAGCACCGCCCGCCATACGCTCAACACTGGCCTGTTTGGCAGTTGGTCGTTTACCACGATCTGTAGCGGGGTGCTTGCGGTCCACAAGGCCATTGCCGACTATGTGAAGCCCGTTGTCGAGGTAGCCGGAAGCGGAGTGGGAGCGGCCAGTTGCTTGCTTGGCATGATCGAAGCAGCCGAAAGCCTATACGACACCGCGGTCTACCTTGGCGACCTGAAGCGTGCCGTGGGGCTGAAAGACAAGCACCGCGAGCAAGCCAAGGCGTTCGAAGCCGCGTCAACTCCACGCCCCCATCGGCGCGCAGTGATTGAAGGTGAAGCTGCGCCTGGCGTTCTGCACGACATACCCGTCCGTGAAGAGGAAATCGCCACCTCGGCGGCTGAATCGCTATTGGGCAAGCACCGGCCAAAGGATCCTGTGGCCAATCGTGAACCCATTGCCAAGACCGGGCCCAGCGAGCAAGCCAAAGGCGCCATGGGCTACTTCGCCTATCGCGACGCCGAAATCGAACATAAGGAACTCAAGGTCGGCCGTTTATCCAACGCCATCGCATTTTTACGTGATGGCGTTTTACAGCTGGCCAACATTGGCATCGGTGTGGCGGGTATCGTTAAAACCATAGCCGATTCCACTGCTGGCAGCGCGGTCATTCACGTTTCCACACACGCCGCCGGCATGGTGTCATCGGCGATAGGCGTGGTGAGTGGCGCATTTCAAATCGGCCAGGGCGTGGCTGACTATCGCGATGCGAAGCACGCGCGGCAGGTGGCTAGTGAATTTTGCAAGAGGGTAACGAATTGTTTTGATTATTGCGCTCGGTCAAAGCAGGCGCTGCTCTCATTTTCGATGCTATGCGATAAAAAAGACGAAAATAATGATAAGTATGAAAATACCATAAGTAATTGTCCAGCGGCGGAACTATCGAATATTCAAGAAATATATGGTGGAATTTTTCGGTGCGTCCATGAGAACCACAAAGAAGAACGAAAGTCACAAAAGACGCTCAGAACACGCGCCAAATTTCGCATTGCCTATGGGATCGTCGGTGCGGTGATATCCGGCATTGGCGTGATCTTGACGGCAACCGGCGTTGCCAGTCCAATTGGATTGGGCGTGCTGTCGGCCGGTGGCGCCGCGCTAGGCGGGGTATGGCTGGGTTACGCGGGTTACCGAAGCTGGGACGCGCGCAAGCAGAAGCGTGAAACTGAAAAACTATTGAAAAAGCATAAGGCGCAGCTCGGGGCGGTTTCCGGTAACTCCGTCTGTGTTTTGGAAGCCTCCTATGAAAAATCATCGAAAAACGGGCAGATGGCAGTCGTACTACTGATGGACCACTTGAGCGGCGGCCGGGCCGAGATGATCGTCAAGAACGTCAACGCGACACGGCAAGAAATCACAGCCGCCAAACAAGCGTTTGCGACTAGCCGGCTGGCGGCCAATCCAGGTCAAAACCTGTCAGCAGCTGGATTGCGCGTGCGCAGAAAGACCGCCACGCGCGCACTATTGTTGGCCGGCATGTCACGACAAGATGTGCGTGCCTTGAAAAGACTTATCGCCGAAGGCAATCAGCAAGAGGAAGTGGCAAGCCGAATTGAAAATTTCCTCCTTGGCAATGGTGGCCGGGCACTATGGCAGAAGCCGACGTTGGAAAGCGTTCCCGCTCCTGCCTTTTAATCATGGAGAATGCAATATGTCGTCGGTATCTGTATCAAGCTATCGTGCATCACTCGATTTTTTTAAGCTCGATCAAAAATACCAAACAAACGAAGCTGAAAATATTTTATTGGGGCGCATTGCGCTACAGGAGTCGGAACGAGGTCGGGCAAGAGACCAGGCACTAGAGAAATGGTGGAGTGCGGTGTTGCGCGAATATTTTCAAGGTTCGAAGCAGGTGTTTGAGGATTATTTTGACCAAGCTAGGCGCGTCGGCAAGTCCAAGACGCAAAGGGGGTTATTTAAGGAGTTGCTTAAGAGTGTACTGCCGAAGAAATTGCCCGGCCAGCACTTAGGCAATGTCCTTGTGCGGCTGGGCCTGTTTGACGAAGCGTCCTACAATGCTTGCTCCCCCTTACTCTTGGCACTTATTTGCCAGAAGGATGTGCTGCTATTTTCTTTTACGCGGCCTAAAGCACTACTAGCAAGGGCGGATATTAAAATACGTGGCGAGCTGATGTACACGCATAAACACTTTGACTATTACCACCTAAGCAAGCAAAAATACGAAAGCCAGCTTAAAATTACCGAGCTGGATAGAGTATTGATCCATTTTGGCCGTCAAATTGGCAAGGAAGGATTCTGGAAGCTGTGGCAAGCGCAATTTGATTATGATGGCGTGTGCAATAAAGATATGTTCGAAAATCCAAGGGGGAGTTTATTGGAAGACAAGACCTACACTCCCAAAGACACTCAAAATCATTCGCGAATTATCGGCAGGCTTATGCTGCGATTCATGTCGGAGGCGCAATTGCGGGCCGCAGATGTTCACGAGGATTCACCTTTGGACACGGAAGACATCATAGACGGCGCACTGTATCCCCTGGCCTTCCCAGAACCGGAAAAGAAATCTTGCTCGATCATGTAAGCGCCGGACCGTTCGGTCAGCATCGCCACACGCACGGTGCTCGCTAAACGGTCCGGCCGTTTGTTTGCCGAACGGCGTCCGCTGCGCAGCTTGCGGTGTGAATGGCATAAATTCGATTACCCGCTCACGCATTCTCCTCTGGCATACGCTCCCGCAAGGGCTGCAACTCAGCGCGGACGAACTCATTCGCCACCTGCTCCGCTTCGCCGCAGTTCATGTTGTGTCCGCAGGCTGGAAGGGCGGGTTCACCCCGAAAAGCTTGCTTCGCAAAAGCGGGACAGTATGCGCTGGAAAGAACCTGCCAAGCATAGACGACCATATATCCGGCAAATGGGTCGGAAGAGGTCGTATCAAGTGCGCCCGTAAATGCCCCGCGTACCTTTTTCCAACGATTTGTTGCAATGCAACTTGTCTATACAAATCCGTGCGAGTAATCTCGGCGCCATTCGAGCCCATCTGACGAGATCGCCCATGCACGCCCTTACCCTTACCCCCGGCAAACTCACCTTCGCCCAGCTGCGCCAGATCATGGCCGGTGGCGTGACCATCACCCTGGATCCGGCCGCCATTCCCGGCATCGAGGCCGGTAGCCGCGCCGTGGCGGCCATTGTCGCCAAGGGTGCGCCGGCTTACGGCATCAATACCGGTTTCGGCCGGCTGGCTTCCACGCATATCCCCAACGATCAGTTGGAACTGCTGCAAAAAAATCTGGTGTTGTCGCATGCAGTGGGCGTGGGCGCCGCCTTGGACGCGCCCATGGTGCGCCTGCTGTTGACCCTGAAAATCTCCAGCATGGCGCGGGGGTTTTCCGGCATCCGCCTGGAAGTGATCCAGGCACTGTTGACCCTGCTGAACGCCGATGTGTTGCCGCGTATTCCCAGCAAGGGCTCGGTCGGCGCTTCCGGCGATCTGGCGCCCTTGGCCCATATGGCGGCTGTGCTGCTGGGCGTGGGCGAGGTGATCGTCAAGGGTGAGCGCATGCCGGCCACCGACGGCCTGGCCCTGGCTGGCTTGCAGCCGATGACCCTGGGGGCGAAGGAAGGCCTGGCGCTGTTGAACGGCACGCAGGCTTCCACCGCCATTGCCATCGTCAATCTGTTCGCCATCGAAGAGCTGTACCAAACCGCCCTGGTGGCCGGCAGCCTCAGCGTGGACGCCGCCGCCGGCTCCGTGGTCCCCTTCGACCGCCGCATCCACGACTTGCGCGGCCATCCCGGCCAGATCGAGGCCGCCGCCGCCTATCGGCAGCTGCTGGACGGTTCCGGCATCAATGCCAGCCACAAGGATTGCGACAAGGTGCAGGACCCGTACAGCCTACGCTGCCAGCCGCAGGTGATGGGCGCCTGCCTGGACCAGATCCGCCATGCGGGAGTGGTGCTGTTGCGCGAGGCCGATGCGGTATCGGACAACCCGCTGGTCTTTCCGGATACCAATGAAGTGCTGTCGGGCGGTAATTTCCATGCCGAGCCGGTGGCCTTCGCCGCCGACAACCTGGCCATTGCGCTGTCCGAGATCGGCGCGCTGGCCGAACGCCGCATCGCCCTGCTGATCGACAGTACCCTCTCCGGCCTGCCGCCCTTCCTGGTACGCGACGGCGGGGTGAACTCCGGTTTCATGATCGCCCATGTGACGGCGGCGGCGCTGGCCAGCGAGAACAAGACCCTGGCCCATCCTGCCTCGGTCGATTCCTTGCCGACCTCGGCCAACCAGGAAGACCATGTTTCGATGGCGACCTTCGCTGCCCGCAAGCTGGGCGATATCGCCGAGAACGTCGGCCATATCCTGGCCATCGAGTTGCTGGCTGCTGCCCAGGGCGTGGATCTGCGCGCACCCCACCAGACTTCGCCGCGCTTGTTGCCGGTCATGGGCCTGATCCGCAAGCAGGTGCCGCATTACGATCTGGATCGCTATTTCGCGCCGGATATCGAAGCCGTGGCCGATATGGTCAAGCGCGGTGTGTTCGCCAAGCTGGCGCCGCATCGCTTCGATTCGCAGGCCTGAACCGTCGCCATGCAAAATCCGCCCGCCTACCAGCTCATCAAGGACTATATCCTCGGCGAGATCCAGGCCGGTGCCTGGCGCGCGGGCGAGCAGGTGCCAAGCGAGAACGAACTGGTGAAGCGCTTCGGGGTGGCGCGCATGACGGTCAACCGGGCGGTACGCGAGCTGGCCGCCGAGGGCGTGCTGACCCGTAGCCAGGGTGCGGGGACCTTCGTGGCCGCCACCAAATACCAGAGCACGCTGGTCGAGATCCGCAGCATCGCCGAGGAAATCCGTGCGCGCGGCCATGACCATGCCGCCGAACTGCTCAAGTTGCAGTCGGTCAAGGCCGATGCCGCGCTCGCCGCCGAGATGGCGGTGGAAGCGGGCAGCACGCTATACCACTCGCTGATCCTGCACCGCGAGAACGGCTTGCCCATCCAGCTGGAAGAGCGTTGGGTCAATCCAGGCCTGGCGCCCGACTACCTGCGGCAGGATTACAGCCGAATCACGCCGAACGAGTACCTGACCGGCAGCGCGCCGCTTTCGCGGGTGGAATACCGCATCGAGGCGCGTCGGCCCGACCGGTCCTGCAAGGCGAGGCTGGAAATGAAGCAGGACGAACCTTGCCTGGTGCTGCATAGGCGGACTTTTTCGAATGGGGTGGTCGCCAGCGTGGCCAATCTCTATCACCCGGCCGGACGTTATCAGTTCAGTGGCTATTTTTGAGCCTGCTTGAGCACGCCGGCAAAAATTTTCAAGCATATCGACACAGGAGTTTTCCGCGCCATGAGCGACCCACGCATTGATCCGACCCGCGTTATCCGCGCTCCGCGCGGCAATGAACTCAGTTGCAAGAGCTGGCTCACCGAGGCAGCCTTCCGCATGATCCAGAACAATCTGGATGCCGAAGTGGCGGAGCACCCCACATCGCTGGTGGTGTACGGCGGCATCGGCCGCGCCGCGCGCGACTGGGCTTGCTACGACCAGATCCTGGCCAGTCTGAAGACCCTGTCCGACGACGAAACCCTGCTGATCCAGTCGGGCAAGCCGGTAGGCGTGTTCCGTACCCATGCGGATGCGCCGCGGGTATTGCTGGCCAATTCCAATCTGGTGCCGGCCTGGGGCAATTGGGAGCATTTCAATGAACTCGATCGCAAAGGCCTGATGATGTACGGCCAGATGACGGCCGGCTCGTGGATCTACATCGGCTCGCAAGGCATCGTGCAAGGCACTTACGAGACCTTCTTCGCCGTGGCCGACCAGCATTTCGGCGGCAAGCCCGCCGGGCGCTGGATCTTGACCGGTGGCCTGGGCGGCATGGGCGGTGCCCAGCCGCTGGCCGCGACCATGGCCGGCTTCAGCATGCTGGCGGTGGAGTGCGACGAGAGCCGCATCGATTTCCGCCTCAAGACCCGCTATCTGGACCGCAAGGCTGCCAGCCTGGATGAGGCCTTGGCCATGCTCGACACGGCCAAGGCCGAAGGTCGCGCGACTTCGGTGGGCCTGCTGGGCAATGCCGCCGATGTCTTTGCCGAATTGGTCGCGCGCGGTATCACGCCCGATGTGGTCACCGACCAGACCAGTGCGCACGACCCGATCAACGGCTACCTGCCGCAAGGCTGGAGCATGGCGCGCTGGCGCGAGGCGCAACGGCAGCAACCGGACAGCATCGTCCTGCCGGCCAAGCAAAGCATGGCCCGCCAGGTGGAGGCCATGCTGACGCTGCAATCGCGTGGCGCCGCGACTCTGGATTACGGCAACAATATCCGCCAGATGGCCAAGGATATGGGCGTGGCCAATGCCTTCGACTTCCCCGGTTTTGTGCCGGCCTATGTGCGGCCGCTGTTCTGCAAGGGCATCGGCCCATTCCGCTGGGTTGCCTTGTCGGGTGATCCGGAAGATATCTACAAGACCGATGCCAAGGTCAAGGAGCTGATTCCCGACGATGCGCACCTGCACAACTGGCTGGATATGGCGCGTGAGCGCATCGCCTTCCAGGGCCTGCCGGCGCGGATCTGCTGGGTGGGCTTGGGCGACCGCCACCGCTTGGGGCTGGCGTTCAACGAGATGGTCCGGAACGGCGAGCTGAAGGCGCCGGTGGTGATCGGCCGCGATCATCTCGATTCCGGTTCGGTGGCTTCCCCGAACCGTGAGACGGAAGCCATGAAGGACGGTAGCGATGCGGTATCCGATTGGCCGCTGCTCAATGCCCTGCTGAATACCGCCGGCGGTGCGACCTGGGTGTCGCTGCACCATGGCGGCGGAGTGGGCATGGGTTACAGCCAGCATGCCGGCGTGGTAATCGTCTGCGACGGCAGCGAGGCGGCCGACAAGCGTATCGAGCGGGTGCTATGGAACGATCCGGCTACCGGCGTGATGCGGCATGCCGATGCCGGCTACGAGGATGCGCAAGCCTGTGCACGTGAAAAGGGTCTGAAACTGCCTATGCTGGGATAATCCGCCGGGAGCGTGTGCTACGCGCTCCCTGCTTTTTATCACGATAGGATATCCCCCTCATGCGACTGGACGACGTACGCGAAAGCAGCAATGTCGAGGATAGGCGCGGCGAAGGCGGTGTCGGCCTGGGCGGGCTGGGCATCGCCGGTGTCCTGCTGGCCGCCGCCGTCAGCTGGTTCTTTGGCCTGGATTTCAACCAGGCCATGCAACTGGTGTCCGGCGGCGGCCAAGTGGTGCAGTCGCAGCAAGTCGCGGCGAGGCCGGCCAAGCCGGTTCCGGTCAACGACCAGCAAGCCCGTTTCGTCGCCAAGGCGCTGGCGGTGACCGAGGATGTCTGGGGCGAACTGTTCCAGCGCCAGGGCAGGGTGTATGCACCGCCCAAGTTGGTGCTGTTCCGCGACCGGGTACAGACCGCCTGCGGTACGGCCAGCTCGGCGGTCGGGCCGTTCTACTGCGCCGGCGAGCAGAAACTCTTTATCGATCTGGCTTTCCTCGATCATTTGCAGAAGCAGTTGGGCGCACAGGGTGATTTTGCCCGCGCCTATGTTATCGCCCACGAGGTAGGCCACCATATCCAGCATCTGACCGGAGCGTTGGAAAAGGCCCATCAACAGATGAGCCGGCTGGGCGGCACGGCAGCCAACAGGGTGTCGGTACGTTTGGAACTGCAAGCCGATTGCTACGCCGGCGTGTGGGGTTTCTATGCTGCGCAACGCAATCTGCTTGACCCGGGCGATGCCGAGACAGCCTTGAATGCGGCACGCGCCGTGGGCGACGACAGTCTGCAACAACGGGCCGGCCACGAGGTGGTGCCGGACAGCTTTACCCACGGCAGCGCCACCCAGCGCATGCAGTGGTTCCAGCGCGGCATGACCGGCGGCAATCCCGGCCAGTGCAATACCTTCTCCACTGAAAGGCCTTGAGGCCTATCCCTATCCCTTCATTGCATCCGATACCTATGTCCGCTTCCCCGCAACTACTGCGCAATCTACATCTCGCTACCCTCTCGGAGCCAACTGGCTATGCCGAAATCCCCGGCGCGGCGCTGTTGATCCATGAGGGCCGCATCGCCTGGCTGGGGCGTGCGGTGGATATGCCGGCCGAGGTGGCCGGTCTGCGCCTGGCGGATGTCGAGGTGGTGGATGGCCAAGGCGGCTGGCTGACCCCCGGCCTGATCGACTGCCACACCCACCTGGTATTCGGTGGTGACCGTTCGCATGAATTCGAACTGCGCCTCAACGGCGCCAGCTATGAAGAGATTGCCCGCGCGGGCGGCGGGATACGTTCCACCATGGCCGCCACCCGCCAAGCCGACGAGGCGGCCCTGCTGGCTTCCGCCCTGGTCCGCCTGGATGGCATGCTGCGCGAGGGCTTGACCACGGTGGAGATCAAATCCGGCTACGGCCTGGATTTCGCGTCGGAGCGCAAGATGCTGCGGGTGGCCAGGGCGCTGGCCAGCCAGCGCGGCGTCAATGTCCACACCAGCTATCTGGCGGCCCACGCCTTGCCCGCCGAGTTCCAGGGGCGGCCGGATGACTATATCGACGCCTGTATCCATTGGTTGCACGAACTGGCGGCCGAGGGCCTGGTCGATGCGGTGGATGCCTTCTGCGAAAATATCGGCTTCAGTCCCGCCCAGGTGGAGCGGCTGTTCCTGGCGGCCCGGGCCTTGGGTCTCCCGGTCAAATTGCATGCCGAACAGTTGTCGGACCAGGGCGGTGCGGCGTTGACCGCCCGCCATGGCGGCCTTTCCGCCGATCACCTGGAATGGCTGGACGAGGCCGGTGTAGCCGCCATGGCGGCCGCCGGCACGGTGGCCACCCTGCTGCCGCTGGCCTACTACTGCCTGCGCGAAACCCGTCTGCCGCCTATCGCGGCGCTGCGGGCGGCGGGCGTGGCCATGGCGGTATCCACCGACTGCAATCCCGGTACGGCGCCTTGTTCCAGCCCGCTATTGGCCTTGAACATGGCTTGTACCCAATTCCGCCTGACGCCCAGCGAAGCGCTGGCGGGCATGACCCGCCATGCCGCCACGGCGCTGGGCCGCAGCGATGTCGGCCGCTTGGCGGTCGGCCTGCGCGCCGATCTGGCGCTATGGCGCATCGCCCGGCCGGCCGAGCTTTGCTACTGGCTGGGCGGCGAGCCGCTGATTGCCCGTTGGCACGATGGCCGGCAAGTTTAAACAATCAATTCGGGCTTAGGCTGCCGGCCCAGGTCCGTACCAAGGAAAATCATGCATAAACCCGCCGATATGACGCTCTGGCAAGGTCGCCTCGATAGTGAGGAAGGCGCCCTTGCGCGGCGTTGGCACGAACGGTTGCAGGCCCTGCACGAGGGTGCGCCGGCAGGCGTTGCGCTGCTGGGCTTCGCCAGCGATGCCGGTGTCCAGCGCAACCATGGCCGCCCCGGCGCCAAGGAGGGGCCGGTTGCGATTCGGCGTGCCCTGGCCAATCTGGCCTGGCACCATGATGGCCATGTCTACGATGCCGGCGATGTGCATTGCGTGGATGACCAATTGGAAGCCGCCCAGGCGGAGTTGGGTCGGCAGGTTGCCCATCTGTTGGCCGAGGGGCATTTCCCGCTGGTGCTGGGGGGCGGACACGAAGTGGCTTACGGCAGCTTTCTGGGCCTGGCCCGGTTTGCCGAGCTGCAAGGGCAACGGCCGCCGCGTATCGGCATCATCAATCTGGACGCGCACTTCGATCTGCGTGCCGGCGAACGGGGTAGCTCGGGTACGCCATTCCGGCAGATCGCGGAGGCCTGCGCCAAAAACCAGACTTCGTTCAATTACCTGGTTTTTGGTATTTCGGAACCGGCCAATACCGCTGCCCTGTTCCATCGGGCGCGCGAGCTGGGGGTGCAATGGCATGGCGACGAAGCCTGCGGCAGCGAGAATCTGGAATCCCTGCTCGACGCGCTGGCCTTCTTTGTCGACGAAGTGGACTGGCTATATCTGACCGTCTGCCTCGACGTGCTGCCGGCCGCCGTCGCGCCGGGCGTATCGGCGCCGGCCGCCTATGGCGTGGCGCTGCCGGTGGTGGAGGCACTGATCGATGCCGCCAAGGCAAGCGGCAAGCTGATGCTGGCCGATATCGCCGAGCTGAACCCGAGCTTCGATCGGGACGGCATTACCGCCAAGGTGGCGGCGCGGTTGGCTTGGCGCCTGGCGAGGTAGGCGTCAGCCCACGAATATTTGCTGCGTTTGGGTAGCCAGTTTCGCGAACGCAGCCATTTCCGCGCTTTGTTCCGCCATATCGGTCAGCCGTGCGTCGGTCTCGCGCAGGCGGCTGGCCAACATGATGGCCAGGTTACGGTAGAGCTTGGCTTCCAGCGCCGGCACGCGGCTCAAGCTGTCGCGTGCGAATACCAGTACCCGCACGTATCCCACGGCTTCCACACTGGCGGAACGCCAGCCGAAGTCGATCAAGGCCAACTCGCCGAAGGTCTCGCCCGGGCCTAGCCGCGTCAGTTCGTACTCGGACACGCCCCCGAAGCGCCTGACCGTCACATTGCCGGACAGCAGCACATACATCTCGCTGCCATCTTCCCCTTCGTTCAGCAGCCGCTTGCCGGCTGGATGCTGCTCCACCCGGCAGGCCGCCAGGAACTGGCGTGCCTCTTCCGGGCTGAAGCCGCTGAATAAGCGTACCGACTGCAGCAGCTTCTGTACCAGCGCGCCATTGTCCTGCATGGTTCACCCCGCTATGGCATCCAACAACTTTTGATGTACCCCGCCAAACCCGCCATTGCTCATCACGACGATCTGGTCGCCAGGCCTGGCCGCCGCAGCGACCGCGCCGACCAGACCGGCCAGTTCGTTGTAGCACCGTGCCCGCTCGCCCAGCGGCGCCAATACCTCGGCCGGGTTCCAGCCCAGGTCCGCGCCGTAGCAGAAGACCAGATCGGCGCTCGCCAGGCTGCCCGGCAGGGCGTCCTTGATGGTGCCCAACTTCATGGTATTGGAACGCGGTTCCAGTACCGCCAGGATACGCGTGTTGCCGACCTTGGTGCGCAGGCCGGCCAGGGTGGTGGCGATGGCCGTGGGATGGTGGGCAAAGTCATCGTAGACCGTGATGCCGTTGCGGACACCCCGTATTTCCATCCGCCGCTTTACATTGCGGAACGCCGTCAATGCGGCCAGGCCGACGGCCGGGCTGACACCGACATGGCGGGCGGCGGCGAGCGCGGCCAGCGCGTTGAGCTGGTTATGTTCGCCCAGCAGCGACCATTGCAGCCGGCCTTGCAGCTGCCCATCCAGCAGCACGTCGCAACCGTCCGGGTAGGACGTGCCCATACACCAGCCGGATTGTCCGTCCACCCCGCCGAAGCGCTCCAGCCGGGACCAGCAGCCTCGATGCAGCACGCGGGCCAAGCTGGCTTCGCGGCCATTGGCGATCAGCAGTCCCTGTGCCGGAACGGTGCGCACCAGATGGTGGAACTGGGTTTCGATGGCGGCCAGGTCGGCGAAGATGTCGGCATGATCGAATTCCAGGTTGTTCAGTACCGCGGTGCGGGGCCGGTAATGCACGAACTTGGAGCGTTTGTCGAAGAAGGCCGTGTCGTACTCGTCGGCCTCGATGACGAAGAAGGGGGAGCGGCCGCCTTTTTCCTGGCGCGGTTCACCTGGCAGGCGGGCGGAAATACCGAAATTTTCGGGTACGCCGCCGATCAGGAAACCAGGCGCCAGGCCGGCGTATTCCAGTATCCAGGTCAGCATCGAGGAGGTGGTGGTCTTGCCGTGGGTGCCCGCGACGGCCAGCACCCATTTCGGGAAGGCCGGGTCGCGCAGTACTTGTTCGGCCAGCCACTGCGGGCCGGACACATACGGCAGGCCGGCATCCAGGATGGCTTCCATCAACGGGTTACCGCGCGTCACCACGTTACCGACGACGTAAATATCGGCGTTGAGTTTGATCTGTTCGGGCGAGTAACCTTCAATGAGCTGTATGCCGGCCGCCTCGAGCTGGCTGCTCATCGGCGGATAGACGTTGGCATCGCAGCCTGTGACCGTGTGGCCGGAGGCACGGGCAAGCTGGGCGATACCGCCCATGAAGGTGCCGCAAATGCCTAGAATATGGAGGTGCATACAGGAAGTCCGGTTGCGGATTGATCTGCTGCGCCGCATGGGCGGCGGCAGCGCGGGTAACTGGGAATACAGCTGAACCGGCCCACTGGTGGCAGTGAACCGAATATTCAGTCCGTACTTTTGCAGCGCTCCTCAGTGGTGGATGACAATGAACGAACGCACGGCGACGCCTTCACCATCTCATACCCTGACGCCGTCGGATATCGCCAGGGTGGCGCTCAAGCGCCTTGCCGAACTGGGTTTGCCGCCAACGCCGGAAAATTATACGAAATTCTACAACGCTATCGCCGCCATCAAGTCGCCTACCGACAAGAGCAGCGAGGAATTGAAGAGTGCCTACCAGGTATTGTTCAGGGTGTCCGATGTGCTGGACGGTATGAACGAAGCCTCCGGACTGCTGCTGGAAGACTTGTCGCGCGGCGGTGCGGTGATGGACAAGTCGCTCGATACACTGCGCAGCAGCAACGATCCGGAGCAGCTGCAGGCGGTGCTGGGCGAGCTGATCGAATCGACCGGCAGCGTGCGGCAGACGGTCTCCAGTTCGCATCGCGATCTGCAGGAACTGAAGCAGGCGATGGATAAGATCCAGACCGATCTGGCCCTCAATCGCAAGACGCTGGAACAGGATCCGTTGACCGGCGCGTTGAACCGGCAAGGGCTGGAGCATTTGCTGGCACGGGAGGTGAAGCGGGTACGGCGGGCGGCCTATGCGCTGACCGTCGCCATCCTCGATCTCGACGAGTTCAAGCGGGTCAATGACCGCCATGGCCACCTGGTCGGCGACAAAGTGCTGATGCACTTCAGCAGTATCGCCAAAGCGGTGCTGCGGGAAAGCGACATCCTGGTGCGCTACGGCGGCGAGGAATTTCTGGTGTTATTGCCGGAAACCGATTTGAACGGCGCCCGTTTCGTGATCGACCGCTTGCGCCAGGTCAATGCCAAAACGCCCTACTTTTATCAGAACCAGCACATCGAAATCCGCTTCTCGACCGGTGTGGCGGAGCTGAAGGCCGACGAAAACGGCCATGCCATGCTGCTGCGCGCGGATCAGGCCATGTACCGCGCCAAGGGTGCCGGACGAGATCAGATGGTGTTCGCGGACTAGTACGGCGGCGAGAACTCGATGTCCTACGGCAGAGGGCGTCCGCGCGGTTGGCCAAGTTGCACGGCCTTGGAAAACCATGCGGCACCCATTCCCTATTTTTTCATCGTACCGGCTTTTCAGAAGCCCCGTTTATTCATCGTTCCAGTCCAATGGCTTCGATTTGTTGCAAAGGCAATCCGGTAACGTTGACAATGGCTTGCATTGCCATGTGCTCTTTCAGTAGCGCTTTGGCAACCTCGATTTTCCCTTCCAGTTTTCCCTCCAGCTTTCCTTCCTCGAATTTTTCCGTTCCATGTTTCTTAAGCGCACCGGCTTCCGTTCTTAGCCATTTGAGGCGCCCTTCATAAGCTTCCCTTTCATCTTTTCCGAAACTCATATACTCCAGAACATTCAGGGCTCTCCTGATCGCTGGACTGTTCAAGCTGGATGGAAGGTGATCTTTGTTCATTAAATCATGCCGAGTCAGGAATGCCACCCATCGATCGAGCGGCTCCTTGATCTTGGCGACAATATCGGCAATCCCTTCCTCGGCATCCGAAGTAAATTTCTTCAATTCGATGGTATGCAATTCCAGGTCTTGAAAGTAATGCAGCTTGCCATCGTCCTTCCGGATGCGGAAAACATTGTGGTATCCCTCCACGCCCGGAATGGAGTTGAAGTTAAGTATATGAATGCCAATCGCCTTGGCCAGCCTGTCATAGCCAGCGCCTTCCCCGAGCTGGTCCGTATATAGCTTTGCCCAATAGTAAAGCGCACGTTTATCGTAATCCGCTACGTCATTGACCTGGATTTCAATATTAAGCAGTTGCCCATTGTTGCCCTTTGCCTTGAGATCGAGGATGGAGATTTTATCCCTCCAGAAGTTGCTGCTATTATACGGATTAAGAAGCGTGACGTCGGTGATCTGATCCGCTTCGTCTACGATGGCATTCACCAGGGAAATCAGTAAATCTTTGTTTTCTTCCACTCCGAAGAGCTTCTTGAAGGCAATGTCCACGCGTGGGCTGATCATTTCCATAATGGATGACTCCCTTTTTAATTAGCAACAGCACATAAAAAATTCACCAATTGATTTTTCCGCAAGTTAAAGTCAAGAAATATCATTCAAGCCAACATGATGTTTTAAATGGGTGGAGTAAAATATTCTATGCCGATCGATCCATAGGGTCAATTAGCCGTACGCCCTGGTCGGGCAGGGTTTCGGACGCAAGTTAAATCACTCACATCACTTCAACCGGGCTCGCCTCCGGCGGGTAAACCGGCTGGGCAGTCCTGGTGTACTGACTGGATCGCCACGCGTTCCGAGAGCCCGGTCGTGGGCCCTCGCCGCTTCCTCCGTCAGGCGCAAGCCGTGTGGGGCCGTGTGGCGGGCGCTGGAGACACCATTTTCAGGCGTTGTTATCCAGATAGCATAGAATTTTACCAAAAGCCGGCCGGGCAGGCCTGAAAGCCAATAGGGACGCGGCTTGGCGGCCGGTCGAAGAGGGAAACAAATGTCCAGCGAAGCGGCATTTTCGGGGGCTGGATGCACTTTAGGTGTTGAATTGCTGCGCCGCTATAGGGTAGGGTTCGCGCTGATCATCGAGGCCCGGTGCATTTGCCTTTAATGGCAAAGCGTGTTTCGATGCGCACCAAGCCCGACCGGGCTTTCCCAAGACGTCCTTTCTGAGAGATTCCTATGCGGACCAAAAAAGAGCTGATCGACGCGCTGGCCGAGCGCACCCAACAACCGAAGACCGTGACCGAAGCTTTTGTCGATGCGCTGGGCGATGCCCTGCGCGACGCGCTGGCCAAGGGCGACGAAGCCCTGCTGCCAGGCGTGGGCAAGTTCACTGTCAAGGCCAAGGCTGCCAAGACCGGCCGTAACCCGAAGACGGGTGAAGCCATTCAGATCGCCGCACGCAAGTCGCCTGCCTTCAGCGCACTGAAGGCGTTGAAGGATGCCGTGAACGTCTAATTCGACGTCCGCTGCTGAAAAACCCCGCCGCAGCGGCCGCTGCAGCGGGGTTTTTTTTCGCCGGCAGGCCTGGACTGCTACAGTGTCAGGGCCGCGCCGAAGGCTTGTCGGCGTGCGACATCAATTTTCGGATCTACCATGTCTCTACTTTCTCAAGGGGTCGTCCTGCTCGCCTCCGCCGTGGTGGCCGTGCCCCTGCTCAAGCGCTTCGGCCTTGCCTCGGTGTTGGGCTATCTGGCGGCCGGTGTCGCGATCGGCCCCTGGGGCTTGCGCCTGATCGACCAGCCGGAAGCCATTCTGCATACCACCGAGTTTGGCGTGGTGCTGCTGCTGTTTATCATCGGCCTGGAATTGCAGCCCTCGCGCCTGTGGGTGCTGCGCCGCGCCGTGTTCGGCCTGGGCGGGGCGCAGGTATTGCTGACCAGCCTGCTGCTGGGCGGGGCGGCCTGGCTGCTGGGCTTGCCGCCCTTGGCGGCGATGGTGGCCGGCTTGGCGCTGTCGCTTTCCTCCACCGCCTTTGTGCTGCAGATGTTGGCGGAAAAGCACCAACTGACCAGCCGGCACGGGCGTGATGGCTTCGCCGTGCTGTTGTTCCAGGATCTGGCGGTGATCCCCCTGCTGGCCATTCTGCCGCTGCTGTCGCCCGCTGCCGCGGCAGCCAGCCGTCCCTCGGCCTGGGTGTCGCTTGCCGCGGTCCTGGGCGTGGCGCTGGGCGGGCGCTACGTGCTGCGGGCGGTCTTGCGCCGGGTGGCGCGGGCCAACAGCCACGAACTCTTCGTGATGGCCACGCTGCTGATCGTGATGGCGACGGCCTGGGGCCTGGAAGCCGCTGGCTTGAGCATGTCGCTGGGCGCCTTCCTGGCGGGGGTCTTGCTTGCCGATTCCGAATACCGGCACGAACTGGAAGCGAATATCGAGCCTTTCAAGGGTGTGCTGCTGGGCTTGTTCTTCGTCGCGGTGGGCATGGCCGCCAACCTGGGTCTCTTGCTGGAGCGGCCATTCCTGCTGCTGGGGCTGGCATTGGGGCTGATGGCGGTAAAGGCGCTGGTGCTGCATCTGATCGGCAAGCTGGCGGGCATGGATGGACGGGCGGCGCGGCGGTTCGCCGTCTACCTGGCACAGGGCGGCGAGTTTGCCTTTGTCTTGCTGACGCTGGCCGTGGGCCAGCAATTGATGGATGAACGGACCGCCGATCTGCTGGCCATGGTCGTCACCCTGTCGATGGCGCTGACGCCCTTGCTGGTGGGCGTGCATGAGCGCTGGGTGGCCCCTCGGCTGGAAGGCGATGCGCCGCGCGAATTCGATCAGATCGATGCGGAAGATCACAGCGTCATCATTGCCGGTTTTGGCCGTTTCGGCCAGATCGTGGCGCGGGTGCTGCGCACGCGCAAGATTTCCGCCACCGTGCTGGAGTCCAGTTTCGAACAGGTGGATTTCGTCCGCCGCTTCGGCAACCGCATCCATTATGGCGATGCATCGCGGCTGGATCTGTTGCGCGCGGCGGGGGCGGAGCGGGCCAAGCTCTTTGTGCTGGCCATCGACGACGTGGAGGCCTCCTTGAAGACCGCCGCGACCGTGCGCCAGCATTTCCCGCACCTGAAGATCTATGCCCGCGCCCGCAATCGTTTCCATTACTACCGGTTGCGCGATCTGGGCGTGGAGGCGGTGACCCGCGAGACCTTCGCCGCCAGCCTGGAGATGTCCGGCGAGGTGTTGCAGGGCTTGGGTATCTCGGCGGCGGTCAGCGCCGCCACGCTGGCGACCTTTCGCCAGCACGACGAGGCGCTGCTGGTACGCCAATACGCCGTGCACCACGACGAAACCGCGCTGATACAGACCTCGCGCGACGCGATGCGCGAGCTGGAGGATCTATTCGAGGCGGACGTGGCGGACAGCGGCGACAAGCCGCCCGGCACGCCCGGCATCGACGATATGCGTAGCTGGGGGTGAACGTCCGGCTGGCTACGCGGTCGCGCCGGAGGTGTCGTCAGCCGCACCCTGGGGTTCGCTGGCGGGCAGTATCCATGGCTCTTCCGCCGCCGCCGCATACCATTCGACCATGGCCGGCAGTGCCAGGATATGGTCCACCCAGGCCTGGCTGCGGCTGGGCAGGGCGATGGAATAGGTCCGGCAACGGCCGGCGACCGGCGCGTACATCGCGTCGAGGATGCTGAATTCACCCATCAGGAAGGGGCCGCGGGCGGCGAAGCGGACCCGTAGGCTTTCCACCAGGGCGGAGAAGCGGGTGATATCGCGTTCCACTTCGGGCGGGCGCGGAGCGGCCGGCAGGACACGGCGGGCGTTGAAGGGGTAATGCTGGCGCAGGGCGCTGAAGCCGGCATGCATTTCGGCCGATAGCGCGCGCTTCGGCGCGTTGGGCGCGGTCGGTCGGCCACAGGGGCTTGTCCGGATGCAATTCGGCCAGGTATTCGCAGATAGCCAGGGACTCCCAGACATTGACGGCGCCGTCGTGCAGGCTGGGCACCTTGCCGGTCGGCGCGTACTTCAGCAGGGCCGTGCCGCTGTCGGCTTGGTACAGCGGGATCAGAATCTCTTCGAATGGAATGTCGAATTGCCGGAGCAGCAACCAGGGGCGCAAGGACCAGGAGGAGTAGGCTTTGTTACCGATGACAAGTCGCATGGTTGTCTCTCTAGGGGTGTTGCATGCCGGCGCCAGGGTAGTGGCTCCCGGCGCCGTAGTGGATAAAGCGGCTTATGGCTGCTCGGCCTGGACCGCGTCGCCGCCGCCTTGGGCGGGCGGCGCGGTGTCGACGTCCGCTTCGCTGCCGCCCTTGGCCGGCACCACGCCCATGCGGCGCTTGAGCGAGGTTTCGCCCTTGCCGAAAGCCTGGGCGTAGTAGACGGCGTTGGCCATGACCTTCTTTACGTAATCGCGGGTTTCGCTGAAGGGGATGTTTTCGGCATAGATCGCGCCTTCCAGCGGCCGGTCCGCCCGCCAGTTGCGCGCCCGGCCCGGGCCGGCGTTGTAGGCCGCGCTGGCCAGTACCGGCTGGTTGCCCAGGCTGTCCAGCACGTACTTGAGATAATAGGTCCCCAGTTGCACATTGGTGCCGATTTCGTTCACGGCGCTCGGGGAGTAGCTGACCCCCATCCTTTTGGCCACCCAGCGGGCGGTGGCCGGCATCAGCTGCATCAGGCCCTGGGCGCCCACGCTGGAGCGTGCGACGGTGACAAAGCGGCTTTCCTGCCGTATCAACCCATACATCCAGGCCTCGTCCAAGCCGAGATCGCGCGCATAGACCTGGGTGACATCGCGGTAGGGGGCCAGGAAGCGCAGGCTGAAGTCATGCAATTCACGCGTGCGCTCCGCCGAATAGATGGCGCGGTCGTACCAGCGGCTTTGCCGCGCCACCTCGGCGGCGGCCAGCAATTGCCGGTCGCTCAGGCCGCGCATGGCCCAGTTCCACTCGCGCAGGGCCTCGGTGCGCCAATTCATGGTGTTGAGCGCCAGGGCGCGTTCGATATTGGGTAGCAGGCGAATGGCTTGCAGTTCGTCATTGTTCGGCTTGTAGCGGCCTTGCGAGGTATCGATCACCGTGCCCATTTCCTCGCGGGCCAGCAAGCCGTAGTAGTGGTGCTCGGTGGACAACTCGGCATAGCGCTTATTGGCCTCCGCCGGCTGGCCGGCGTGCTGGTAGGCGCGGGCGCGCCAATAGCGCCAGGCGGCGATGCTTTTCTCTCCGTCCGGCATGGCGTCGATACCGTTGGCGACGGCCTGCCAGTCGCCCGCGCGCAAGCCGGCGCGTACGTACCAGGCGCGGCCTTCCTCATCGAGGCGGGTCAGCGCTTCGCCCTTGCCATACCAGGTCAAGGCACGGGCATCCAGGCGGCGAGCGGCGTGGTAGCCCAGCCGGCTCCAGGCATGGCGCCGGTCGCCTTCCGGCAATCGATCCAGCACCTTGTCCAGCAGGGCGTGGCCACGGTCCGGCTCATCGCGGCCGGCGCGATCGATGGCATACAAGGCCAGGGTCCGTCCCCCGCGGCTGAGCAAGGTCAGGCCGCTCATGGCTTTTTCCGGCTTGCCCAATACGGCGCGGGTTTTCTTCGCGTCGATGCCGGCCGGATTGGCCAGCCGCGGCAGCAACTGGATGGCGAATTCGGCATTGTTGGCTTCCAGCGCCAGGCGAATGCGCATCCAGACCGCTTCGTTGTCCAGCTGGCCGGTCGCGAACAGTGCGTCGAATACCGGCGCGCAGGCTTCCGGCATGGCGCGAGGCTTGAACCACAGCGGTTTGCCTTCCTGCGCCAACATGGCCTGGTCGCGTTGGACCTGGGCCAGTTGCAGGCGGTCGCAGTGCAGCTCGCTGCCGACTTCCCATTGGATCAATTTGGGCCATTCGCGTTCGAACTGCGCCCAACTACCGCGTTTGGCCAGGATCTTCAGCCATTCGCCACGCAGGCGATCCGCCAGCAGGCTACCCTTGTAGCGTTCCAGGAAGGCCAGGATTTCGGTCTCGGAAAGCTGTTCGAGCTGTACCGACAGCAGCCAATAGCGCGGGTACATTTCCAGCGCGGTACCGTCGGTACGGAGGGTGATGTCGGCCAGTCTTTCCAGCTTGCCGGTGCGGGCGGCCTCACGGGCGCTGTCCATATCGTCCACTAGCGCGGCATGGCAAAAAAGGGTGGCAAGGCCAAGCAAGAGCGAGGGGAGCAAAGGCTTCATAATGGGGCATGGAATAGATCGTATTAAAACTAATGTAACACAGGCGCCATCAGCGTTTACGCGGGGTTCGGAAGTTGCCGGGCCCGCCTGGCTTTCCCGCCTGTCCGGAGTCCGGAAATGACCCTGCTTGTCCTGCAAGGCGGCGGTATGCGCGCCGCATTGGAAGTCCATGCCGATGACGGCAGTCTGCTGATCGATGCCGTTCGCGAACTGTCGCGCGAAGGGCGCTTACCGCTTTACTGGCGTTGCGGACAGGGAACCTGCGGAGCCTGCGTGGTCCGCTTGCAGCCCTTGGAAGAGGACGCCGAGCGGCAGGTGGTGATGACGGGCAAGGAGCGCAACGTCCTCGCCCGGCTGGACTTGCTCGATGAGTCGCAACGACAGGCCGCCAGCCTGCCCGATCACCCGGATCTGCCCCGCTTGGCCTGTCACGTGCGCCTGCCGGAAGGGGTCTTGAAAGTAAACTGGTAGGACTGGTAGGGTCGGAAAATCCGCACGGCCTCCTGCTTTGGCATCCATTTCAGAATGACAAAAAAACCACCACCTTGATTTTGCGCCTCCGCAATGAAGCGCGCTGTTCTGATCTGGTTGATTCCATTGTAAAAATACCAATTTATGCGGAATGGGTGGAGCCGCCTGTATGCTCGTTTCCGATGCATTCAGGTGGCTTTTTTACGTCTCCTGTTGTTGCGAGTTGTCAACAAAGATGACAAAAATATTGTTATGACAACTCGATGTGGATAGATTGCCTCCACTTCGAATCGGCATACAGACCGGTCGCCCTGTGTGTGGATATCCATCCGCCGGGTTCAGCTTCCCAACGCATTTCCAGTTTCTGAATACACGCCGCCGGGCCACGCGCCCGGCCAGCCGTTTTCGTCTCGGCGAGGCCGCGCCATGGGTGCGCGCCTGCCACGGAGGGTTTGGCATGTTCTGGTTTGCTCGCGCTCAAGCGCCTTTACCGGTCCGGGATTTTTCTCCCGCCGGCCTCGCTTTATCCGGCTCCGCCGCCGACTACACCGTGCCTGTTTAACGCACGGTCGTTCCCCGACACCCCCCAGGCTCCACGACTGTCACCGCACCAGCGGTAGACGGACGGTGGTTTACATCCCAGCGCCGGCGGAGCCCCGGCGCGAAGTAGCAATACAAACGGAGCTAAGTAGATGAAAAGAAGCACAGCATGGGCACCGCTTTTCAGGAAAAGCGGTGTAGCGGTTGCCCTTGGCCTGCTGGCCGGATCGGCCGTGGCGGCACAGGTGGCAGTGGCACCCAAGGGACAGAGCACCGACCGGATTATTGTGAAGTATCGTGACAGCGGCGTGACCTCGCTGCAGGCCGCCAGCGCCAGTGGCGCAACGGCCAAGGCGACCGTGGCGGCCGAACGGCAATCGCGTATCCAGAGCGCGGTCGGCCGTTTCGGCGGCAACGCCCGCTTCCTGCGCCATGGCGGCATGGGCACCCAGGTGTGGAAGCTGGACAAGCGCATGCCGGTCGGCCAAGTGGCCAGCATGGCCGCTGAAATGGCCAAGGGCGACACCAGCATCGAATACGCCGAGCCGGACCGCATCCTGCGCATCATGGCGGCCAATCCGAACGATGCGCGCTGGAGCGACCAGTGGGACCTGCAGAACAGCGTGGCCGGTGTGAATGCCCCGGCGGCCTGGGATCTGTCGACCGGTAGCGGCGTGGTGGTGGCGGTGCTGGATACCGGCTATCGTCCGCACGTCGACCTGGCCGCCAATATCGTCGGCGGCTACGACATGATCAACGATGCCGAAACCGGCAACGACGGCAATGGCCGCGACAGCGATGCGCGCGATACCGGCGATGCCGTGGTCGCCGAGGAGTGCGGCGTAGGCGAAGAAGCCAGCGACTCCAGCTGGCACGGCACCCATGTGGCCGGCACGATTGCGGCGGTGACCCATAACGGCATCGGCGTGGCGGGCCTTGCCTACAACGCCAAGGTGCTGCCGGTCCGGGTGCTGGGCAAGTGCGGCGGCTATACCTCCGATATCGCCGACGGCATGATCTGGGCGTCCGGTGGTTCGGTGGCTGGCCTGCCGGCCAACCCCAATCCTGCCCGCGTGATCAATATGTCGCTGGGCGGCCCGGGTGCGTGTGACGCTACCTCGCAAAACGCCATCAATGCAGCCCGCGCGCGCGGGACCGTAGTGGTGGTGGCGGCCGGCAACGAATCGCAGGATGCCAGGAACTCCAATCCGGCCAATTGCGCCGGCGTGGTGACCGTGGCGGCATACGGCAAGACCGGCGCACGTGCGTATTACTCCAACTTCGGCACCGTCGTCGATCTGTCCGGCCCGGTGGCGCGATGAATAGCGCTACCGATCCGAACGGCATCCTGTCCACCCTGAATGCCGGTACCTCGGCGCCCGGCGCGGACAACTACGCCTTCTTCCAGGGCACCTCGATGGCCACGCCGCATGTGGCGGCCGTTGCGGCGCTGATGATCGCGGCCAAGCCTTCGCTGACGCCCGATCAGGTCGAAAGCCTGCTGAAGTCCTCGGCCCGCCCCTTCGTTGCATCGTGCAGCGGTTGCGGCACCGGCATGCTGGATGCCTTCGCCGCCGTCAAGGCAGCCATAGGCGACATTCCGGGCAATAGCGAAACCGAATCGAACAATACGCTGGCCACGGCCAACACGGTTGCCGCACCGGTTACGCTGAACGCCAATATGGGCAGCAGCAGCGATGCCGACTGGTTCAAGGTGACCCTGCCGGCAGGCAAGACGCTGACGGCCACCATGACGCCAGGCAGCAGCACCGCCGACTACGACCTCTATATATATAACGCCAGCAGCACCCAGCTCGCCAAGAGCGAACTGGGCGCCGGCAAGGTCGATACCGCATCGTCCGGCAATAGCAGCGGCGCTTCGGCCGTCCGCTATGTGAAGGTGATGTACTACTCCGGCGGCACGGGGTCGACCAATGGCAAATACACCCTGAAGTTCAACTGGTAAGCCAACCGGCAGGACGGCGGCCCGGTACGGGTTGCCGCCGCCCATGAAAAAGCCGGCGCCTTTTTGGCGCCGGCTTTTTCATGGCTTATGAGCGTAGCTGCGCGCCGTATCCCAGCATGTTCATGTTTCCAAAAGCGATAGTTTTGCCGTGTGGTGAAAAGGCGGGTGAGCGACTACTTCTTACAATGGGCACTGTGCAAGGCTTGCTTTGCATTGGGGTGCGATTTGCAGCTTTGTGCATGTAGTGCCCAAAAAATCCAACCGACCTGCGAATGGTTTTGAAGAGCAGGCTATCGAAAATATTCCCTGCATAACTTATTCCAGGCAATTGAAACAGGAGCTACTCATATGCCCGAAGTTCTTACCATGCCGCCCGTGAACGTCCTTGCCGAGCCGGCGACTGCAGACACGGGATTCCTGGGGACGCCGCCTATCCTCGGCAACAATGTCATATCGGACGCGCTTGATATATTGGCGGGGCTGGTGCGTATTGCCGCCGAACGCGCCGATGCCAAGTTCCAGGAAATGAAGAAGCGGGCGGACTATGCGCGCCAATGTACCGCACTGGCCGCAAAGGTCCAGTCCGTCATTTCCGATTTTCAAGGGAAAGATCCCGGTTCCACGATAAAGCTTGACCAAAAGATCATCGACGAATTCAGGCGCTTGAGTATTCCTATCGATGGCAAAGGCATCGACCGATGGATGGAGGAACGTAATATAGGACCGGACTCTCCCGCTACTCTCGACAAATGGAACAGAATTCATAATCGAGCACAGGGTACGCCATTGCCGGATGGTGAGAAGATGGAATTTTTTCTTTGGGTTAAAGAGAAAGGTGAAAAGGAAAAATTTGCGGACCGGGGCCACTACGAGCAGCTCAAAGCGGCTGCGGACGCCATTGGCCAACAAGGTACCGACCAGAATGCCCAGGACAATCTGCTTATCCAGAAAATCGTTCAGCTTTTCAACAACCTGATCGCCATGATCAGTCAGCTGCAGATCATGCTGACCGAAATGTGCCGGGCGATCATCAATGGTATGAAATAACGCTGCCTTTCTCCGGCAGCGCCATCAACGAGCGGGCGCTGCCTGGCGCCAACGCCGCCTCGCCCGCTCCTGCAGGCCATCGAAGAAGACATACAGTACCGGCGTGATGTAGAGCGTGATCAGTTGCGAGAAGATCAGCCCGCCGACCACCGCGAGGCCCAATGGCTGGCGCAGTTCTGCGCCGGCGCCCAGGCCGAGTGCGATGGGCAGCGCACCCATCATGGCGGCCAGGGTGGTCATCATGATGGGTCGGAAGCGTAGCAGGCAGGCTTGGCGGATGGCGTTGAGCGCGTTGCTTTCACCCTGGTGGCGGGCCTCCACCGCGAAGTCGATCATCATGATGGCATTCTTCTTGACGATGCCGATCAGCATCAGAATTCCGATCACCGCGATCAAGGTCAGTTCCAGGTCGAACAGCCGCAAGGTGAGCAAGGCGCCCACCGCTGCCGACGGCAAGCCGGCCAGGATGGTGATGGGGTGGATAAAACTCTCGTACAGCACACCCAGCAGAACATAGATAACCACCAGCGCCAGCAGGATAAGCGCCATTTGGCTAGCTTGGCTGGACTGGAAGGTGGCCGCGTCCCCACCCAGGCTGGTGAGGATGGTTTGCGGTACGCCCAGCTCCTGCTTGACGGCATCGACCCGTTTCAATGCCTCGCCCAGGGTGACGCCCGGCGGCAGGTTGAACGACAGGGTGACCGCCTGCAATTGGCCCTGGTGATTGACCGAGGTGGGCCGATCGTGCGTTTGACGGTGGCAAAACTGCTGAGCGGTACCAGTTCACCGCCGGCGGCCCGTATCCGTATCCTGGCAAACGCGCTTTCGTCGCTGCGGAAGGCATCGTCCAGCCGCATCATGACGGGGTAGTCGTCGCTAGGGGTATAGATGGTCGCGACCTGGCGATCGCCGAACGCGGCGTAGAGGGTATCGCGCAGGGTCGCCATATCCACGCCCAGCCGCGCGGCCTTTTCCCGGTCTATCTGCAGGGTGGCTTGCAGGCCCCGGCGTTGCGCATCGGTACTGACATCGCGTAGCAGCGGATCGTTCTGCAGGGCCTTCTGCAATTTCTCCGCCCATTCGTAGAGTTCGCCGGATTGCACGCTTTGCAAGGTGTACTGGTATTTACTGTTGCTGGGGCGGCCGCCTATGCGCAGGTTCTGGTCGGGATTGAAGAACACCCGTACCCCGGTGATGCCGGCGACCGATTTGCGCAGGTCTTCCACCACTTGTTTCATGGGCGGGCGTTGGCCCTTCGGTTTCAGCGTCAGGAAGAAACGGCCGGAATTATTGCTGTTCATGCCGCCACCGATGACCGACACCAGCTGGTCCACGTGCGGGCTTTGGCGCAGCTTGGCCTCGACCTGTTGCTGCAGTCCCAGCATGGTCGGAAAGGCCACATCCAGGGCGCCCTCGGTGCCGACCGTGATCTGGCCGATATCCTCTTCCGGAAAAAAGCCCTTGGGTATGGTGTAGAAAAACACCGCCGTCAGCACGAAAGTGAGCAGCGCGACACCCAGCACCACGGCGCGATGGCGCAGAGCGCTATCGAGCGAGCGCTGATAGCCGTTGATCATGCGCTCGAAAAACCGCTCGAACAGCCGGCTGATCAGTCCGGCCGGCGCATTATGCGCTTCGTGCTTGAGCAGGCGGGCGCACAGCAGCGGGATCAAGGTCAGCGAAGCAATGCCGGAAATCACGATCGCCAGGCTGACTACCACGGCGAATTCGTGGAACAGCTTGCCGATGACGCCGGGCATAAAGAAGATGGGGATAAAGACGGCCACCAGCGACAGGGAGATCGACAGGATGGTAAACGCCACTTCCTTGGCGCCCTTGATGGCGGCATCGAACGGCGCCATGCCCTCCTCGATATAGCGGACGATGTTTTCCAAAACCACGATGGCGTCGTCCACCACCAGGCCGACGGCCAGGGTGATGCCCAGCAAGGAGATATTGTTGAGCGAGTTGCCCAGCCAGGCCATCAGCGCGAAGGTGGAGATCAGCGAGATCGGCAGGGTGACGGTGGGGATCAGCGTGGCGGTGGCGCGGCGCAGGAAGAGGAAGATCACCATCACCACCAGCACCACGGTCAGTCCCAGGGTGAAGTTCACATCGTGGATGGCTTCGCGGATGGAACTGGAGCGGTCATTGCGGAACTGTACGCCGATGGAGGCCGGCATCTGCTTGACCAGCCGCGGCATGACCTCGCGGATCCGATCGACCACTTCCACGGTATTGGCATCGGGCTGGCGCTGCACCCCCATGACAATGCCCACCTCGCCATTGATGAAGGCGCCGGTGGTCAGGGTCTGGATGCTGTCCTCGACCCGGCCCAGCTCGCCCAGCCGGACAGGCTGGCCCTCGCGCAGGGCGATCACCAGCTGGCGAAAGGCATTGGCGTCGGTCAGCTGCTTATTGGCTTCGATAATCAACTGCTGCCGTTGCCCGTCCAGCACGCCGACCGGACTATTGGCGTTGGCGGCGCGTATGGCCTGGCTGACATCCGACAGGGTCAAATTGCGGGCCGCCAGACGGTCGGGATCGATACTGACGCGTACCGCGTATTTGCGCTGGCCATAGACATTCACCTGGGCCACGCCACTGATGGTGGCGAGGCTGGGGGCGATCAGATTGTCGGCATAGTTGTTCAGCTCCGACAAGGAAAGCGACGGCGAAGTCAGGCTGAGCAGGATAATGGCCTGGTCGGCCGGATTGACCTTGCGATAGGACGGCAGATCGGTCATATCGTCCGGCAAGGCACGCTGGGCCCGCAGCAAGGCGGCTTGCACATCCACCGCCGCCTTGTCGATATCGCGGTCCTCATCGAATTCCAGCGTGATGGAGGTGGAACTCTGGCGCGAAGTCGAGGTGATCAGTTTCAGGCCGGCAATGGTGGAAAACTGCTTCTCCAGCACCGTCGCCACCGAGGCCGCCATGGTTTCCGGCGAGGCTCCCGGCAGATTGGCCGATACATTGATGGTTGGCGTATCGAAAGAGGGCAGCGCCGCGATAGGCAGCTTCTGGTAGGCGAACAGGCCCAGCAATACCACCGAGATCGACAACAGGGTCGTCATTACCGGGCGGCGAATGCAAAGTTCGGATATATGCATGACGATCGATTCCGATGCAGTGGCATCGTTAGGTGGTAGCGGGTATGCGACTATTTGCCGTGGGAAGCGGCCTTGCCGCGACTTGCCCCAGCGCTTTCCATCACCTTTGCACCCGGCCGCAGGTTCTGGCCGCCTTCCGCCACCACCTTCTGGCCACCCGCCAAGCCCGTGACGATGCCGTACTGCTTGCCCTGTTCGGTCACGATGCGGGCCAGTTTGATCGGCTGGGCCTTGACGGTCTCGTCGGCCTCCACCAGGTAGACAAACTGGCCGGCCGGGCCGGTCTGCAAGCTGCCCACCGGCAATAGCACGGCATTCTTGTCCACGCCCAGCTCGATTGCGATCCGCACGAATGCGCCCGGCCAGAGCCGGTGTTCGGGATTGGCGAATTCCGCCTTGACGCGAATGGTGCCGCTGGCGGCATCGACCGCGCTATCGATAAAGCTGAGCCGGCCAGGCAAGGATTCCTGCTTTTCCAGCAAGGCAAGGGCCGGCACCTTGCCGCTTTGCTGCGCCGCCAACAAGCGGGACAGTTCCTGTTCGGGCAGGGTGAAGCTGACCGCGATCGGGTCCAGTTGGGTTAGCGTCAGCAAGGGCGTGGCGGCGCCGGGCTGGACCAGCGAGCCGGGATGGACGTCGATGGCGCCGGCTCGTCCGGCGAAGGGGGCGTGGATGGCTTGGTAGCTGAGGCCGACCTGGGCCGAAGCCACGGCCGCCTGCTTGGCGGCGACGGCGGCGCGCATGCTGTCCACCGTGGACTGGGCGGTATCGACCGCGCTTGGAGAGACGAATTGCTGTTGCAGCAGTTGCCGCGAGCGGGCCAGGTTGCGTTCGGCATCGGCCAGTTGGGCACGCGCCTGCGCCAGGTCGGCGCTGGCCTGGGCAACCTTGGCGGCGTCGTTGCGGCCATCCAGGGTGAACAGGCGCTGGCCTTTCGCCACATCCTGGCCTTCGCGGATATGCAGTTCGCGCACCGTGCTGGCGACCTGCGGCCGCAGTTCCACGCTGTTCAAGGCAGCCACTGTCCCCTGGGTCTCCAGCCGTACCGGCACGTCCTTGTGCTGGCTCAACACCACGCCAACCAGCTGCGGCTTGTTGGCCGCACCGGCCTTGTCAGCCGGCGTGCCGGCTGGCTTAAGGGCGGCCCAGGCGACCAGCGCGGCCAGTCCTCCACCCACGAGACACACAACAATACGGCGGGACATGCTGCTCCTTGGTTTATATCCGCACGGAACCGCGCGCTTATTGGCTCGAAGCCTTATCCAAATGAAGTTTAGCACTCGCATTCGGAAGACAAGATTGCAGAGGTGTCAGAGATGTTTATAAATGCAAACGCCGGTACGTGACCGGCGTTTCTGTGCTGCGTGACGGCGCGAAGGACTAGCCTGCGACGATAGGGACTACATATAGTTCCACGCGGCGATTCTCGGCGCGGCCGGCTTCGGTGGCGTTGCTGGCCACCGGCTGGCGCTTGCCGTGACCCTGGGCATCGAGCCGGGCGCTGTTGACATTACGGCCGCGGAAATAGTTCGCTACCGCCGTGGCGCGTTTTTCCGACAGGGCCTGGTTCAGGTCGTCGCTGCCCTGGCTGTCGGTATGGCCAAGAATGGTGATCGAGGTCTTGCCATAGGTGTTCATCACCTTGGCGATCTTGTCCATGCTGCCGAAGAAGCCCGGCTTGATCTCGCTGGCATTGCTATTGAAGGCGGTCGCGGCGGTCATGATGATCTTGATGCTGTTGTCCGGCAGCTTGGCGATACGGATATTGCCGGCCTGCACTTCGGGTGCCAGCACCTTTTGCAGATCCTGGGCCTGCTTGTCCATATAGGCGCCCACGCCGGTGCCGATCAATCCGCCGCCCACCGCGCCGATCAAGGCGCCCTTGCCGCGATTGTCGTGGTTGATGGCGGCTCCCAGGACCGCGCCACCCAAGGCGCCGATCACGGCGCCCTGGCCGGTCTTGGTCATGCCGCTGCCGTCGCTGGCGCAGCCGCTTGCCAGCAGGGTGGTGACCAGGGCGGCGCAGAGGCCTTGCTTGAAGCTGAATTTATACATGGTGTCGAATATCCGTTTGCATCGAAGTGGTACGGGAAAGCCGGGAGGGCGCGATTTTGCGAGCAGACAGGGCAGACACGCAATGGGTGAAAAAATTCCGTTATTCCGTAATTGAATAAAAAACGAATTATTAAGTGCTTTTTGTAATTTCGTGATCTCGCTAGACTGAAGGTCGAAAATCAATCCACGGAGACCCAGATGCATCGCAAGCCCTTGCTTACCCTGCTAGCCGCAGCCTTGCTGCCCTTGTCGGCCGTGGCGGCCGATATCAAGCTGCTCAATGTCTCCTACGATCCCACCCGCGAGTTGTACCAGGACTTCAACAAGGCCTTCGCCCAGTACTGGCAGAAGAAGAGCGGCGATACGGTCACCATCCGGCAGTCGCACGGCGGCTCGGGCAAGCAGGCGCGTTCGGTGATCGATGGCCTGGAAGCCGATGTGGTGACCTTGGCACTGGCCTATGATGTGGACGAGATCGCCGATAAGGCGAAGCTGCTGGCGCCGGATTGGCAGAAGCGGCTGCAGCATAACAGCGCGCCTTACCAATCCACCATTGTCTTCCTGGTCCGCAAGGGCAACCCCAAGCAGATCAAGGACTGGGCCGACCTGGTCAAGCCTGGCGTGGAAATCGTCACGCCCAATCCCAAGACATCGGGTGGCGCGCGCTGGAACTATCTGGCTGCCTGGGGCTGGGCGCTGAAGCAGCCAGGCGGCAGCGAGGCAAGTGCGCGCGACTATGTCGGCAAGCTGTTCAAGCATGTGAAGGTGCTCGACACGGGTGCGCGCGGCGCTACCGTCTCTTTCGTGGAACGTGGCATCGGCGATGTCCTGATCGCCTGGGAGAACGAAGCCTACCTGTCGGTGAAGGAACTGGGCCCGGACAAATTCGACATTGTCACACCCTCGATATCCATCCTGGCCGAGCCCAGCATCGCCGTGGTGGACCGCAATGCCGCCAAGCATGGCACCGCCAAGGTGGCAGAGGCTTATCTGCAATACCTGTATTCCCCGGTGGGACAAGATATCGCGGCGCAGAACTATTACCGCCCAGTCGATCCAACGATAGCTGCCAAATATGCCAGGCAGTTTTCCAAGGTAACTCTGTTTAAGATCGATGATGTTTTTGGCGGTTGGCAGAAGGCCCAGAAGACCCACTTCGTCGATGGTGGCGTTTTCGACCAGATCTATAGCGGTAAGTAGGCCATTGAGAACCGGAGGTAGAAATCTGAATCAACGAATCAGCACCCGGCGGAGCCGGGTGTTAACGGTCAGTGGCAAATGAACTGTCCCTCGCTTGGTTTAGTCCGACTCCCCCCGCCCTCGCCGCCGCGAGGGAGCCTCGCTGGCACTCGTTAGTGGATTTTGTTACTGGTAGTTCCATGCGGACGGATTGCTACCCGGCTTAGCAGGCATGCAGCGATTCGCTCGGCGTCACATTTTCAACCTACCAAGAAGGAAATGACCATGACCTTACGACTTGGCGATATCGCCCCCGATTTCACCCAGGACTCCACCGAAGGCCCGATTTCGCTGCACAAGTGGGCGGGTTCCAGCTGGGTACTGCTGTTCTCCCATCCGGCCGATTTCACCCCGGTCTGCACCACCGAGCTGGGCCTTACCGCCAAGCTGAAGGACGAATTCGCCAAGCGCAATGTCAAGGCCCTGGCCGTCAGCGTGGATACGCTGGCGTCGCACAAGGGCTGGATAGGCGATATCGAAGAAACCCAGAACGTCAGGCTGAATTTCCCCATCCTGGCCGACGCCGACCGCAAGGTGTCCGGGCTGTACGATATGATCCATCCGAATTCGCTGGCCAACTTGACCGTGCGTACCGTGTTCGTGATCGACCCGGACCGCAAGATCCGGCTGACCCTGACCTATCCGGCCAGCACCGGCCGCAATTTCCATGAAATCCTGCGGGTGATCGATTCGCTGCAACTGACCGACGAGCACAAGGTGGCTACGCCCGCCAATTGGCAGGATGGCGACGAAGTGGTGATCGTGCCCAGCCTGACCGACGAAGCCGAAATCCAACGCCGTTTCCCCAAGGGCTATCGCGCGCTGCGCCCCTACCTGCGGTTGACGCCGCAGCCGAACAAATAGGCATCGGCGATATTCGAATCACTCTTAGGACGCTAATACGCCCGGCTTGTCCGGGCATTTTTTCTGGGAACCGCCATGGGACTTGAACCGCAGCGACAGCTCAGCGAGCGCATCGCCAGTTTGCCGGCCCAGTGGGTGGCCGGTTTTCCACTGGTGCTGGACGAGTCCGGCGTGGTCGGCCGTTTCTTCAAATGCGAATTGCGCAGCCGCTTCGACACGCTGCAGATTGGCTCGGCCAATCTATGCCGCGCGCGGCTGGTTGCCTTGGGCCCGGATGGCGAACCCTTTCCGTCCGAGCGCTTGTTCCGGCTGACCAGTGGCGCTGATGGCCTGCTCAAGCTCGATAGATTGTGCCGGCTGATCCACGCCTTGAATTACTTTATCGTGGCCGAGGCCAGCCTACCCCTGGTGCTGCCGATCCATCCGCGCTTGTTCGAGTATGTCCGCAGTGCGCACGGCCACACCTTTGCCCGCATGCTCGCCCATTTCGATCTGAGCCCCAGCCGCATCGTGCTGGAAACCCCGGGCGGCCTGCCGCAGGCCACCTTGGATGGCTTTCTGAGCGAAGGTTTCGCCGTTCATGTCGCTGAAGCAGTCTGCGATTAACGCTGCAAGGCCAGCCGGGCTTCCAGCCTTTTCTGCAGCTGTTCCAGGGCCACGCTCAATAGCCAATAGATAGCCGCCGCAGCCAGATAAAGCGGCAGGGGACGAAAGCTGGTGGAGATCAGTTCCTTGGTCGCCAGCATCAGTTCGGTCACGGCGATCACCGATACCAGCGAGGTATCCTTGATCAGGCTGATCAAGGTATTGCCCAGGCTAGGCAGGGCCAGGCGCAAGGCTTGCGGAGCGATGATATAGCGCAGCGCCTGCGGCCGGCTGAGCCCCAGGCTGGCAGCCGCCTGCCATTGTCCAACCGCGACCCCCGCGATGGCGCCCCGCAGGCTTTCCGCCAAGTAGGCGCCGGCATTGAGACTGAGCGCCAGCACGCCCGCCGGTAGCGGTTCGAACTGTATGCCTATGCTGGGCAGGCCGTAATAGATCACAAATACTTGCACCAGCAGGGGCGTGCCGCGAAATGCACTGATATACAGCCCAAGCAGACGGCTCAGCCAACTGGGGCCGAGCAGGCGCAGAAAGGTGACCACGGTGGCGACAAGCATGCCACCCAGCATGGCCGACACGGCGAATACCAGGGTCCAGCCCGTGGCATGCAGCAGGATGGGAAGGGCATTGCCCAATAATTGCAGTAGGTCGGTCATGAGGACTTCAATTGGCATGGCGCCGGGCGCCATGCCGGTGGAGGAAAGACACCGTTATCGGCAATCTTTCATTTTACTTGGCGCCCAGGGGCTTGCTGACATCTCGCTCGAAGTACTTGATGGAAATACGCTTGAAGCTGCCGTCGGCCTTGATATCGGCCAAGGCTTTGTCCAATGCTGCGCCGAACTTGGGGTTGCCCTTCAGGTAGGGGATGGCGCTGCCTTCCACCGAGCCGACCGCCGCGCCGCCCTTCAGCGGCAGCTTGGTCTGCTTGACCAGGTAGGGAATCAGCAGGCTGTCGTTCAGGGCGGCGTCCAGGCGGCCCAGTGCCAGGTCCTGCAGGTATTCCGGTGCGCCCGGGTAGGTTTTCACTTCCACCCCTTCCACTGCGCGGGCCAGGTCGGCGTAGTTACTGCCTTGGCCCACGCCCAGTTTCTTGCCCTTGAGGTCGGCCAGGCCTTTGAAACTGCGTTTTTCGTCCTTGCGCACGATCAGCTGCGCACTGGACAGCGTATACGGCTGGGTGAAGTCGAAGGTTTCGCGCCGCTTATCGGTTGCCGATACCTGGTTGACGATGATATCGAACTTGCCGGTTTGCAGGCCCGCCAGGATGCCGCTCCATTCGCTGGTGATGAATTCGGGCTTCAAATTGAGCTTGGTGGCCAGCGCTTGGGCGATTTCCACGTCGAAGCCATCCAGCTGTCCCTTTTCGTTCTTGAAGTTGAACGGGGGATAGGTGCCTTCCACCGCGATTTTCAGCGTACCGCGGGCTTTGACGGTGTCGAGTAGATCGGCTGCGGAGGCATGGATGGCCAGGGCGCTCAGCAGGAACAGGGAGAGGAGTGAACGTCTTTGCATGGGCTTACTCGCGGCTGTGTGGAAGGAAATAACTAGATGGGGACGCCAGGCGTTGCGGCAAGCACCCATAGCCGGGCTGGCGGCAGGTTCCACCAGACCCTTCGCAAGGGGCGCCAGCCGGGTTCGCCGGGGAGGGTGGAAAACGGTGGCTGGCGGCCATAGCTGAATTGCAGGACACGGCCGCCGGCCTGGACGTACTCGATATAGCGCCGGCTGAGCAGGCGCGTCTGCGCCGGCGCCAGCGACTTGAACGGGATGGACGAAATCAGCAGGCTGTTGTCCGGCTGCAATCCACATTCGTCCAGCGCTTGCTCGATACGGCCATTTTCTACGGCGAGGCCGGGATAGCGCGCCTGCAATACGCTGGACAACACGCTCGACTGCTCGACCACCCGCAAGCGACCGTAGCCGAACGCTTCGACCAGCGCGCCGGTCAAGGCCCCGCTGCCGGGGCCGGCTTCGATCACCAGGCCACCCCGGTCCAGCGATTGGGCGGCGGCCGCCATCGCCTTCGCCAGGCGTGACGAAGACGGGGCCACCGCGCCGATCTCGCCGGGCGAGTGCAGAATGGCGCGCAGGAAGGCGAGCGTCGGCGTATTGATCACAGTGCGGCCAAGCCCGCGGCCAGGTCGGCCAACAGGTCGTCGATATGCTCCACGCCAACCGATAGACGGAGCAGATTGGGGGTAATGCCGCGCCGCAGCCGGTTGTCTTCCGGGATGGAACCGTGGGTCATGGCCCAGGGCAGGTTGACCAGGCTCTCCACGCCACCGAGGCTTTCGGCCAGGGTAAAGACCTTCAGGGCCGCCAGGAAGCGGCGCACGCCGGCATCATCGGCCTTCAGCCAGATGGTGACGATGCCGCCGAAGCCACGAGGGAACTGGCGTTTTGCCAATTCGTGTTGCGGATGGCTTGGCAAGCCCGGGTAGGCGATCTTTTCCACCCCGGCTTGTGCCGACAGCCATTCCGCCACCGCCAGGCCATTGCTGCTGTGGCGTTGCATGCGCAAGGGCAGGGTACGCAGGCCGCGCAATGCCAGGAAACTGGAGAACGGATCCATCACCCCGCCCACCGCGTTCTGCAGATAGGCCAGCCGCTCGGCCAGTTCTGGCGTACGCACGATCACCGCGCCGCCGATCACATCGGAGTGGCCGTTCAGATACTTGGTCACCGAGTGCAGCACGATATCCACGCCGTAGTCGAGCGGTTTGAGCAGGTAGGGCGTGGAGAAGGTGGCATCCACCACCACCAGGGCGCCCACCGCATGGGCGGCTTCCACCACGGTGGCCAGGTCGGCGATCTTCAGCAGCGGATTGGTGGGGATTTCCAGCCAGACCAGCTTGGTGGCGGGGGTGATGGCATCGCGCAGGGCGGCGATATCATCCGGTGCGACGTAGCGGGTCTTCAGTCCGGCGGTGCGGCTCCGCACCTTTTCGAACAGGCGCCAGGCGCCGCCGTACAGGTCATCCAGCGCAACGATCTCGCTGCCGGCATCGAGCAGTTCCAGGACGGTGGACATCGCCGCCAGGCCGGATGCGAAGGCGAAGCCGGCGACGCCGCCTTCCAGTTCGGCCAGTGCTTTTTCGAAAGCGCCACGAGTAGGGTTGCCGCTGCGGGCGTACTCGTAGCCGCTGTGCTCGCCCGGTGCCTTTTGGGCGAAGGTCGAACTGGTGTAGATCGGCGGCATCACGGCGCCGGTGGCGTCCGGGGTATAGCCGGCGTGCACGCTAAGGGTGTCGATATGGGACATGGGTTTTCCTAATGGGGAAGACGGGACGGGCGTCCAGGCCAGGGTAGGGGGCTAACCCCTACCCGCCGCGATCAGCGGATACGCTGGCGCCAGTGGTTGATCAGGTCCGACTGGGTGATCAAGCCAAGGAAGCGGCCATGCTCCACCACAATGGCGACGTGGCCATCGTTGAAGACACGCAGCAGTTTCTCGGTCGAATCGGCCGGCGACAGGGTTTCCAGCACGGTGCTCATGGCCTTGCGCACCGGCAGGCGGAAGTTCTCCGGCTCGTCGTGCACGGCCAGCAAGAGATCCCACTCGTCGATCAGGCCAACCACTTCGCTATCGCCTTCCAACACCGGCAACTGCGAGACGTCGTGGCGACGCATGCGGGCATAGGTATCGGCCAGCGTTTCATCGGGGCGGCAGGTGATGGTGGCGCCGAGGTCGTGGCGGCGGGTGATCAGGTCGGTGAGGTTGCCTTGGCGCGGCAGGCTTTTCAGGCCTTGGTCGATCAGCCAGCCGTCGTTGTATTGCTTGGACAGGTATTTATTGCCGCTGTCGCAGATAAAGGTCACCACCCGCTTCGGCGTGGTCTGCGCCCGGCAATAGCGCAGGGCGGCGGCGACCAGCGTGCCCGTGGACGAGCCGGCCAGAATGCCTTCCATGTCCAGCAACTGGCGGGCGACATCGATACTTTCCGCATCGGAGATACGGAAGGCCTGGCGTACCGAACTGAAATCGGCGATGGAGGGCACGAAGTCCTCGCCTATGCCTTCCACCCGCCAGCTGCCGGCTTCGCCATAGCTGCCGGTTTCGACGTAATCGGCCAGGATGGAGCCCACCGGATCCGCCAGCACGAATTCCACCGCCGGGTCCGCCCGCTTGAAGAAGCGGCTCAGGCCGGTGAGGGTGCCGCTGGAGCCGACGCCGACCACCACCGCATCGACATCGTGGCCGGTCTGCTGCCAGATTTCCGGGCCGGTACCGTGCTCGTGGGCGGCAGGGTTGGCTTCATTGTTGAACTGGTCGATATAGAAGGCGCCAGGCGTTTCTTCCGCAATGCGGCGGGCGTAGTCCTGATAGTAGAGCGGATGCCCCTTGGCCACGTCGGAGCGGGTGATCAGGACTTCGGCGCCCAGTGCCTTGAGATGGAAGATCTTCTCCAGGCTCATCTTGTCCGGCACCACCAGTTTCAGCTTGTAGCCCTTGCGTACGGCCACCAGGGCCAGACCCAGGCCGGTATTGCCGGCGGTGGCTTCGACGATGATGCCGCCGGGCTTGAGGCTGCCATCGCGTTCGGCGGCCTCGATCATGGTCAAGGCGATACGATCCTTGATGGAGCCACCCGGGTTGTGGCTTTCCATCTTGACGAACAGTTCACACGGGCCGGTATCAAGCTTGGTCAGCTTTACCAGCGGGGTCTGGCCGATCAGGCCGAGAAGCGGGTCAAACGACATGAATACCTCATGGGGAAAGTGACACGCACCGATCGAATCGGTAGGCGTGCAATCGGGCGGATGTTAACGCCCCGGTTAAGTAACTTAAAGTTCTTAAAAATTACATTTTTATTCTTAATTGGAATTAAGAGTCGTCCCTTGGCTAGCTGAACGCATCACTATCGGCACCGGTGGCAGCGTTTTCAGCGCCTTCGCCGGTTTCGTCGGGCGAGCTTCGGATTTTAGTTATTTGACACAAATAAACCATTATTTATGGGAATAAAGGTGACTTGCTATCCTCGGCATCGCTAGTCACTCTCCAGGTTCATCCCATGCCGAAGCTTACCCGTCTGATCGCCGCCGCACTGGCCGGCAGCTTGTCCGCTGCCGCGATGGCCGCGCCGACATTGCTGAATGTCTCCTATGACGTGATGCGTGACTTCTATAAGGATCTAAACCCGGCCTTCCAGCGTGACTACCAGGCCAAGACCGGTGAAGCGGTACAGATCCAGCAGTCGCACGGCGGCTCGGGCAAGCAGGCCAGGGCGGTGATCGACGGCCTGGAGGCGGATGTCATCACCATGAATATGCCGCCGGACATCGATGCGCTCCACGACAAAGCCAAGTTGATTCCCGAAAACTGGGCCAGCCGCCTCCCTAACAACAGCTTGCCCTTCACCAGCCTGCAAGTGCTGATCGTACGTAAGGGCAATCCCAAGGCGATCCGCGACTGGGGCGACCTGGTCAAGCCGGGCGTGCAAGTGATCATGGCCAATCCCAAGGTGACCGGCAACGGCCGCTACAGTTATCTGGCAGCCTGGGGCTATGCCCTCAAGCAACCGGGCGGCAACGAGCAGAAAGCGCGCGAATTCGTCGGCAAGATGCTGGCCAATGTTCCAATATTGGACGCGGGCGGCCGTGCGGCCACCACCACCTTCATGCAGCGCAATATCGGCGATGTCTTGCTGACCTTCGAGAACGAGGCCGAAATGATCGCCCGCGAGTTTGGCCGCGGCGGCTTTGAAGTGGTCTACCCTTCACTATCGGTACGGGCGGAACCGCCGGTCACCGTGGTGGACAAGGTGGTCGAGCGCAAGGGTAGCCGCAAGGTGGCGGAAGCCTACCTGCGATTCCTGTGGACGCCGGCCGCGCAAGAGATTGCCGCGCAGAACTATCTGCGCCCGCAGGATCCTGCCATCTTGAAGAAGTACGCCAGCCAGTTCCCACCCGTCGCGCTGTTCACCGTGGACGAGGTATTCGGCGGTTGGCGCCGGGCGCAAAAGACCCACTTCGACGATGGCGGCAGCTTCGATCAGATCTATAGCCGTAAATGACAAGACCACGCCATGAGGCGGCGGGCGCCCAGGCGGCCGTCGCCGGGCATTCATCGACAAGTTCAAGCCAAGCGCCCTCATGCGTCTAAAACAAGCCAGCGTTCTTCCCGGTTTTGGCCTCGCCTTCGGCTACACCATCGTCTATCTCAGCCTGATCGTCCTGCTGCCGCTGTCGGCGCTGATCATCAAGACCAGCAGCCTGAGCCTGGCCGAATTCTGGGCGGTGGTGACGACGCCGCGGGTTCTGGCCGCTTATAAACTTACCTTTGGCGCCAGCCTGCTGGCCGCGCTGATCAATCTGTTCGCCGGCCTGCTGGTGGCCTGGGTGCTGGTGCGCTACCGCTTTCCCGGCAAGCGCCTGGTCGACGCCCTGGTGGATCTGCCCTTTGCCCTGCCTACCGCGGTGGCCGGCATCGCCCTGACCAATCTGTACGCACCCAATGGCTGGATAGGCTCGCTACTCGCGCCCTTCGGCATCGAAGTCGCCTTCAAGCCGCTGGGCATCGTGCTGGCGCTGACCTTTATCGGCCTGCCCTTTGTCGTGCGCACCGTACAGCCGGTGTTGCAGGACCTGGAGCCGGAACTGGAAGAGGCGGCCGCCTGCCTGGGCGCCAACCGCTGGCAGACGTTCTGCAAGATCATCTTCCCGGCCGCCATGCCGGCCCTGTTGACCGGCTTTACCCTGGCGTTCGCCCGCGCCATCGGCGAGTACGGCTCCGTGATCTTTATCGCCGGCAATATCCCGTTCGAATCCGAAATTACCCCGCTACTGATCATCGGCAAGCTGGAACAGTATGACTACGTGGGCGCGACCGCCATCGCCACCGTCATGCTGGGCCTGTCCTTCACGTTGATCCTGCTGATCAACCTGCTGCAGTGGTGGCATGCCAAGCGCCACGGCATGCGCAAGTAACAACCAGCTATCTCGACCGGGCCGCCGCCCGGTATTACAGGGTAAGGGCCATGCATCAACTCAATACCGCCACGCGTTCCGTCGCCACCACCGAACAAGCCTGGGTCCGCTGGACCCTGGTCGGCGCGGCGCTGGCCTTTCTCGGCCTGTTCCTGGTGCTGCCGCTGGTGTCGGTATTCGCCGAAGCGCTGCGCAAGGGCTGGGATCTTTATTGGGAAGCCCTGCGCGAGCCAGATGCGCTGGCGGCGGTCCAGCTGACACTGATCGCCACGGCGATTTCCGTCCCCTTCAATCTGGTATTCGGCGTGGCGGCCGCCTGGGCCATCGCCAAGTTCGATTTCAAGGGCAAAAGCCTGTTGATCACCCTGATCGACCTGCCGTTCTCCGTTTCGCCGGTGGTGGCGGGGCTGGTCTATGTGCTGATCTTTGGCGCACAGGGGTGGCTGGGGCCATGGCTGCAGGAACATGACATCAAGATCATCTTCGCCGTGCCCGGCATCGTCCTGGCCACCATCTTCGTGACCTTCCCCTTTGTCGCCCGCGAACTGATTCCCTTGATGGAAGCGCAGGGCACCGAGGAAGAACAGGCTGCCATGGTGCTGGGCGCCAGCGGCTGGACCACTTTCCGGCGCATTACCTTGCCCAATATCAAATGGGGCCTGCTGTACGGGGTGATCCTGTGCAATGCCCGGGCCATGGGCGAGTTCGGTGCGGTGAGCGTGGTATCGGGCCATATCCGCGGCATGACCAATACCATCCCCCTGCATGTAGAGATTCTGTACAACGAGTACAACTTTGTAGCGGCGTTTGCCTGTGCCTCCATTCTGGCCTTGCTGGCCCTGGTCACCCTGGTGGCCAAGACCTGGGTGGAATGGCAGACCGAACGGCAGCGCGCGGCGGATGCCCGTGCCGCCTACGACGAGTGAAAGCGAGCCATCATGAGCATCGAAATCCAATCCATCGCCAAGCAGTTCGGTAGCTTCACCGCCCTGGGCAACGTCGATCTCAAGGTCGAAACCGGCGAACTGCTGGCCTTGCTGGGGCCGTCCGGCTGCGGCAAGACCACCCTGCTGCGCATCATTGCCGGCTTGGAAACGCCGGATTCCGGCCAGATCCTGTTTCATGGCGAAGATACCACCGACAAGCATGTGCGCGAGCGGCAGGTCGGCTTCGTCTTTCAGCACTACGCCTTGTTTCGGCATATGACGGTATTCGAGAATGTCGCCTTCGGCTTGCGGGTCAGGCCCAAGCAGACCCGGCCGTCGGACAGCGAGATCAAGCGCCGGGTGCACGATCTATTGAACCTGGTGCAGTTGGACTGGCTGGCCGACCGCTATCCGGCCCAGCTATCGGGCGGCCAGCGCCAGCGCATCGCCCTGGCCCGGGCCTTGGCGGTCGAGCCCAAGGTGCTGTTGCTGGACGAACCGTTCGGCGCACTGGATACCAAGGTACGCAAGGAATTGCGCCGCTGGTTGAAACGGCTGCACGAGGAAGTGCATGTCACTTCGGTATTCGTGACCCATGACCAGGAAGAAGCCCTGGAAGTGGCCGATCGGGTGGTGGTGATGAACAAGGGCAGGATCGAACAGGTCGGTACGCCGGAAGAGGTGTACGACACGCCGGCCACCCCGTTTGTCTATCAGTTCCTCGGCGACGTGAATCTCTTCCACAGCCGCGTGCATGCCGGCTTTGCCGATGTGGGGCATCAAGGCCCGCAAGGCGACGGCGCCATTGCCTACGTTCGGCCGCATGATATCGAACTGAGCCGCGAAGCGGTGGGCCAGTCGCTGCCCGCCAAGGTGGACCATGTCCGTGCCATCGGCTCCATCGTCCGCTTGGAACTGAGCCTGGAAAATGGCGATCCGGTCGAGGCGGAGCTGAGCCGCGAGGCCTTCGCCGGCCAGCGCTACCAGGCCGGCGAGCGGGTCTATATCCGGCCGCGCAGCGCCAGGGTGTTCGCCGAGGATTACTCGATCTGAAACGCTGTGTCGGGAAAAGCGGGGGAGGGGCTTTGCACCCCTCCCGCCAGCCTTAGTCCGTCGAGGCCTCCGGTTCGCCCTCGGCCGGTTTCGCCTCACGCATCTGTTCCATCATGGCGGCCGCCTCGGCGGCTTGTTTCGCCTTTTGGGTATAGATCTGGTACTGCGGGATCGCGATGGCGGCCAGGATGCCCACCATGGCAACGATCACAATGATGCCGCCGCCGCCGGAAGGCATGCCGCTACGCGGTACGAACAAGGCAAACAGGCCGGCAATCGGATTGCGGCCCGGCATGACGGGCTCGCGGCCGGCTCCCAGCTCACGTACCGCGTGCAGGCGTTTCACCAGCCAGGGATAGTCGCCCACCAATTCGTGGAAGGACATCCAGAAGCCGCTGGTCTCAATGGTTTGTCCCACATAGGCATCATGGTCCATCACCTTGGCGTGCTTGCCGCCGGCGGCCAGTACCGCCACGGCATGGGCGGCGTCGCTTGGATTGGGGCAGCAGCGCAGGCCATAGCGGTCGCAGGTGTACTCGCGCGCACGGGAGTAGGCTGGTCCGATCAGCGGCAGCCAGGCCACCGGCGCCAGTAGCGGACCGTGGCTGAGGTGCTTGCGATGCAGATGGCCCAGTTCGTGGCCGATATAGAAATTCAGTGCATCGGGGCGGTCCAGCAAGGCGTCCACCAGTTCGGCATACAGGGCAATGTAGTTGCGGCCGAGGAACTTGGTGGCGAAGGCATTAAAGAGGCCGTCGCTGCGCAGCAGGTAGGCTTCCGGCAGGGTCCGCATGCCGATCTTGCCGGCGCATTCGGCAATGCGGGCATGTAGCACAGGCAGTTGTTCGGGCGTGATACGTACCGCAGTACCCTTGATGTATGAAATAAAGCCGGACTGGGCGAACAGATAGAAGACGAAGAACATCAGCACATAGAACAGGGCCATGCCCAGCGTGCCTAGGATGATCAACAGCCAGAATATCGCCGCCAGCGTCGCCAGGATGGCGAAAAGCGTCTTTTCCTTCGGATAGACCAATTGTGTTTGCATTACAAACTTCCCTGGATTGATAGTGCTTTTTTATCGAGGGCCGCTCGAGCGACCGTCGCGCATGGTAGGGGAGTGTGTTACGCACGGCGAGGTAAATAGTCGGCTTTGTCTCAAATCGGCGTGTTTTTCCACGCAGATCCAGCTGCCGCTCGATGGGTAGCGAATCACGATCTGCCACGAGCGAGGCTGGCGGCTTTAAGTCATTCGCCACCCCCGTGCGGGCCGAAAGGGCCCGCAGCGAGGCGTGAAAATCAACTATAGGGAGTATTACGCAGCTTGAACTTGCATGATTTCTTTGCTCGTCCCCAGGATGAAATCACCCGTCATTGGGTTTGTGATTTCCCATTCTGCTATAAAAGCATCAACGCCGACCGTAATCTCCCATCCGTGGTGGGGGTCGCGCAATCTGACTTCCGCAAGATCGGCAGAAACATCATCAGCCACAACGACATGGCCACCTAATTTATCATGCAGCACGACAATTGCAGGTCCGTTTTCATCGATTGCGGTTTTCAGCTCTTTTAAATCTTTCACCGTGTTCTTAATGGGAAGTAACCCGGCTTTTTTTATATCGCAAGCTTGAAGATCGCTGTTCCCCAAATTCCTGCTTACCAATGCGCCTACATCTGGTTCCTTTCCATGCTCCATGATAAGCATGGCTGTAACCGCAGCCGTACATCCGCGCGCCGCTTGCTGCTGGATAATCGGTTTCCCATGCGCGGTGTACAGTACGGGCACCTCGTGATATTCATTGGATATGACTACTTGCTTAATTATATCGGATTTCGCGATGATTTCGTCGTCGGAAAAAAGGTCATTCTCCCCCCATGACCGCTTGCACATGGTGTCACATAGCGACATGGGAGGGTATTTCCTGGATTGCGTAGCGTCTACGGCCGTGCTTTTAAGCTGCTTCGGTGCCAAGTCCCGCGCCGTGCCTTTAACACCGCCTAAGTAGGCGGAGTTTTCTCCCTGCTCACGACATTGCTCGACTTCATAGCTGCTTCCATTCAACCGGGTGAGCCCGGCAGGGGATGCGCCATGCCCTTGTGCGTCCATATAAACATTGCGCGACGTATTATTTGCAATAATTCCTACCAAAATATATCTCCTGCCATCAGTGTGGCCATATTAAATAATTAAGGACGACAAAGCCTCCTGGTGCAATACACGGGGGATGGTAAGGGCGGCTTTGCCGGCCGGTTGAATAACCCTTCTGAATGCTTTTTGCTGACAGAATGGAGTGATAAGTTTAGCAATCTTGCAATTAATGGCTTCTGAAAAAATATGCAAAATATCGAAAACGACTCCCGTGGAATTCGAAAGTAGTGTGCTTCCACAGTGATATTAATCGATTGTGCCAAGCCTGCTGTGTCAAGCGCTTGGGACGCACTGAAATATTGCGGATTCCCAAGCTGCGGCTCATCACCCGGCAATACCCGTAAAGGGTAGGCCGTGGTTGTAAGCCCCTAACAGGCTGGTGAGAAACTCCGAACCCCTGCTGTGACGCGGGTTTTGAGGCAGAATTCGGTACTCAAACAGCACCCTACTTTTCCAGATTTCCCATGCGCGGCCAAGAGAATCCCCAACCGTCGATGTTCAGCTATGTGAGCCTCGAACATCGCGTCCCCGTCGATCACCCGCTGCGCCGGCTGCGCATCCTGGTCGATGGCATCCTCGCGAATATGAGCACGATATTGGGCGAGCGCTATTCACATACCGGTCGTCCGTCGATTCCACCCGAACACCTGCTGCGCGCTCTGCTGCTGCAAATTCTGTTTACCGTCCGCAGCGAGCGGTTGCTGATGGAGCAGCTGGAATACAACCTGCTGTTCCGCTGGTTTGTAGGCCTGGATATGGATGAAGCCGTGTGGGATCGCACGGTGTTCAGCATCAATCGTGACCGCCTACTCTGCACGGATATGGGCCGGGAATTCTTCCAGCGCGTGTTGTACCTCGCCGAATGGAAGGGCTTTGTGTCGGACGAGCATTTCAGTGTGGACGGCACCCTGATCGAAGCCTGGGCCAGCCATAAAAGCTTCGTGCGTAAGGATGGAGATGGGCCAGATCGGCCCGCTGGCCGCAACCCCGAGGTGGACTTCAAAGGCGAGAAGCGCAGTAACGCCACGCACGAAAGTAGCACCGACCCGCAGTCGCGGCTGTACAAAAAGGGGGAGTTTACCGAGGCCAAACTGCGCTATATGACTCACGCACTGGCTGAGAATCGTAACGGCCTAAGCGTTGATGTGGAGACGACGCAAGCTAACGGTCGTGCCGAATGGGAGGCTGCAGAACAGATGATTGCGCGCAGCGTCCGCAAGCCCAATGCCACGGTGGGTGCGGACAAGGGCTATGACGTAGACAGTTTCGTGAGTGCTCTCAAACGACGCGGCATCAAGGCCCACGTGGCCCGCAAAACCACGGGCAGCGCGGTGGATGGTCGAACGGCACGGGGCAAGGGTTATGCGCTGAGCCTGCGCCGGCGCAAGATGATTGAAGAGGCTTTTGGCTGGATCAAGACGGTGGGTGGTTTACGCAAGACGCGGCATAAAGGATTGGAGAAACTCTCCGGGCAAGCATTGTTCACCTTTGCGGCTTACAACCCGACGCGTCTGCTGAATCTGACGCGTCTGCTGAATCTGACACGGCCTGCGACGGTATAGGGATCAGTCCGTCCGCTGTCTGGGCCAGGGTGGACTGGCGGGGAAAAATTACCTTGAAAGAGGGTACAGCGTACGTCCTGCGCTGGAAAAAACAGCAGGACGGACATAATCCGAAGGAAGGGAGGTGTTTCTCGCCACCCTGCTAAAGGGGCAACAACCACGCACCCGCCGCGAGGGAGCCTCGCTTGCGCTCGTTGGCGCATTAAATCGGTGTTTCCCTTGCGTCGGCGCTTGCTGGAAAAGCATAAAAAAAGGCGATGGATAAATCCACCGCCCTTCTTACCTCCAATCCGCTTACTTCTGCTTGACCGCCTCAACCTGCACGGCAATCTTCACATCGTCGCCGATAAAGGGCAGGTAAGTCTTCATGCCCCAGTCGCTACGCTTGATGGTGGTAACCACATCCGCGCCACAAACGAAGTCGGTGCCCATGCGCACATCGCAACGCAGCGGGGTGATCTTCAGGGTGACCGGCTTGGTCACGCCCAGCATGGTCAGGTTGCCAGTGGCTTCCACCGGCTTTTCACCGTCGAACTTGAAGCTGTCGGCCTTGACGGTGGCGGTGGGGAATTCGGCCGTGTTGAAGAAATCCTTGCTGCGCAGATGCTCGTCGCGCTTGGCCAGGCCGGTTTCCAGCGATGCGGTCTTGATCACGGCGGCGAGCTTGCCCGACTTGGCGCTACGGTCCAGTTCCAGCGTGCCGGTGGTGTCCTTGAAAAAGCCGCGTGCCATCGAGAACCCCAGGTGGTCGACTTCAAAGCTGGGGTAGGTGTGCGTGGCGTCGAGGACGAATTTTTCGGTGGCGGCGAAGGAAGTGGCAGAGAGGCCGGCTGCGACGAGCAGGGCGATCAGTTTGGATTGCATCGGACTTGACTCCATTGAGATGAACAGACGGTAGGGCTTACTTTGGAACAAAAAGCTTGAATTTAACCTGAACGGCATCGGCTACGGCGCCCACATCGGCCCATTCGCCTTCGCCGACCTTCCAGGCAAGGCGCGACAAGGGGAAGCTGCCTTCAAACCATTGGCCATTACCTTCAGCGCGCACCGTGAAGGGCACGGTCAAATTGGCGCTGCGGCCCTTGAGGCCGAATTGGCCGACGGCCTGGAACTTGCCGGGCGACACGGTCTTGAACTGGGTGGCGGTGAAGGTGGCGCGCGGAAAAGCCGGTGTGTTGAACCATTCCTTCAGTTGCACCGCCTGGTTGGCATCGCTGCTGCCGGCATCGGTAGCGGCAAGATCCACCGAGATGCTGACCTTGCCGGCTTCCGGCTTGGCCGCATCGAAGGCGATATCGGCAGCGAATTTCTTGAATTGACCTTCCACCGGCACATTCATCTGGGTAAACACGAACTTCACCGAACTCTTGGCCGCGTCGATGGGGGCGGCCTGGGCGGTGCCCAGCAGGGCCAGCAAGATGGACGAAAGGGCGAATCGATTCATAAACAATTTCTCCGGATCTAAGCTGCGCTTCGACGTGCGCTTACAGCATGCGTTGCAAAACGTCGTCGCGGTCGATAAAACGGTGTTTCAAGGCGGCGGCGGCGTGCAGTACCGCCAGGCCGATCAGGATCCAGGCGGCCAGCCCGTGCATTTCCTTGAGCGTCGTGGCCAGGGCCTCGTCCTTTTCCAGCAGCTGGGGCAATTGCACCAGACCCAGCCAGACTACCGGGAAACCCTTGGCCGAGGAATACAGCCAACCCCCAAGCGGGACGCCGAACATCAGCAGGTAGAGCACGCCATGGGTGACATGGGCGACGGTTTTTTCCCAGGCAGCCATATGGCCTGGCATGGCGGGCGGCCGATGGGTCAGGCGCCACAGCAGCCGGATGGCCACCAAGCCCAACACGCTGATACCCACCCATTTGTGGTAGTTGATCAGCTTGAGCTTGGCGAGGCTCAGCGGCATGCCATCGAAGTTCAGGGCCAGGGTGAACGCGGTAATGATGCCCAGCGCGATCAGCCAATGCAGTAGCCGGGCCGGTAGCGTGTATTTGTTTGGCATGATGATTCCCTTTTTTGAGCAGTCGCTGCTTCAAACTTCTTCAATGGGAAGGCATTATTCCGCCTGGCTCGCCGAAACGATAGCGGAGCTTTTTAAAGATTTTGTTCAAAAAAGGCGAACAAAGTGCCTGGCCGCTAACAGCGCCCGGCAGGGCGCCGGATCACCTATGCAGACCGCGCCCATGGCGCTCTGACGTAAAATAGCCGTTTATTTTCAGTTCACTACCTGGAAAGCAGTAATACATGATTATTGGCATCGACCTTGGCACGACCAACAGCCTTGTTTCGGTATGGCGCGATGGGCAGGTGGAGCTGATCCCCAATGCCCTCGGCGACATGCTTACCCCCTCCGTCGTCGGCCTGGATGCCGATGGCGCGGTGCTGGTCGGCCTGGCGGCGCGCGAGCGCCTGATCACCCATCCGCAGCTGACCGCCGCCGTCTTCAAGCGCTATATGGGCTCGGATCGGAAGACCCTGCTCGGTAGCCAGGCTTTCCGGCCGGAGGAACTGTCCGCCTTGGTACTCAAGTCGCTCAAGGCCGATGCCGAGCGCTACCTGGGCGAGCCGGTGGAGGAGGCGGTGATTACCGTGCCGGCCTATTTCAGTGATGCCCAGCGCAAGGCGACCAAAATCGCCGGCCAACTGGCCGGCCTGAAAGTGGAGCGGCTGGTGAACGAACCCACCGCCGCGGCGCTGGCTTACGGCCTGCATCAAAGCGAGCCGGAAAGCCGCTTTCTGGTTTTTGACCTGGGTGGCGGCACTTTCGATATTTCCATCCTCGAATTATTCGAAGGGGTGATGGAGGTACGCGCCAGCGCCGGCGACAACTTCCTGGGCGGCGAGGATTTCAGCGAAGCCCTGATCGATGGCTTTATCGCTGCGGTCGGCAAACAGCATGGCCTGACGGACAAGACCGCCGATCCAGCGGTCTACCAGAACCTGCGCAAGCAGGCGGAACAGGCCAAGCGCGCGCTGACCGGTGCGCCGACGGCCACCATGACCGTGCTGCACGCGGGCGAGCCGCTGAGCTGGACCTTGAGCGACGGCGATTTCCTCAAGCTGTGCGAACCCTTGCTGAAACGCTTGCGCGAGCCGATAGAAAAAGCCCTGCGCGATTCGCGCTTGAAGGCGATCGACCTGGACCAGGTCGTGCTGGCCGGCGGCGCAACCCGTAAGCCGCTGGTACGCAAGCTGGTAGCCAAGCTGTTCGGCCGCATGCCGGCCATGAATCTGAATCCGGACGAAGTGGTGGCGCGCGGTGCGGCCGTGATGGCGGGCTTGAAGGCCCGCGACGTCGCGCTGAGCGAAGTGGTGATGACCGATGTCTGTCCCTATTCGCTGGGTATCGAGGTCAGCGAGCAGTTGGGCCCGGGGCGTTTCCAGCCCGGCTTCTACCTGCCCATCATCGAACGCAACTCGGTGGTGCCGATCTCGCGCGAGCAGATCGTCAGCACCATCGTGGACAACCAGCCGGCCCTGCACGTCAGCATCTTCCAGGGTGAAAGCCGGCTGGTGAAGGACAATATCTTCCTGGGCGAATTGATCCTGCCGGTGCCGCCGCGCCCGGCCGGCCAGATCAGCGTGGCGGTCCGCTTCACCTATGACGTCAATGGGCTGCTCGAAGCGGAGATGACGGTAGCCGAGACCGGCGAGAAGCATCGCCTCCTCATCGAAGACAACCCGGGCGTGCTGAGCCCGGAGCAAATCGAGGAAAGGCTGGCCGCCCTGGCCAAACTCAAGATCCACCCACGCGAGTTGCTGCCGAATGCCACCTTGCTGGCGCGGGCGGACCGGCTCTACCAGCAGTTGCTGGGCGAACAGCGACAGTGGCTGGCGCAGGAAACCGCGCGCTTCCAGGCTGTGCTGGAATCGCAGGATGAGGCATTGATCCTGCCGGCGCGCACCGAACTAAAGCAGTTCCTCGACGAAATCGAAGGGGATGGCTGGCTGTAGGCCCTTCCTGAACGATAGCCCAAAAGGTATTCCATGACCCATGCACCATGCTGGCAGTTGCTAGGCCTTGCGCCTACGCCGGATGAACGAGAGATCAAGCGTGCCTATGCCCGTTTGCTGAAGACCACCCGGCCCGAGGACGATCCACAAGCCTTCCAGGCTCTGCGCAGTGCATTCGAAGAGGCCTTGTTCCAATCCGACGAGCTGGCCAGGCAGCCGCCTGCCGGCGCGCCGGACGAGATGGCGCGTAGTACCGACGAAGTCGCGGCCGAGCAATTGCTGCGGCCCTATATCGAACAACTGGCCGAACTGAACGAGCGGGGCGGTAGCGAGGAGACCATGGCGGCGCTGGACGCCCTGCTGGACCGGCTTGCCTTGCGCGAGCCCGCTGGCCGCGACCCGGTGCTTTGGCGCCTGCTGGAAGACGGCATCCTGTGGGTGTGCTGTGATATCGAGGCCAATCACGATGACTTCCTGCGCGCCGCGATGAATCTGTTCGGTTGGGCCGAGCCGGGCAATTGGCTGGGCGAGAAGGACCCCAAGACCGTGGAGTGGCTGCGCCTGCGGCTGAAGGAAGCGGATGCACTGGAATCGGTCGATGGCTTGCTCGACCTGCTGGAGATGGGCCATGAGTTGGAGGCCATCGGCGAGTTGGCACGCCTGGCCGACGACGAGATGCTGGTCAATGTGGACGTGCGGCATCTATTCGAAGCGGAGCTGATGGTCGGTCTGTCGGCACTGCAACCGGCGCCTGCCCAATTCAATCGCCGGGTGGTGGAATTGTTCTCCTGGCAGAAGGACCATCGGCATCTTGCCGAATACCATCCGGAAGCCTGGGCGGACTTCGGTAAACAGCTGGGCCTGTTACCTTTTGGCGGAAGATAGGCTGGTCGGGTAAAGGAAATCCGAGCCGCTTGCGAAGCCGCGACCCGCCTGGTTCCGAGTCGCGGCCTTTTCGCAAGCCGATTTTTCACGCCCGGAAACGGCCTGCGAACTGGCGTTGCGCGCGTTAGCCATCTACTCTTGCAACAACTCGAAAAGTACCCGGGGCAGGGAAGAAACAATGAAAAGTGCTTTTTGGAAAGCGGATTGGTTCGTCGGCATCGTGGTGGTGGTGGTATTTACCCTGGTGGCGCTCAGTACCAATACGCTGGCCAGCCTTGAGCGCAAGGCCTACGACACCGGCGTCAGCATGACCAGCCGGGCGCCCAGCGATCGCATCGCCATTATCGCCATCGACCAGCAGAGCCTGGACAATATCGGCCGTTGGCCATGGTCGCGCGAGATCCACGCGCAGTTCCTGGACAAGCTGGCCGCCGCCAAGCCCAAGGTGATCGTCAGCACCGTGCTGTTCACCGAGCCGCAGCAGGACAAGGGGGCGGCCTATATCAAGCAGTTGCTGGATCTCTACAAGAAACAGCAGGCCGAGGCCATGGCCGGCATGGACGCACCGCCGGATCGTTTCGGCGCCCTGTTGGCGGAAGCCGCGGTCAAACTGGATTTCGATGCGCAGCTGGCGGCCAGCCTGGGGCGAGCCGGCAATGTGCTGCTGCCCATGCTGCTGGAAAAAGGCCAACCGCAAGGCAATCCCGATAGCGATACGCCCGCTTTTGTACAAAAGAACGAGGTGGCTGGCGGTGGCGATCCCGAAAAGGGCCTGCCGGTTCCCACCCGCGCCATGGTGGCGCCTATCCCGAAGCTGGGTGAGAAGGCCGCCGGCATCGGCCACCTGACCGCCGTGCCGGATGTGGACGGCGTGGTGCGGGAGGAGTTGCTGGTCCTGCGCTATTACGATCAGCTCTATCCCTCGCTGGCCCTGCTGACCGCCGCCAAGAGCTTGAACCTGAAGCCGCAGCAGATCATCACCCGCTTTGGCGAATCGGTGCAGTTGGGCGGGCTTACCCTGCAAACCCAGCCGTATTCCTCGCTGTTCACCTATTTCTACAAGAACCAGGACGGCAAGTCCGCCATTCCGGTCGATTCCTTCTATGACGTGGCGAGCGGCAAGATCCCGGTGGATAAATACCGCGACAAGATCGTGCTGATCGGCGCTACCGCCGCAGGCGTGGGCTCCAGCTTCGTCACGCCGATCTCGCCGACCATGACGCCGGTGGAAGTGATGGCGCATAGCGTGTCCAGTATCCTGCAGCAGGACTATTTCACCAATCCGACCTGGTCCTACTTCCTCAAGCTGGGCCTGTCGCTCCTGGTGGCCGCCTACCTGATCGCCTTGCTGCCGCGGTTGAGCGCCGGCCAGGGCGCCCTGGTGACCACGGCCTTGTTCACGGCCCTGCTGGCGACCCATTTCGTCTTGATGACCACCAAGCTGCTGTGGCTGGAGTTGATGACGCCGGCCGCCCTGTTGCTGGTCGGCCACCTGATCCTGACCACCAAGCGTTTCCTGGTCACCGAGCGGGGCATGGAAGCATCCGAACTGAGCGCGGCCGAGTCCAACCGCATGCTGGGTCTGGCCTTCCAGGGCCAGGGCCAGCTGGATATGGCTTTCGACAAGTTCCGCAAGGTGCCGATGGACGATTCGGTAATGGAGCTGCTCTACAACCTGGCGCTGGATTTCGAGCGCAAGCGCCAGTTCAACAAGGCGGAGTCGGTCTACAAGCATATGGCCAGCTTCAATCCCAAGTTCAAGGATCTGGACAGCAAGCTCAACCGTGCCAAGCAGATGGCCGAAACCGTTATCCTCGGCGGCGCCAGTGGCCGCAGCAATGCCAGTACGCTGATCCTGGAAGGCGGCGCCATCGAAAAGCCCATGCTGGGCCGCTACCAGGTGGAGAAGGAGCTGGGCAAGGGCGCCATGGGCGTGGTTTACCTTGGGCGCGATCCCAAGATTGGCCGCGTGGTGGCCATCAAGACCATGGCGCTGAGCCAGGAGTTCGAACCGGACGAGCTGGAAGAGGCCCGTACCCGCTTCTTCCGCGAGGCCGAAACCGCCGGGCGCCTGAACCATCCCAATATCGTCACCATCTACGATGCCGGCGAGGAACACGATCTTTGCTACATCGCCATGGAATTCCTCAAGGGCAAGGATCTGGCGCCGCACACCAAGGCGGGCCAGTTGCTGCCCATATTCGATGTCATCCATATCGCCGTGCAGACGGCCGAAGCGCTGGACTATGCGCACAAGCAGCATGTGGCGCACCGCGATATCAAGCCTGCCAACATCATGTATGAAATGCAGACCAAGATCGTCAAGGTGACCGACTTCGGCATCGCCCGCATTACCGATTCGTCCAAGACCAAGACCGGCATGGTGCTGGGTACGCCCAGCTATATGTCGCCGGAACAGCTGTCTGGCAAGAAGATCGATGGCCGCTCGGACCTGTTCTCGCTCGGCGTGATGCTCTACCAGATGAGCGTGGGCACGCTGCCCTTCAAGGGCGAGTCGATGGCCGAGCTGATGTACCGTATCGCCAACGAACCCTATACCAACCCCAAGGACCTGAACCCGAATCTGCCGGACTGTGTGGTCGCGGTGATCGACCGGGCGCTCAAGAAGAATGCCGATGAGCGCTTCCAGAACGGCCAGGAATTTGCCGATGCGCTGAAAAAATGCGTAGCGGAACTGTGAGGATGCGCCGATGAAGACGTTAGCTCACGCACTTGAAATCCATGGCCTGTCCGATGCCGGCATGGTGCGCGGTCATAATGAGGACGCGATTGCCTATGATCCGGATGCCGGCTTGGCCATCCTGGCCGACGGCATGGGCGGCTATAACGCAGGCGAGGTAGCGAGCGGGATTGCCACTACCTTGCTGGCCCAGGGCATCAAGGCCGCCATCGAGGTGGTGCCGCCGCATGCGACCGAGTCGATGAGCGGAAAGCCGGCGGCCCACCGGATCTTGCGCCTGGAAGTGGAGAAAGCCAATCTGGCCATATTCCAGACCGCGCAGAGTCAGCCGCAATGCGCCGGCATGGGGACCACCCTGGTCAGCGCCCTGTTCTACGACAATCGCCTGACCACCGCCCATGTCGGCGATTCGCGCTTATATCGGATGCGCGAGGGCAATTTCCTGGCGTTGACCCGCGATCACTCGCTGCTGCAGGAGCAGCTCGACAGCGGCCTGATCACCGCGGAAGAAGCGCGCCGTTCGCAAAACAAGAATCTGGTCACCCGTGCCGTCGGTATCGATCCGCAGCTCGACCCCGAGCTGAACGATTTCGATGTCAAGGTGGGCGATATCTACCTACTCTGTTCGGATGGACTGAACGATATGGTGGACGACCCCGACATCGCACTGGTATTGACCACCCTGGCGGGCAATCTGCCCCTGGCGGCCGAACAATTGGTGCAAATGGCAAACGACAATGGTGGACGGGACAATGTATCCGTCATACTGGTCCGCATCAATCGGAGTTTCGCTGCAGAACGTGGACTATGGGCCCGCCTGTTTGGCTGGTTGGCTGGCTGATTTGAGAAGGAATAATTGATGTCCAAATTGATACTGAGCCTCGACGGCATGGTGCTGCGCGAGTACAAGCTGGAAAAGAATACCGTCACCATCGGGCGCAAGGCGCATAACGATATCCAGATAGACAATCTGGCGGTATCCGGCGAACACGCACGCCTGAACATGATAGGCAACGACGTCTTCCTGGAAGACCTGGAAAGCACCAATGGCACCCAGGTGAACGGTCAGCCGGTGCAACGCCAGTTGCTGCAGGATGGCGATCTGGTGGAATTGGGCAAATACAAGCTCAAGTTCATGCAAGAGACCGGCGCCGCCAAGGCTGCCGCGGGCGGCGGCCAGGAAGACTTCGAAAAGACCATGGTGATACGGCCCGGTGCGGTCAAGCCGGCCGCGCCCGCCGCGCCGGCTGCGGCAAGCGCGCCGCCTCCGCCCAAGCCGGCCACGGCGACGCCGGTCTATCGCTCCGGCGACACCGTGATGGAACTGCCGCAATCGGCCCCCAAGCCGGCGCCCAGCACCGATGACCGCCCCGCCGCGATCAAGGTATTGACCGGCGGCAATGCCGGCAAATCGCTGGAGCTGGTCAAGAATCTGACCTCGCTGGGCAAGCCGGGCGTGCAGGTTGCCATTCTCACCCGCCGGCCCACCGGTTTCTTTATTACCCATGTGGAAGGCCCCAGCCGTCCGCTGGTCAACGGCAACCAGATCGGCGTGCAGGCCGAGCTGCTGAAGGACCATGATGTGATCGAACTGGCCGGCGTGAAGATGGAGTTCTATTACAAATAGCCCTGGCCCGGCACGACCGATAAGGGTTGTTTAATCGTTTTTTTAGTCAAAGCTGGCATGAAAACGCTACGCAAATACTGGTTGCAGTTGCTGTTGAGCCTGGGCGTCCTGGTGTTCTTTTTCGGCTACGCGGCCGAGATCTGGCGACCCAGGGTGATTCAGCAGATCGACCTTTGGCTCTACGATGCCAGGGTTGTTTCGACCATGCCCGAAGGCGAGGATCCCCGGGTGGTGGTGGTCGACCTGGATGAAAAGAGCCTGGCCGAAATCGGGCGCTGGCCTTGGCCGCGCAACGTGGTGGCCCGGCTGGTGGACAAACTGACAGGCCAGTATCGGGTGGCGGCGGTGGGATTCGACATCGTGTTCGCCGAGCGGGACGATAGCTCCGGCCTGCCGGTCTTGCGGAAGTTGGCTGCCGGCGAGCTGAAGGACGATGCCGGCTTCCAGGCCAAGCTGGCCGCGATGGAGGCCGGGCTGGACTACGACCGCGTGTTTGCCGCCAGCCTCAAGGACAAACCGGTGGTACTCGGTTATTACTTCAGCTTCGAACCCAAGACCCCGCGTGCCGGCGAATTGCCCAAGCCGGTCTTGCCGGCCGGCGTCTTCAAGGGACGCAGCGTGGCGCCGCTGGTGGCCGAAGGCTATGGCGGCAATCTGCCCGTGCTGATCGGCCAGGCCAGTTCGGCCGGCCATTTCAATCCCATCACCGACACCGACGGGGTGACCCGGCGGGTCGCGCTGCTGGTGGAGCATGAGGGCAAGTACTACGAATCGCTGTCGCTGGCCATGGTGCGCACCTATCTGAGCTTCCCCAAGCTGGAACCGATCTATGGCGAATCGCCGCTGAAATCCTACCAGCCGCTGGAATGGCTGAAGGTCGGGCCCTTGCGCGTGCCGGTGGATGAAAGCCTGCGCGCCCTGGTGCCGTTTCGCGGCAAGCAGCGCAGCTTCAAGTATGTCTCCGCCAGCGATGTATTGAACGACCGGATCAAGATGAGCGACCTGGCCGGCCGCATGGTACTGATCGGTACCACGGCGCCGGGACTGAAGGATTTGCGGGTCGCGCCGGTGGACCCGGTTTATCCCGGTGTGGAAATCCACGCCAATCTGATCGCCGGCATGATGGACAATGCCCTGCCAGCCCAGCCCGACTACCTACGGGCGGGTGAGATCGTGATGCTGCTGCTTACCAGCGGGATATTGATCTTCGCCCTGCTGCGCTTCAATCCGCTGCCCGGCACGCTGGTCACCGTGGTGCTCGCGCTATTGGTGACCGCCGGCGACTTCGCCTTGTGGAAATACAGCGGGCTGGCGCTGCCGCTGGCCTCGACCTTGCTCAGCATCGGGTTGCTCTATGCCATCTCCATGGCCTATGGCTATTTCTTCGAAACACGTAATAAGAAGCAGATGGCCAGCCTGTTCGGCCAGTATGTGCCGCCCGAACTGGTCGCCAAGATGAGCGAGCAGCCGGAAAAGTATTCCATGGACGGCCAAAGCCGCGAATTGACCGTGCTGTTCTCCGATGTGCGCAGCTTTACCACCATCTCGGAAAGCATGGAGCCGAAGGAACTCACCCGTTTTATGAACGAGTTCCTCACGACCCTGTCGGAAGTGATCCGCACCCAGTACCTCGGCACCATCGACAAGTACATGGGCGATTGCGTGATGGCGTTCTGGGGCGCGCCCATCCACGATCCCGACCACGCCCGCAACGCGGTATTGGCGGGCCTGGCCATGCAGCGCGCCATGCACGACCTGGGGCCCAGGATGCGGGAGCGGGGCTGGCCGGAAATCCATATCGGGGTGGGGGTGAATACCGGCCGGATGACCGTGGGCGATATGGGCTCGCAGATCCGCAAGGCCTATACGGTGATGGGCGATGCGGTCAACCTGGCGTCACGGCTGGAGAGCATCACCAAGCAGTATGGGGTGGGCATGATCGTGGGCGAGCAGACCCGCGAAGCGGTCAAGGACACCATCGCCTTCCGCGAACTGGACCGCGTGCGCGTGAAGGGCAAGGACGAACCGGTCACCATCTATGAGCCGCTGGGCGAGATCCGGGCGCTGGACAAGGCGCAGAAAAGCGAAGTCGAACTATTTCACGGCATCCTCAAACTCTATCGTGCCCAGAATTGGGATATGGCCGAATTGCAGCTGATCAATCTGAAGAACCAACGCACCGATTTCAAGCTATATCAGGTTTATCTGGACCGTATCGCCGCCTTTCGCAAGACCGCGCCGCCCGAGGACTGGGATGGCGTGTATGAATTCGACACCAAATAGTGCGTCCGGGCGAGGATAGGGGAATGCGGCTCAAAGTGCTGGGATGCAGCGGCGGAATCGGCGGTGGGATGCGTACCACCTCCTTCCTGGTCGGCCGTCATACCTTGATCGATGCGGGCACCGGCGTGGGCGATCTATCGGTGGCGGAATTAAGCCAGATCGACCATCTCTTTCTGACCCACGCCCACCTCGACCATATCGCCATGCTGCCCCTGCTGGTCGATACCGTCGGCGCCATGCGGGACAAGCCGCTGGATGTCTATGCCACCCGGGCGACGCTGGATATCCTGGCGGCCCATATATTCAATTGGCGGGTATGGCCGGATTTTCGCGAGATCCCCAACAAGGCGGCGCCTTTCCTGCGTTTCGTGCCGTTCGAACTGGGCGAGTCCGGCAGCCCCGAGCCTGGCCTGACGGTCACCGCGCTGCCCGCCCTGCATACCGTGCCGGCGGTGGGCTACCGGCTCGATTCCGGCAAGCATAGCCTGGTCTTTACCGGCGATACGACCGTCAACGATGAATTCTGGCCGGTGGTGAATGCGATCGAAAATCTCAAGACGCTGATTATCGAAACCGCTTTCTGCAACCGCGAACGGGCGCTCGCCGAAGCTTCGCGCCACCTGTGTCCGGATATGCTGGCGACCGAGCTGGCCAAGCTTAGCCGCCCGGCGGATATCTATATCACCCACCTCAAGCCCGGAGAAATCGAGCTGACCATGCAGGAGATCGGCGAAGACGCTGCCAATTTCCGTCCAAAGATGCTCAAGAACGGCCAAATCCTCGATTTCTGAGCGAAAAGACCATGAACCAGCCTGCCGCCGCGCCCGAACTGACCCTGGAACTGCAATTCATCCGCGATCTGCAGGCGGTGACCAACAAGATCCACGCCACCAGTAATATCGACGAAATCATGCTGGAAGTCAGCCAGCCGATCTGCGAACTGTTCAATGCCGATCGCCTGACGGTCTATGTCCTGAACGACGAAAAGAACGCCATCGTCTCCAAGGTCAAGACCGGCCTGAACTCCTTCAAGGATCTGAAGCTGCCCATCAGCGAGCAAAGCGTGGCCGGCTACGTCGCCATGAGCAAGAAACTGGTGAATGTGAAGGATGTCTACGACCTCGCCGAACTGAAGTCCGTCCATCCCCAGCTGGCCTTTCTGCAGGAAGTGGACAAACGCACCGGCTATCGGACCAAGCAGATGATGGTGGCGCCTATCGTCGAGGAGAAAAGCGGCGATCTGATCGGCGTGGTGCAGTTGATCAATAACCGCGCCGGCCGGCCCTTCCCCGCACTGACCGAGAAGGGCGCGGTGGAATTGTGCAAGACGCTGGCCATCGCCCTGAAACAGCGCCAGCATGGCGGCCCCTTTATCGCCCGCACCAAGTACGATTTTCTGGTGCTCGATGGCGTGCTGACGGCGGCCGAGCTGGAACTGGCGATCAAGGGTGCGCGCGAGCACGGCCAGGAGATAGAAGAGATCCTGCTGACGGCGTTCCAGGTCAATGCGGCGCAGATCGGCGCTTCGCTGGCGCGTTTTTTCGGGGTGGACCACGAGCCCTTCAAGCCCGAGCGGATCAAGCCGCTGGATCTGATCAAGAGCGTCAAGCGAGACTTCGCCGAAATGGCGCAATGGCTGCCGGTGGAGGAGAGTGCCGCCGGCGTACTGATCATCACGCCCGATCCGGAAAAGGTGCGCGGCACCGGCATGGCCGGCCAGGTTTTTCCCGGCAAGAAACTGATCTACCGCGTCTGCAGCCAGATGGAATTCCGCCAGTCGCTCGATCTATTCTTTGGCGCGCAAGGGGGGATGGAAGGCGGCAGCATAGGCGACCTCCTCTCCACCATGACCGACGACAGCGACGAAGCGGAGTCCGTCAGCAGCGAAGCCTTGGCCATGGCCCAGGACAATGAGCTGGTCAAGCTGGTCAACAAGGTGATCATCGATGCCTACCACCAAGGGGCGTCGGATATCCATGTCGAACCCTTTCCCGGCAAGGCCAAGACCGAAATCCGCTTTCGCAAGGACGGCTCCTTGCAGCCTTATATCCAGGTTCCGTCGGTCTACCGCGACCCCTTGGTAACGCGCATCAAGATCATGTGCGACCTGGATATCTCCGAGCGGCGCAAACCGCAGGACGGCAAGATCAAGTTCAAGAAATACGGACCGCTCGATATCGAATTGCGGGTCGCCACCGTGCCCACCGCCGGCGGCATGGAAGATATCGTGATGCGTATCCTGGCCTCGGGCGATCCCATCCCGCTGGATAAGATGGGGTTTTCACGCCATAACGAGACCACCCTGAAGGAGGTGATCTCCAAGCCCTACGGCCTGTTTTTCGTCTGCGGCCCGACCGGCTCCGGCAAGACCACCACCCTGCACTCGGTGCTGAAATACCTGAATACGCCGGAAACCAAGATCTGGACCGCCGAAGACCCGGTGGAAATCACCCAGAAGGGTCTGCGCCAGGTACAGATGAACCCCAAGGCGGGGCTGAATTTCGCCACCGCCATGAAAGCCTTTCTACGCGCCGACCCCGATGTGATCATGGTGGGTGAAATGCGCGACAAGGAAACCACCAGCACCGGCATCGAAGCCTCGCTGACCGGCCACCTGGTATTGGCCACCCTGCACACCAATTCGGCGCCGGAATCCATCATCCGCCTGCTGGATATGGGCATGGACCCGTTCAATTTCTCCGATGCCTTGCTGGGCATCCTGGCCCAGCGCCTGGCCAAGCGGCTGTGCGGTAAATGCAAGCAGGCCTACCAGCCGGACGATGCCGAAGTTCAGCGTATCATGACCGAGTATGCCGAGGAGCTGGCCAGCACCCCCAGCTGGGCCAAGGATCCCGCCGCCGGCAAGGCGGCCTTGTTCAAGGCCTGGCAAACCGAGTTCGCCGATAAGGATGGCAAGTTCACGCTCTATAAACCGGTGGGCTGCGAGGTCTGCAGCAAGACAGGCTATAAGGGCCGGGTCGGCCTGCATGAACTGCTGGTGGGCACCGACCTGGTCAAGAAGCGCATCCAGGAGCACGCCCGGGTAGCCGAGTTGTTCGCCACCGCCTTGGAGGAGGGCATGCGAACGCTTAAGCAGGACGGTATCGAAAAAGTCATGCAAGGCATTACCGATCTGCACCAGGTCCGGGCAGTGTGTATCAAGTGAACCCGGCCAATCCGGCCGGGCTTGCGCAAGCGGAGTGCGAGATCAGCATGCAAAGCGCCGACGAGCTGATGCAAAGGCTGGAGATGTTGAACGCCATCGGCATCGCCTTGTCGAGCGAGCGCGATATCACTCGCCTGGTCGAGTTGATCCTGCTGGCGGCCAAGAATCTGGTCAATGCCGATGCGGGTACGCTTTATCTGGTGGAGGGTGATCAGCTACGGTTCGAAATCGTCCGCACCGATTCGCTCGGCATCGCCATGGGTGGCAGCACCGGCAAACGGCCGCCCATGCCGCCGATCGCGCTGCACCAGCCCGACGGCACCCCCAATACCAGCACCGTGGTCGGTTGCGCCGCCCTCCTGGGCGAGACCATCAATATCTCCGATGCCTATCAGGCGGTCGGATTCGATTTTTCCGGCACCAAGCGCTTCGATGCCGCCAATGGCTATCATTCCAAATCCTTCCTGACGGTACCGCTGCGCAACCACGAGAACGAAATCATCGGCGTGCTGCAACTGATCAACGCGCTCAATGCCGCGCGCGAGATCGAGGATTTCAGCACCGAGGATCAGCGGCTGGTGGAATCGCTGGCTTCGCAGGCCGCCATCGCACTGACCAACCGGCAATTGATCAATCAGCTGGAGTTGCTGTTCGAAGCCCTGATCAAGCTGATCAATACCGCCATCGACGACAAGAGTCCCTATACCGGTGGTCATTGCGAACGGGTGCCGGTGTTGACCATGCTGCTGGCGGAAGCCTGCAGCCGGATCGGCTGGGGGCCGCTCAAAGCCTTTCATATGACCGAGAAGGATAGATACGAGCTGAAGATCGCTGGCCTGTTGCACGACTGCGGCAAGATCACCACGCCGGTCCACGTGGTGGACAAGTCCACCAAGCTGGAGACCATCTTCGACCGGATCGCCCTGGTCGATACCCGCTTCGAGGTGCTCAAGCGCGATGCCGAGATCGCCATGCTGCGGGGCAAGATCAGCCAGGAAAGCTATTTATCCCAGCTGGAACAATACGATAGCGACCGTGCCTTTCTGCGCCACAGTAATATCGGCGGGGAATTCATGCGGCCGGAAGACCAGGAAAGGGTACGGCGTATCGCCGCCTATCCGTGGAGTGACGAAAATGGTCAGCCATTGCCCTTCTTGAGTGCCGAAGAGACCGAAAATCTGAGCGTGGCGCGCGGCACCCTCAATGGCAACGAGCGGCAAATCATCAACCACCATATCGAAGTCACCATTCGGCTGCTGGAGGCCTTGCCCTGGCCCAAGCATTTGGCGAATGTGCCCGAATATGCCGGCGGCCACCATGAGCGCATGGATGGTCGCGGTTATCCGCGCGGCCTGACCCGCGAGCAGATGAGCGTGCAGGCGCGCATGATGGGCATCGCCGATATTTTCGAAGCCCTGACCGCCCGAGATCGGCCCTACAAGCCAGGCAAGACCTTGTCCGAGTCGCTGGGCATCCTCGCCCGTATGGCGCACGACCAGCATGTCGACCAGGATCTATTCGAGGTATTTATCTCCGGCCAGGTCTATCTTGAGTACGCCAGGCTATTTCTGGAGCCGGCGCAAATCGATGGCGTGGATGAGGCGCAGCTGCTGCGTGTCGCTGGGGTAGTAGCGCGAACCTGACGTTTTTCGTCAAATTCTGCTGCGATTTGCCGCTGGCATGGGTCTGGCCCGATGCTTGCTTAGGACCATGGGTACAGCAAGATACAAGGGGATGAGATCATGCGCTGCCGTAACAACAAGGGTTTTACCCTGATTGAGTTGATGATAGTCGTAGCCATCATCGGCATCCTGGCGGCCATTGCCATCCCCCAATTCGCTGAGTTCCAGAAGAAGGCTGCCGATAAGGCTGCCCAGACGGATGCGAAGAATGCCTTGGTTGCGTTCATGACGGTTGGGCAGCTGACTCAGTGATTGGCACGTTAGTTGCTTGGATGTGATTCGTAGAGTGTGGCGACCGCCATTTTTTAAACTGCACTGTTGGGAGTTTTGAACATGAAAAAGCTGCAAAAGGGTTTCACCCTGATCGAACTGATGATCGTTGTTGCCATTATCGGTATCTTGGCCGCTATCGCCATCCCTCAGTTCGCTGAATACCAGAAGAAGGGTGCCGACAAGGCTGCTCAGTCCGATGCCAAGAATGCCCTGACCGCATTCGTCGCTTCGAACTCTTCGACGCAATAATTCGTCGATAGACTCGACATTCTTCGCATAAACAAATTCTGTTAGGGGTATAAACATGCAAGTCAAGAAATCTACTGAGCTGGTCGTTGTCGGCGGTATGCTGGCCTTGTCGCTGATTTCGAGCTACGCTGACGCGGCAGCCGTCGTCATTTCGGATTCCCCCACTTCGCAGACCGCAACGGTTGCTACTGCTTCTGCTGGTGGCTATGTGCTTGAGGAATTCCGCTTGAACCTGTCTGCCAACGTCAAGTTGGCCTACGACGGCGACGGCCAAGCTGTTGCCGTGAAGACCGGTAACAAGAAGGGCATGCACACTTTCGGCGGCAGCAGCAACGGCGGTTCGGTCAAGCAATGTGAAGCCACCAGTCTGGCTTCCAGCGCTGTTCTGTCCGGCGCCGCCACCGTGAACGTCTCTGCCGGCTGCTAATTCAGCTCAGCGTTCTTCGCCTGATGAAAAGCCTGGGTTTCGACTCAGGCTTTTTCATTTATTATCCAAGACCACTTTGTTTTGCCGGGAGTGAAGCGAACGTGTTGCCCAATTTGTATGTGACCTGGCTGGCTGGCCTGCGTAGCCATAGTCTGAGGGTGGTGATGATACTGGCCGCCATGCTGGTTGGTGTGGCTTATCTGGCCAGTTCGTTTTCGGCGCGGCATCCCCATACCGTTGCGCTCGACGTAGGTATATCCGGCACTCGGCTGGTGCTGGCGCTCTTGGCGGTATTCTGGGTTCAGGAATTGGTGGTCAAGGAATTGGACCGCCGTACCGTTTATTTCAGCCTGGCCTATCCGATCCCCCGCAGTTCCTACTGGCTGGGGCGTTTTGCCGGCATTTCGCTTTTGTTGCTGGCCAGCACCCTATTGATGGCGCTGGCCCTATACTTGCTGACCACCTTTGGTTCGGGTTCTTACCAGCAAGGATTTTCCATTCGTTTCGGTCTGGAATTCGTCTCCGTGATGGCCGGACAGCTGCTGGATGCAATGGTGATCGCGGCCTTCTGCATGCTGATTGCCTCGTTCTCCGTCACCGCGCTATTGCCCCTGGTGGCTGGCTTGGCATTTACCATGGTGGCACGCAGCTACGGCTCGGTGTTGGCACTGGTCAAGGATCCGGCCGGCGGTTTTGCGGATATGGCTGAACATTATTTGCCTTTGCTACGCGCCATTGGTTATCTCCTGCCGGACCTGGGTGGGCTGGATCTGCGCGACTGGGTGCTATATCAAGTCGTGCCGATCGATGCCGGTGTCGCCTTCGCCCAGTCCGGTGCTTATCTGGCCGTGCTGTTGGCTGCTTCCCTACTTATCTTTAATCGTCGCGAATTTCATTGAGCTTTACCCCCATGGAAATCAATCCCAAGTTGCTTGAGCACCTGCGTGCTGGCCACCAACACCATCTGGCCGGCCAATTTGACGAGGCGGAAACCCAATACAGGGCGGCTATCGCCATCGATTCCACCGTAGTGGAAGCGAGATTCTTGCTCGGCTCGCTTATGCTGCAAACGGAGCGCGGTGATGAGGCGTGCGAACTACTGACCGCCGTGGCCGAGTCGGTACCTGGGCATATCGGGTCGCGCTACAACTTGGGCCTGTACTACTTCGAGCATCAGGATTGGAACCAAGCCAGGAAATACTTCCAGGAAGTGGATAGCCTGGATAGCACACGGTGGGATGTCGTGCACAAGCTAGGCCTATGCGCTTATGAGCAGAACCGTGCGCCCGAAATCATCCAATATATGCACCGTTGCGTGCAGATGAACCCGACGGCCCCAAACGCCAAGGTGCTGCTCACCAGCGCTTTATCGGAATCCGGTCGTTTTGCCGCTTCCGCTCGCTACGCCAGCGAGTGGAATTACGCGGTTGGTGGTTCCGCTACGGCGCGTGTCCAGTTCGCTCGCGCCTTGGCCAGGGCGGGAATGTCGGCTCAGTCGGATCGTTTGCTGGCTGAAGCACGTGACCCCGATTCCAGTTCCTTTTTATTTGTATCGGGCTATGCCCTGCAGGCAAGTGGTCGACTGCAGGAGGCTTGTGACAACTATCGTCGGGCGGTGGAACTCGAGCCGGATTTTGTCGCTGCACACCTGAATCGCGGCATGGTTTTGCTGACTCTGGGACAAATGGAAGAAGGATGGCGCGAGTTCGACTGGCGTTTTCGCCGTGGCGCGTCGCAGCACTATGCAGTGAAACAGGGATGGCCTGAGTGGGATGGCCGCCAATTGGACGGCGACGACGTGCTCGTGCATAGCGAGCAGGGATTCGGCGATGTTATCCAGTTCATGCGTTTTTTCCACTTGATCGAAGAACGTGGTGGACGGGTAATTTTCGACAGCTATCCCGACGTCCTGCAGTTATTGAAGACCCAGAAGGGCGCCGAAGTTCGAGATGTTCCGGAAACCTTCAATCTGGATATCAAGTGGCAAATACCTTTGCTGAACCTGGGTAAATTGTTCGCAGTGGATTTGGACTGTTTGCCGACCGATCCTTACGTTAACGCCAGCCCTGCTCTCGTGGAGAAATGGGCGGGTCGCTTCCCGGCGGATGACAGCTTACGCGTCGGCCTGGTCTGGTCAGGTAATCCCGCGCACGCCAATGACCACAACCGCTCGATGGCGCTTAAGGAACTGGCGCCTTTGGGGGGCTTGCCCGGCCTCAGTCTATATGCATTGCAGAAGGGTGTGACAGAAGGGCAAAGCCGCTTTGCTCCAATCGGCATGACCGTAGTCGATCTCTCTTCCGAGATCCAGGATTTCAGCGATACGGCCGCCATTATCGAGCAACTCGACCTAGTGATCTGTGTCGATACCTCGGTGGCCCACCTGGCTGGCGCCATGGGTAAGCCCGTCTGGCTATTGTTGCCCGCTTTCAACGATTGGCGCTGGTTGGAACATATCGAAAACTCGCCTTGGTATCCGTCCATGCGCGTGTTTCGACAGCAGCGCGGCGAAGGCTGGGGCGATGTCGTCGAGCGGGTTACCGATGCCCTTGCGGAGCAGTTACTGGCGCGACCCAAGGGCTTGGCCGAACCATTTCGTCGCTTGATGGTAGCGGAGCAGGATGGCGGCGAACTGGGTGAACTGCTGGAGGCGGTGCCGGACGAACTGTTGCAGGCACCGAAGAGCCTGCACTTCCTTGTGCCGCTCGCCATTCGCCATCAACTGACCGCGCAATTGGAAGCACGCCTGCCTGACCAGTCATTTTGGCGAGGTTGGCTTGGCAAGTCGCGCGGTGAAGCCGGCCAGGCCATCGCCCTGTGGCGTGACTTGTTGGCCCAGCCGCAAGCCGACGAACTTTTGGTGCGCCGTGCGCTTTGCGAGGCGCTATGGACTTTAGGTCAAGCGAGTGAATTGCCCAGCCTGGCACAACAGTCTCTGCAACGCTATCCGGACTGCCACGAATTCCACTATTGGTTGGGCCAAGGGCTGCGGGCAAGTGGGGCCTGGGCGGAGGCGGAAGCGTGCTATCGGCAGGTCTTGGCCATCGCGCCACGCTGGGCCGAAGCGCGCATCAATCTGGGTTTATGCCTATGGCGGATGGAGCAACGCGATGAAGCCTTGGCACAGTTCGAATATGGGGCGATGTGCAATCGCCGCCACCCTCTCGCCTGGTTCTACGTGGGTTGGTACTTGTATGAGCTGCAGTGTTTCCAAGTAGCGGAACAGGTACTGGACTATGCCGTGACCGCGCTGCCTGCCCAGGCCCGAACCCGTTTCTGGCTAGGGTGCTGCCGGCAGCGGCTGGGCAAGTTGGAGGAGGCATTTGCCGACTTCCAGCAAGCTTTCGAAGCCGACCCCGCTTTGGCCGACATCAAGTATCACTTGGCGATGGCGGCCGGTGAAATGGGTGATTGGCCGCGTGCGGAGGTGCTGTTGCGCGAAATCCTGTCACAGCAAGCAGGTAATGCGCTAGCGAACATCGGCTTGGCTGTGCGCCAGTTGCGAACCGGCAATTGGTCGGAAGGCTGGGCACGCTGGGAAAGTCGATTGCAACTGCAGGGCAATGTCGACAACTTTGCCGAGCGCTTCCCCGGTAACCCCTTGCCGCGTTGGGATGGCAGTCCGCTGGCAGGCCGCCACCTGCTGCTGCTGGCAGAACAGGGCATGGGCGATACCCTGCAGTTTTTGCGTTTTGCCCAGCGGATAGAGGGGCATGTCACCTTGGCCGTCCAGGATTCGCTTTGCCCGCTATTACAATCGCTGGGATTGCCGTTCGAGGTTGCCCCTCTCTCGCCCATGGTCGAGCTCATGCCCGCAGCCGATTGCTATGTGGAACTGATGAGCTTGCCGCACCTGCTGAATTTACAGGGGCAAGTCGCGCCCGTTCGCGCCGACTACATCGCGCCACCGCTGCAAGACCATCCGCTGCGCGACCTACTGGCCGAATACTCGGGCCTGAAGGTGGGATTGGTGTGGGCGGGCAATGCCAAATTCACCGATGCATTGCGTCGTCATTGCCCCTTGGCCGCGTTGGCCGACTTGATCCGGCAAAACCCAAGCGTCCATTGGATCAGCCTGCAAAAGGATGCCGCATCCAATCAAGCCATGTACTTGCCGGAAGTCGCCGAGCAGCTGCTCAATGTTGCACCCGAAATCAATGATTGGCTGGATACAGCCTGCATCGTGTCCCAGCTGGACCTGGTGTTGACGGTCGATACCGCCGTGGCCCATCTGGCGGCCGCCATGAACAAGCCGGTGTGGTTGCTGGTATCTACCCTGCCCGACTGGCGGTGGGGCGAGGAGGGTGAACAGTGCGACTGGTATCCCTCGGTGCGAATTTTCCGGCAATCCCAGTTGGGCGATTGGCCGGAATTGGCGAACAGGGTCGGCGCGGCCTTGGCTGAGCTGTGTCCGCCAGAGGCAGTAAAATGAGCGAATGGTTTCGCGCGAATCGGCTCCCGCTGGTGATCCTGCTGGCTGGCGGGCTGATGTATGCGAACCTGTCGCGGCATATTTTCGAGCGACCGTCGGTACGGAGCAGCGAGGAAATGACGGTTGTCACGCCTGCGCCGCTGCAGTTGCTGTTCGCCGCCGGTGATCGTTATCTGGCGGCGAATATCGCCACCTTCCGCGCCTTGACCGTCGGCGTCCACGAACTCAAGCCGGAGACCTACCATGTCCTGGCCCAAGTGCAACTGCGGGCGGCGATGCTTAACCCCCGCCAGGAAGACAACTACTATACCGCCTCAGCCATCTTGCCCTGGAACGGCCAGTATCAGCCAGCCCAGCAAGTTTTGCAGCGGGCGACCGATGCGCGGCTCAACGATGCGATGCCACCGTTTTTCCATGGCTTCAACCGCTATTACTTCGAACGCGACTATATCGGCGCCGGCAAGGACATGATCGTTGCCGCCAACCGTTCCGAACCCGTCAATCGGAGTGCCTTGTCCAGCATCGCGGCCCGCTGGTTCGAGCGCGGCTATCAGCCCAAGGAAGCGCTGGCCATGATCGATGGCATGGCCAAGCAAAGCGCCAACCCGCAGCTGACCCGTATCCTGCAAGCGCGTTCGCAGCGCTTGAAGGGTTTGCTGGCCTTGCGCGAAGCCACCGAACGCTTCGAGCAAAAAACCGGCCGCAAACCGGCCAAACTGGAAGAATTGCTGACCTCAGGGGTGTTGAGCGCCTTGCCGCAAGATCCGCTCGGAGCAGGCTATACCTTGAGGGCGGATGGCGAGCCCGATATCGTCCGTCCCAAAAAGCCCTGAACAAACCCTTCAATCGATAGATATCCGCCATGCCCGATGTAATTTACCTCGATGATCTGCGCAAAACCTATCGCGATAGCCGCCTACGCCGGTACGAGGCGCTGCGGGGTATTTCCCTGCGGGTGGAGGAGGGCGAAGCCTTTGGCTTTGTCGGCCCCAACGGTGCCGGCAAGAGCACCACGATCAAGATATTGGCCGGCGTGACCCAGGCCAGCAGCGGCACCGCCCGCCTGTTGGGCCAGCCCGTCGATCGATTCCAAGCCCGCCTGGGCCTGGCCTATGTCCCGGAAAACCCTTATCTGTACGACTACCTGACCCCCTATGAAGTGGTGGCCATGGGGGTCAAGCTGCATAAGGTGCAGGTGCCCGATATGCGCCGCCATTGCCTGGAATGGCTGGACCGGTTCCGTATCGCCCATGTCGCCGACAAGCGTATCCGCCAATTCTCCAAGGGCATGGTGCAGCGTACCGCGCTGGCGCATGCGCTGGCCTGCCGGCCCAAGCTGTTGATCCTGGATGAGCCGCTATCCGGACTGGACCCGATCGGCCGCCGGGAAACGGTCGATGTGCTATACGAATACCATCGCGGCGGGGGCACGCTATTTTTCTCGTCCCATGTACTGCACGACGTGGAGCGCCTGGCCGACCGTTTCGGCTTGATCCACAAGGGTTTGCTCAAGACGGTGCAAACGCCGGGCGAGCTGTTGAATGCCCACGGTACGATCTCGGTATTGTTCCAAGGCGAAGCGCAAATCCCCGGCGCCGTGCGGCTGGATCGCGATCTGTGGAGCGTGGAAACCAATCAGGCCGAACTATGGCCCCTGCTGGAGCAGCTGAAAACGGCCCAGGTGGTGTTGAAGGAAGTGAAGCCGACAATGAGCTTGGAAAAGGCCTTCTTGTCCTACACCCAGGACGAGGCCGCCCATGGCGCTGCCTGAGTTCACGGCAAATCACCGGCCTGGCTGGGAACGGCTGGCATGAATCCTCCCCCATTGCTGGAAAATGCCTTTGTTGGCGCCAGTTTCAACTCCCTATTCCATACCCCGGCATTCTTCAATCTGCACGCGACCGCCGAGTCGGCCTATTTCGAGTGGGCGCCCGACCGCGCCGTGGTAGCCAATATCCACTTCACTTCGCATGGCGAAGGCTTGTGGCGGAGCCCTGCGCGGGGAACCTATGCCGGCTATGCGGTGGAACCCGGCCTGCGGCTGCGCCAGTTCGCCGAATTCCATACGGCGGTGCAAGCGCGCCTGGCCGAACGGGGTGCACGCCGGCTGGAAGTCTTGCCGGCGCCGATGGCACACGATCCGGTCGCTTTCTCCAACCAGTTCCAGATCCTGCGCAGCAGTGGTTTCGAGATCAGTACCAGCGACCTGAATTACACCTTGGCGGTGGATGCCACGCCGCTGGGCGAACGCATGAGCTACGGCAATCTGAAACGATTGCGCAAATGCACGCGCGAAGGGCTGCTGGCTGAGCCTTTGCCTATCAGCGAGCTGCCCGCCGTCTACGAGACCATCGCGGCCAACCGTGCCAGCAAGGGCCACACGGTGTCCATGACGCTGTCGCAGTTGGAAACCATGGCCGCGCAGCTACCGGACGCCATCCAGTTGTTCGGCTGCCGCGACGGCGAGCAACTGGCTGCCGCCGGGCTATGTCTGCGGCTGAATCCCCAGGTGCTCTATGTGTTCTATTGGGGTGACCGGCCCGGCTATGAGCAATTCAGCCCGGTCGTGGCCGTTGCCGATGCCATTTACCGTTTCGCCCAGGAACAAGGTATTGCGCTGCTCGACGCCGGCACCTCGACGGTCGATCGCGATATCAACCATGGGCTGATTGAATTCAAACGCGCGCTGGGCTTCACCGAGTCGCTGAAACTGCGCATGACAAAGGTTCTGCCATGAGCCGTGATATCCACGACTACACCGTTCAATATCAATCCCTCCCGTTCGAAGCCATCCAGGCCGGGTTTCGGCGTCGCCGCGTACTGGCGGAAATCGCCCGCGTTCAGCCGCGCCATCTCCTGGAAGTGGGCTGCGGGCTGGCGCCGTTGTTCACCGACTTGCCGGATACGGCGGTGACCGTGATCGAACCGGCGCCTGCCTTCGCCGAGCATGCCAGGCAACTGGCCGGCGGGCGGACGGATGTGCGCGTAATGGAAGGTTATCTGGAAAGCGTGGCTCCGCCTGGCGACAAGGTGGACATGATCATCCTCAGCAGCCTGCTGCACGAGGTGGAAGATCCGCAGGCGCTGCTGGCCGCCGTGCGGCGCCATTGCGACGGCGATACGCTGGTGCACGTTAATGTGCCCAATGCCTTGTCCTTGCATCGCCTCTTGGCGGTGGCAATGGGTTTGATGGATGCGCCGGGCGCCATTTCCGCCACCCAGCGTACGATGCAGCAGCGCGCCACCTATGATACGACCAGCCTCGCGGCCGAACTGGAAAGCGCCGGCTTCGAGGTGGTGGCGCGTGGCAGTCTGTTTATCAAGCCCTTTACCCACGGGCAGATGCAGCAACTGGTCGATAGCGGCTTTATGACCGATGCCATGCTGGAAGGCCTGGACAAACTGGTCGAGCAATTGCCCGAGCAAGGTTCGGAAATCTATATCAACGCGAGGTTGCGCCATGGCTGATGCGGTACTGCTGGGCAATAACCTTGCCATGCTGGTTGCCGCCGGGGAGTTGGCCCGGCGCGGTCGCGCGGTGACGCTGTTGACCGATGGCAAGGGAATGGGCGGGATCTTCGCCGGACTACGCTTGGCTGAACACAGCTTCGATATGGGCATGGTGTTGCTGGAAAAGCATACCCCTGCCCAACCTAGCCAGGATCCACGCGACTATCGCGCCACGGTCCGCAACGATTGCGCACGCTTCGGCTCTTTGGTCAGCCGCTATATGGAAAGCCACCTGTCCTTGGTGGAGACTCCGACGCCGGAAGCCTTGCTGGACGGGCGCCGCTGGCCCGATTACCTGATCGCCAACCGTTTGGAAGCCTTCGCGGTGGCCGGCCAAGCCAATGGCACGCCGGCTGCCCATATGGGGCGGGACGAGCCGCTGCACGCCGCCAACAAGGTGGGCGGGAGTGCTTTCGATCACGCCAGCTACGCCGAAGCCGCTGCCATCAACCATGGTGAAGCGTTGCACCGGCATTATTTCGAACCGTTTATCCGCAAGCTCCTGGGGGTAGGCTCGGAAGCAATCCTAGCCCGCTTCCACCGGGTGGGTTGGGCGCCGCTCTACTACCCGGAAACGCTGTTGGCCGCCTGCGAAGGACGGCACACCGGATTGCCGGAATACCGCCTTTGGACCACCTCGGCTGGCTTCGTTGGTCAACTGGTCGGCGATCTACTGGCCGAGCTGGCGCAAAGCCCACATGTCACCTTGGTCAAAGCGCCGATCGAATCGCTGCGCCACGAGGCGGATGGCTGGCACATCGCCACGGCCGATGGGCAATGGCAGGCCGCGCGGCTGGCCTTGGGCCTACCTAACGAAAGAGTCCACCAATTGCTGGGGCTGCCGCCGATCACACCGCCGGATTCGGCTTCGATCGGCCTACTGTTCTGCTTGGTACGAGCCGATGCCATCGCTCACGCGACCGGCTGCCTGATGGTGGTGGACGAGGTATTCGCCAGTTACCGGCTATGCGACCAGGACGCCCTGGCGGGATTGTCGCCGGACTGGCACCGGGTGGTGATCGAGGCCAATAGCGAGCACATAGCCATGCGCTATCCTGAAGAGGCTGCCGAGGCGGTCATGCTGCGGGAAGTGTGCGACTTGCTGGGTATCGATGATCGAGACGCAGTCCAGTCCGTTAAATACATCAATGCCCGCAACGCCTTGGTGCTGCCCACCCCAGGCAATCTGACCCACGCCGCCGAGAGTAGCGGCCTACTGCACTCAGCCACGCCGCATACCCGCTTGAGCGGTAATCTGCTGGGCTATGGGGTCGCATCGATTAACGATCAGATCGTGCAGGGTCTAGGAATCGTAGAGGAGTTTGTATGAGTGAGCGTTTACAGGAACTGGACCGGATCGCGGTCGATTACCACCTCAACCATGATGTGCCCGATAAGTTTATCGAGAATCTCTGTCAGGAGTATTGCTGCGACTGGCTGGAAACGCTGATCGGCCCCAATGACTCAGTACTGGAATTAGGCTATGGGGACGGCATCACCCTGCAACGGCTGGCCGACAAGCCAAAGCAATATACCGTGGTGGAAGGTGCGGCCAAACTGGTGCAGCTGATTCGGGAAAAGCATCCCGGCGTGGAAGCTATCCATACCTTGTTCGAGGATTACCAGCCGACCGAGCCCTACGATAAAGTGCTCGCCCTGCACGTGCTTGAACATGTCGACGACCCGGTGGCACTGGCCCGCCGCATGCACGGTTGGTTGAAGCCCGGCGGCGAACTGGTGATCGTGGTACCCAACAGCGAGTCCTTGCATCGCCAGCTGGCTGTGCTGATGGGGTTGCAACCCACCCTGGATACCTTAAGCCCGCGCGACCATGTGGTTGGTCATCAGCGTGTCTATGACTTGCCCACCTTGGCTACCCATTTGCGCGAAAGTGGCTTCGAACCGATCAGCGAACGGGGCTTTTTCGTGAAGTCTTTGCCGAATGGGATGATGTTGGATTATTCACCGGCTTTGATTCAGGCTATGAATCAGCTGAGCGATAAGCTGCCTGCTCATCTATTGGCGAATTTGGCCGTCGTGGCGCGCAAGGTTTAAGGAAGTTCAGCGCACTGGCCTAAGGTAATCCGTCCGGACCTGGACGGATTGTCGAACGACAACGAATATTCCGGCGGTAATCCATGCAAAAGCCTGACCCCATTCCTTTTCTCAATCTGCAGGACATGCATCAAGCGCTCTTGCCCGAATTTCAGCGGCAGCTTGAATCGGTCGTGCAGAATTCACAGCTTATTCTCGGCCCTCGCGTCGGCGAATTCGAGAAGGCATTCGCCGAATACTGTGGCGCCAAGCATTGCATAGGGGTAGGTAACGGCCTGGAAGCCTTGCATCTGGTACTGCGAGGCTGGGGGGTAGGAGAGGGGGACGAGGTGATCGTCCCTTCCAATACCTATATCGCGACTTGGCTGGCCGTCACCTATTGCGGTGCCACGCCAGTGCCGGTGGAACCGAGGCAGGACAGCTGCAACTTGGATCCCAGCCTGCTGGAAGCCGCCATTACACCGCGCACCCGCGCAGTGATCGCGGTACATTTGTACGGTCGCGCGGCGGAAATGGATGCCATTGTCGCTGTCTGCCGGAAGCACGGCCTGACGCTGCTGGAAGACGCAGCTCAAGCCCATGGTGCTTCCCTTGACGGGCGTCGGGCCGGCAATCTGGGCGATGCCGCCGGATTCAGTTTCTATCCCGGCAAGAACTTGGGTGCGCTGGGCGATGGCGGTGCGGTAACGACCAATGACGATGCGCTGGCTGAACGGCTGCGACTGCTGCGCAATTACGGTTCCGCCAAGAAATACGAAAATCTGGTGACCGGCTTCAATAGCCGGCTTGATGAATTGCAAGCGGCTTTCCTGCTCTGCAAACTGCCGCTTCTGGATGGATGGAATGCGGCGCGAAGCGCCATCGCCCAGCGTTACAACCAAGGTCTGGCTGGAATAGCGGACTTGAGCCGTCCGCCCCTCGGTGCCGAAGGGGAATCGGTCTGGCATCTGTATACCGTGCGTAGCCCGCAGCGCGACGCACTCCAGGCACACTTGGCCCAGGATGGTATTTCGACCCTGGTGCACTATCCCATTCCACCTCATTTGCAGCCTGCATACGCCGATCTGGGCAAACGCAGCGGCGACTATCCCATAGCCGAGGCAATCCACCGCGAGACACTCAGTCTACCTCTCTATCCGCAATTGTCGCTGACCGACGTGGATCGGGTCTGCGCCAGTATTCGCAGCTTTTTTGATGGGCAGGCCTAAGGGCCGTCCGTGTAACCTACCAAACGTAGAGAAATATATGGATAAACTACAACCCACGGTAATCATACTGTCCGGCGCAGGCAGTGGCGATGCCATCAATGGCATGATGACTTCGCTAGCGGTGTTGATTGGCGAACAAGGCGTGCGTACCGAATATTTCGATGTCAGCAAATGGCAAGTAGAGGATATCGAGCGGTTCTCGCGCGCCATTGAAAGCGGAACGATTTTATTCGCACTGACCTATCTTGGCGTGGGCCAGGATTTCAGTGCGGCAGGGCCTGATAATCAACCGATCAATATTTGGGAACACTTCAATATCCCGTTGATCAAGTTGCATGGCGATTCGCCCGCTTACTTCCTGGATAGACACGCCGATTTTCCGGCAAATTCGGTCAATCTATATGTCAGTGAGGAATTCACGGCATTCCACCGTTGGATGCTACCCAATAGCAAGGCTATTTCAGCATGCTGCGATCCCTGGCTGGTGGCCGATGTAGCGCGCGAGCAAGTAGATTTCCAGCGCAAGAAGCAAGGTAAACTGATCTATATCAAGAACGGCGGCTCCGTCGATGAGCTGACCAGGATGTGGCGGGAAAAGCTGGCGCCCAGGATGGCTGAACAGCTACTGGAACTCGCGGAGTTTTGTAAGCCTGCTGCCCTAAGTGCGCAAACCTTCCCGTCGCATGAAATCGTTGCCAACTACCTGGCCGACCAGAAAATCGATATCCGTGGCATGAAGGATATTGTACGATTGTACGTCGCACAGCTCGACGATTATATGCGGCGGATCAAGTCGACCATGATAGCCAAGGCACTGCTACCCTTCCCTGTGTTGATCCAAGGCGCCAACTGGGACCATCTTGATATGAGCAATGCCCAGGCGCGCATTGTGGAGACGGTGGATTTCCACGCCTGTAACACCGTGATCCAGGACGCGCTGGGCATTATCGACATGTCGCCGAATGTGAATAACTCCTGCCACGAGCGCATGATGCGGGCCGCCGGCCTTTATACATTTGGCCTGACCAATAAATCCAACTGGCTGGAAGGGGTGATGCCTGCGCTGAATGAGCGAGCATTCGACTTCAGCGAGGAGAGTATCCAGGCATCGGTCAGCCAAGCGCTGGCCGATCCCGAAGCCTGTATCGATTTGGGCCGCCGGTTTGGCGATGCCTATCGACAGCGTTATCAGCCGGCCGAGTTTTTCAATCACTTGGTCCGTCTGTCCGAATATGCCAGGCTGATTCATGCCAAGGAAAAACCGGAACTGCAATCGTTCTACGCTTGGTAAAGCCTAATCCGCCCTACCAAGTACCCGAATGGGTGCTGGTCGGGCGGATTCTATTTTACCAGTGCGGCAAGGTATTCCTCGTATTTACGATAGTAGTCCGATTCATCATAAAGTGCGGATGCTAATACCAAGCACACCGAACCGGCATCGAAATTAATCTCGGATGCCCAGATCATCGGCGGGATGTGCAAGCCTTGCCATGGGCGATTCATATGGATGATTTTCTTATTGGAGCCGTCATCGACCGCTACGTCGAAACTGCCGGACAAGCAAACCAGGAACTGATGTAGGGTTTTATGGGCGTGCGCACCACGGTCCGAGGCCGTGGGTACGTCATATAAATAAAAGACACGCTTAATATCGAACGGGATTTGATTGTTCGACTCAATAAACGTGAGATTCCCTCGTGGGTCATGGATTTTTGGCAGCTCAATGATTTGGCAAAGATCTATCGACATGTTAATTCCTTACCTTGCTAGTGTGGTGTACCTGAAACAGCATTAATTAATAACTTTGCCTGCACGAGCAATGGCCTCAAGGATTGAATCTGCGCTTTTGCGCCATACAAAGGGCTTCGGGTTGGTGTTGTGGATGTCCAAGTAGTGGCGGATTGACTGCTCTAGATCGGCGACGCTGCTGTGGGCACTACGCTTGATCCACTTCTCACTGATTTGTGAGAAAAAACGCTCCACAAGGTTGAGCCAGGAGGCCGAAGTTGGCGTGAAGTGCAGATGGTAGCGTGGCCTGCTGGCGAACCAGGCACGCACCTTCTCCGTCTTGTGCGTCCCGTAATTGTCCATGATCAGGTGGATATCCAGGTCTGCCGGTACGCTTGCGTCGATGGTATTGAGGAACTGCAGAAATTCGACGCTCCGGTGGCGACGTTTGAGTTGGCCAATGACCTTGCCAGTGGCCACATCCAGAGCTGCGAACAGCGAAGTCGTCCCGTGCCGCTTGTAATCGTGTGTCCGGGTTTCTGCTTTGCCGAACGTAAGCGGAAGTGAAGGCTGCGTTCTATCCAGTGCCTGAATCTGGCTCTTCTCATCCACGCAGAGCACCAAGGCACGATCCGGCGGGGCGAGGTACAAGCCCACCACATCGCGGACCTTATCGACAAAATTCGGATCGGTGGAAAACTTGAACGTCTCCAGCCGATGGGGCTTGAGCCCGAACGCGTGCCAAATGCGCTGCACTGTGGACGCCGACACGCCTGTTGCCTTGCTCATCGTGCGCACGCTCCAGTGCGTCGCGTCAGTAGGCTTACTGTTCCGGACACGATCAATCACCGCCTGAACGTGTTCGTCTAGCACCGTGCGAGGCCGCCCCGACCTCGGTGCATCGGTCAGCCCTGCCAGACCATACGACTCGTACCGACGACGCCACCTTGAGACGGTCTGCGCAGTGGTATCCAGCCGCTTCGCGATCTCTTTGCCTCCTTCGCCGTCAGCACAACTGAGCACAATCTGAATTCGTAGCTTCTCATCGGCCGGCGCCTTGCGCAGCGCCAAACGTGCATTCAGCTCTCTGCGCTGCTCTTCGGATAGTTCCAGCTTCTTGATCGGGCGGCCCGTTCTGGTCATCGTCATAGTCTCCATGAGCTATTGAACTACGACAATTATACCAAATATTTAATTAATTCTACTTTTGAGACACCACACTAGCTGCTGATGCAAAATTGAAAGGGGAGGCCGCTGTATTAAGGCACGCCTATTCATCCCGTTAGCATACTTCAAATTGCTGCAAGCTATCAAACCCTCATGAGTAGCATGTGCATCCACCATGTTAGGTGATCAGCTAGCGCTTTGAGTTGCCTAGTTATTTTTTTCGACAAGTGGCGTGATAAAAATGCCGAACGGCATTTAACCCTCGGAGGGTTTCCGGGCCCGCGTAGTATGGCCTTCGCGTGTCGGTCTTGCCGCCGTGGTTGGTCTGGTACGTTTAGGCTCAGCCATAAAAAAAGCGCGTCGAATGGCTCGACGCGCTTTTTTGCCACCGACTACCGTCAAGCCGCGACAGCCAACGCTGTCTTCATCTTCTGCAGCGCCTTCACCTCGATCTGCCGAATTCGCTCGGCGGAAACGCCGAATTCATCCGCCAGCTCATGCAAGGTCGCGCCGCTGTCGTCGCTCAGCCAGCGCGCTTCGACAATCCGGCGGCTGCGATCATCCAGCGACCCTAGCGCCGCATGCAGATCCTCGCCTTGCAGCCGATCGGTCGCACGCCGTTCCAGCACCGCTACCGGCTCATTGTCGTTATCGGCCAGCCAGTCGATCGGAGCATAGCTCTCGTCATCGCCATCGTCCGCCACCAGCGCCACATCGTGGCCGGTCATGCGGGTTTCCATCTCCAGCACTTCCTCGCGCTTGACGCCCAGATCGTCGGCGATCTGCTGCGCCTCCTTATGGGTAAGCGCGTTCAGGCTGCTCTTCATGCTGCGCAGGTTGAAGAACAGTTTGCGCTGCGCCTTGGTGGTGGCGATACGCACCAGTCGCCAGTTGCGCAGGATGTATTCGTGGATCTCGGCGCGGACCCAATGGACCGCGAACGAGTAGAGCCGCACGCCGCGCGCGGGCTCGAAGCGCTTTACCGCCTTCATCAGGCCGATATTGCCTTCTTGTATCAAGTCGGCCTGCGGCAGGCCGTAACCGGCGTAGCCTCGGGCGATGGAGGCCACCACCCGTAGATGCGACATCACCAGTTTTCCGGCGGCTTCCAGATCGTTGTGCTCATGCAGGCGCGTGGCCAGCGAGGTTTCTTCCTCCTGCGTCAGCATCGGGATAGCACTGATTTGCTGGATATACCGATCCAGGCTGTCGCCCGAGGAAAGTACCGGCAGGGTCATCGTGGTCATCGTGGTATTGCTCCTATGCGCCGTTAACTTACTCGGCGCGCTGATATTAGCACTCTCATGAGAGGAGTGCCAATCAGTAGGGAAAGTTCCGGTATAAATGCATGGGGACATGGCTCATACGCGCAAGCGCGAGGCCGGGTGTAGGTGCGCAGGGGGCCTAGCAAGCTAGGCCCCCTGCTATCGACCAAGCGGACTTGGCTTACATCGAACGATTTACGGCAAATATCGTCTTGTGCAGCTCATGCGCGGGCATGGACTGTTCCAACTGCACGGCATCCATCGGCGCGAAAGCTGCCATGGCGTTGACCAGGCCGGATAGCTGTTGATCGACCGAAGCGGATCGAATGGTGGAAACGCTAGGTGGACGCTGCATGGCTGCCGGCGTGGCCGCCAACTTCGCTTGAATCGCGCTGTCGTTCCAGTCGGTGTTGTCGCTGAAGCGGAACTGCTCGATCCTGTAGGCCGCAGGGTTGCCGGCATCGAAATAGTTTTCCACGGTAAGTTGGTCGTTATTTCCATACTTGATGACGAGGTGGCTGTCGATCTTCTGCACGGCGGTGACGTCGGTGGATTTCACATCCGTGAACTGCACCGTATCGTTCCCCGCATTATCCAGCAGACGATCCACGCCTGCGCCCTTCGCGAACACATAGGTATCGCTTCCCGCACCGCCTTGGAGCTGATCGTTGCCATTGTCTCCAGCAAGCGTGTCGTTACCGCCATTGCCGACCAATACATCCTGGTCCAAGCCGCCAGTCAGCAGATCGTCGCCCTTGCCGCCGTTGATGGTGTCGTTGCCGGCTTCGCCGTTGACTTGAATGCCAGCGGCGACAGGTTGGGAGAAGGTATCGTTGGCCGCGCCGAGCTTGAGACCCATTTCCTTTAGCAGGGTAGTCAAGCTGGCTTGCGAGCCATCGGCGAATTGCACCAATGACAATGCGGTATCGCCATTCCACACCACTTGGCGCGGGAAGAAATCGATCACATTGATTTGATCGCCCTGGCCGAAGTTCAGCAATAGCGAACGGCCATCGGCGCTGATATCCAGACGCAAGTCGCTGCGATTGAGATCGGTCAGGCGCAGCACATTTCGCGCGCCATCTTGGGTATAACGGTCATTGATGATGTCGGACCCATCTCCGCGAGCGAAAACATAGGTATCGTCGCCGATTCCGCCTGTCAGGAAATCGCTGCCGATGCCACCGACCAGCGTGTCATTGCCACCGTCGCCGAACAGATTGTCATTGCCGGCGCCGCCTTCAATACGGTCATTGCCTTCGCTGGCGCTTATCTGGTCGTTGCCGATGCCACCTTCCAAGGTATCGTTGCCGATATGACCGACAATCGAATCATCGCCTTCTTCGCCAAGGACCCGTATGGCCACGCCCACGGTTTGGCTAAAGCTGTTATTGCCTTGGCCCAGCCGCAGCCCTGCCTCGGCCAGCAGCGCAGTCAAAGCGATCTGGCTGCCATCGGCGAACTGGATGGCGGATAGACCGGTATCGCCGCCCCATATCCGTTGACGGGCAAAGAGGTCGATCACATTGATCTGGTCGCCTGCGCCGAGGTTCAGCAACAAGGATTGACCATCGGCAGCCACTTCCAGGCGTAGATCGCTTCGGTTGTGATCGGTCAGGCGCAGGACATTCGATGCGCCGGTTTGGACGTAGCGATCGTTGATGATGTCGGCGCCATCGCCACGGGCAAACAGATAGGTGTCGTCGCCGTAGCCGCCACTCAGGAAGTCGCTGCCCGTGCCGCCGACCAGTATGTCGTTTCCTGTACTACCTTCGAGTCTATCGTCGCCTGCTTCGCCGTAGAGCCGTGCCGCCAGGTTGCTGGGTAAGGCGAATTGGTTGTTGGCATTACCCAGCTGGATACCAGTGTCTTGCAACAGAGTCTGCAGGCTGACTTGGGTCCCGTCGGCAAACTGGATTGCGGAAAAGCCGGTATAGCTGCCCCAGTGTATCCGTCGATTGAAATAATCGATGAGGGTGACTTGGTCGCCATGGCCAAAGTCGAGTACCAGTGAACTCAGCCCACCCTCTTCGCTGATACGCATGCTCAGCTCGGCGCGATCGAGTTGCTGCAATCGCAGGATATTGGCTCCGCCCGCCTGTGCACTAATATGATCGATCCGGTCCGCACCATCTCCGCGAGCGAAGATGTAGGTATTGTTCCCCATGCCGCCATACAGATAGTCGTTACCTACCCCGCCTATCAGTGTGTCGTCGCCGTCGCCGGCATTGAACTGATCGTTGCCAAGACCGCCTTCCAGCTGGTCGTTACCTACCCCGCCTATCAGTGTGTCGTCGCCGTCGCCGGCATTGAACTGATCGTTGCCAAGACCGCCTTCCAGCTGGTCGTTGCCGGCGTTGCCGGTAATTGAGTCGTCGCCTCCCTCACCCTTGATCCGGACCGCGGACCCTGGAGCGTGGATATAACGATCACCGTTTTCGCTCAGCTTGAGGCCAAATTCCGCCAGCAACGTAGGCAGACTGGCTTCGCTGCCATCGGCAAAACGGACACCCGAGAGACCGGTGTAGCCGCCTTTCCCCCAGGCACCGAGGCGATTGAAGTAGTCGATAAGGGTGACTTGGTCGCCTTGGCCAAAGTCGAGTTTCAGCGAACTTAGTCCACCTTCATCATCAAGGCGCAGGCTAAGGTCACCTCGGTTGAGCTGCTGCAAATGCAGGACATTGGCTGCGCTGCCCTGGGTGCTAATGTGATCGATCCGATCCGCGCCATCTCCACGAGCGAAGATGTAGCTATTGTTCCCCTGGCCGCCGTACAGATGGTCGTTACCGGCCCCGCCTATCAAGGTGTCGTCACCGTCGCCGGCATTGAATTGGTCGTTGCCTAGACCGCCTTCCAATTGGTCGTTGCCAGCGTTGCCGGTAATCGAATCGTCGCCGCCTTCACCCTTGATCCGGACACCGAACACAGAGGTGTGGATATATTGATCATTGCCTTCGCTCAGCGTGAGGCCCAACTCTGCCAGCAAAGTAGGCAGACCGGCTTCGCTGCCATTGGCGAAACGTATAGCCGAGAGGCCGGTGTAGCGATCTTTCGCCCAAGCACCCAGGCGATTGAAGTAGTCGATGATGGTAACTTGGTCGCCCTGTCCGAAGTCGAGCACGAGCGAGCGCACTTCGCCTTCCATGATGTACCGGAGACCTAACTCGCTACGATTGATATCCTGCAGTTGCAGGACGTTCGCGCCCGCCGATTCTCCCTGTAGATTATCTACTTTGTCGGCGCCATCGCCACGGGCGTACTGGAAGGTGTTGGTACCCAAGCCACCAAGCAGATGGTCATTGCCGACACCACCGATCAAGGTGTCGTCACCATCGCCACCGTTGATTTGGTCGTTTCCTACGGAGCCCTTCAGGGTATCGTCACCTGCATGGCCGCTAAGGGAATCATCGCCGGATCCACCATCGACCTTGATCGCGCCGGAAACCGGCTGGATGAGTCGATCACTGGACTCGCCCAGCGTGAGGCCCATCTCCTTCAACAACGTAGGCAGGGTGGTTTCGCTACCGTCTGCAAATCGAATCGCAGATAGGCCGGTATCACCACGCCAGATGGATTCACGTGTGAAGAAGTCGATCATGGTAATCCGATCGCCTTGGCCGAATTCCAGTACCAGCGAGCCCAGTTGCTCGTCTGCCGCGAAGCGCAGGCTGATGAGGTCCTGGCGATTGAGATCGCGTAATTGCAGGATATTCGATGCGCCGACTTGTACGTTCCTGTCGTCAACTATGTCCGCGCCATCACCGCGTCCGTACAGATAGATATCATCGCCCAGATTGCCATGCAGATAGTCGGCACCCGTGCCCCCGATCAAAGTGTCGTTGCCCTCACCGCCATTGAATTGGTCGTCGCCCAGGCCACCAATGAGTTCATCGTCGCCGGCATCGCCGGCTAGCGAGTCATCGCCCGTTTCGCCCAATAGCTTATCGTTGCCCCAACTACCGAAAAGTTGGTCGTTGCCAAGACCGCCATCCACGATATCGTTGCCTTCGTCGCCAGACAACGAATCATTGCCGATATCGCCAATCAGGTTGTCGTCGCCATGGCCGCCAAAAAGCGTGTCATCGCCCACTTCGCCGAGAAGCTTGTCGTTCCCTTCCTCCCCGTAGAGCTCGTCATTGCCAACGCCTCCATGCAAGACATCATTGCCGCGACCACCAGCAAGCTTGTCGTTGTTCAGGCCGCCAGACAGCCCGTCGTCACCGTCGCGACCGTTCAGCTCATCTGCGGCGACTCCGCCAAAGAGAAAGTCGTTGCCGGTGCTGCCAATGAGTGAATCGCCAAAAAAGTCGCCATTGCTGACCAAAAAGCTATTGGGCCTTAGGTTGGGCGCGAGTAGCCAAGCACCCCTATTTTCTTTTTCATGGGCAAAGACGAAATCGAACTGGCTCGGCATGGCGTCGACCACCGGCTGTCCCTGCTTGGTGACCAAATCATACAGATTGAATTTGTCTGCTAATTGCATGACTACGGACCGGTAATCCCAGCCCGTGGTTTGCAATGGTATTGAAGATGCCGTTCCCGTGAACGAAAGCAGGTCTAGCAAGGTTTCTTTAGGTGCCTGGGTTGCTTGCTGCATAAGCTGAGCTTCCAGTCCACTGAAGTCATATGCAATGCCTTGCTCGCTTATCGTCAGTACAATGGTGTCTTGCCAGGTGGCCAAACGTGTTTGCGTGGTTAGTGCCTCGAAGACGGAATTGGACAATTCCCGATATGACTCGATCAAGGACTTTAGGTCTTCTTCCCTAAACTGGACCTCAATGGCGGGGCGAGCCGCCACAGCGCCGCCACCACCACTACCACCACCGCCAGTCGAGGTGACCCTGCGCGCTCCGGTTTCAACCTGGCTGGTAGCCACGGTAGCGACATCGACGCCATTGAAATGCTCGAGCACGCCGAGCTTTCGCATGATCCAGCTATAGTCCGAAACGGTTGTGGTAGCCCACACGTCATAACCATTGTGCGTGCCATAGCTGAGGACGGCAGCGTTGGGTGCGCCGGGGTTTACCCTGCTGGCAACTTCGCCGTACTCACCAGGATGGACATTTGAACCATCGGTTTGGGCCCACGCTTCCAGTATGGCCGGCAATAATGCCTGCTGGGACGAACGGGTGTTGGCTGAAGTGAATTGCTGGACCAGATTCAGTAGCGTTGCGGATTGAGTCATCGCCTCGCGCAAGCTGCGTAATCCACCGGATCCCTGCAAGTCTGGTAGCGTTGCCGTTTCTGGACTGACGGTCAGCTTGTTGGGTCGGGACTGGTGAAAGTAGTCCGCACCCAGATTTAGTGCCTGAGTAATGCCCTTGCTGCCATCGGACTTGGTATATTCGCCTGCATACAGCACGGTATTGCCATTGCGCCCACTGGCGTTCACGTAAGTACCAGTCGTGGCTATTTCGGTAACACCCAATTGTTCAAGGCTAAATAGCTCTTTGTTGCTTGAAACGCCATTTTGGTCCAGGTCACGCCAAATTTGCAGCTCGCGCCAAGCGGTATCGCCGGCATCAAGTTGGCCATTTTGGTTGCTGTCGAGTGCACGTACTGCTTCGAAGCTGTCTCGCGCGGCTTCATCATTGGCCAAGCGGGTCGCGTCGCCAAATAACTCACGCCCATTGTCGATGCTGCCGTTTTTATTGACGTCGCGTACCAGCCAGCCGTCATCGGAAGCGAGCCAGCCAGTGCCGAATTTAACTCCATTGCCGGTGTGGTCAAATAGCACGGTGCCGTTGGCCGCGGTGGTTTCTACGCCGTCTCCATCTAGGTCGAGAGCGAACGGGTCGCGGCGGGGGAGAAGAGCCTTGTTGAAAAGCAATCCAACGCTGTCATTAATTTGACTGCCATAACCCATTGTTTTTGTTTTGTTAATGAATTGATTCAGCAAGTAGCCAGCTGATAATCCAAAGGATGCTCTAGTGCCGATATTTTGCCATCTTGCGACATGTATTGGATCAAGCTGGGAGCTGACAAAGTAATTAATAATTTTGGCAACTATTCCGGGCTTGTTTTTCAAGGTATGAACAACAAAATTCACGCCGCGGATAGGTACTGCTTCTGCGGCCAGGTACACGCCGGCCAAGACCGAGACTATAGTAACGGCAGTAGCTTGCGACACTGCTTGTATCGCTGCCAATTCATCGCCGCGATCTAAGGCATCAATTAAGTTGTCGATATTTTGGGTAATGGCCTCTTGATCCGCAGTGGTAAGTATATTTTGAGGTGTTGGAAGCTTTCCTCCAAACACGTCACCATAAAAAGCCCCCACTTCTTCGGATATTGAGCTCGTAAAAGTTTGCAGATCTTGACTTGACACTGTTAAATCTCGTTTCTAGTAAAAAAGTGGAGGACAGCTGAAGTTGTAAAAAACCAGGCCCAAGAAAATGCATAGCAGGCCGCATTTAACTTGAGTAAAAGTAAATTCCCCCCACCCAGAGACGTGGCCCAGCTGTTTATCGGGGTGCATGCAAGATTTGCACTTTCTCCTTGGTAGAGAGTGCATTGCAAAAGCACTATAATGAATACGGCAGTAAAAACTAGCGGTGTTATTAGGTCTTGATAAATGTCACTGGCTTTGAATTGAAATTCACGGGTCATTAAAGCTAGTAAAATATTCCTAATGCTGAATAATATATATATACTTGAGAAATAAAAAAACCAGGCCCTGGGGGAGGCGCAGTCTAGGTCGTTAGAAAGTGCGGCTATGGCGGATAGTATGGGTTTTGGAAAAATACTAAAAGCAATTAATATTGAAACGTCGACGAAGAGTGCGAATAATTTCCCCATGATTATGAAGATGTCCGCACTGCGTCCGCAGAGTCGACTTGATTTACACGAAAATAAGGGCTGTGACTGAATCCGAAACTACTGTTATTTTTTATTTCCATTGGGCGTGCGTATCGTTGCAAAATTGATTAATGCCAAACCGCTAGAAAGACGCGCTGTTCTTACGTGCACACTGATGTTTTTTCTCAAATACATCCGTTGGAACGTGCGGGACTAGGCTTAGCCTGGCGCAGTGTTTCGCGATCACGAAGGGCGATATTATACGCTAAATTAGTTTAAAGTCAAAGACTTTTAACACTTCCGACCTGTCCTCATAGACAGGTGTGGGATTGCTGTAACCGGTAAGCAGCCAACGTCCTTGCTACTTCCGCAATTTACTGAGATCAGACTGCAATGGATCGGCAGCGAAGTGCTGCTTCCATTGTCTAGGTGTCAATTGGCCGACCTCGGCCGCAGCATGCTGCACCTATCCGTTGTAGGACATCGACCAAGTAGTCGTAGGGATCGATCTGGTGCAAGCGGCAGGTGGTAATCAGGCATCGCAGAATGCCCATGTGGCGGGTACCCATTTCCGTCCAACAAAATAGCCAGGATTTACGACCCATCGGAATGGCACGTAGCGCACGTTCGAGGTGATTGGTATCGATCGGCATATCGGGATTGGTCAGATAACCGTCCAAGCCCATCGTCGCTCTCGCGCATAGCCAAGGACTGGGTCAGGGGATTTTTGGGCAGCAAGCCTTCTCGTTCGAACTGATCATTTTCTCGCTACCGCTTGTTTCCGGGCCGTAGGCTTCGTGCCTTCCTCTACCTCCCGGAAGCGACCGCCAACGAATTTCCCGAGAGTCTTTTTGCCATTTAGTTCACGGATCATAAAACCAGGCTTGTCCTCACATCCGAAATACAGCGGTGTATCTTTTTCTCGGCTAATTTTTACACCAGCGCGAACTAAGGAGATCTTGCCTCGCTGCATGGCAGCTTGCCCCGCTTCGATGTTAGCAAGCCGGACATTCTCCGGCGGCTTAACGACCTGGACGGTGACGGAGCCGAACGAGACACTCGTCGGCGTCCCATTTGTCTCGACCCATTTGCCCCCTTCCATGGGGGCTTTGGCATCCTTTGCTCCGGCTTTCATAGTGACCTCTCCTGAAAAATTTCGAGCCGAAATATCCGATGTTCACCTACGGAGCCAGTTTTGATGCGAGCGTCGGTACCAGCAACTGGCCTCAACATTGTGTGCAGGTAAGCCTGGATAGGACTTTGGAATTGCTCTCCGAGTTTCAGTGCGGACCAAGATTGGTTTCAGTTTGTCCAGAGGCCTGTACCTTCCGGGTCCAGACGCTACCGCGTCCTTTATTGTTTCCGCTCTTCCATCGGCAACGCCTCGATCTTGCCCAACAACCACTGCAATCCCGCCAAGTGCTGCTGATCATGGCTGCACAAATAGTGCACCAGGCTACGCAGGGTCAACGCGCCGTAGCCTTCAAAGTAGGCGGTGCGGTCGAATTGCTCCTCGTTCAGGCCCCGTAGTAGCGCGAGTGTCTGCACGCGAGCCTGGCGAAAGGCTTCAAATGCGGCATCGGCATCCGAAGCACCATAGTCACGTTCCTTCACCAAGGCATCGGTATCGATGGATGCAAGCGTGGGATGGTCTTCCGCGAGCGTGCGACGCAAGCGAACATGGTAGCCGTCGATTTCGATATCGCGCACGTGGCAGACCTGCTCGATGGCGGTCAAAGCTTCGCTAGGCACGCCATCCCAGCTGGGCGGGGCCCAATGTTTGAAGGCGGCCGGACTGGCGGCATAGTGGGCTTCCAGTTGATGAGGGAAGGCGGCGAGGGAGTCTAGTGTGATGGCGTTCATAAAGTAGATACGTAACACGGAATGTTTGTATCTGCCAGTCACTCATGACTGCTGGCTCTCCGGCGCTCGAAAATAGCGCTTGGCATCATTTGGACGCGAAGGAAGATGCTCCCTACTTTTATTATTCCTATTAAAGGAATTATAAATTGAAAAATATGGATATTCTTATTATTTCATGCGTGCGGCAAAGTGGCGTCACTCGCAACGCATTGTGCAAAGCGAGCAGTCTCTTTGAAGGAATACGCCATGAGCCGCATCAGCATCCCCACCGTCGAACAATCCTTGGACGCCAGCAAACCCCTCCTGGCCGCCGTGCAACAACAGCTAGGCATGGTGCCCAATCTGATGAAGTTGGTGGGGCATAGTCCCGCCGCCCTGGAGGGCTATCTGTCGCTGAACGCCGCACTTGCCAAGGGCAAACTCGATGCGGCACTGCGCGAGCGCATCGCGCTGACGGTGGCCGAATTCAATGGCTGCGAATACTGCCTATCCGCCCATACCTACCTGGGCCTGCATGTCGCCAAGCTAAGCCAGGCGGAAATCGATGCCGCCCGTGAGCATGGCAGCAGCGATGCCAGGCAGGCTGCCGCGCTGCGCTTTGCCTATCGCGTCGCGGCTGACCACGGTCGGGTAAGCGATACGGACCTTGCCGCGCTGCGCGCTGCCGGCTTCGACGAAGCGGACACGATCGAGATCGTGCTGGTGGTCGCCCTGAATATCCTCACCAACTACGTCAACAACGTGGCGCAAACGACGGTGGATTTCCCCCGGCTTGCAGCCCGGTCGCCGGCTTGATCCATAGCGGCCTGTCCCGCAGGGCTGGGCCCTTCGTCCTCCACCTTCCATTCCGGGTAACATCCATGTCCACCGCGCCTATCAAACTGTATTCCTTTCCCCTATCCGGCCATGCGCACCGCGTGCGGCTCGCCCTGTCGTTGCTGAAGGTACCGACTGAGATCATCGAGATCGATCTACGCCGTGGCGAGCAAAAGCAGCCGAATTTCCTGGTACTGAACAGCTTTGGCCAAGTGCCGGTCATCGACGACAACGGCACGGTCGTGGCCGACTCCAATGCCATCCTGGTCTACCTGGCGCGCCGCTATGGCAATGCCGATTGGCTGCCGACCGATGCAGTCGGGGAGGCTGCCGTGCAACGGTGGTTGTCGGTAGCGGCCGGCCTGTTGGCTTTTGGTCCGGCCGCCGCGCGGCTGGTGACGGTTTTCGGGGCGAGCTTCGATAGCGCTGAAGTAATAAGCCGTGCGCACAGGTTGCTGACGGTGCTGGAGACCGAACTGGGCCAGCGCTCCTTCCTGTGCGGTGCCAAGCCCAGCATCGCCGATATCGCCAACTACAGCTATATCGCGCATGCCCCCGAGGGCAATGTGGCACTGGACGCCTATCCGCAGGTGCGCGCCTGGCTGGGGCGGATCGAAGCCTTGCCTGGTTTCATCCCCATGCAACAGACCGCTGCCGGCCTGTTGGCCTGAACCTATACCCGGATCGGAGCGGATGATGAACGAGCGAGTGGCTGATTCGGCGGATTCTCCTTGGCATCCAGGCGAGCGGGCTATCCATGCACGCATGGGCAATAGCGCGCGGATGGAGGAGATGGGGCGGCGCGTGATACGGCGCTTCATGCCGGACCAGCATCGCCAGTTCTACCCGCAGCTGCCGTTTATCGTGGCTGGCAGTGTCGATAGCGCCGGCCGGCCCTGGGCGACCTTGATCGAGGGGCGGCCTGGCTTTATCAGCTCGCCCGATGCCACTACGCTGCGCTTGGGCGGCCTGCCGGGCCGAGGTGATCCGGTGCACGCCAGCATCCAGGCCGGTGCGCCGCTCGGCTTGTTGGGCATCGAGCTGCATACGCGCCGGCGCAACCGTATGAATGGCCTGGTGGCCGCTAGCGATGCGGAGGGTTTTACCGTGACGGTCGGGCAGGCGTTCGGTAATTGCCCGCAATATATCCAATTGCGCGCGTTCGACTTTATCCGCGAACCGGGCAGTCATTACGCCGGCGAAGTGGAAACGCTCGATGCGCTCGATACCGAAGCGAGTGCCTTGATCGCGGCGGCGGATACCTTCTTCGTCGCCAGCTATTTTCCCGGTGACGAAGACCAGCCGCTACCGAGCGTCGATGTGTCGCATCGCGGCGGCAGGCCTGGCTTTGTCCGTGTCGAGGGCCAGGTACTGAGCATTCCCGACTTCGCCGGCAATATGCACTTCAATACCCTGGGTAATCTCCTGCTCACACCGCGAGCGGGCATGGTGTTCGTGGATTTCGCCAGCGGCGATCTGCTGCAGTTGAGCGGGACGACCGAGATTGTTTTCGATGGGCCGGAAGTGGCGGCCTTCCAAGGTGCCGAACGCATCTGGCGCTTGCGTGTGGAACGGGTGGTGCGGCGCCGCGCGGTGTTGGCCTTGCGCTGGCGGCTGGATAGCTATTCACCGAATTCCCTGCTGACCGGCAATTGGCGGCAAACGGAGGAACGGCTCGCCGCCAGTGCCTTGCCGGCGAGCTGGCGGCCGTTTCGTGTCAGCCGCGTCGTACCGGAAAGCAGCACGGTAAGCTCGTTCCTGCTGGAACCGGCGGATGGCCACGCGGCCCTGCCGCATCTGGCCGGCCAGCACCTGACCATACGCGTGCCCGCCGGTGTCGAGGGCGCGCCACTGACTCGTAGCTATACCTTGTCGGCCGCACCGTCCGATGGGGTCTACCGTATCAGCGTGAAGCAGGACGGCGTGGTTTCGCAATGGCTGCATCGGCGGCTGCGGGAAGGCGATTTGATGGAAGCACTCGCCCCGCAAGGCCGTTTTACGGTGGATGCCACCGAGCAGCGCCCCCTGGTGATGTTGGCTGGCGGCATTGGTGTCACGTCGCTGCTGGCGATGCTACGGCACCTGGTGTTCGAGGGCGTGCGTAAGCGCCATATTCGGCCGATCTGGTTTATCCATGCCAGCCGCACCGTGGCGGAACGGCCTTTCGATAGCGAATTGGCCGAGCTGGCCAGGCAAGCGGGCGATGCCGTCCGCTTGGTCCGGGTGGTCAGCCGGCCGGAGGCGGGAAGTGTGCCGGGGCATCACTTCGAGTACCCCGGTCATATTGATATGGCCTTGTTGCGCACGCTATTGCCTCTCGACGACTACGATTTCTACCTGTGTGGGCCGGCCGGATTCATGCAGTCTTTGTATGACGGCCTACGCGGTCTGGGAATTGGCGATGCGCGCATCCATGCCGAGTCGTTTGGTCCGGCTGCCTTGCGGCGTGGCGATGAGGTTTCGGCCGCCGTTGCACCCTTGGCCGCGCCGGCGGCCGGTCCGGTGCAGGTGCGCTTTACCGGATCGGACCGCGTGGTCCAATGGCTGCCGGGCGGCGGTAGTTTATTGGATCTGGCCGAGCAGCATGGTCTTGGCCCCGCATCCGGCTGCCGTGGGGGACACTGTGGCAGTTGCCGCACACCGTTGCTGCAAGGTGCGGTCAGCTATGCCAGCCGACCGGCCTATGCCCCCGCGCCGGACGAGGCGCTGCTGTGTTGTGCGGTGCCAGCCGAGCAGCGGGTGGGGGAGGAGTTGGTGCTCAAATGCTGAGGGCCGCGAGGCGGTGCTATTGCAGATGCGGATCGGCGCGCAGGCGGGCCACCATCAGGTCGATAAAGGCACGTACCTTGGCGGAGCCGTGTTTGCTCTCACGGTGCAGCACATGGATGGGCAGCGGGGCTTTTTCAAATGCCGTCAGCACGGTTTGCAGGGCGCCGGATTCGCAGGGGGCGGCTGCCTGGTAGGACATCAAGCGGGTGATGCCCAGGCCGGCCCGGGCCGCTTCGATGGCGCCATCGTTGCTGGTGACGGTGAGGCGCGGTTGCAGTTTGATGGCACTCGGGGCGTGGTCGGGGCCAAAGCGCCATTCCACGCTGGGCGCGGTGCTATTGGCGGCGATGATGGTATGCCGCCGCAGTTCTTCCGGGCTTTGCGGCGTGCCATGCCGGTCCAGGTAAGCCGGCGCGGCGCATAGCACGCGCCTTACCTGGCCGACCCGTACCGCCCGCATGCCGGAGTCCGGCAGTGGTCCGATCCGTACCGCGACGTCGATGCCTTCGTCCATCAAATTCACGACGCGGTCGAGGAATAGGGCTGCAACGGTGACGTCCGTATGCTGCTGCAGATAATCGACTATGCCGGGCATGACGAAGAGTTTGCCGAACAGGACGGGTGCGGTCACGGCCAGGTGGCCGCGCGGTGTGGCGTTGATGCCGGCGGCCGCCGCATCGGCCTCGTCGGCTGCGGCGATGATGCGGCGGGCGTCATCCAGGTAGCGCTGTCCCACCTCGGTGACCCGCACGCTGCGCGTGGTCCGTTCCAATAGTTTGACGCCCAGGCGCGCTTCCAGCGCCGAAATCGCCCGGGTCACGGCCGGTGGCGACATGCCGAGCCGCCTACCGCCACCGGCAAAGCTCTCTTCATCGGCAACCGCCACGAATACCGTCATCAGTTGCATGCGATCCATTTGCTTCCCTTCACCTCGTGGGGCCGATTGTAGCTAACGCACCGTCATTACGGCATGGCCTGGCTCCCCGGGGCTTATATACGCAGCACCTGCAATTGGCGCACCCCTAGCCGGATTTCCTCGGCGGATAATGCAGCAAACCCCAGCAACCAACCATCGCGTCCCGGTTCCGCCAGGTAAAGCGAGCGCAGACTCGGTGTCGCCACGCCTAGGGCTTGCGCTTGCCGGGTCAGGTGCGCCTCGCTGCCTGGCGGCAATTCAACCAGCAACTGCAAGCCGCCAGGGCTGGGCTGTACGCGCAATAGATGAGGGAGCTTGGCATCGAGTTCCTCGATCAGCAGTGCGCGGCGGCTGCGGTATAGCTGGCGCATATAGCGCAGGTGCGCGGCAAAATGGCCGCGCGCGATAAAGTCTGCCGTTACGGCCTGCATCAATTGGCTGCCATGGCCGTCATAGATGGTTCGCACCGTGCAGGCGGGTTCCACCAAGGCTGGCGGCAGCACCGCATAGGCTAGGCGCAGCGAGGGGAACAAGGCTTTGGAGAAGGTGCCGAGATAGATGACCCGCTCGTGCCGGTCCAGCCCCTGCATGGCTGGCAGCGGACGGCCGTCGTAGTGAAATTCGCTGTCGTAGTCGTCCTCGATGATCCAGCTGCCATGTTTACGGGCGATTTCCAGCAAGGCCAGGCGGCGTGTCAGGCTCAGTGCGCAGCCGCTGGGGTACTGGTGCGAAGGGGTGAGGTAGATCAGGCGCGGTGGCGGCAGATCGTCGCCGGGGCACATGCCCTCGCCGTCAACCGGCACCGCCACCAGCCTGGCGCCGGCTGCGGCCAGGGCGGTGCGTGCGCCGCGATAGCCGGGCTCTTCCAGCCAGACCACATCACCTTCATCCAGCAGCAGTGAGCCGAGCAGATGCAGCGCTTGCTGGGAGCTGGTCAGTACCAACACCTGCTCGGCACCAGCCCGAACATCGCGGGCCTGCTGCAGATAAGCCGCGATGGCGGCCCGCAGCGGAGCGTAACCCTGTGGGTCGCCATAAGCCGCCAAGGTTGCGGCATCGCGGCGCAAGCGCTGGTTACACAGTTGGCGCCAAGTGTCATGCGGAAAGGCGCGCAGATCGGGACTGCCTGCGGCGAAGGCCAGCGGTGTGCGTGGATCGCGGCAGCCACCGCCGCGCACCAGTTGGTGACCGCGCTGCGACAGCGCGGCGAGCTGGCTACCGCGCAAGGGCTGCTCCGCCTCGACGGGCCGGGCGAAACGCGCCGCCACGAAGCTGCCCTGGCCGACCCGCCGGGTGAGATAACCCTCCGCTTCCAGTTGGCCGTAGGCCGCTTCCACGGTGACACGCGAGATGCCCAAGTCGGCAGCCAAGGTACGAGAGGCCGGCAGCCGTGCCGGGTAGGGGACCGCACCGGAGCGTATCGCCTCGCGCAAGGCGGTGCACAGCTGCGCGCGTAAGGGTAGGGAGGTGCTTTGTGCGGCCTGGAAGAGGTTCAGCCACATGCCTGGTTGCGTACTGCTCATGGGTATTGGTCTTGTCTATGTGGACAAATTGGCCTTATTTATACAGCCAATCCGAGCCAAACTGCCTGCACCAATCGAACGAGGACCTGGCAATGACCCAACAAGCTTCCGTCGTACTGCAGATACCCGCTCCCCTCCCGGCCGACAGCGCCGCCTATATGCAAGCCAAACTGGCCTTTCACACCGATGCCTGGGATGTGGCGGAGGATCTCAAGGCTGGCGTTAGCGAGATCGTCGTGGTCGATACGCGGGCGAACGCCCACTACCTGGCGGGCCATATTCCCGGCGCCATCAGCTTTCCCCATCGCACGATGGATGCGGAAAGCACGGCCGGGCTGGATAGGGACAAGACCTATATCACTTACTGCGACGGTATCGGCTGCAACGGCTCGACGCAGGGTGCCTACAAATTGGCGCGGCTGGGCTTCAAGGTGAAGGAAATGCTGGGCGGGGTCGATTTCTGGCTGCGGGACGGCCACCCGCTGGTCAGCGGCGCGGAAGCCGGACAACTGTCGCCGGATCTGCCCGAATCATCCTGCGGTTGTGCCTGAGCGTGGAAGATGGCACGTCCATTCGGCCGGCGGTACAAAGCGACACCGTCGGCCTGGCCAGCCTGTGTGCGGAGCATGCGGCTTTTGAAAGGCTAGGCTACGTGGCCGACGGGCATGCCGCGCGCTTGGCTGCCGCGATGGCGCGCGGCGAGGTCAAGATCTGGGTGGCTTGCGCGGGCGAGCAGCTGGTGGGGTATGCCGCGCTGACCAGGGAGTTTTCCACGCTTGCTGGCAGCGCGTATCTGCATATGGATTGCCTATACGTGCGCGCGGCATGGCGGAACCGCCGGATCGGCGAGCGTTTGATGGCGGAGCTGCAAACCTTTGGCCGACAGTTGCGGTATGCGGCCCTGCAGTGGCAAACGCCGGATTGGAATCATGATGCCATACGATTCTATCGGCGATTGGGTGCCAGCCAATTGGTCAAGGCGCGCTTCCGTTTGGCGATCTGAGCAGCGGTATCACGGGCATAAGCATTCCGTTTTGCGGAATGAAGTCTTGCGTCTGGCGACTGTTCCGCGGGTTGGCGGCATTTGGCAAAGTAGCGCCGGTACGCCACCCAGGAACCCTCCCATGCAAACCGATAGCACCTCCGCCCGTCCACCATTGCCGCCATTCACCGAAGACAGTGCCAAACAAAAGGTGCGCCTGGCTGAAGATGGCTGGAATAGCCGCGACCCCGCCAAAATTGCGCTCGCCTATACCGCCGACAGTCGCTGGCGCAACCGCAGCGAATTTCCCAAAGGGCGGCACGAGATCGTTGCCTTCCTGGCAGCCAAGTGGCGCCGCGAGCACGAGTACCGTCTGATCAAGGCTTTATGGGCGCACGCGGGTAATCGCATTGCAGTGCGCTTTGCCTATGAATGGCACGACGATCGCGGACAATGGTTCCGCTCTTACGGCAATGAGAATTGGGAATTCGATGCAGAAGGGTTGATGCAGGTGCGTTTGGCCAGCATCAACGACCTGGCCATCGCAGAAGCAGACCGACTATTCCACTGGCCGTTGGGGCGCCGCCCGGATGAACATCCGGGCCTCGATGAATTGGGACTCTGAGCGAATCAGGCGTCCAACGCCCGCAGATGCTTGCGCACCGACAACATGGCACCGGCCAGACTGAGGCCGATCACGGTCGCAAGCGTCAGTAACAACACATCGAACGGCGGTAGGGTCAGGGAGAACTGCTCGCCATATAGCTTGGCCAATTGACTGACCGGCCCGCTCAACCTGTCGAGGCTGAAGGCCACCACGGCGATGCCGACCAGGCCACCCAACCCCCCCTGCAGGGCGGCGAAGTAGAGAAAGGGGCGGTGGATAAAGCTGTTGGTGGCACCGATCAGCTTGCACACTTCGATTTCTTCGCGGCGGGTCAGGATCTGCATGCGGATCAGATTGGCGGTGACCAGCAGCAGGCCGGCGCCGAACAGCACGGCTACCGTCAGGGTGGCTTCCCGGCCCAGGGCGATGATGCTGCCCAGGCGGTGGGCCCATTCCGAATCGAGCTGCACATGTTCGACCGCCGGGTCGGCCTTGAGCACGCTTTCCAGCGCGCCGAGCGAGGCGGCTTCGCTGTTCTTGAGCGTCAGGCTGAAAGCGTCCGGCAGGGGGTTGTCACCCAGTCCGGCCAGCATGTCGGCCATGCCGCTGGACTGCTCCAGCTCGCGCAGCGCTTCATGCTTGGCGATATAGCGGACCGTGCTGACCTCGGGGCGTTTGGCCAGCAAGGCTTGCAGGCGGCTGATGTCGGCGCTGCCGGCATGGGGGTGCAGGAAGATGCTGGCCTGTGGATCGGCATGCAGCCGACCGGACAATTGTCCCAGATTGCCGACCAGGGTGAGCAGGCCCAAGGGCAGTGCCACGGCAATGCCCACCACCAGCAGATTGAGGAGGGATGCCAGTGGACTGGCGACAAATAAACGCAACGTCGCGCTCAGCGCGAGCCGATGCAGGCGGAACCAATGTTTCAATTTGTTTCCTTATCCCTAAGTGAACTGACCCTTGGCCAGACGCAGGATGCGGCGGCCGTAATCGGCCATCAGCGACTCGTCATGGGCCGAAATCACGATGGTGACGCCCACCTGGTGGAAGCTCTTGAACAATTCCATGATATCGAGCGCGTAGGCCCGGTCCAGGTTGCCGGTGGGTTCGTCGGCCAGCAGGATGCTGGGACGGTGCACCACGGCCCGGGCAATGCAGAGGCGCTGCTGTTCGCCGCCGGACAGCGAAATCGGGTTGGTTTTTTCCCGCCCCAGCAGACCGACCTTGTCCAGTGCGGCGCGGGCTCGGCGGGCGGCTTCGCGGCGGTCATAGCCGACAATGTCCAGCGGCAGCATGACATTGTCGAACACGCTGCGGTCGAACAGGATTTTATGGTCCTGGAAGATCAGTCCCAGATGGCGGCGCAGGAACGGTACGGCGCCTGAACGGATGGCGGCCAGGTTCTGGCCGTTGACCACCACCGAGCCACTGGTGGGGCGCTCGATGCCGGCGATCAGCTTGAGCAGGGTGGACTTGCCGGCGCCGGAATGGCCGGCCAGGAACACCAGTTCGCCGGTCTCGATCTGGAAGCTGAGGTTTTTCAGGGCTTCGTAGCCACCTGGGTAGCGTTTGCCGACCTGGTTGAATTGAATCACGGGGCGCCGTCCATTGCAGGGTGTGGGAGCGTGCTATTCGATCAGCGCGTCGACATAGTCGGCTGCTTCGAATGGACGCAGGTCGTCTATGCCTTCGCCCACGCCGATAAAGCGTAGTGGGATGGCCTTTTGCTTGGCGATGCCGGCGATCACGCCGCCCTTGGCCGTGCCGTCCAGCTTGGTCAATACCAGGCCGGTCAGGCCCAGGGCGTCGTCGAACGCCTTGACCTGCTGCAACGCGTTCTGGCCGGTGTTGGCGTCCAGTACCAGCAGGATTTCGTGCGGGCCGGTCGGGTCTGCCTTGGCGATAACCCGTTTGACCTTGGCGATTTCATCCATCAGGTGCAATTGCGTGGGCAGACGGCCGGCGGTGTCGGCCAGGACGATATCGATGCCACGGGCACGGGCGGCATTGATGGCGTCGAAGCAGACCGCCGCCGAATCGCCGCCGTCCTGGGCGATGACCGTAACGTTGTTACGCTCGCCCCAGGCAGCCAGCTGCTCGCGCGCGGCGGCACGGAAGGTATCGCCGGCGGCCAGCAGCACGCTCTTGCCCTGGCCCTGGAAGTACTTGGCCAACTTGCCGATACTGGTGGTCTTGCCGGCGCCGTTGACGCCCGCCACCATGATGATGAAGGGTTTGTGGCCCTCGACCACCAAAGGTTTTTCCAGGGGCGCGATCAGATCGGTCAGGGCACCCTTGAGCGCGCCGCGCAGTTCGCTGGCATCCTTCAACCCTGCCAGGCTAACGCGTTGGCGTACATCCTTGAGCAGGTGCACGGTGGCGTCCACGCCCATGTCGGCGGTCAGCAGCACGGTTTCCAGCTCTTCGTACAGGTCTTCGTCGATCTGGCCGCCGCCGAACAGGGCAGCCAGTTCCTTGCCCAGCTTGTCGCGGGTCTTGGCCAGGCCGGCCTTCAGCTTGTACTGCCAGACTTCCTTGGAAGCTTGGGCGACATCCTTGGCCAATACCGTGACATCGGTATTGAGCACCTCGACGGTTTTTTGCCAGAAGGATTTTTCTTCCACGACGGGCGCGTTGGCCGTGGCAAGGGGGGCGGGTTCCGGTGCGGCTGCCGGCGCGGGCGGCGCCACCGGTGCGGCCGGCGCCGGGGCGCTGCCGCCGACCAAGCTGCCGACGTCCGTATTGAGCGCCTTCCAGAGCTTTTTGCCCCAACCGGCTTGCGAATCTTGCGGGGTCTGGCTGTCTGACATCGTGTGGGGATTTCTTCCGAATCGGGGTGATAAGACGAGTTGGGGTAGGATTCTAGCCTTTCCACCCCGCCAGCCCAAGCCTGGGCTTTGCCGGCCTGGCCTCGCGGCCATGCCGCATGGTCCGGCAAGCCGCACCACAGGCCGATCGGCGGCGGGGGAGCCTTTACTTGCCAGCCCGATATCGACCCTGCCCATGCCGAAACTTGTTCCTAAAACCACCGCGCCGGTGCGCGGCCGCAATCAACTGCGCATCATCGGCGGTGAATACCGCCGCCGCATCCTACCCTTTCCCGATGGCGAGGGCTTGCGTCCCACGCCGGACCGGGTGCGCGAAACCCTGTTCAACTGGCTGGGCCAGGAGTTGCATGGCTGGCGCTGCCTGGATCTCTTCGCCGGCTCCGGCGCCTTGGGCTTCGAAGCGGCCTCGCGTGGCGCCGCGCGGGTGGTGATGGTGGAGCAGGCCAGGCCGGCCATCCAGTCGCTGCGCGACAACCAGCAGCTTTTGAAGGCAGCGGCCATCGATGTGGTGGCGGCTGATGCGGTCAGCTGGTTGGCGCAATGCCGAGAGCAGTTCGACGTGGTGTTTCTTGACCCACCCTTCGCCAGCGATCTGCTGCCGCGTGTGCTGGCCGCTTTGCCGGGCGTATTGGCGGAGGGGGCGCAGGTGTATATCGAGACGGCTGACTGGCCTGAATTGACGGGCTGGACTTTGCTGCGGGAAGGGAAAGCCGGAGCGGTGAAGTACGGCTTGTTGGCCAGAGCGTAGCGGGAGAAGGTGGTTGAGTAGCCCCCCTGACAGGCGTCAAGGGGGCTGCCAGTGCCGATGTCGCTTAGTTGGCAGGTTCGGCTGGCGGTACTGTCGCAGCCGCGGCCGGTAGACCCATCTGCCAAGGCAGCGGGATCGGGGTGCCGTTGACGGTCAGGCTACCGCCCAGCCATTGGGCGCTGCTGCTCAGCATATCGCCGTCGGCGCGGATCAGGTTCTGCTCGGTCAGCTTGCGGATATTGCTTTCCATCAGATTGCGCGCCAGGTTATCCAGCTCTTCGGTATCCGGCTGTTCGCCTTCTTCGGTGTCGATGGCGATGGCGCCACGCGCCTTCCACAGCACGACGGTCTCGACAACTTGCTTAGGTACCTTCAGGTCGGCCTTGGCTTGCAGCTTTTCCAGCAGCTTGATCGGATTGTCCAGATCCTTGTCCTCGAAGCCCTTCAAGGACAGGGCGGCCTGCAGCGAGACTTCGCCTTCGGGCAGTTTTACCGACAGCCGCTTGATGGCCAGCGAAGGATCATTGCGCAGCAGCGGCAAGCCTTCGTTGCGGAACACCTTGAGCATCTTGCCGGCTTGCTCGGCCGGGTCGGCGACTTCGCGCTGTACCTGTGCCATGGCCTTGCTCAGCTTGAACAGGGTGGGGCCGTGCAGATGGTTGGCCGAGACCGACAGGGCGGCTGGACCATAATTTTTGCCATTGAGGGCCAGCGTCTTCAGGTCGATATCGCCACCCGAATTGATGAACTCTCCCTCGGCGCTGGTGCGGACCTGGTAGCTCAAGCCATCCATCTTTACATCCATGGGATGGTCTTTTTCGAGCTGGGTAAAGGCTGCCGAAGCAAGCGTCATCTTGCCTTCGCCCAGCATGATGCCGGCCGCGCCACGGGTATTGCTCGATTCGAAGCGCAGCTCCTTCACGTCCAGGGTGACCTTGTCGTTGGCTTCAAAGTGCAGGCCGGGCGCAACGGCGGAGATGGCGATGCTGTTGAAATCGCCGCCATAGCTGATCGAGGCATCCATGCCTTGCCAGACCGCCTTGACCTTGGATAGGGCTTCTTCATGGTTGAAGCTGGGGATCTTGACCAGCACGACGCCATCGTCGTCGAAACGGATGCGGTTTTCGATCTGCAGCGGCTTTTGCTCGCCGAAGAATTTCTTCAGGAAAGCTTGGGTTTCTGCCGTGAATTCGATGTCGGTGGTGACCACGGCCTTGAAGGGCGAAAAATTGCCCGACAGCAGCAGGGGCAGCGGACCATGCTTGATGGTCTGGGTATAGGTCATTTCCGGCTTGATCTTGCCCAGGCCTTCCAGCATCAGGATATGGTAGGGCTTGATCAGGTTCGGGCTGAGCGCAATGGTGGTGCGCTCTTGCGAGCTGAAGATGCCGCGCGTGTATTGGCGCGACTTGACGACGAAGTAGGGCAGGTCGGCCACCAGTTGATGTTGCTTGGCCAGGGTGATCTCGGCTTGCTTGCCGGCCCACCAGCTGGCGCCGGTGTAGGCAAGCGCGGCGCTGCCAATGGCGGCGAGGGCAATGAGTAGGGGCTTTTGCTTCACGGGGTGACAGACCTTGTGATGTACGGATTGCGGGGTGGAAAAGCGGGTGCCGGGCGGACAGTACCGCACCGGCACATGGATGCGATCTTAACCGCGACGGCGGCGGGCAGCCAAACCGACCAGGCCCAGGCCGGCCAGCAACAGGGCATAGGTTTCAGGTTCTGGTACCGCAGCTACCTTGAAATTATCGAGACCGGCCGTTTCGGAGACGCCGTTATGGAATTCGGTCTGGATGGTGACGCCGGTGACATTGTTCAATACCGCTGCCAGATTGCTGCCCCACAGGGTCGGCGAGAGTAGGGCGGAATAGCGATGCCATTGGCCATCCTGGGAGGGCGAGGCGGGCGGTGCGACCTTGAGCGTGACCGAGCCGGCGCTGCCGAAGATGGTCACTTCGCCGAACCCGTCCCAGTCGGCCGATTCGGCGCTGAGGTTGAGGCCGTCAAAGGAGAGCGTGCCGCCCAGGTAGCTGGACCAGCTGCCCAGCGCGGAGCCGGGCGCGATGGCCAGCATGCTGGCATCGTTGCCATCATGGATGGACAGAAAACCACCGCTATTACCGCCGCTGGCGACATGGCTGAGTACACCATCGGTGGCGGTCCAGCCTTGCGCATCGGTATCGAACGAGTAATTCAGATCGGCCTGCGCGGAGGCGGAAAATGCCGCGGCCATCAAACCCAATGCCAGTAACGAGGATCTCATGCGTGATGCTCCTTGAAGTGCAGTTTGCGTATGTATGGCCGGCAGGGCGCCACGGCAGCCGAAAGACCGCCGCGGCGCCGTGCGTGGCTCAGTTGATTTGCTTCGCCAGTTCCGTGGCGTAGCCAATATAGCCGGCCGGAGTGAGTTGCAGCAGCCGGTTTTTCTCTTCATCGGGTATAGCCAGGGTCTTGATGAAGGCGTGCAGGGTGTCGCGGTTGATGCCTGCCTTGCCGCGGGTAAGGTCCTTCAACTGCTCGTAGGCGTTCGGCACGGCGTAGCGGCGCATCACGGTCTGGATTGGCTCGGCCAGCACTTCCCAATTGGCATCCAGGTCACGCGCCATGGCGTCCGGATTGGCCTGCAGCTTGTCCAGGCCCTTGATGGCCGAGGCATAGCCAAGCAGGGTGTAGCCCAAGGCGACGCCCATATTGCGCAGCACGGTCGAGTCGGTCAGGTCGCGCTGCCAGCGCGAGATCGGTAGCTTCTGGCTGAGATGGGTCAGCATGGCGTTGGCCATGCCCAGATTGCCTTCGGAATTCTCGAAGTCGATGGGATTGACCTTGTGCGGCATGGTCGAGCTGCCGACTTCGCCTTCCTTGACCTTCTGCTTGAAGAAACCCAGCGAGATATAGCCCCAGATATCGCGGTTCATATCGATAAGGATGGTGTTGGCGCGGGCAAAGGCGTCGAACAACTCGCTCATGTAATCGTGCGGTTCGATCTGGATGGTGTAGGGATTGAACGCAATACCCAGCGATTCGACGAAGCGCTGGGCGAAAGCGGGCCAGTCCACTTCGGGGTAGGCGACCTGGTGGGCGTTGTAGTTGCCGACCGCGCCATTGATCTTGCCCAATAGTTCGACTTCGCCGATGCGCTTGAGCTGGCGTTCCAGCCGATAGGCGACATTGGCGAATTCCTTGCCCATGGTGGTCGGGGTGGCGGGCTGGCCGTGGGTGCGCGACATCATGGGCTTGTCGGCCAATTCCTGCGCGATGGCCTTGAGCCGGTCGACGATGGCGGTCAGCTGCGGCAGCATGGCCTGTTCGCGGCCGGCCTTCAGCATCAGCGCGTGCGACAGGTTATTGATGTCTTCGGAGGTGCAGGCGAAATGCAGGAATTCGCTGACCGGGCCGATTTCGGGATTCCCCGACAAGCGCTCCTTCAGCCAGTACTCGATGGCCTTGACGTCGTGGTTGGTGCGGCTTTCGATCGCCTTCACCTCTTGCGCATGCGCCTCGGTGAACTGACTGACCAGCTCGTCCAGTTCGGTGATGGTGGCGGCGGAAAAAGCCGGCACTTCGATGATGCCCGGCTCGCTGGCGAGTGCCTTGAGCCACTCCACCTCCACGCGAACCCGATGCTTGATCAGCGCGTATTCGCTGAAGCAGTCGCGCAGGGCGTTGACCTGCTTGTGGTAACGGCCGTCGAGCGGGGAAAGGGCGGTAAGGGTAGAGAGCGTCATCGCGGGCAAAAATCCAGTCAAAACAAGCGCGGGATTTTAGCACGGACGGCTATGGGCCCACGCGCGTGCAAGAAAAAAGCGGCCGGACGGCAGTGCGGTAATTTTGCCGAAGGGGCGATGAAATAAAGCCCGCCGCGCCGGTTTTTACCGGGGCGACGGGCCTTTCAGCATTACTTGCTGACGCGGATATTGCCGTTATAGCTGCCGGCGTCGCTGTTGTAGGTCATGGGGCCGGTCAGGCGCAGCTTGCCGTCCTTTTCGCCCAGCGTCAGGGTGTAGTTGGCGTTCTGGTGCTTGACCACCAGCTTGCCGCTGTTGAAGGTGCCGGGCGCGAAGGGCTCGCTCAGGTCGCCATAGGGGGTGTCGAACATGGTGGCCTTGCCGATCACGTTGTCGCCGTTGAGCTGCTCGATCTCGATCACGGTCTTGCCTTCGTAGCCCATGCTGTCGATGGTCCATTTGCCTTCCCAGCGGCCCACCAAGGGGGTGGCGGATGCTGTGGCTGCTGCTTGGGCGATCGGCTGGGCGGCGGGCACGGGGCGGACGGATTCGGCGGGTTTCAGCTGTTCCACCGGCTTGGGCGGCCTTGGCAGCTTCGCTGGAGCAGCAGGCTCGACGGGGGCGCTGGCGCAGCCCGCCAGCAGCGAGAGGGCCAAGGCGAGACCGAGGGCGGAAAGGTGTTTCATGGTGATGTCTCCGGATTTTAATTAGGAAAGATTACAAAGCGAGCTTCGCGGCGCATGGCGAATGATGGCACGTCAAACCAAGCGCTCGCTAGTCAATTGCCCAAATGCACCATCTCCAGATGCTTGAGACTTCGGCCCAGGAAACGCTCGCCCATGGTCTGAAAGCGCAAGGGGATATCGGTAACGTAGTAACGATAGTTCGGTTCGCCGCGCTGTGGATTGGCGAGATCCAGTTCGATCAGGGTACCGGCCACTTGCTCGGCCACGCTGACGGCCGAATCGACCAGCCGCACGGTGGGGCCTGCTTCCTGTGCCAGCAACGGTTTCAGTAGCGGGTAGTGGGTACAGCCCAGGACCAGGGTGTCGATGTTTTCGGCGAGTACCGGCCGCAGATACTCTTGCGCGGTCAAGCGGGTCACCTGGTGGTCAAGCCAGCCTTCCTCGACCAGGGGCACCAGCAGCGGACAGGCTTGCGAATAGACGCGCGCCTCCGGATTCAAGGCATGCACGCCGCGGGCGTAGGCATTGGAGTTGACCGTGGTCGGGGTGGCGATGACGCCGATATGGCCGCTGCGGGTAGTGGCGACCGCATTGCGGGCGCCGGCATCGATGACATCCAGCACCGGTACCGAGACCCGTCTGCGTACGGAATCGGCGGCGACGGCGGCCATGGTGTTGCAGGCGATCACCAGCAGCTTGACCTCATGCTGCAGCAGGAAATCGACGATCTGGTGGGTGAATTGCTCGATGGTGCTGACGGATTTCACCCCATACGGCACCCGCGCGGTATCGCCGAAATAAACGATATCTTCGAAAGGCAGCCGTTCCATCAGCGCGCGGGTGACGGTCAGGCCACCGATGCCGGAGTCGAAAACCCCGATGGGGCGGGAGGCGCGTGCTAATGGCATGGCGGGAACTCTGGAGAAGGGGCGGCGTGGTGTCGCGGGTATTCGATTTTACTTGTTTGGTGCCGGGCGTGTCCGCTCCGCGTGTTGGGCCAATGCCCAGGCGACATGCTCGCGTACCAGATCGGAAGGATCGTCGCGCCGTGCGTGCAGGGCCGCCAGCACGGCGGGGGTGCCGGGTGCATTGCCCAGGCCGACGGCGATATTGCGCAGCCAGCGCTCATAGCCGATGCGGTAGATGGCGGTGCCGGCCAGTTTTTGCATGAATTCCGCCTCGGTCCAGCCGAAGACCTCGGCCAGGCTGACGTCATCCAGGCCATTGCGTACGGCGAAATCGCTTTCCGTTGCGTCCACCGCGAAACGGTTCCACGGGCAAACCAGTTGGCAATCGTCGCAGCCGTAGACGCGATTGCCGATCAAGGGACGGAATTCGACGGGTATGGCGCCCTTCAGCTCGATGGTCAGATAGGACACGCAGCGGCGGGCGTCGACCCGGTAAGGCGCGACGATGGCTTGGGTGGGGCAGATATCGATGCACTTGGTGCAGCGGCCGCAGTGTTCCTGCGGCAAGGGCGGGTCCAAGGGCAGTGGCAGGTCGGTAAACAGCTCGCCCAGGAAGAAAAACGAGCCGTGCTCGCGGTTCAATAGCAAGCTGTGCTTGCCGCGCCAACCCAGCCCGGCACGCACGGCGGCCTCCACTTCCATGACCGGTGCCGAATCGACAAAGGGGCGATAGCCGAATGTGCCGACTGCTTTTTCGATACGTTCTGCCAGTTTCTGTAGGCGATTACGCAGCACCTTGTGATAATCGCGACCCAGTGCATAACGCGAGACGAAGGCAGCTTCGCCGTCGGCCAGTACGGCCTCGCTATCGCGGGCCTTGGGCGGTCGGTAATTCATGCGCAGCGAGATCAGCCGGCGGGTGCCGGGTACCAATTCGGCGGGACGGGCGCGCTTGGTGCCGTGCGCCGCCATATAATCCATCTCGCCGTGATTGCCGGCGGCCAGCCAGGCTTGCAGATTTTGCTCTGCCGCCGGGCCCAGGTCGGCGTCGCCGATCACGGCCGCGTCGAAACCCAGCTCGGCCGCCCAGCGCTTGATATCGGCGGCCAGGGCGGCCCAGTCTCGTTCAGCATCGGATTGAGTGACTTCATGCATAGCCAAGATCATACCCTGAGCGCCTTCCTGCCAGACGAAGCCGCGACGCTGGCCATGGGCGAAGTGCTCGCGCAAGCGCTGCGCGGCGGTTTGGTAATTTTCCTGCAGGGCGACCTGGGAGCGGGCAAGACCACCCTGACGCGCGGTATATTGCGCGGCCTGGGTTACGTGGGGAGGGTGAAAAGCCCTACCTATACATTGGTTGAACCTTACGTAGTTTCTAACTTATACTTCCATCACTTTGATTTATATAGGTTTGCTGATCAGCTTGAGTGGGAGGACGCCGGTTTCCGGGAGATGTTCAATCCGGCCAGCGTCTGCCTGGTGGAATGGCCGGACAAGGCGGCGGATCTGCTGCCGCAACCGGACTGGACCGTCGATCTTCTTCCGCAAGCCCAAGGACGCGCTTTCCGGCTCGTCGCCAGCACACCCAACGGAGCTGCATGTCTCGCAACCTTGACCGCTTCCGCCCCGACCCCACCCGCCGCTTGATGCTGCAGGGCGCGGTGGCGGGGCTGCTTTTTGGCATTGCCCCCCGCGCCTTCGCCGGCAGCGGGGTGGTGGCCGTTCGCGTCTGGCCTTCCCACGCCTATACCCGTATCACGGTCGAATCGACCGCGCCGCTGAAGTTCAACCAGTTCATGGTGCCCGATCCGGATCGGCTGGTGGTCGATCTGGAGGGCGCCGACTGGGGCAATGAACTGGCCAGCATCGGCCAGCGCATCGGCAGCGAGGATCCCTACGTCAAGCAACTGCGGGCTGGCCGCTACAAGCCCGGCACCGTGCGGGTGGTATTGGACCTGAAGGCCGAAATCAAGCCGCAGGTCTTCACCCTGGAGCCCTTCGGCGAGTATCAGCACCGCTTGGTGATCGACCTCTATCCGGCCAAGCCGGAGGACCCGCTATTGGCCTTGCTGGACGACGGTAAGAACATGCCGGCCGGCAAGCCGGAGAAGGGGCCGGGCAAGCCTGCGTCCGATCCGGCGGAGCAACGCGACAAGCTGGATATCAGCCGGCTGGTGACCGTCGCCATCGATCCCGGCCACGGCGGCGAAGACCCCGGTGCGGTCGGGCAGGGCGGGACCTATGAGAAAACGGTCACGCTTGCCATCGGCAAGAAGCTCAAGGCCATGATCGACAAGCAGCCGAACATGCGGGCGGTGTTGACGCGCGACGACGACTACTTCGTGCCCCTGGGCCAGCGGGTGGTGAAGGCGCGCAAGGTCGGCGCCGACCTGTTTATGTCCATCCATGCGGATGCCTTCGTCAAGCCCGATGCGCGCGGCTCTTCCGTCTTCACCCTGAGTGAGCGCGGAGCGACCAGTACCGCCGCCAAGTGGCTCGCGCAAACGCAGAACGAATCGGATCTGATCGGCGGGGTGAAGATGAATGTGCGCGATCCGCACCTGGCGCAAACCCTGTTGGATCTGACCCAGACCGCCACCATCAACGACAGCCTCAAGCTGGCCAAGGCCATGCTGTCGCAAATCGGTGAAATCAACCGGCTGCATCGCGGCCAGGTCGAGCAGGCGGCCTTTGCCGTGCTAAAGGCGCCGGATATCCCTTCCATCCTGGTGGAGACGGCCTTTATCTCCAATCCGGAAGAAGAGAAAAAGCTGGCGGACGAAAACTACCAGGACAAGATGGCCGATGCCTTGCTGAATGGCTTGAAGCGCTACCTGGCGAAGAACCCGCCGCTGGCGCGCAATAAGCTCGTTTAGACGATCGCTTCTACGAGATCGGCGAATCGCGCTGCCGCAGGGAGTTTTCCACGGCGGTGATCAATTTGGCGGCGGTGAAGGGTTTCACGACAAAACCGCAGGCGCCCAGGCTCATCGCCGATTTGACCCGCGGCAAGGTCGCTTCGCCGCTGACCATGACGACCCGTGGGGGGCGGCGCATGCGCCGCAGCGCGGCCAGCACGTCGATGCCGTCCGAGCCGGGAAGATTGATGTCGAGCAGCACGATGGTCGGGGATTTGTCCTGGCAGCCCTTCAAGCCCTCCTCGCCATTCACGGCTGAACCGGCATAAAGAAAACCGGCATCGGACAGGATGCCGCGGATCAGCGAGCGCAGTACGCTATCGTCATCAATGACGTAAAAGCTTGGTTTTTCCCCCATCATTCCTTCTCCCGGGCGGTGCCGGGCCGGCTGTTATACTGCCGGCTCTCCTTGCCGCTAGTGTTGCCAGATGTCCAAAATCCGCCCCTTGCCCGACCACCTAGTCAATCAGATCGCTGCCGGCGAGGTCGTGGAGCGGCCGGCTTCTGCATTGAAGGAGTTGCTGGAAAACAGTCTGGATGCGGGGGCCGGCGCTGTCAGCGTAGACCTCGCCGAAGGGGGATGCAAACTGATACGGGTCAGCGATGACGGCGGCGGCATCGCGCGCGAGGAGTTGGCCTTGGCGCTCAGCCGCCATGCCACCAGCAAGATCGCCAGCCTGGAAGACCTGCACCGGGTCAGTACCCTCGGTTTTCGGGGCGAGGGCCTGGCCAGTATCGCCTCGGTCTCGCAACTGCTGCTGAGCAGCCGCCTGGCCGGCGGGGACCAAGCCTGGCGGGTGGCTGCCGATAATGGCCAGATCCACGAGGCCGAGCCGGCCGCGTTGGCGGCGGGCACCACCATCGAAGTGCGCGATCTGTATTTCAATGTGCCGGCCCGCCGTAAATTCCTGAAGACTGCCAGTACCGAGTACGCCCACTGCGAGGATGTATTCAAACGCATCGCGCTGTCCCGGCCCGATCTGGCCTTGATGATGACCCACAATGGCAAGGTGCAGTGGCGTCTCAAGATGGAGAGCCCGGCCGAGCGCATGCGCGCGGTACTGGGCAACGAATTCGCCGACAGCATGCTGGCCATCGACGAAGCCGCCGGTCCGCTGCGCCTGCGCGGGTTCGCCGGCTCGCCGACCATTTCACGCTCGGGCCGCGATGCCCAGTTCGTGTTCGTGAATGGCCGTTTTGTGCGCGACAAGGTGGTGCTGCACGCGGTGCGCGAAGCCTACCGCGATGTACTGCACCTGGATCGCCAACCGCTCTATGTGCTGTTTATCGAGCTGGATCCGGAAGGGGTCGACGTGAATGTCCATCCCACCAAGACCGAGGTACGGTTCCGCGAATCGCAAGCCATCCACCGCTTTCTGTTCCATTCGCTCAACAAGGCCTTGGCGAGTACCCGTGCCGGCGCCTTGCCGGCTGTCGGTGCGACGGCACTGACCGATGGCGTGCCGGCGGACGCCGAGACGTCGCCCTTTGCGCAAGCAGCGGCACCGGCACCCTACGCGGCACCGAGTTTCCAGCAGATCCGCATGCCGCTGGCGTCCCGTACCGAGGGCGCTGGAGACTTCTACGGCACCCTGTTCAGCGGGGTGCGCGAGGCCGAGCGGAAAGCGCCGGCCTGTAGCGCACCGCCATCGTTCAGTCCGGTTGCCGCGCGCAACGGACTGCCTGCGAGCGAAGACGATTTCCCGCCGCTGGGTTTCGCGCTGGCGCAATTGCATGGCGTCTATGTACTGGCCCAGATCCGCGACGGCTTGATCGTGGTGGATATGCATGCTGCCCATGAGCGGGTGGTATACGAAAAGCTAAAAACTGCGCTCGATACCGATAGCCTACCAACCCAGCCCATGCTTATTCCATTGGCTTTCCCGGCCGACCGGCTCGATGTGGCGACGGTGGAGGAGCACGGCGAGGCGCTGGCCCAACTGGGTTTCGAGATGGCGGTACTGGGCCCGAATCAACTGGCGGTGCGCTCGATTCCCATGTTGTTGCGCGATGCCGATCCGGTCGAACTGGCCCGCTCGGTCCTGGCCGATATCCGCGAGGTGGGCGCCAGCCGCGTACTGACCGAAAAACGCGACGAGCTGTTGGCCAGCATGGCCTGCCACGGCGCGGTGCGCGCCAATCGTAGCCTCACCTTGCCGGAAATGAACGCGCTGCTGCGCGAGATGGAAGCGACCGAACGGTCCGGTCAGTGCAACCACGGCCGGCCCACCTGGTTCAGGCTGTCGATGAACGAGTTGGACAAACTATTCATGCGGGGCCAGTGATGAGTACCGCGCTATTGGTCAAGATATTTGCCGCGCCGGCGCTGATCGGCCTCGCCAGTTTGGCCGGCAAGCGTTGGGGGCCCAATGTGGCCGGCCTGATGGGCGGCCTGCCGCTGGTGGGTGGACCGGTGGTATTGGCGCTGTGGCTGAGCCAGGGCAGTCCGTACGCGATCGAGGTGGCCCGGGCCGCGCCGGTCGGTGTGTGGGCCAATATCGTCTATATGCTGCTGGTCGGCTATGCCAGTGCCCGGTGGCGTTGGTATATCGCCATTCCGATCGGTTGGGCCGGCTATGTCACGGCCGGCCTGGCGCTTGATTTCACCGGACTGTCCCATTCCGCCCTGCTGGGTTTGGCGGTCTTGCCCGGCCTATGGCTGGCGGCGACCCGATGCCTGCCCAAGCCCCAGGCAGCACCGCCGCCGGCCCGCTTGCCGCGCATCGAATTGGTGACGCGCATGCTGGCGGCCGCTACGCTGGTGCTGTCGCTGACCGCGGCCGCCAGCCTGTTCGGTCCGACCCTGACCGGTATCTTCACAGGCGCGCCGGTCGCGGCGACGGTGATCCCGGCCTTTACCTTCGCCAATGCCGGCCGCGATGCCTTGTTATTGGCCCTGCGCGGTTTTCTGACCGGACTGATGGGATTTGCGGTGTTCTTCATGGTGTTGGGGCATAGCGCGGACGCGCTGGGTGGCTGGGCCTTCGCACCGGCGCTGGTCGCCGGCCTGTTGGTGGGCCTGGTGGCTACCCGCCTGGCGGGGAGGGCATCATGAGCGCCCACGGTGTACTGCCGCCGGCCATCTTTCTGATGGGCCCCACCGCCAGCGGCAAGACCGCGCTGGCGGTCAGCCTGTTGCGGCAACTGCCGGTGGAGCTGATCTCGGTCGATTCCGCCCTGGTCTACCGCGATATGGATATCGGCACTGCCAAGCCCGATGCGGCTACCCTGGCGGAGGCGCCCCATCATCTGATCGACCTGATCGACCCGACCGAAAGCTATTCGGCCGCGCGTTTTTGCGACGATGCCTTGCCGCTGATGGCCGATATCAGCGCGCGCGGCAAGATTCCGCTACTGGTCGGCGGCACCATGCTGTACTTCAACGCCCTCCAATATGGCTTGCACGATCTGCCGCGCGCCGATCCATCGATGCGCGCCCAACTGGAGGCGGACGCGGCCGAGTCGGGCTGGCCGGCCATGCATGCGCGGCTGGCGCAACTCGACCCGCCTACCGCTGCCCGCTTAAGCGCCAACGACAGCCAGCGGATCGGCCGGGCCCTGGAAGTGGTGCTGGTCTCGGGCAAGCCCATGTCGCAGTGGCTGGCGGAACAGAGCAACGCGGCCTTGCCCTACCGGCTTTGCAAGATCGCCCTGCTGGCCGAGCAGCGGGCCGTGCTGCATGACCGTATCGCGCTGCGCTTCGAGCAGATGCTGGCGGACGGCCTGCTCGATGAATTGGAGGCGCTGCGGCGCCACTACCCGCTCGATCCCGATATGCCGTCCATGCGCTGCGTCGGCTATCGGCAGGCCTGGCAATACCTGGAAGGCTATATCGACATGGCCGGCCTGCGCGAGACTGGCATCGCCGCCACCCGCCAGTTGGCCAAACGCCAGATTACCTGGTTGCGCGGCATGGACGATACGCAGGCCTTCGATTGCCTGCGGCCGGATTTGGAGGCGGCGGTGTTGGCTTGTATCGAGGCAACGCTGCCGTAGTGCCGGGTGGGGAAGTCCTATGGACTACAGGATTTCCCACTTTGCCGCGGCAACGGCAGCGAAACTGTGATGTGTTGACTGGAAGTAAGCGCGGCATCCCGTTATCTATTTGATTTTTAATGAACGTATTGCTTATTGGTGTGTCCGTCTACTTTGTTGGGCAGTGCGCTTATCGATGCAAAGCACCCAATTCGCGAATCTCTTGCGGTCAAAATTCGCTGCATCACCCGCCATTTTCCGTAGTCAAGCAACTGCTTGCTACAATTTAGTTGCGACTAACGCCGCTGAATTTGCGAGAATTACGCCCTTGATTTCTTCCGTGCACGCCACCGCAAGCGTAGTGCGGCCAGTTCTTGCTACTCTCGACGAGGTTTTTCATGCAGTTTGCGCCCCCCGCTTATATCAAACACCAAGCCCTGCTCGCCTGGGTCGCCAAGGTGGCCGCCCTTACCAAGCCTGCCGCGATCCACTGGGTCGATGGTTCGGCTGAAGAGAACGAGTCGCTGCTGGCGCAAATGGTGGCAGCCGGCACGCTGGTGAAGCTTAATCCGGCCAAGCGTCCCAACAGCTATGCCGCGTTCTCCGATCCGTCGGACGTGGCGCGCGTGGAAGACCGCACTTTCGTCTGTGCCGAGCACAAGGACGACGCCGGTCCGAACAACAACTGGATGGCCCCGGCAGAAATGCGCGGCACCTTGGACCAGCTGTTCGACGGCTGCATGGCCGGCCGTACCATGTATGTGATTCCGTTCAGCATGGGTCCGCTGGGTTCGCATATCGCCCACGTCGGTATCGAAATCACCGACTCCCCTTACGTCGTGGCCTCCATGCGCGTGATGACCCGCATGGGCCGGGCTGTCTATGACGTGCTGGGCAGCGATGGCGACTTCGTCCCCTGCGTGCACACCGTGGGCGCACCGCTGACGGCGGGCCAGGCCGATGTGGCGTGGCCGTGCAACAAGGACACCAAGTACATCGTCCATTTCCCGGAAACCCGTGAGATCTGGTCCTACGGTTCCGGCTACGGCGGCAATGCGCTGCTGGGCAAGAAATGCTTTGCCTTGCGCATCGCTTCGACCATGGGCCGTGACCAGGGCTGGCTGGCCGAACATATGCTGATTCTGGGCGTGGAAAGCCCGGCCGGCGACAAATCCTACGTGGCAGCTGCTTTCCCCAGCGCCTGTGGCAAGACCAATTTCGCCATGCTGATTCCGCCGGCCACCTACCAGGGCTGGAAGATCACCACGGTGGGCGACGATATCGCCTGGATCAAGCCCGGCGCCGACGGCCGCCTGTATGCCATCAATCCGGAAAACGGCTACTTCGGCGTGGCGCCCGGCACCTCGGTGAAGTCCAATCCGAATGCCATGGCGATGCTGCAGCAGAACGTCATCTTCACCAATGTCGCCCTGACCGATGACGGCGATGTATGGTGGGAAGGCATGAGCAAGGATGCCCCGGCGCATCTGATCGACTGGCAGGGCAAGGACTGGACGCCGGAAATCGGCCGCGAAACCGGTCGCAAGGCCGCCCATCCGAATTCGCGCTTCACCGTATCGGCCACCCAGTGCCCCTCGCTGGATGCCGCCTGGGACGATGCCAATGGCGTGCCGATCTCGGCCTTTATCTTCGGTGGCCGTCGTTCCAGCACCGTACCGCTGGTATTCGAAGCTGCCGGCTGGGACGAAGGTGTGTATATGGCCGCCACCATGGGCTCGGAAACCACCGCCGCCGCCATGGGCGCGCAGGGCCAGACCCGCCGCGATCCGTTCGCCATGCTGCCGTTTTGCGGCTATCACATGGGCGATTACTTCAAGCATTGGCTGGAAATCGGCGAGCGTGCCGAACATGCACCGCGTATTTTCTGCGTGAACTGGTTCCGTTTGGACGAAGACGGCAAGTTCCTGTGGCCAGGTTTCGGCGAGAATATGCGCGTGCTGGAATGGATGGTCGGCCGCGTGCAGGGCAAGGCGAGCGCGCGCGAAACCGTGCTGGGCTGGATGCCGGACTACGCCGATATGGATTGGCGCGGCCTGGACGAAGTCACGCCCGACCAATTCGCCAAGCTGATGGCACTGGACACCGATGCCTGGCGCAGCGAGCTGGTGCTGCACGGCGAATGGCTGGCCAAGCTGACCGATCGCCTGCCGGCCGCGCTGGCTGCCAAGCGGGCGCAGCTGAGCGAGACGCTGGCGAACTGATCGGGTTCGCTACATGCCGGCCACCCCGCGGCCGGCATGTAAACGACCCGGCCCTTGCCTGTAAATGATGGGTAGGGAAGCGAGTTCAGCGCAGGACCAATCTTTCAGTTCACCCTTCTTGATTTTTACGGACGCTGGCCCCCAAATAAAATGTTGACATAGAAGGAGCGGTCTGTCCGGGTTTGCTGTAGCGCGTCCTGGCCGTTCTCGCTTATGGTATTTCTGGATAGTTGAAGCGAATTAGGAAACGGCTTGCTTTTATTTTTCCCCAAGCCTGCCGCTAGCGCTTTGGCGCCAGGGTCGTCGATGCAGTTGTCGAACATGCTGAGATGATTAAGCGTGTTATTCTTATGGAGTGCTATACCCAATTCTACGGCTGGCAGCGTTTCGATCTGATTGGAATCAAGCGAAAGGGTGGTGAGCTGGTTGTTTTTTGGCAGTGCCAAGGCCAGCGCTGTGGCACCTACGTCACCGATTTCGCACCGGTTCAGATTGAGATAATCAAGCGGTGCATTTTGCTCAAGCACCTTGGCGAACGCCCTCGCGCCTTGCGGGCCAATTTTATTGCCAGTCAAGTCAAGGCTAACAGGATGCTTGGCTAGGCATATTACATCCGCTAACGCTTCTGCACCTGCTGCACCGATGTTGTTGTAGCCCAGGTTGAGGTGAGTAACGGAGCCGTTCTTACCAAGCGCATCGGCAAGCGCTCTCGCGCCTTCGTCGCCGATATCATTGCTTTGTAAGAAAATTGATGTGAGGTGCGTATTGTTGGCAAGCGCTGCGGCCAGTAGCTTTATATCCCCGCTATTGATTTGCTCGCTGACTAGGAAAAGCCTGGTTAGCGTGGTGTCGTTGGCATTTAAAAGGTTAATTGCTGAGAACAGTGCGGTGCGGGAAGTCGGGTGTTGATTTGAATGGCTCGGGGATGATAAGGAAGAATGGTGAGTGACGGGGGAATTAAGCATGTGTTTCCTTGAGTATTATAATAAAAAACTATAGGTGCTTTTTGTGTTGATGTGGTTTGGGTAGTAAGTAATTTCAATGCGCTAAGCACACAGATATTCGTTGGTGTGCAAGGCTGGGTTTTGCTGGTATTTATTCAATAATTTCACCTGTTAATAACAACGCAGATTCATTTTCACCTGAAAATATTTTTCATGCTTTTGTCTATAACGTGAAATTGTTGCGTTTTGTAGAGCGTAAAAACAAGCAGGCTGTAAGGAAGTGACTGAAAAAGCCAGGCTTATAATCAGTCGTTCTAAAACGCCTGTCGAACGATGGTCATCAAGAAGGGACTGCTGGATTCAGCCCGCTGCAGTTCGGCGCTACCCAGCAAGTGCGCCGCGTCCAGCTGCAGGCTGCCATCGGCGGGCGCCGGGTAGCGGCGGCTGAACCGGATACGGATCGCACCGCCACCCTGCACGCCCAAATCCAGATCGACCTCGACCGGGCAGGCCAGATCCCACGGCATGCCGCACCAGACCCGTTCGTCGCCGGCGGCAATCAGATCGCCGGCGACGGGTTCCTGTACCCAGCCGCAGCCCGCGGAGGCATGGAAGGACTGCAGCGTCAGTGCGGTCTCGCTGTGGTTCACGAGCGAGATAAAGAACTGCTGCAGCGCATCGGCATCCGCGGCTGGCTTCAAATCTTGAACTCGGCCAGTTTCTTGGGGATAGCGACGTTCTGCAGCCGCACGTAATCGGGCAGGCCATTGCGGAACGGCGGGTAGTCTTCGCCTTCGATCAGCGGCGACAGATAGCGGCGGCAGGCGTCGGTGATATGGAAGCCGTCTGCCGTGATGAAGTCGCGCGGCATGAATTTCTCGACATTGGCGACCTGGCTCAGCGGGGCTTCGGCGATATCCCAGCGATAAGGTGCGTCGCTGAGGCGGCGGATGGCGGGCATGACCGAATTCTTGCCGGCCAGGGCCATCTCGACGGCGGCCTTGCCCAGCGCATAGGCTTGCTCCACATCGGTCTTGCTGGCGATATGGCGGGCGGCGCGCTGCAGGTAGTCGGCCACGGCCCAGTGGTATTTATAGCCAAGCTTATCCTTGACCAAGCTGGCGATGGTCGGCGCGACGCCGCCCAGCTGGGCATGGCCAAAGGCGTCCTTCAGGCCGGTTTCGCTGAGGAATTTGCCGTCCTTGTTCTTGATGCCCTCGGATACGCCGATTACGCAGTGGTCGTACTTCTCCACGGTTTCCTTGACCTTGGCCAGGAAGCGTTCCTCGTCGAACTCGATTTCGGGGAACAGCAGGATATGCGGACCCTCGCCGGCGGTTTCGGCGGCCAGGCCGCAGGCAGCGGTGATCCAGCCGGCGTGGCGGCCCATCACTTCCAGGATAAAGACCTTGGTCGAGGTCTTGGACATGGAGGCGACGTCGTAGCCCGCTTCGCGGATGGAGGTGGCGACATACTTGGCGACCGAACCGAAGCCGGGGCAGCAGTCGGTGATAGGCAGGTCGTTGTCCACCGTCTTGGGCACGTGGATGGCCTGGATGGGATAGCCCATGGTTTCCGACAACTGGGCGATCTTGTAGCAGGTGTCGGCCGAATCGCCGCCGCCGTTGTAGAAGAAGTAGCCGATATCGTGGGCCTTGAAGACCTCGATCAGTCGTTCGTACTGTTCGCGATGGCTTTCCACGCTCTTGAGCTTGTAGCGGCAGGAACCGAAGGCGCCGGACGGGGTGTGCTTGAGGCGGGCGATATCCTCGGCCGATTCCAGTGAGGTGTCGATCAGGTCTTCGGTCAGCGCGCCGATGATGCCGTTGCGGCCGGCGTAGACGGTGCCGATCTTGTCGCCGTGCTGGCGGGCGGTCTCGATCACGCCGGCGGCGGACGCATTGATCACGGCGGTAACACCGCCCGATTGGGCGTAGAAGGCGTTTTTCACGGTCATGGTGAGTCTCGGGGGATGGGAAATCAGGGTTTGGGTTTGGCTGCCTCGCTGGCATGCCATTGCTTGAGTTGTTCGCGCCAGGCGGTCCAATCCTGCGGCTTGCCGGTCTCGAAACGGGTCTGCAACTGCTTGAGCACGTTGGGCCAGGCCTTCTCGAAATAGGCGCGCGCCTTGGGCCACTCGCCACCGCTGCCCCAGCCCAGGTGGCTGAGCGTCAGCTGGGTGGTTTCGCCTTGCGGGGCAAAGCGCAGCACAACCACGGTGCGTTGTTGGCGGGCCTGCGGCAGATGGGGAGGCGCATTCCAGGTGAAGGACAGCATGCGTTCCTGTTCGACCGCCAGCACCTTCATATCGTCCGCCCCTTGCAGGCCGCTGGGCGCGTAGGGATCGATAATGATATGGAATGCACCGTCAGGCCGGGCCTCGACCAGCGCTTCCGGCGCAAAAAAACTGCTGATACCCTGGCTGGTCGTCCAGGCCTTCCAGACCTCGGCAACCGGCGCCTTGACGGTGACGGCCAATTCGATGCCCTGTTCAGCCGCGTGGGCCGGAAAGGCGAGCAGACTGACAAGGCCAAGCGGCAGCAATTTTCGCATGACGGGCTCCAGCGGTCGGGAAACCGGGAATTGTAGTCGGAAACCCGGGCTTACGCCGCGCACTAAGCGACATAGAAAAGAACACTGACATATTGACAGATACTGCCACCCAGTACGAACAGGTGCCAGATCCCGTGGTAGTGCCGTACCCGCTCGTCGTTGAGGTAGAAATAGATGCCGAGGCTGTAGACCACGCCACCCGCCGCCAGCCAGGCCAGCCCGCCGGCCGGCAGGGCCGCCATCAAGGGCTTGATGGCGATCAGTACCAGCCAACCCATCACCACATACAGGATCAGCGACAGCACCCGGGTGCGCCGGCCCAGGGTCAGCTCCTGGGCGATGCCGAAGATGGCCAGGCCCCAACTCAAGCCGAACAGCAGCCAACCCCAAGTACCGCGCAGGGTGATCAAGGCGAAAGGGGTGTAGCTGCCGGCAATCAGCAGGTAGATGGCGCTATGGTCGAGCTTGCGCAGCCACGCCTTGGCGCGCGGCTGGCGAATGCTGTGATAGACGGTGGAGGCGGTATACAGCACGACCAGGGTGGCACCGTAGATGCTGAAGCTGACGATCTTCCACGGATCGCCTTGCAGGCTGGCCAGGACGACCAGGACCACCAGGCCGGTAACACTGAATATCGAGCCGATCAGATGGCTGATGCTGTTGAAGCGTTCACCGTGGTACATGGCTGCCTTCCTGTCGAGGCCCCTTCGGACCGACGTACGCGGCAATAGTTTTCCGCGCGCGCAAATGAAAACAGGCGGGAATTCCGCCTGTTTTCATTTGCCGGTACGCCTTAAGCGCCCAGCGCCTGGAAGACGCGATCACGGATGGCGTCAACCGCGCCCACGCCCGCCACCTTAATATACTTGGGTGCCTTGGCATTGCCCGACTGGGCCAGCTGGCCGTAATAGCCCACCAGGACTTCGGTTTGTTCGTGGTAGACGCCCAGGCGCTTGGTGACCACCGCTTCGCTGTCGTCATCGCGCTGGACCAGGTCGTCGCCGGTTTCGTCGTCCTTGCCGGCCACTTTGGGCGGGTTGAACTTGACGTGGTAGACCCGGCCGGAGGCGGAGTGCACGCGGCGACCGGTGATGCGCTCGACGATTTCCGAATCGGGTACGTCGATTTCAACGACGAAATCGATATCCACGCCGGCTTCCTTCAAGGCGTCGGCCTGCGGGATGGTGCGCGGGAAGCCGTCGAACAGAAAGCCGTTGGCTGCATCGGGCTGGGCGATGCGTTCCTTGACCAGTCCAATGATGATGTCGTCGCGCACCAGGCCGCCGGCGTCCATGATGGATTTGGCTTCCAGGCCCAGCGGGGTGCCGGCCTTCACGGCGGCGCGCAGCATGTCGCCGGTGGAGATTTGTGGAATACCGAACTTCTCTTTGATGAAGTTGGCTTGAGTGCCTTTGCCAGCGCCGGGGGCGCCCAACAGGATCAGTCGCATCGTGGGATTCCAGGGTGTTGGTTGATTCGTTTAAAACGGACAAGCCGCTGCCGTGCCGGCCTTGCCGGCAGCGCGGTCTTATCCGTGCAATTCTGTCCAGCGGCGGCGGACCCGTTCAAGGTCGGCCGGAGTATCCACACCCGCTTCGGGCGCATGGGAAACCTGGCTGACGCCGATGGGAAAGCCGTGCCAAAGTACGCGCAGTTGTTCCAACGCTTCGAACTGTTCGAGGGCACAGGGGGCAAGCGTGCGGTAGCGGCGTAAAAAACCGGCGCGATAGCCGTAGATGCCGATATGCCGGAAAACCGGTAGGCCGTCCGGCAATGCTTCCCGCGATTGGGTGAAGGCGTCGCGGGCATAGGGAATCGGCGCCCGGCTAAAGTAGAGGGCGCGGCTGGCCTGGTCAAGTACCAGCTTGACGACATTGGGGTTGAACATGTCCTCCGCGCCAGTAATGGCGTGGCACGCGGTGGTCATGGGCAGACTGTTGTCGCGCTGCAACATGGCGGCCACCGAGTCGATCAGGGCGGGCAGGATCAAGGGTTCGTCGCCCTGTACGTTCACGATCGCGGCTTCGTCGGGCAGGCCCAGCAGGTCGACCGCTTCGGCCAGGCGTTCGGTTCCGGAGGCATGGTCGCTACGGGTCATCAGGGCCGAATGGCCGTGTGCACGCACGCTGTCGTAGATACGGATATCGTCGGTGGCGACATGTACCGCGCTGGCGCCGCTTTTGAGCGCCTGTTCCGCCACGCGTACGATCATCGGCTTGCCGCCGATATCCGCCAGCGGCTTTTCGGGCAGCCGGCTGGACGCCATCCGGCCCGGGATCAGGGCGACAAAGCTCACTGGCCCACTTCCTCGTCCGCGGGCAGCTCGCGCGCTTCGCCTTCCAGCATGACGGGAATACCGTCCTTGATCGGATAGGCGACGCGGTCGCCGCGGCATATCAGTTCCTGACGGGCTTTGTCATGGAACAGTGGGCCCTTGCAGATCGGGCAGACCAGGATTTCAAGCAGTTTGGCGTCCATCTTTATCTTCAGTCATCAAGGTATTGAGCCGCCGGCATAGCCAGTCGGCCAGGTCGGGCGCAAACGTGGCCGCGACCGGAACAACCCAAATATTACCACTGTGCGGCAGGCTCCCTGCAGACAAAAGGGCGCGCAATTTGACCGCGTCCTTTTCGGTCGCCAGCAGGCAGTCGGCCTGGATGGAGAGCAGGTCGGCCGCCTGGTAGGCATGGTGGTCCGGGAAGGGGTATTCGCGACAGTCCAGGCCGGCGGCCTTCAGGGTGGCAAAGAAGCGGGCAGGATGGCCGATGCCGGCCAGCGCTGCCAGATCCTGCCCGGCGAAGCTCGCCAGCGGCCTGCGCTGCCCGCTATCGGCCAGGTTCCAGGCGTCGCCGGGTTCCAGTTGCATCCGGAAGCAGGCTGGGTGGGCAGGCGGGTGGTATGGGCCCTTGCCATTGATCACCAGGGCGTCGCTGCTGAAAAGACGGCCGGTAGGTTCGCGAAGCGGGCCGGCCGGCAGCAGCCAGCCGTTTTGCATGCCGCGGTTGCCGTCGATCACCACGATTTCCAGCTGGCGGGCCAGGCGGTAGTGCTGCAGGCCATCGTCGCAGAGCAAGACCTGGGTAGCGGGATGGGCGGCCAGCAAGGCCCGGCCGGCAGCGGCACGGTCGCGCCCGACAAAGACCGGGCAGGCCAGGCTGTGGGCCAGCAGCAGCGGTTCATCGCCGAATTCGGCGGCACTGCCGCCGGCAGGGACTTCGGCGACGCCTGCGATCGTCCCACCGTAGCCACGGCTGACGATGCCGGGTTTGATTCCCGCCGCCAACAGCCGCTCGGCCAGGTAGCGCACCACGGGTGTCTTGCCGGCCCCGCCTGCCGTGATATTGCCGATCACCACCACCGGTACGGGCAGCGCTGCGGCCCGCAGCCAGCCGGCGCGGTACAGCCACCGCCGCAGCCCTGCCAGCAGGCCGAACACGGCCGCCAGCGGCAGTAGCAGGCAGGCGGGAAAGCGCGATTGCCAATAAGCGGGCGTTTGCATGGCGGAGGCTCAAAAAAACATTCCCGCCGGAGCGGGAATGGGTTTGCAGGCTGCCGAGTTGGCTACTGCGGCGTTTGGGTGGCGAAGGTCAGGCGACCATAGCCCGCCATCCGGGCTGCTTCCATCACATTGATCACCGATTGGTGATTGCTGTTGCCGTCGGCATTGATTACCACCACCGGCTCCTGGCCATTGGCCAGCTTGCGCAACTCCGCCGCCAGGTTTTCCGGGCCGGTGTAATTGATGCGCTGGCCGTTGAGGGCGTAGCCGCCGCCGCTGGTGATGGCGACTTCGATTTCGAGCGGTTTGCTCTCCTGCTTCTCGGAAGTAGCGGTGGGCAGATTGATCTTCAGCTCGGCGAACTTGGAATAGGTGGTGGTCGCCATCAAAAAGATAAGGATCACCAACATCACGTCGATAAGCGGAATAAAGTTGATTTCCGGCTCTTCACGCTGCCGGCCGCGACGGAAATTCATCGCTTAGCCCCGTTCGCCGTGGATGACTTCCACCAGCTTGATCGCTTGCTGTTCCATTTCGACGATAAAGCTGTCCACGCTGGAACGGAAGTGGCGGTAGAACACCAAGGCCGGCACGGCCACGATAATGCCCAGGGCCGTGTTGTACAGTGCGACGGAGATGCCGTGCGCCAGGACGGCCGGGTTGGCGCTGCCGCTGGGCGATTGCGAACCGAAGATTTCGATCATGCCGATCACCGTGCCCAACAGGCCGAGCAAGGGCGCCGCGGTGGCGATGGTGCCCAGCGTGGTCAAGAAGCGTTCGAGGTCGTGCGCCACGGCGCGGCCGCTTTCCTCGATGGATTCCTTCATGATCTCGCGCGAGCTTTTGACATTCTTGAGCCCGGCGGCCAGTACCCGGCCCAGGGGAGAATTCGCTTGCAAACGCGACAGCATGTCGGTGGTGACGCCGCTCTGTTTCAGTTCCTGCACGGTCAGGGCAAGGAGTCTGTCGGGCAGGACTTGCGAGCGGCGCAGGCTGACCAGGCGTTCGATAATAATGGCAAGGGCGACGATAGAGGCAAAGATGATCGTATAGATCGGCCAACCGGCAGCCTGGATAATGGCGAGCATAAGGGGAGCTTGTCCTGGCAGGTGTGCAAAAAACCGCATAACTTTAGCCGTGCGCGGGGTGGCCGGCAAGCGGACTGCGTAAATACGGCTACGTAATCATTCCCATTTGCCGAAGTTCGGCCTGATCCGGTCGGAATCGCTCGGCTTGGAATGGGGTGTGGACCCATGTAGCCGATATCGGTTCCGGCAGGCGGGGGAGTGGCACCGGGCGTACGGCAAGGTGGCGAATCTGGGCGGATCACTGCCAGGCCGCGCCAAAGGAATGCGTGAGGACAGGCCGGTAAACCCTGTCATGCATCCTGGATGCAGGTCCTAGGAAAGCCTAAACGAGGTCGAATGCGGCATCGAGGCGGTTTGCGCTTGATGCGGCTGGACGCCGATGGCATTGCGCAGCGCCGATGCTTGCCTCATGGCTGGATCCCGCGCTTTCCTGGTCGGCGCAAGCGGCGGTATCGCAGCAAGCGGGTGCATTTTCAGGCCCGGTTCGCTCGGTACGACTGTCCCGCTGCTCACGGCCTTTGCCAATGGCTTTACGCCGGCGTGCTCAATATTGTTCCCTCCGAGCTTAAGCGCGAATTTCGTGGCCGTGTTGGCGGTGCGTCGGTTCCCAATGGCGGATTTTAATTCACTTGCCCCTGCGGTATCGATTCCATTGCCGGCTAGATCCAGTACTTTAAGGTTAAGGTTGTTTTTCAAGAGCCCGGCCAATGCCGCGCAGCAGCTGCCGCTTATATTTTGATTGCGCAATTCCAGCGCGTGCAGGTTCGGGTATTTCTTCAGGGCGCCGGCAAGGTATTCGATGCCTTTGTCACCGATTGGGTTGTCATTTAAAACAAGCTTCTGCAAACTGCTGCAGTGATGTGTGGACAGCGTATCGGCGAGAGATATGGCGTCTGTTTGGTCCAGCTCCGCCCCGCTGAGGTCGATCGTGACGAGGCGCTTGCCGTCACGCAGTTTGTTCAACACGTTTTCAAGTCGAATTTTATAAGGTCGCGCCTGCGCCACCCCGGTATTCTGCATAGGTAGGGGAGGATTTTTATTCAATATTTCGGCGAATAATTTCGCATTGCTTGGCCGCCATGGCACGCCACCTCGATGGGTGAAAAATTCCTTGATCGACAGCAAGGCATATTTTTGCCAGGAGATGTCAGAGTAATCGCGCGTGACAGTAAAAACCGGCTTGGTTTGCCTCTCCCGACCCTCACCATGCGCAGTCGAAGAAGGGATTTGCTTGATGATATATTTTTCGCTGCCTTCTTCTAGCGTGATTATGTCCCCATCTGCTGCTTGAAATATCTCTATCCGCTGCCTGGCTACGAATTCTTGTCTGTTCAATACTTTAATATTCATATTTTGTTCCTCCGGATCGAGGGTGTGGATGATTGGTCTGCGAGGACTCATGGGACGTCCGCTTCGCTCCGTAAGTGAATTACCTTTTACTGATTTTAGTCTTCTAGCAAAAATCCAAGATTATGGATTCTTTACAATGACCGGCTTTGCCCGAAAGGGATTCGCCTTATGCTTTCTACTTTTCCACTGGCTGCCGGCATGAATTGGCTGCGGTGGACGAGCCGGAGAGGGCTGCGGAAGCCGCTGTCGCAGGTCCAGCTAGGGGAATCCCCACTTGTGCACATTGCCTGTGGATAACTTTGTGGGTAAGGCGGTGGATTTGTCTGCGAAAGCCCATTGGGCAAGCCTTCCATTGGCCTGCTCAAAAAACCGGCTAAAAATTTATCTTCTTTTAAATCAACAATTTAAGTGTTTGCTGTAACAGAGGTGTCAAATTTGCCCGGCCGTGCTACCGTGCCGCGGACAAATGTGGATGAACCGCTGTCGAGACCAAATGAACGAACTCCTGTCAAGCCCGGCCCCGGTATGGTCGGTGAGCGAATTGAACCGGGCCGTCAAGGGCTTGTTGGAGCGCGAGCTGCCTCTGTTGTGGGTAAGCGGCGAGATTTCCAACCTTACCGTGGCGGCCAGCGGGCACTGTTATTTCTCCTTGAAGGACAACGGTGCGCAGGTGCGTTGCGTGATGTTCCGCAACCGTGCCGTGCTGTTGCCCTTCAAGCCGCGTGAAGGCATGAAGGTCGAGGCGCGCGCCGCCGTGACGCTGTACGAGGCGCGCGGCGACTACCAGCTGAATATCGAAGCGATGCGCCCAGCCGGATTGGGGGCGCTGTTCGAAGCTTTCGAAAAGCTGAAGTCCAAACTCGCCGCCGAAGGGCTGTTCGATGCGGGGCGCAAACGCGGTTTGCCTACCCAGCCTCGTGCCATCGGCCTGATCACCTCGCCCAGGGCGGCGGCCTTGCGCGATGTGCTTACCACCCTGCGCCGTCGGGCGCCGCATCTGCCTGTCGTGCTGTATCCGGTGCCGGTGCAAGGCGAGGGCGCTGCCGAGCGGATCGCGGCCATGCTGGCGCGCGCCAATGACCGCGCCGACGTGGATGTGCTGATCCTCTGCCGGGGGGGCGGCAGTATCGAGGATCTGTGGGCCTTCAACGAGGAAGTGCTCGCGCGCGCCATCGCCGCCAGCCGGATTCCGGTCGTGTGCGGCGTAGGGCATGAGACCGATTTCACCATCGCCGATTTTGTCGCCGACCTGCGGGCCGCCACACCCACGGCGGCGGCCGAGCTGGTGTCGCCCGACCGCGCGGCGCAGCAAGCCCGCCTGCTGCAATTGCAGGCAGGGCTACTGCGCGGCTTCACGCGCGTGTTGCAGACCAGGATGCAACGCCTGGACTTCCTTGGCCGCCGCCTGGTGCATCCGGGCGAACGCTTGCGGCGCCAGCGCGAAAGCATCGCCCGCGCCGAGCAGGCTTTAAGGCGCGCTGCCCAGCGCCGCCTGCAGGACTCGACCTGGCGCCTGGCGCATCTGCGCCAGCGCTACCGTGCGGCGCGGCCGCTGCCGGCCATGCGGTTGATGGAGTTGGCGGCGCTGCGGCAACGTATGCGCTTGGCGGTTCGGCGCGGCCAGGAGCGTGCCGCCGCCAATCTGGCCGTGCTGGCCGGGCGCTTCGGCGCCTTGGACCCGAGCGCCGTGCTGGCGCGTGGTTATAGCCTGGTGGAAACCGCGGATGGCTCACTGGTGCGCGATGCCGCCGAACTGCGGATGGGGCAGCGCTTGCGCTTGCGCTTTGCCCGGGGAGAGGCGGCCGCGGTGGTCAGCGATGCGCCCGTAGAGCAAGGTGATCTCTTCTAACAGGGCGGGGATTGGCTTATGCCTTGAGTAGTTCCTCGCGGCCGGCCAGCCAGCGCGCCATGTGTGCTTCCGCCACATGGGGAGAATGCTCCAGCAGCTGGACGGCTACCTCGCGCGCTTGCTCCAGCAATGCCGTATCGCGTTCCAGATCGGCGAAACGCAGCATGGGCACGCCCGACTGGCGGCTGCCCAGGAACTCGCCCGGACCGCGTATGCGCAGGTCTTCGCGGGCGATGACAAAGCCGTCGGTGCTTTCATAGATCACCTTCAGCCGCTGTTTGGCGTCTTCGCCCAGCGGGCCGTTGTAGAGCAGCACGCAGCTCGACTCCAACGCGCCGCGACCCACGCGGCCGCGCAATTGATGCAATTGCGCCAGCCCCATGCGCTCGGCGTGCTCGATCACCATCAGGCTGGCATTGGCGACATCCACCCCCACCTCGATCACGGTGGTGGCCACCAGCACCTGCAGATCGTTGCGGCTGAAAGCCGCCATGATCTCGGCCTTTTCGGCGGGTTTCAGGCGTCCATGCACCAGTCCCACCTGAAATTCCGGCAGCGCCTCCGACAGCGCCGCATGGGTATCGATGGCGGTTTGCAGCTGCAGGGTTTCCGATTCTTCGATCAGGGGGCAGACCCAATAGGCCTGGTGCCCCTCGCTCGCCACCTTGCGGACAAACTCGACCATTTCGTCGCGGCGGGCCTCGCTGACCAGGCGGGTCTTGATCGGGCTGCGTCCGGGCGGCAATTCATCGATCACGCTGACATCCAGGTCGGCGTAGAAACTCATGGCCAGGGTGCGTGGAATCGGTGTGGCGGACATCATCAGCTGATGCGGCGATCCGCCCTTGCCGCGCAGCGCCAGGCGTTGGTGAACACCGAAGCGGTGCTGTTCATCGACGATGGCCAAGCCCAACTGGGCAAATGCGACCGACTCCTGGAACAGGGCATGGGTACCCACCGCCAAGCGGGCCGCACCGCTTTCCACCTGGGCAATGGCGGCCAATTTGGCCTTGGGGCGCAGCGAGCCCGCCAGCCAGGCGACTTCGATGCCCAAGGGCGCCAGCCAGGTAGAGAGCTTCTTGTAGTGCTGCTCGGCCAGGATTTCGGTGGGGGCCATCAACGCCGCCTGGTAGCCTGCTTCGATGGCATCCAAGGCGGCCAGCGCCGCCACGATGGTCTTGCCGGCGCCCACATCGCCTTGCAGCAAGCGCTGCATCGGATGGGGCGACGCCATGTCGTGGCGTATCTCGGCCAATACCCGCTGCTGCGCACCGGTCAGGCCGAAGGGCAGGCTGTCGGTCAGGCGGCCGGCCATTTCCCCGGCCACGCGCAGTACCGGTGCAGTCTGCTCGCGCCGGCGCCGGTAGGCCAGCCGCATGGAGAGCTGCTGGGCCAGCAGTTCGTCGAATTTAAGCCTTAGCCAGGCGGGATGGATACGTTCGCTGAGCTGTTGCTGAGCGATATCCGGGGTGGGGTGGTGGAGCAATTGCACGGCGGCGCCGAACGGCATCAGGGCCAGGTCGCGCAATAAGGGCGCCGGTAGGGTATCGCTCAGGTCGCATTGCTGCAGGGCTTGGCCGATCAGCTTGCGCAGGGCGGGTTGATTCAGTCCGCTCACGGTGGAATAGACCGGTGTCAGCGATTCGGCCAAGGCACTGTTGTCACCTACATTGCGGACCTTGGGATGCACCATCTCGTCGCCGAAATAGCCGCGCCGGATTTCGCCCAGCAGCCGCACCCGCCGGCCCAGCGCCAGCTGTTGCTGCTGGTTGGGATAGAAATTGATCAGGCGTACGAACAATTCGCCGCTGCCGTCCTCGATCCGCGCCACCAGCTGGCGGCGGGGGCGGAAGGTGACCTCGGCATGTACCACCTCGCCTTCCACCAGCACGGGCGAGCCCAGCGGTGCATCGGCGATGGTGAAAAGATGCGTCTCGTCCTCGTAGCGCAAGGGCAGGTGCAGTACCAGGTCGAACGGCCGTTGCAGGCCCAGCTTGGCGAACCGGGCGAGGGTGGCTTTGGGCAGGGTGGCAAAATCGAGCTTCATGGGCTCCCTTATCCGGCGAAGGTCATAAATGGGTCGCCGTGATGCTGTCCACGCTTGCCGAATGGGCCGCGCAGCGCCAGCGGATATTGAACTCATAGAGTGTCATGCCGTATTCCCGTTCCGGATCGTCGGCATAGCCAGGGCGCGGGTCTTGCGCCAATACCTCTTCGATCAGCGCCCGCAAGCGCGGATAGCGCGCTGCCGCTGCCTGCAGGGCGGCCTCCGCCGCCGCCGAGAAGCTGACGCGCAACGGTTGCGTGCCGGCGTCGGCGTAACCGTTGGAGGCGTCGCCGATCGCATCCGCATAGGCCAGGTAGGGCTTGATATCGAAGATGGGCGTGCCATCCAGCAGGTCGGCGCCGCCCACGTGTATGCGCACCCCCTGGTCGGTATCGATGCGGACCAGCTTGGCCACCGACAGGCCGATGGGATTGGGCCGGAACGTGGAGCGGCTGGCGAATACCCCCAGGCGCTGATTGCCGCCCAGCTTGGGAGGCCGCACCGTGGGCCGCCAGCCTTGCGCGGCAGTCTGATGGAAGGCGAACAAGAGCCAGACATGGCTGAATTGTTCCAGCCCGCGTACGGCGTCGGACTGGTCATAGGGTGGCAGCAGCAGCACGCTGGCTTCGGCCGAAGGACAAAGGCCGGGTTGGCGGGGAATGGCGAATTTTTCCTTGAAGCAGCTTTCGACCACACCGATGGGCTGCATGGACCAGCTGTTCATGGCGAGGTCTCCAATAGCGCGGCCAACCGGCTCCGCTGTGTTTCGTCCAGGGCGGCGAGTTGCAGCGCCACCCGGCCCAAGGCCAGGTAGGTATCGGCGACCGCCGGGTCGAACTGGCGGACGGCGGCCAATTGACGGGCCACGGTGCCGGTGTCGCCTCGGGCGATCGGACCGGTCAGTGCTGCGTCGGTGGGCAGGCGGTCGAGATTGGCCAGGCTGCCATCCACCAGCGGGCGCAACGCCCGCCAAGCCTGTTCGCGCGTCAGCCCGGCCATGCTCATGCAGCGCAGTGCGGTTTCCATCAGGGCGACCAGATCGTTGCACGCCAGCACGGCGCCGGCATGGTACAGCGTCTTGTTTTCGGCCTTGAGGCTGAAACATTGCCCGGCTATACCTTCGAATAGCGCGACCAGCTTGCTCACCGCCTCGGCGTTGCCTTCGCAGCCGCAATAGGTACCGGCAAAATCGGTGATGGCGTGGGCCGGTTGCGCGAACGATTTGAGCGGGTGAATGCTGGCCAGCAGTTGCGATCGCGTCCGCAGCGGCGCCAGCAGTTCGCTGCTCAGCGCGCCGCTGGCATGGAACACCACATCGCCGCCGCCGATGAGGGAGTGCCTGCTTAGCGCGGTCACGATTTCCGCTAATTTATCGTCCGGGGTGGCGATCAGCGTAAAGTCGGCGGGCGGCAGTTCAGCCAGCGTCATGGCCTGCCCTGCGCCGATAAAGGCAATGGCGTCTTGCGCGGAGCCGGCTTGGCGGGCGACCACGCCGGCAATGCGCAGTAGCCCGGCATCGTGCCAAAGCCGGGCGAGGCTGCGGCCAAGGCGGCCGGGGCCAATCAGATTGAGACTGGGGAGGAGCATAAGGGCGGGAACCAAAGACGACAGCGGATTATCGCATGCAGGACAGAGCCTGCCGCGGTAACCCGCGCGCCGAGCGTGTTCCTGCTGTGGATAAGTCCGCTTCGCCTGCTTCGGCGACCACCGTGCCCCCTTGGAAGTGGCTGTTTACGAAAGGCCTCACACCCGCTGTAGCCTTCGCATATAATTCCAACGTCATCGCCGTTACGCATTTTCGGAGTCACTTATGAAGCTGTCCGCACTTATCACCCTGGGCTTGGCCTTGGCGTTGCCCATGGCCCATGCCGCCAAGGTCTATTCATGGAAAGACGCGAGCGGCAACGTCGTGTTTTCCGACCAGCCGCAGCCCGGTCAAAAGGCCGATGTGAAAGATGTCAAAGGCAATGTGGTGCAAACCAGCGGGGGGAATTTCATTACCCGCGAAGCCGTCCGCAAGAACCCGGTCACCCTTTGGATCAATAACTGCGGCGATGCTTGCGACAGCGCCCGCACCATGTTGGCCAAGCGCGGCGTGCCGTATTCGCTGCGCAATCCACAAGCCAGCACGGCCGATTACGACCAGTTGAAAAAGCTGACCGGCGAAGCCATGGTGCCGTCGCTGCAAGTCGGCGAGAGCACGCTCAAGGGCTTTAGCGAGTCGGCTTGGGCAGCTGCGCTGGATTCGGGCGGTTATGCCAAGTCTGGCGATCCCACCCTGAAGGGCCAGCAACCCGCTGCCGCCGCAGCGCCTGCGCCGGCCGGGACAGCTCCGCAGCCCGCCGCCAAGAAGCCCTGAGCGATGGTCTGACCTCACCTGAACGGCGGCTCACCCCGCCGTTTTTGCATGGCTCGTCCGTTTGTCCCCGCTGGGCGCCGTGCGTAATTTTTTCGGCATCACCGCTGGCGTCTTCCCGGAAATCAGACAAAATTGCCCAAATGCCCGCCCTGCGCTTGCCTGGCCGGGCGCGCCCGCATTCGGGCTCAAACACCAACCGGATAAGTCACGTCATGCAAATTGCCACCTGGAACGTCAATTCCCTCAAGGTTCGCCTGCCGCAGGTACTCGACTGGCTGGCGGCCAGGCCGGAAGTGACGGTGCTGGCGCTGCAGGAGACCAAGCAGGAAGACCACGCCTTTCCGCGCGCCGAGATCGAGGCAGCCGGTTTCCATGTCGCCTTCACCGGCCAGAAAACCTATAACGGCGTGGCCTTGATAGCGCGCTCGCCGCTGTCCGATGTGCAACTCAACTTGCCCAATTTCACCGATCCACAAAAACGCGTGATCGCCGCCACGGTGGACGGCGTACGGGTGATTGGCGCCTATGTGGTGAATGGGCAGGCGCTCGATTCGGAAAAGTATCCGTACAAGCTGGCCTGGCTGGACGCCCTGATCGCCTGGGTGGGCGAAGAGCTGGCCCGCCATCCTCGCCTGGCCCTGGTCGGCGACTACAACATCGCGCCGGATGACCGGGATGTCCACGATCCGGCCAAATGGGCCGGCGATGTGTTGGTCAGCCCACCGGAGCGCGAGCGCTTCCAGCAACTGCTTGGCTTGGGGCTGGTGGATAGTTTCCGTCTGTTCGAACAGCCGGAAAAGCTGTTCAGCTGGTGGGATTACCGTGCGGCGGGCTTCCGGCGCAATGCCGGTCTGCGCATCGACCATGTCCTGCTGTCGGCACCCCTTGCGGCGATCTGCAGCGCCTGCGAGATCGATCTCGAACCACGCCGCCACGAGCGGCCCAGCGACCATGCGCCGGTCGTGGCGACCCTGCGTACTTAGCAGCATCGGCACCACAGCAGGTCTTTGGTAATTTGAACATACCAATTGGTATGTTTATAGTGGGGCATCACCGCCAAGATGGTGCCCACTCTGGAGAACCCATGAAAAGCATGCTCGCCGCCGCCGTAGCCGGTGCATTTGCCCTGATGCCGGCCTATGCCGCCGAATCGCCGCACATCCCGCTGCAGGATTTCTTCAAGAATCCGGAAAAGACCAATTTCAGGATTTCGCCCAACGGCAAGTTCATTTCGTTTACCCAGCCGTTCGAGAACCGCCTCAATGTGCATGTGATGAAGCCAGGTGGCGAGGCGAAGCGGGTGACATCGGTGACGGATCGCGATATCCGCAATTACGGCTGGAAGGGCAACGATCATCTGCTGTACGTGAAGGACAACGGCGGCGACGAGAATTTCCACCTCTATGTGGTGGACCGCGAGGGCAAGACGACCCGCGACATGACGCCGTTCGGCAAGGTACGGGCCGAAATCATCGATGAGCTGGACGACCATCCGACCGATGTCTTGATTGGCCTGAACAAGCGCAATCCGGAGGTCTTCGATGCCTATCGGCTGAATATCAAGACCGGCAAATTGAAAATGGTGGCGGAAAACCCCGGCAATATCACCCAATGGACCACCGATCACCTGGGGCGCATCCGGGCGGCGGTCAGTACCGATGGCGTGAACAGCTCGCTGCTGTATCGCACCGACGAAAAATCGCCCTTCAAGGTGGTGCTGACCACCAGTTTCAAGGAGCAGCTGGAACCCCTGCTGTTCACCTTCGACAATAAACGTCTCTACGTTGCGTCGAATCTCAATCGCGACAAGCAGGCCATCGTCGAACTGGACCCACGCACCGGTAAGGAAGTGAAGGTGGTGTTCCAACGGGACGACGTGGATGTGGATAAGCTGGCCTACTCGGAAAAGCGCAAGGTGTTGACCAGCTCGACCTTCGAAACCTGGAAGGAGCAGACGCACTTCTTCGATGCGCAGACCAAGGCCATGGTGGAAAAGCTGCAGGCCAAACTGCCCGGCTATGAGATCCGCCTGGAAAGCGACAAGAGTGAGCAGAACTGGATCGTTTCCACCTGGAATGACCGCACCCGCGGCGCGCGTTACTTCTACGAGAGCAAGACCGGCCGCCTGGAAAAGCTGGCGGAGGTGACACCCTGGCTGCCCGAAGCGCAGATGGCCAAGGTGCAGCCTATTGAATACAAGAGCCGCGACGGCCTCACCATCCATGGCTATTTGACCGTACCGTCCGGCCGCGAGAGCAAGAACCTGCCCGTTATCGTCAATCCCCATGGCGGACCGTGGGCCCGCGATAGCTGGGGCTTCAATCCGGAAGTGCAATTCCTGGCCAATCGCGGCTATGCGGTATTGCAGATGAACTTCCGTGGCTCCACCGGCTACGGCAAGGCTTTCTGGCAGGCATCGTTCAAGCAGTGGGGCAAGGCCATGCAGGACGATGTTAGCGATGGCGTCGATTACCTCGTCAAGCAAGGTACCGCCGATCCGAAACGGATCTGCATCTACGGCAGCAGCTACGGCGGCTATGCCACTTTGGCCGGCGTGGCCTTTACCCCGGACCTGTACGCATGCGCGGTGGACAATGTCGGCGTCAGCAACCTGTTTACCTTCATGAAGACCATTCCGCCATACTGGAAACACTACCTCGAGCAGGTGCACGAAATGGTGGGCGACCCGGAAAAGGACAAGGCACAGATGGAAGCGGCTTCGCCGGTCTTCCATGTGGACAAGATCAAAGCGCCTCTATTGGTCTTGCAGGGCGCCAAGGATCCGCGCGTGAATATCGCCGAATCCGATCAGATCGTGGCTGCACTCAAGCAACGTGGCGTGGACGTGGAATACATCGTCAAGGAAAACGAGGGCCACGGCTTCCGCAACCAGGAAAATCGTTTTGAAGCGTATGAGGCGATGGAGAAGTTCTTCAAAAAGCACCTGGGTACTTAGTTGGAACGAGAAACAGCCGGCAAACTTGCCGGCTGTTTCTTTCCTGCACGCGGTGGGATCAGCGCAATGCCCGCAAAGGTGGCGTACGCAGCACCCGGTTGAGCAAGGGCGCCGCAGCGAAGCGAGCGGCCAAAGCACCCATGACCAAACCGCCGGGCAACAACCACCAGCTAATGGTGGCCGGTAGCGAGAACAGCTGCGTGGCCGCCAGGGCGCCCATCGCCAGTGCCGCGGCCGCCGCCAGCAATCCCGCCAGTCCGCCGACCAGCAGCAGCTCGGCACTGACCGCTTGCCCTATCATGCGGCGCGATGCGCCCAGCGTGCGCAAGATGGCGACTTCCTGCTTGCGCTCGTCGTGGGTAGCCAAGGTGGCCGCGTACAGCACCGCCACCCCCGCCGCCAGGCTGAAGACGAACACCACCTCGACGGCTGCCAACACCCGATCCAGCACGCTGCGGACTTCCGCCAGGATGACCGAGACATCGACCACGGTCAGGTTGGGAAACTGCCGCGATAGGCCGGTGGCGAACTGGGCCCGGTTTTCCGGCAGGTAGAAGCTGGTGACATAGCTGGCCGGCTGATCACGTAACAGCGAGCTGCTGCCGACCACGAAGAAATTGACCCGGAACGAGTCCCAGCCGACCTTGCGCAAATTGCGGACCGGCGCGGTATAGCCGGTGCCGGCGATATCGAAGCTGAGCTGATCGCCCAATTTGATGCCCAGCGATTTCGCCAGTCCTTCTTCCACCGACCAGCCGGGCTGGTCGTCGCGCAATGCGGTGCCTGCCACCATACGGTTGTCGCTGCGGAGGCTTTCTCCCCAGGACAGGTTGAACTCCCGTTCCGCCAAGCGCTTGGCCTGCTCGTCGCGGTACTTCGACGGATCGAGCGGCTTGCCGGCGATGGCGGTGAGCCTGGCCCGTATCATGGGTGCGAAACTGTGCGCGGGCAGGCCGTCCGCCTGGAATCCTGCGGCCAGGGCGGCGCGCTGCTCCGGCTGGATATTGATGATAAAGCGGTTTGGCGCATCGGCCGGGAGCGAGCTATTCCAGGCGGCCAGCAAATCGTTGCGCACCACGGTCAACAGCATCATGGCCATCAGTCCCAGCGACAGGGCCACGATTTGGGCCACGCTCAAACCCCGCCGCCTCGCCACGTTGGCCAGGCCGAAACGCCAGCCGACACTGGCGGGCAGCGGCAGTCGCGGCGTGATCCATACCAGGCACCAGGCCGCCAGCGCGGCCAGGCCGACCGTGCCGGCCAGACCGCCCAGCGCCAGTAGCGCGAGGGTGGTTTCGCCGGCTTGCCAACTGATCAGCCCGGCGAGCGTGGCGACGCCGAGCAGGGTTGCCAGCGGCGCATTGCCGGGCGGGGTTGCATCACGCCGGATCACCCGCAGGGGCGAGATGCCACGCAAGCGCAGCAGCGGCGGCAGGCAGAAGCCGAACAGCAGCGTGATGCCCACGCCGGCGCCCGCCAGGGCCGGCAGGGGACCGGCGGGCGGCAAGGCGCTGTCGAAGAAGCCGGCCAGCAGATGGGCCAGGGCGAATTGGGCCAGCCAGCCGGCGGCTACCCCGATGCTGATCGAGACCAGCGCCAATAGGGCGTACTGGCGCAGGAACAAGGCGACGATATCGCGCTGGGTCTGGCCCAGGGTGCGCAGCAAGGCGACCGCATCGAGGTGGCGCTCGACATAGCGCCGCGCCGCCAGGGCGATGGCAGCCGCCGCCAGGAAGACGCTGATCAGGGCCGATAGCCGCAGGAAGCGCTCGGCCCGGTCCAACGACGCCTTGATCTCGGGCCTGGCCTCTTGCACGCTTTCCAGCCGCTGGCCCAATTTCAGGCGTGGTTTCAACCAGTCGCGCATGGCGGCGATCTCGGCCGGCGCGCCCGCCAGCAACAGGCGGTAGCGTATCCGGCTGCCGGGCCGGATCAGCTGGGTGGCCGGTAGATCTGCTTCGTTGAACATCAGTCTGGGGACAAAGTTGTACAGATCCATGGCGCCGTCCGGTTCGCGCGCCAGCACACCGGCCAGAACCAGCTTTCTTTCACCCAGTTGCAGCGTCGCGCCGGCTTGCAGGCCCAGCGTGTCGTACAACCTTTGATCGGCCCAGGCGGTGCCCGGCCGGGGGATGTGACTGGCCGGTATTTCCACCGCACCTTGCCGCAACTTGACCTGGCCGCGCAGCGGGTAGCTGTCGGAGACCGCCTTGGCGGTGATCATCTGCGCGCGGCTTTCGGTCTGCGCCATGCTGGGGAAGATGGTCGTGGCCCCACGGCGCAGGCCGCGCCGGTCCGCTTCCCGGATGAACTCGTCCGGTATCGCCTGGCTGGAGTTGATGACCAGATCGGCTGCCAGCAACTGGTCGGCCTGGCTTTGCAGGACCTGCTTCACCCTGTCGGTAAGAAAGCCGACGCTGCTCATGGCGGCGATGGCCACGACCAGGGCGATCGCCATCACGGTCAGCTCGCCTCCCGCCAGGTCGCGCTTGAGCCAGCGCCAGGCCAAGGACCAGCCCTTCATACCCCCTCCCGCGCCAGCACCTTGCCGGCGGCCAGGCGCAAGCGCGCGCCACATCGCGCCGCCAGGCGCTCGTCATGGGTCACCAGGACCAGGGTGGTGCCTGCCTCGGCATTGAGGGTGAACAGCAGATCGATGATGCGCTCGCCGGTCTGGGTATCGAGATTGCCGGTAGGCTCGTCGGCGAACAGCAGCTTGGGCCGGGTAACAAAGGCGCGGGCCAGGGCCACGCGCTGCTGCTCGCCGCCGGACAGCTCCTTCGGACGGTGTTGTACCCGGTTGCCCAGGCCCACCCGCTCCAGCAGCGCCTGCGCCTCGCGTCTTGCATCGCGCCTGCCGCTCAGTTCCAGCGGCAGGGCGACATTGTCGAGGGCGCTCAATGCCGGTAGCAGTTGAAAGGACTGGAACACGAACCCGACCTGCTCCGCCCGCAGGCGTGCTCGGCCATCTTCGTCCAGTCCGGCCAGATCCTGGCCAGCCAGGGTGACCTTGCCATGCGAGGGCGAGTCGAGCCCGGCCAGCAGGCCCAGCAAGGTGGATTTGCCGGAACCCGATGCGCCCACGATGGCCAAGGTGTGCCCGGCCGACAGCTGGAAACTCACCTGATCCAGGATGGTCAATAGCTCATGGTCGAATCCGACTTGCTTGCCAAGCCCTTCGACCACGAGAATGGGCTTGTCTTCCGTCTTGGCGACATCTTTAAGGAAATCCGGCGTGGCGCGCATTGTTCTGTTCTTGAGTATGTTTTTCGGTTTGCTTGGATCCGCCGCGGCGGCTGATGCCAAGACCATCATGGTATTCGGTGACAGCCTCTCGGCCGGCTACGGCCTGCGAATGGAACAAGCCTGGCCCAGCCTGCTACAGCAGAAGCTTGGGGCGGGCTGGCGAGTAATCAATGCCAGCCAGTCGGGCGAAACCACCGCAGGCGGCCTGACCCGCTTGCCGGCGGCCCTGCAACGGCATAAGCCGGCCGTGGTGCTGGTGGAGCTGGGCGCCAACGACGGGCTGCGCGGCCTGCCGGTCGAGACTGCCCGGCAGAACCTGGCCGCCATCATCGAACAATCCCGTCGTGCCGGGGCAAAAGTCGCGCTGATCGCCATCCGCCTGCCGCCGAACTTCGGCGGGCCCTACACCGCCAAGTTCGATGCCATGTACGGCGAGCTGGCCAAGCAATACAAGCTGGCCGAGCCGCCCTTCCTGTTCGACGGCATCGCCGATCAGCCGAATATGTTCCAATCCGACCAATTGCATCCTATCGCCGCAGCGCAGCCGCGTCTGCTGGCGAATGTCTGGCCGGTCGTCGCGCCACTGGTCAAATAGCCGTCCTGCATGGATCGGCGATAGCGATTCAAATAAAATATATTGCCGGCCGGGCGCGTGCCGCGTTGGCAGAGCCAACTTGTCCCCTCTATGCTTGCAGCTAGCATTCGGGCGAATGACAAGCATGCTGACCGGTTCGTACCAACCTCTGCTGGTTTTGATCTCGTTGCTGGTTGCCATCGTGGCGTCCTACACCGCGCTTGATATGGCTGCCAGAATGGCCTGCAGCCGCGGTGTCGCCAGATCCTGGTGGCTGGCCGGCGGCGCCTTTGCCATGGGCGTGGGTATCTGGTCCATGCATTTTGTCGGCATGCTGGCCTTTACCCTGCCCATTCCACTGGGTTATGACTTTTCGCTGACCCTGCTGTCCCTGCTGATCGCCATCGCCGTTTCCTGGTTCGCGCTTGAACAGATCAATCACGCGGAATTGCCCACCCTGCGCCTGACGCGCGGCGCCATCCTGATGGGTTTGGGTATCTGCGGCATGCACTACACCGGCATGGCGGCCATGCGGATGATGCCGGCGATTCGCTGGGACCCGGCCTGGTTCACCGCATCGGTGGCGATTGCCATCGCTGCCGCCGGCGCTGCCCTGTGGATAGCGTTCCGGCTCAAGTTCGAGGCGCCCCGGGTGCGGCTGTGGCGGGCTGGCGCCGCCGGCATCATGGGGCTGGCCATTGTCGGTATGCACTATACCGGCATGGGCGCGGCCAACTTCCCCTTGGGCAGCGTTTGCACGGCCGCCATCGGCGGCCTCAATCCCGATCTGCTGACCGTCCTGGTGGTGGTCACCAGCGCGGCGGTCCTGGGCATCGCGCTGAGTATTTCGGTCCTGGATGCCAGCATGGCATCGCGCACCGCCCTGTTGGCCGATTCCCTGGCCAAGGCCAATGCCGAGCTGACCCTGCTGGCCCTGCACGACAATCTGACCAAGCTGCCCAACCGTATCCTGCTCGAAGACCGGCTCAACCAGGCGGAGAAGAAGGCGGAGCGCGGCGATAGCCACTATGCCGTGCTATTTGCCGACCTCGACGGTTTCAAGGCGGTCAATGATTCGCTCGGGCACCACATCGGCGATCTGCTGCTGATCGAAGTCGCCATGCGGCTGGCCGACAGCCTGCGCCCGCAGGACACCCTGGCGCGCATCGGCGGCGACGAGTTCGTGGTGGTCGCCGAAGGCATGGAGGAGGCGGCCAGCGTGGCCGAATTGTGCGAGCGTTTGGTGATGGCAGTGGGGCAGCCCTACCGGATCGGTCTGCACGATATCCGGGTTTCGGCCAGCATCGGGGTGGCGCTGCACCCCCTGGATGGCGAAGATGGCCGTACCCTGCTGACCAATGCCGATGCCGCGATGTATGCCGCCAAGCAGTCCGGCCGCAATGGCTTCCGCTTTTTCGAAAGCTCCATGAATCACAATGTACGCGACCAATTGCTGCTGCAGAACGAATTGCACCAGGCAATCGCCCGCGAAGAATTCCGCCTGCATTACCAGCCCAAATTCGACGCCGTCAGCGGCCGCATGCTGGGTGTGGAAGCCCTGATACGCTGGTACAGCCCCACCCGCGGCACCGTCGCACCCATGGCCTTTATCGGCCTGGCCGAGAAGAACGGCCTGATCGTACCGATCGGTGCCTGGGTCCTGAATGCTGCTTGCGCCCAGATGCGCGCCTGGCTGGACCTCGGCTATGTAGATTGGAAGGTGGCGGTCAATCTGTCGCCGGTGCAGTTCCGCCATCCACTGTTGGTGGACATGGTGCGCGACACCTTGGCGCGCCATGGTGTGCCGGCCACCTGTCTGACGCTGGAAATCACCGAAACCACCGCCATGGACGACGCCGAAGCCAGCCTCAGGCAATTAGAGGCACTGGCCGATATGGGGGTGTCCTTGTCCATCGACGATTTCGGCACGGGTTATTCCAGCCTTGCGTATCTGAAGCGCCTGCCGGCCAAGGAGCTGAAGATAGATCGCAGCTTCGTCGCTGATCTGGCGCCCCATACCGATGATGCCGCCATCGTCGGCGCCATCATCGCCCTGGCACGCGCCCTGGGGCTCACCGTCGTGGCGGAAGGCGTGGAAACCCAGGCGCAGCGGGAGTTCCTCGCCCACCTGGGCTGCGATGCCCTGCAAGGTTTTCACCTGGGTAAGCCCATGCCGGCCAATGAACTGGGTGGCGCCACCAATACACCGGCGGATCATTATCAGATTTGAGCAGCTGGCCGACGACCAGATCGTTTGACATAGAATGGCGCTCCCACACAGGAAGCCAGCCATGACACCCGCCGAATACCTCGCGCTTGCCGGACTCGATGCCGTCATCGACCACGAACTGGTGACCACGCGCTTGAAAGCACTGGAAGCCCTTGCGGCTACCGTCTCCATACCGGCCGATCCCACCACCCTATATCGCTATCGCGTGCCTGAACTGGGTGAAAACGGCGCATGCTCGCTGCCGGACCAATTGGCCGAGGCGCCTTATGACCTGGCGGCCACGCTGGGAGGGGTACGGGAAGAGACCAGCGCCAACCTGGCGAGGCTGCAGGGGGTGGTCGATCGACTGGTGGCGGATAGCGCCTGCGGTTGGCTGGGGGTTTACCAGACGCGTGAACTGCCGAGTGGTCCGGCCTTGGTCAAGTTGGCCTATCGGGGCAAGCCCAGCCGCGCCGAATTCCCGCTCACCGCCGATTTTGCCCGCCACTCCAATAACAGCACGGTCGGCTTGTCCGGCCGCGGCAAACTGATCGCCCATGTCGATAGCTATGTGGCGGAAGGCGGGGCGTATTACACCTGCGACGCGGAAGTACAGAGCGAAGCCTGCCTGCCGCTGTTCGACCAGGCCGGGACGGTAGTGGGCATCATCGATGCCGAAGATGCCCGCCGCGATTTCTTCCAGGGCGAGGTGCTGGCCAGCCTGGTGGCACTATGCCTGCTGGCCCCGACGCACCTGCCCCGTTGAACCATCACACCTTGCGATAGCTGCGGAACAGCAACACGCCGCCGATCGCGATCATCGGCAGGCTGAGCCACTGGCCCATGGTAAAGCCGAGGGCCAGGATACCCAGGAAGTTGTCCGGCTCACGGGCGAATTCGGCGATAAAGCGGGCCAAGCCGTAGCCGAGCAGGAAGAGCGCCGAAACCTGGCCGGTGCGGCGCGGCTTGCTGGAGAACACCCACAGTACGATAAACAGCAGCAAGCCTTCCAGGGCGAACTGGTAAAGCTGGGAAGCATGGCGCGGCTGCTGGTCCACCAAGGGAAAGCGCATGGCCCACCAGGCATCGCCGCTGGTGATCCGGCCCCATAGTTCGCCATTGATGAAGTTGCCCAGGCGACCGGCGGCCAGGCCAAGCGGAACCAGCGGCGCAATAAAGTCGGTTACTTCGAAAAAGCTGCGTCGGGTTTTACGGCCGAATAGCCACATCGCCACCAGTACGCCGAGAAAGCCGCCATGGAAGGCCATGCCGCCTTCCCAGATCTTGAATATATCCAGCGGGTGGCTCAGGTAGAAAGCCGGCTTGTAGAACAGGATATAGCCCAGCCGGCCGCCCAGTATCACCCCCAGCACACCGTAGAACAGCAGATCGTCCAATTGCTGGCTGGTCCATCCCTTTTCCGGGTTGCGGCGGATGCGGTAGTGGCCCAGGGCGAGAAACAGCACGAAGCCCACCAGATACATCAAGCCATACCAGCGGATGGACAGCGGCCCCAGGTGGATGGCCACCGGGTCGATTTGCGGGTGTGTCAGCATGGCATGGCTCGGACGATTGGACGAAGGGCCGCATTATAGCCGGCCCACGCGTAGCTGCGGCCGGGGAGGGCCCTGAAAACCCTAGCGGGCCACAAAGCCGCCGTTGGCGAAGATGGCCTGGGCCGTGATCCAGTTGTTCTCCGGCGAAACCAGCATCTTCACCACCGGCAGCAGATCGCCGACCTGGCCCAGCTGGCCGTTGATGCTGGCGCGCTTCAGATAGGCGACGGCTTCCGGGGTTTCGGCTGCGTGGAAGAACTCGGTATCCATCGGACCGGGACAAAGCGTATTGACGGTGATGCCGCGGGCACCCACCTCCTTGGCCAGGGCGCGGCTGAAGTCTTCCAGCGGGGCTTTGCTGCCGGCATAGGCGGCATAGGCGGCATAGCCCGCGACGGTAGCGGCCAACAAGGAAGTGCCGATATTGAGGATGCGGCCATTGTCGCGCAGGCGCTTGCCTGCTTCCTGCATGATAAAGAAGGCCGCCTTGCAGTTCAGCGCGAAGATATCGTCGAACTCATCCTCGCCGACCTCGATTACCGGCTTCTTCAACATTTGGCCGGCCGTATTGATCACGATATCGATGCCGCCAAAGTGTTCCTCCACCGCATCGAACAAACGCTGGATATCGGCCACGCGGCGGATATCGGCCTGCAAGGCCAGCGCCTGGCCGCCTGCCGCGCCGATGGTGGCGACGGCTTCTTCCGCACCGGTCCGGGAGCCGGCGCTATGGTAGTGGACGGCCACCCGCGCGCCTTCCTGCGCCAGCATCTCGGCAAAGGCGCGGCCCATATTGCGCGATGCGCCGATAACCAAGGCCACTTTGTTGTTGAAAGTCGTGTTCATGATATTGCTCCTGCTCGGGTTGTCGCCTGCCATGCGGCGAAGTGAGTGCAGTATGTTTGTTGGCCTGGTTCGGATAAATGGCTTATATATGGCTACACTTTTCATAAATACGCGCTAATCAAGAAGATATGGATCGCATTCACGCCATGCAGATTTTTGTGCGGGTAGCCGAAAGCGGCGGCTTCACCCGCGCCGCCGATCTGCTGCAATTACCCCGCGCCACGGTGTCGATGGCCGTCCAGCAGTTGGAAGCGCAATTGGGTGTGCGGCTACTGCAACGCACCACCCGGCGAGTACAGCTGACGCAGGATGGCACGGCCTATCTGGAGCGCTGTCAGCGGCTGCTGGGCGACTTCGAAGAGACCGAGGCACTGTTTCGACAAGCGGGCCGGATGCCGGCGGGACGATTGCGCGTCGATGTGCCCGGCCGTATCGGCCGCTTGCTGATCGCGCCGGCATTGCCCGGGTTCTTTGCCCGCTATCCGGATATCAGCCTGGAACTGGGCGTCAGCGACCGGCCGGTGGACTTGGTGCGGGAAGGGGTGGATTGCGTCGTGCGGGTGGGGGAGTTGCATGACTCCGGCCTGGTCGCCCGCCGGCTGGGCCTGTTGGAACAGGGCAATTACGCCAGCCCGGCCTACCTGGCCCGGTATGGCACGCCAAAGCGGTTGACGGACCTTTCCGCGCATCTGGCGGTCCACTACATTTCGCCGGCCAATGGCAGGGTGCTCGAATGGGAATACCTGGAGGAGGGCATGCGCAAGACGCTGGCCATGAATGGACGGGTAGCCGCCAACCATGCCGAGACCTATATCGCTTGCGCCATCGCCGGCCAGGGTTTGATCCAGGTACCGCGCCACGATATGCATGCGCATGTGGCGGCGGGCGAGTTGCAGGAAGTCTTGCCGGAATGGACGGCGCCGCCGATGCCGATATCGGTGTGCTATCCGCATCGGCGCCATCTTTCCCGCCGGGTGCAGGCTTTTGTTGATTGGATGGCGGAACTGCTTACTGCCGCGCGTTAGATGGATTGTCGCCGCTTGGCTGGGGTAAGTATGTTCAAGGGCATTTCAGGCTAGAATCGCCATCCGGACATCGGAAATGCAGCGCCAACCACCCCCGGCGCGGCCGCGCAGCAAGCGTTCACAGACCCCGCCCCGCGACCCGTTTCCTTCCCGTATCAGCGGGTGTCGATCCGACGATCTTTTCCTGACTCCCGGTTGAACCGCGACTGTCGAACAAATCGGCGCGCCGCCCGCGCCAAGGATTCCGAGCATGCCCGTCTATCGTTCCCGTACCACCACCCACGGCCGCAATATGGCCGGCGCCCGTGCCCTTTGGCGCGCCACCGGCATGAAGGATGGCGACTTCGACAAGCCCATCATCGCCGTCTGCAATTCCTTCACCCAGTTCGTACCGGGCCATGTGCACCTGCAGAATCTGGGACAGCTGGTCGCCCGCGAGATCGAGCGGTCCGGTGGGGTGGCCAAGGAATTCAATACCATCGCCGTCGATGACGGTATCGCCATGGGCCATGGCGGCATGCTGTATTCCTTGCCCAGCCGCGAGCTGATCGCCGATTCGGTCGAATACATGGTGAATGCCCACTGCGCCGATGCGCTGGTGTGCATCTCCAATTGCGACAAGATCACCCCGGGCATGCTGATGGCTGCCTTGCGCCTGAATATCCCGGTGGTGTTCGTATCGGGCGGACCGATGGAGGCGGGCAAGGTCAATTGGAATGGGGAGACGCGCAAACTGGATCTGGTGGATGCCATGGTCGAGGCGGCCAATGACCAGGTCAGCGACGCCGAGGTGGCCGCGGTGGAGCGCAGCGCCTGCCCGACCTGCGGTTCCTGTTCCGGCATGTTCACCGCCAATTCCATGAACTGCCTGACCGAGGCGCTGGGCCTGAGCCTGCCCGGCAATGGCTCGCTGCTGGCCACCCATGGCGACCGCAAGGAATTGTTCCTGAGAGCCGGGCGGCTGATTGTCGAGCTGGCCAAGCGCTATTACGAAGGCGACGACGCGACCGCATTGCCACGCCATATCGCCAGCCGGGAAGCGTTCGAAAACGCCATGAGCCTGGACGTGGCCATGGGGGGGTCCACCAATACCGTGCTGCATCTGCTGGCGGCGGCCAGCGAGGCGGGCGTCGATTTCAAGATGGCCGATATCGACCGGGTCTCGCGTCGCGTGCCCTGCCTGGCCAAGGTTGCGCCGGCTACCCAGAAATACCATATGGAAGATGTACACCGAGCTGGCGGAGTGGTGGCCATCCTGGCCGAGCTGGACCGTGCCGGCCTGCTGCACCGCGACGTGCCGACCGTCCACTCGCCCAGCCTGGCTGCCGCGCTGGCCAGTTGGGACGTGATGCAGCAGGCACCCGACTCGGCGGCGCATACCTTCTACCGTGCCGCACCCGGTGGCGTGGCCACCACGATCGCCTTCTCGCAATCCATGCGCTACCCCACGCTGGATACGGACAGGGAGAACGGCTGCATCCGTTCCAAGGCCCATGCCTATTCGCAGGATGGCGGACTGGCCGTGCTCTACGGCAATATCGCCGAACGGGGCTGCATCGTCAAAACCGCCGGCGTGGATGACTCCATCCTGTGCTTTACCGGGCGGGCGCGGATCTTCGAGAGCCAGGACGCGGCGGTGGAAGCCATCCTGGCCGACCGTATCGTCGCGGGCGATCTGGTGCTGATCCGCTATGAGGGTCCGAAAGGCGGTCCCGGCATGCAGGAGATGCTTTATCCCACCTCGTACCTGAAGTCCAAGGGCTTGGGCAAGGCTTGCGCCTTGCTCACCGACGGACGCTTCTCGGGCGGCACCTCCGGGCTCAGCATCGGGCATGTCTCGCCGGAAGCGGCCGAAGGCGGCTTGATCGGCTTGGCCGAAGAAGGGGATCGCATCGAGATCGATATCCCGCAGCGCCGTATCCACCTGGCGGTGAGCGAGGAGGAATTGGCGCGCCGCAGAGCGGCCATGCTGGCCCGCGGCGCCCAGGCCTTTAAACCAATGAATCGGGAGCGTTTGGTGTCGCCCGCCTTGCGCGCCTACGCGGCCATGACTACCTCGGCCGATACCGGCGCCGTGCGCGACGTTAGCCAGATCGAACGCTGAAACCATCGGCCCGGTCGTGATGAATCCCCAGCATGCCGCATTTATTGCCATTGTCCGGACGATCCCGCCCGGCTGGGTCATGAGCTACGGACAAGTAGCCCGGGCGGCGGGCTTGCCGCGCCACGCCCGGCGTGTGGGGGTGGCGCTCAAGCAGTTGCCGGAGGGCGAGGAGGCGCCATGGTGGCGGGTGGTCAGCGGCGAAGGGCGGATCAGTGCCCGGGGGCTGGATGGCTCGGACGATCTGCAGCGGGTGTTGTTGCAACACGAGGGCGTGCAGTTTTCCGCCGAGGGGCGCATCGACCTGCGCCGCTTCGCTTGGGGGTAGTTGAAATTTTTTCACGACGAACGGCTAGGCAAAAACCCGCCGAGAGGACTAAAGTGACATCTCAAGGCGGCGAGCAGTCAAGCCGCGTCAAGGAGAGGAGGCCGGATGCAAGAACAGTCCTATCTGACAACCATGTCTGCTTACTTGGGCCAGGAACGGCGACTGCAGGAACGTCGTACCCCTATGGATCTGGAAGACCGCGATTGGCGCATACTGAATCTCGCGCTGGTCGGAAGTGAACAACGCGGTTCCTTCGGCCGTCGTAACAGCGATTATGCAATTCTGGCGGGTGCGTTCTCATAGCCCGCATCAGCGACGCGCGCTAGCGTCCAAATGGCTCCCGCCGATAAGGCCGAGCCAGCAAAGAAAAGGCGACCTGAAGCAGGGTCGCCTTTGTGTTTGGCGCTATCCCCGCACAACGAAGGTGACGTAAGGGCCATGGCTGGATAGATTACGGTCTGTTCAACCTATCTAGGCTGCTTATGGACTATCCCTATCTGGCTGGCTGGGCGTTGGCCATCCTGCTGATGCTGGCCGGTTTTGCCGGTAACCTGCTCCCCCTCCTGCCCGCCGTGCCCTTGTTGCTGGCGGGGTGTCTGCTTGGCGCCTGGCTGGATGATTTTGAACGGGTAGGCTGGGCGTGGCTGGCGGCGCTGGGGCTGATAGGCGTGCTGATGATGCTGGTCGACCTGGTCGCCGGCGCCTGGGGCGCCGGCAAGGTGGGCGCCAGCCGCCAGGCCGTACTGGGGGCCACCCTGGGGACGCTGGTGGGCATCCTGTTCGGTATTCCCGGCCTGATCTTCGGCCCCTTTGTCGGGGCGGTCCTGGGCGAGCTGACCGTGCGGAATGATGCCCTGCACGCCGGCAAGGTGGGCCTGGGTACCTGGCTGGGCATTCTGCTGGGAACGGTTTTCAAGCTGAGCTTGAGCCTGCTGATGGTGGGATTGTTCGCCCTGGCCTACTGGTGGTGAAATTTCAGCGGCGTTCTTGCCGCCACAATAGAAACAGCGCCAGCAGCAGGAAAAGTCCGGACGGCAGCATGGCCGCCAATAACGGCGACCAGCCGTAGAGGATGCCAAGCTGACTGACCAGCTTGTTCACAAAGTAGAATCCCAGCCCCAGCATGATGCCCACGAACAGTTTCATACCCACGCCACCGCCGCGCCGCTGCGTCTGGGCAAAGGGCAGGGCGATCAGCAGCATGGCCAGGCAGGCGAATGGATAGACCAGCTTGGTCCATAGCGCGATATCGAAACGGTTGGTCTTCTGCTGGTTATGGCGCAGGTGCTCGATATAGTCGACCAGGGTCATCACCGACATCTGTTCCGGCAATACCATCAGCACCGACAACATATTGGGCGTCAGCACCGAGCGCCATTGGTATTCGGCCAGCTTCTGCACCCGCACCTGGCCGGCTTCGAAGAAGGTCAGGGTCACATCGGTCAGCTTCCAGGCGCTCTGCTCCGGCTGCCAGACGCCGCGTTGGGCGTGGCCATAGGTACTCATATGACGGGAGCTGTCGAATTGGTAGACGTTGACGAAACGCAATGTCTGGTCCGGCAGGACCTCGCGGACATTGACGAAATTGCCATCGTCCTTCATCCACACGCCAGAGCGGTAGTCCTGGCCCACCAGCTGCCCCTTGGCCGCCAGCTGCAATTGCTTGGCGGCCCGTTCGGCGCGCGGAGCCACGAATTCGCCGGCGGCCAGGGTGAGCAGGGAAAAGCCCAGTCCCGCCACGGACAGGATGCCCAACAGGCGGGTGACGGACAGCCCGCCCACCCGCATGACGGTCAATTCGGAGTGCTGGTTGAGCAGGGAAATACCCATCATGCCGCCGATCAATACGGCGATGGGCATCAGCTCGTAGGCATGTCCCGGTACCAGCAACAGCACATAGCCCAGCAATTTGAGAAAGGTGTAGTTGCCGTGGCCGACGTCGCGCAATTCGCCGATCAGGTCGAAGAACAGGAATAGGCCCAATAAGCCCGCCAACACAAACAAGCTGTTGCGGACGACTTCGGCGATCAGGTAGCGGGAAAGCGATTTCATGAGCGTGGCTTGGCTCGCCAGCGGAACAGGCCCCAGACGATCAGGGCCATGGCCGCATGGACCGGCCACATGCCGATCAGGCTGGGCAGTCGCCCGGCGGCGATCCAGCTTTGCGCGACATTGACCAGGTTGAGATAAATGGAAAACAGCAGGATAGCCACCATCAGATTAAAACCGCGCCCCACGCGCGGATTGACGTAGGCCAGCGGAATAGCCAGCAAGGCCAACAGCAAAGTCGTGATGGGGCTGGCGATCCGCCTCGCCAGTTCGCCTTTTTCTTCCAGGTTCCGGCTGCCGAGCAGGGCTAGCGTGGGCATGGCCTCGCTCTTGCTGTTGGCTTCGCGGCGGTCGGGCTCCTGTACCCGGATGCGGGCTTCGCCGAATTCGACGATGCGGTAGTTGGGTTGGCCTACCATGCCTTCATAGCGGCGACCGTTTTGTAGGACCAGGATGCGCTCGCCATCCGGCATGCTGAGCAGATAACCTTCCGCCGCCACGGTGATGCTTTGCGCGCCATCCTTCTGGGTGGCCTGGACGAAGATATTGCGGGCCGCCCCGTTCTTGCCGGAGAAATTCTCGATGAAATATACCCGGTCGGTCAGCTGCGCTTCCTTGAACATGCCAGGCGCCAGTGCCGACATATCGTCGCGGGTGGCCAGTTGCTCTCTATATTCGGTGCTCTTCTGCTTGGCCCAGGGGCTGAGCCCGAGGCTGAGCATGGCGACTACCAGGGCCAGTGGCAGGGCGAAGATCAGCACCGGCCGGATCCAGGCGGTGAGCGCTTGTCCGGACGAAAACCACACCGCCATTTCATGATCGCGCCAGGCGCGGGTCAAGCTCCACAGCACCGTGATAAAGACTGTCATCGACAGCAGCCAGGGGACAATGCCCAGCAGCGTGAAACCGAGCAGGGCTGCAATCGCCTCGGAGCTGACCACGCCGCTGGCAGCCCAGCTGAGCAGCTTGGCGCCGGTGGTTACCACCATGATGGTAAGTAGCACAATGAACACCCCGGCCCCCATACTGGCGAACTCGCGCAGCATGGCGCGCTCGAACAATCGCTCGGACGGCAGGCAAAAATGCAGCATTGAAGGGCGGGAAGAAGAGGACGGCACGGGTTGAACTTTGACTTTTGCCGGTTGAGTTCGGAAAATTGGCACAATTTTCCAGATGTTTGCATGGTTGCCACAAGCAACCATGCCTTGCAAAACCTAGCGGGGTGCGCTGCCCATATCGGACAGCGGCCGAGCCGCGATATTACAGGAGTCCTCCGTGGAAATCATTGCCAAGGCCGTAAGCCCTGAAAAACACAAAGCCGCCGTGCTGGCCTTGTCCGTTGCCGACGGTAAGTTGGGCGCGGCAGCGCAAGCGGTTGACAAGGCTGCCGGTGGGCATCTCGCTGCCATCCTCAAGCTGGGCGACCTGGACGCGAAAGCCGGCAGCGCCATCTTGCTGCATAAGGTACCGGGCGTAGCGGCCGAGCGGGTATTGCTGGTCAGCATGGGCAGCAGCGACAAGGATTTCCGCGATGCCGCGCGCGCCGCCGTCAAGGCCGCCCACACGGCAGGTGGTGAACTGGCCATTGCCTTTGAAGGCCGCGCGACGGCCTGGGCCGCGGAAGAGATCGCCGTGGCGGCCTACGATGCCAGCTATAAGTTCGATACCACCAAGTCCAAGAAGGACGAAAAGCCAGGCTTGAAGAAGGTGACCGTGCTGGTCGGCAAGAGCGACGAAGCCGCCGTCACCACCGCTTTGGCCGCCGGCGCAGCCATCGGCGAAGCGGTCAACTTCGGTAAGGACCTGGGCAATCTGCCACCCAATTTCTGCACCCCTACCTACCTGGCCACGCAAGCCGGCGAGATCGCCAAGCGCTTCGGCATGAAGCTCGACGTGCTGGAACGCGCCGACATCGAAAAGCTCGGCATGGGCTCGTTCGTGGCGGTCGGCAAGGGCAGCAGCGAGCCGATGAAGTTGATCGTCCTCAAGCATGACGGCGGCGCCAAGGGCGACAAGCCGGTGGTGCTGGTCGGCAAGGGCATCACCTTCGACTCGGGGGGCATCAGCCTCAAGCCGGGCGAGGGCATGGACGAGATGAAGTACGACATGATGGGTGCCGGCTCGGTACTGGCGACCATGCATGCCGTGGGCCGCATGAAGCTGCCGCTGAACGTGATCGCCGTGGTACCGACCTGCGAAAACATGCCTGCCGGCAACGCCTGCAAGCCTGGCGACGTGGTCACTACCATGGCAGGGCTGACGGTCGAGATCCTCAATACCGATGCCGAAGGCCGCCTGATCCTGTGCGATGCCCTCACCTACGCCGAACGCTTCGATCCGGCCGCCGTGGTGGACGTCGCTACCCTGACCGGTGCCTGCGTGATCGCGCTGGGCCATATCGCCACCGGCCTGTATGCCAACAAGGATGCGCTGGCCGCCGAACTGATCGCCGCCGGCGAAACCATGGGCGACCGCGCCTGGCATATGCCGCTGTGGGACGAGTACCAGGAAGGGCTCAAGTCGAACTTCGCCGATATGGGCAATATCGCCGGCCGGCCGGGTGGTTCGATCACCGCCGCCTGCTTCCTGTCGCGCTTCGCCAAGAAATACGACTGGGCGCATCTGGATATCGCCGGCACCGCCTGGAAATCCGGTCCGGCCAAGGGCGCAAGCGGCCGTCCGGTACCTTTGCTGACGCAATTCCTGCGCGCTCGCGCCGCGGCTGCGCCGGCCAAGGTGGTGGCCGCCAAGGTCGCAGCCGCGCCGGCTGCCAAGGCCAAGCCAGCCGCCAAGGCGGCGGCAGCCAAGCCGGCTGCGAAGGCAGCAAAGGCAGTGGCCAAGCCGGCGGAAAAACCGGCGGCCAAGGCAGCGGTGAAGCCGGCCGAGAAGGCCGCGCCGGCAGCGAAACCAGCCGCCAAGCCGGCTGTCAAAGCTGCCGCCAAACCCGCCGCGAAGAAGAAGTGACATGACGCTGTTGGCGAGCTTTTACTTCAATGTGGCGAACCGCGAGCAGGCGCTTTGCCAGCTTGTCGGCAAGGCTGTGAAGCGCAAGCTCGCCACCGGCATCGTCACCGATTCCGAAATGGCCAGCCAGGTCATCAGCCGCCTGCTGTGGGAGGTGCCGCCTACCGGCTTCATCCCCCACTGCCTGGCGAGCGATGTCCTGGCGCCCGATACCCTCGCTTTGATCGACCATCGCATCAATGCCTTGCTACCACGTGAGGTGGTGTTCAATTGGACGGCGCATATGTTGCCCACCGATTTGGGCATTGGGCGTATCGTCGAGATTGTGCCGCACGATGATATGGCGCTGCGACAGCTTGCCCGCGAGCGGCTGGCCCATTACAAACGCGCTGGCTATCAGGTGGAGTTCACCGACATGGCCACGCTGGGAAAGGTTTGACGCATGGCTGAGCCATTTTTCTCGCTGGATCCCGATAACGAGCCGCCCGCCCTGCTGGGTAAGATGGATGCCCTGATTGCCCGCCATCGTGGCAGTGGCCTGGATCCGAACGTGCCGGTGCTGACCGATCTGGACGCCCATGGCGCCGTCGGCGATATCCCGGTGCTGACCCATATTGCCGGTGGTGACGATGACTTGATGTTCACCCCGGAAGAGATTCGCAACGATCCGCCTTCCGCGCTGGAAAGCCTGGCCCCGGCCCGTACCCCGCCATTGGGCGCTCCGGCCAGGCAAGCGGCGGTGAGCGTGCCGCCGCCGCCCGTCCCGGCGCCCGCCATGGTAGCCCCCCCCGTTCCGGCGAAACCTGTCGAGCCCAAGCCTGGCGTGGTGAGCAGCCTGGATTTCCCCGAACTGAGCATACCCACGCTCAAGCCGGCCGAAGTGAAACCGGTGGCGATCAACCCGCCGTCGCCTTTGTCCGACGGTCCCTTGATGCCGGAGTTGTCGCTTAATTTCGACTTCGCCCCGCCGCCTGAAGACAAATCCCTAGCGCCCGGCAGCGCCGCGATGGTTCCCGTTGCCGCGCCGGTTCCCGTCCCAGCGCCAGCACCTGCCATGGCGCCCGTGCCCGCACCGATTGCGGCTGCACCTGTGACACCGGCTGCCCCGGTCTCGCCGCCGCTCAACGACCAGATGGCCTTGCTTGCCGCCGCGATGGCCGCGCCCCCCATACCGCGTGCCGTCGTGGAAGCCGAGCGGGAAGCAATGGCGCGGCCCAGCACCCTGGTCTTGGTCTCGGATGAATTTCCCGACTTGAGCATCGAACTGGACGATGCCCTGGCCCTGGCCCAGGCCGAGGCAGCGGCGGTAGCTGCGGTACAGGCCGCCCCGATCGATCCGGCCGTCATCGTGGCCGAGCTGATGGGCAATTTGCGGCCCGATATCGAGAAGCTGGTCAATGCCGAGCTGAAGCGGCAGGTCACCACGCTGTATGTCGAGGCGCTCAAGCGGACCCTGGGTTCGCTGCAACCGCAGCTGGATAAATTGATCACCGCCAAAGTGGAAGAAGCGCTCAAGCAAAGAATGTAAGGCGGATTGCGGCGGTGGCCGCCCATATCGGCGTTACGGCGAAGGCCGGGCTGCGGTAAAATCGCGTTCTTTCAACCGATTACCGAGCTCTTGCCGATGCGCACCTCGCAATTTTTCCTGTCTACCCTCAAAGAAGCGCCGAACGAGGCCGAGTTGCCCAGCCACAAGCTGATGTTGCGCGCCGGGCTGATCAAGAAGCTCGGTTCGGGCCTCTACACCTGGATGCCCCTGGGTCTACGCGTGCTGCGCAAGGTCGAAGCGGTGGTGCGCGATGAAATGAATCGTGCCGGCGCCATGGAAATGCTGATGCCCGCCATCCAGCCGGCCGAGCTGTGGCAGGAGTCCGGCCGCTGGGCGCAGTTCGGTCCGCAGATGCTGAAGATGAAGGATCGCCACCAGCGCGATTTCTGCTTCGGGCCGACCCACGAAGAAGTGATCACCGATATCGCCCGTAGCGAGATCAAGAGCTACAAGCAGCTGCCGCTGAATTTCTACCAGGTGCAGACCAAGTTCCGCGATGAGATCCGGCCCCGTTTCGGTGTGATGCGCGCCCGCGAGTTCGTCATGAAGGATGCCTATTCCTTCGACGTCGATGCCGCCGCCCTGGCCAAGACCTACGCGGGCATGTATCAAGCCTACTCGAACGTCTTCACCCGGCTGGGCTTGCGCTTCCGTGCCGTGGCGGCCGATACCGGCGCCATCGGTGGAGACGGTTCGCATGAATTCCATGTGCTGGCCGATTCGGGCGAGGATGCACTGGCCTATTGCCCCACTTCCGACTTTGCCGCCAATGTCGAATTGGCCGAGGCCGTTGCGCCCGCCGCACCGCGTGCTGCCCCCGCCGAGGCCATGCGCGACGTGGAGACGCCCAAGCAGACCACCTGCGAAGCGGTTGCCCAATTGCTCGATATCCCCTTGCAGCGCACGGTCAAGCTGATCGCCCTGGTAGCGAACGAGCAGCTGCATATCATGCTGCTGCGCGGCGACCATAGCCTCAATGAGGTCAAGGTCGGCAAGCTGGCCGGCCTGGCCGAATTCCGCTTCGCCACCGAGGAGGAAATCCGCGCCTTCTTCAACTGCCCACCGGGCTTCCTGGGACCGGTCGGCATCGATCGCGCGAAGGTACGCCTGATCGCCGACCGTACCGTGGCCGCCATGAGCGACTTCGTGGTGGGCGCCAACAAGCCCAAGTTCCACCTGGCCGGCGTGAACTGGGGCCGCGACCTGGCCGAAGCCGATGTGGTCGCCGATATCCGTAATGTCGTCGATGGCGATGGTTCGCCGGACGGCAAGGGCGTGCTGGAAATCTGCCGCGGTATCGAAGTGGGCCATATCTTCCAGTTGCGCACCAAGTACTCGGAAGCGCTCAATTGCACCTACCTGGATGCCGAAGGCGTGCTCAAGCCGATGGAAATGGGTTGTTACGGTATTGGCGTGAGCCGCATCGTCGGCGCCGCCATCGAGCAGAATTTCGACGAGAAGGGCATCCGCTTCCCCGCCGCCATGGCGCCGTTCACGGTAGCCGTGGTGCCGGTCGGCTACCAGCGCTCGGAAGCGGTCAAGGCCGCCGCCGATGCCCTGTATGCCGAATTGGCCAGCCGAGGCGTCGATGTGCTGCTGGACGACCGCAATGAACGGCCTGGCGTATTGTTCGCCGATATGGAGCTGATCGGCATTCCCCATCGGGTCACCATCGGCGACAAGTCCCTGGCCGACGGCAAGGTCGAATACGTCGCACGCCGCGACGGCACCACCGAGCTGGTCGAGCAGCAAGCCATCGTGGCATTATTGCTTGGCAAACTGGCTGCTTAAACGGCACAATCGCGCCCATGAAACGCTTAGTCATTGTTCTGTTGGGATTTCTTGCCGCGCTGCCGGCCCAGGCCGGCGCGCAAAAGGAAGAAGAGCTGTCCTTGTCGGTGGCCACCGCCATGCAGCGCTCGATCAACGATAGCACCGCGCCCAGGCTGGTATTCGCCAACGCGAATGAAGGCACGGCGTGGTTGGCCGAGATGTCGGCACGGATGAAGAAGAAGATCCCCGACGACTTCATGCGGGAAAAACTGCTGACCGCCATCCACTACGAAGCCACCCGGGCCGGGCTGGATCCGCAGATGGTGATGGGCCTGATCCAGGTGGAAAGCGGCTTCAAGAAATACGCGATCTCTTCGGTGGGCGCACGCGGCCTGATGCAGGTCATGCCGTTCTGGCAGCGCAGTATCGGTACCAGTCAACATAATCTGTTCGATATGTATACCAATCTGCGCTTCGGCTGCACCATCCTGCGCCACTACCTCGATATCGAGAAGGGCGATCTGTACCGCGCCCTGGGCCGCTATAACGGCAGCCTGGGCAAGCCGGAATACCCGAATATGGTCTTGGGTGCCTGGAAGTCCAGTTGGGATTGGCAGCCGGGGCAGGCGCGGTTGCAGACGGTATCCTATCCGGGGAGATAACGGAAATGACTGGGATCAATAGGAAATCTTTGACGTCTTGGAGCGCTAGGCAGGCTGTGGGCATCCTGGCGGTCGATAATATCAAGCTGTCTGCTTTTGGTTTGGATTTGTTGAAACGAAAAGAAGATGGATTGATTTCCTACGACCAGGCTCGCGAGGAAATTAGATTGCGTGCAAAGGCTTTGGCGGCTAAAGGATGAAGAATAGATGAATGAGGACCCTCACTATTATATTGAAGGTTACTCGATTGACGATGATCCATATAGCCAAACTAATGGTGTATTGGTCAATCTGCATGGATTGACCACTACCAAGGATCTTGAGCTGATAGAGGCCGAATACTCGGCCTTGGCTATCGAAGAGATTCTGAAGCGTGAACCCCCGAGCAAGTTTGACATTGCGACACTGAAGTCAATTCATCGCGAGATATTCATGGATGTTTATCCATGGGCTGGCGAGTTCAGGAAAGTTGATATTGCAAAGGGAGATACGTGTTTTGAAGGAAATGAGAATATAGGTGAAAAATTAAGGCTTTTGTTCGAAGACTGTCAGTCGAGAAACTATTATCTTGGTCTAACCTTGCCGGAATTTTCCCAGGCCGTTGCTGTTTTCTTGGTTGAATTAAACAGAATTCATCCGTTTAGAGAAGGGAATGGACGTGCCCAAAGAGTTCTTCTGTCTCTGTTGGCGTTAAATGCTGGCTTTACAATTGCATGGGAAGGCGTGAGTGATGGCGCAATGAAGCAGGCGTGCATAGATGGGCTTGCAGGTAATTTTTCGACAATGACACGGCTTCTCAAAGTTTATCTTGAAACAATAGCTCCGTAGGGCAATGGTATGTAAGTCCAAGATGTACAGCCTTGGATCGGCAAGTCGCGATCTACCACCATCGCCCGTTCGAGGCTGGAGGACTCGCCCTGCGGAGATTTTCCTGCAACGTAGCTATTCATCCCACCCGCGCTACTTGCATCGTCCACGGCGAGTCTTCATTGGACTATGGATCGACTATTTCTTGCCGCTGAACAGCAGTAAAGCCGCCCCCGCCGCAATCGCCGCCACGCTGGCCCAGACCGGCACGTTGACCTTTTCCTTGTCCTGGATTGAAAACGTCAACGGCCCCAGCTTGGCTTCGTGCGACTCCTTGGTATAGCTGAATCCTCCGTAGACCAGGCCCAGCACGCCGGCCACGATCAGGGCCAGTGCGGCGATCTTGATTGCATTCATTCTTTTTTCCTGTTGGGTTGATGGCGCATTTTTACCCTGTCGTCGCGCTTATTGCTATAGCTGTTTCGCTATGATTTCCTTCATGATCTCGCTGGTGCCGGCATAGATGCGTGCGACCCGGGCCGACGCCCACAGCCGGCCTATCGGGTATTCGGCCATATAGCCATTGCCGCCGAACAATTGCAGGCAGCGATCGGCGGCGCGCCCCAGCACCTCGCTGGTCCACAGCTTGGCTTCGGCGGCATCCACCGCATCGAGCGCGCCCAGCTGGTGTTCCATCACCAGGCGGTCGAGGTAGATCTGTCCCAGGTCCAGTTCGGTCTTGATGGCCGCCAGTTCGAAGCGAGTGTTTTGAAAGTCGATCAGCCGCTGGTCGAAGGCCTTGCGCTCCTTCACATAGGCTATGGTCATGGCCAGGGCCGCCTGGGCTGCCGCCAGCGAACTGATGGCACAGGTCAGCCGCTCGGCGGCCAGCATGGTCATCAGCATCTTGAAGCCCTGGTGGGCTTGTCCCAACAGGTTTTCCTTGGGCACCCGCACATCGTGGAAAAACAGCTCGGCGGTGTCCTGGCTGTGTTGCCCCAACTTTTCCAGCCGACGGCCCACTTCAAAGCCGGGCCAGCCTTTTTCCAGCAGGAACAGCGATAGTCCACGCTTCTCGGTGGGGTGGCTGCGCGCGGCGACGATGACCAGATCGCTATTGATACCGTTCGAGATAAAGGTCTTGGCGCCATTGAGACACCAATGGTCGCCATGCTCCTCGGCGCGGGTGCGGATGGCGGCCAGGTCGCTGCCGGTATCGGGCTCGGTCATGGCCACCGCCAGCACGCAGTCGCCGTTGACGACGCCGGGTAGATAGCGCTGCTTTTGCGCTTCGCTGCCGAAAGTGTCGAGGTAAGGCGCGACCAGGGAAGAGTGCAGGCTCAGCGCCAATCCCCATTCGTTGGCAAGGCCGAGTTCCTCGGCGATGATCTGGTCGTAGCGGAAGTCGCGGCAGCCGGCGCCGCCATATTGCTCGTCCACGAAAGGCGCCAGGAAGCCCAGTTCGCCAGCCCGCCTCCAGACCGGCCGGGGCACGATGCCGGCAGCTTCCCATTCGGCCTGGTGGGGGCAAACCTCCTCGTGCAGCCAGCGTTTGAAATTGGCACGAAAGAGTTCGTGTTCGGCATCGAAATGGCGGCGTGGGATCAATCTTGTCTCCTCGGAGTCGTAGCGAGCTATCCTGCTTAGAGTGTTTACATTAATCTAGCGCTCGCTCGATATCCATCAAATTAGGGACCCACCATGTCCGAAGCATTTATCTACCAAGCCATTCGTACCCCGCGCGGCAAGGGCAAGGCCGATGGCAGCCTGCACGAGGTCAAACCCGTCACCTTGTTGACGGGTTTGTTGCATGAATTGCAAGCCCGTACCGAGCTTGCCACCGCCGAGGTCGATGACGTGGTGTTGGGTTGCGTCACGCCGGTCGGCGACCAGGGCGGCGATATCGCCAAGACCGCCGCCTTGGCGGCCGGCTGGGACTGGAAGGCCGCCGGCGTGCAGGTCAATCGCTTCTGCGGCTCCGGGCTGGAAGCGGTCAATCTGGCGGCGCAGAAGGTGCGTTCGGGGTGGGAAGATATCGTGGTGGCGGGCGGGGTGGAGTCCATGTCGCGGGTCGCCATGGGTTCGGACGGTTGGGCCATGGCGACCGATCCGGAAACCGCGCGGGCTATCGGCTTTGTCCCGCAGGGCATCGGCGCCGACCTGATCGCCACGCTCGACGGCTATGGCCGGGCCGAGGTGGACGCCTTTGCCGTGGAGAGCCAGCAGCGGGCCGCGGCAGCGCGGGCAGCCGGACATTTCCAGGCCAGCATCGTGCCGGTACGCGATCTGAACGGGATCGATATCCTGGTGGAAGACGAGTTCATCAAGCCCGCCACCACGCTGGAAGGCTTGGGCAAGCTCCGTCCCAGCTTCGAGCAGATGGGCGCCATGGGCTACGACGCCCTGGCATTGAAGCGCTATCCCTGGGTCGAGCGCATCAACCATGTCCACCATGCCGGCAATGCTTCCGGCATCGTCGATGGCGCGGCCCTGGTGCTGGTGGCGAACGAAGCGGCCGGCCGGCGCTATGGCTGGCGCCCGCGTGCGCGCGTCGTTGCCACCGCTTTGACCGGTACCGACCCGACCATCATGCTGACCGGTCCCGCGCCGGCGGCCCGCAAGGCCCTGGCCAAGGCCGGGCTGGAGGTGGCCGATATCGATCTGTTCGAGGTCAATGAAGCCTTCGCGGCGGTGGTAATGCGTTTCGCCCGCGAAATGGGCGTGGGCTTCGACCGCATCAATGTCAACGGTGGTGCCATCGCCATGGGCCACCCCCTCGGCGCCACCGGCGCCATGATCCTGGGCACCTTGGTGGATGAGCTGGAGCGCCGCCAGCTGCGCTATGGCATGGCCACGCTATGCATAGGCGGCGGTATGGGCATCGCCACGATTATCGAGCGGGTTTAGAAGCAACTTGACCCGCCTTCAAGGAGAGAACATGAGCGCGATGAGCTACCAATGCGATGCCGACGGCATCGTCACCCTGACCTTCGATGCGGTCGGAGAAAAGACCAATACCCTCAATGCCGCCTTCCGCGCCGACCTGGCTGCGGCGGTTGCCCGCCTGGCGGAGGAACGGGCGCAATTGCGTGGTGTGATCCTGACTTCGGCCAAGCGCAGCTTTTTGTCCGGCGGCGATTTGAATGAACTGATCGCCATCCCTTCCGATGATGCTCCCGCATTCTTCCAGATGATCGAGTCGCTCAAGGCGGATCTGCGCAAGCTGGAAACGCTGGGCCTGCCTGTAGTGGCCGCCCTGAACGGCAGCGCGCTGGGCGGCGGATTCGAGGTGGCGCTGGCCTGTCATCACCGCATCGCCGTGGCCGACGAAAAAAGCCGCTTCGGCTTGCCGGAAGTCACCCTGGGCATGTTGCCTGGCGCGGGCGGCGTGACCCGCATGGTGCGATTGCTGGGTTTGCAGGGGGCCTTCGACTATCTGCTGGAAGGCCGTCAATTCGGTCCGCAGGCAGGCTTGGCGGCCGGGTTGATCCATGCCTTGGCGGCCGATTGCGCCGAGCTGCTGTCCCAGGCGCGCTCCTGGATCATGGCCAATCCCGCCAGCGCCCAGCCCTGGGACCGCGAGGGCTACAGATTGCCCGGCGGCTTGCCCAGCCAGCCCAAGGTAGCGCAAATGCTGGCCGTGGCGCCGGCCATGCTGTACGAAAAGACCCGTGGCAACTACCCCGCGCCGGAGGCGATCCTGGCCGTCATGGTGGAGGGCGCGCAGGTGGATTTCGCCACCGCCAGCCGGATCGAGAGCCGCTACTTCACCCGCCTGGTGACCAGCCAGGTGGCCAAGAACATGATAGGCACGCTGTTCTTCGCCATGAACGAGATCAAGGCGGGGGCCAGCCGGCCGGCCGGCTTCGCACCTCGGCAGCTGCGCAAGGTCGGCGTACTGGGCGCCGGCATGATGGGTGCCGGTATCGCCTGGGCCTGCGCCAGCAAGGGCGTGCAGGTGGTGCTGAAGGATGTCGGCCAGGCGGCGGCCGAGAAGGGTAAGGAGTATTCCCGCCAATTACTGGCCAAACGCATCGGTAAGGGACGCATCAGCGAGGCAGATGCCGCCGCGCTACTTGAGCTTATCCAGCCCACCGAGCAGGCGGACGATCTGGCCGGATGCGAAATGATCATCGAAGCCGTGTATGAAAACCGTGATCTTAAAGCGCGAGTAACGCGCGAAGCGGAACAGCGGCTGGCGGCGGATGGCGTGCTCGCCTCCAATACCTCGACCTTGCCAATTTCCGGCCTGGCCACGGCGTGTGATCGGCCGGCGCAATTCATCGGCCTGCATTTCTTCAGCCCGGTGGACAAGATGCAACTGGTCGAAATCATCAAGGGCCGCGATACCAGCGCGGAGACCACGGCGCGTGCCTACGACTTCGTCCAGCAGCTGGGCAAGGTACCTATCGTCGTCAATGACGGCCGAGGTTTCTTTACCAGCAGGGTGTTCGGTTGCTATGTCAACGAGGGCATGGCCATGCTGGGCGAAGGCGTGCCGGCGGCCATGATCGAACAGGCCGGCCTGCAAGCCGGCATGCCGGTCGGCCCGTTGGCGGTGACCGACGAAGTCAGCCTCAGCCTGTGCGCGCATATCCTGGAACAGAGCCGAGCCGATCTGGGCGCGGCCTATCGCGAGCATCCGGCCGATGCGGTATTGACCCGCATGATCGCGGAATTCGATCGCAAGGGCCGCGCCGCCGGCGCGGGCTTCTACGACTATCCGGCCGAAGCCAGAAAACGGCTTTGGACCGGCCTGGATGCCTTCGCCCAGCCTGGCCGCAGCTTGCCGGCCATGCAGGACCTGATCGACCGGCTCCTGTTCATCCAGGCGCTGGAAACCGCCCGCTGCTTCGATGAGGGGGTATTGGAAAGCGAACGCGATGCCAATGTCGGTTCCTTGCTGGGGCTGGGCTTTCCGGCCTGGACCGGCGGTGCGAGCCAGTTTCTACGCCAGTACGGTGCGGAACAGGCCCTGGCACGGGCGGACGCACTGGCAAGGCAATTTGGAGCACGCTTTGCCGCGCCGCAATGGTTGAAGCGGCTGGCCGCCGAATGAGCCTGGCACGGGCCGGATTCGCCGCAATTGGAGCGGGGAGCCGGCTGTGCTGTAATTCCGCCCATTGAGACAAGCAGGCCGCGCTTCGTGTCGCGGCCGAAAGGGCAGAATATGGCAAACCGCCTAAGCAAGATCGTCACCCGTACCGGCGACGACGGCAGTACCGGTCTGGGTGACGGCAGCCGGGTATCGAAATCCAGCCTGCGCGTCCATGTGCTGGGTGAAATCGATGAATTGAACAGCCATCTCGGCGTGGTACTGGCCGAGGTGCTGCCCGAGTCGATCCGGTCGACGCTGCTCAAGGTGCAGCACGATCTGTTCGACCTGGGAGGCGAAGTCTGCATTCCTGGCCGGGTGGCCTTGCAGGAATCCCATCTGGCCCGCATCGAAGCCGAAGTGCAGGTCTTCAATGCCGAGCTGTCGCCGCTGAAGGAATTTATCCTGCCGGGTGGGGGGAGGGCGGCCGCGGCCCTGCATATTGCCCGTACGGTTTGTCGCCGCGCCGAACGCGCCCTGGTCGAGCTGGCGGGCTTGGAAACCGTTGCCGAGCTGGCGCCGCGCTATCTGAACCGCTTGTCCGACCTGTTGTTCGTGTTGGCGCGTAGCGCGAATCGCGCGGAAGGCGTGGCCGACGTGTGCTGGCAGCCGGGCTTGAACAGTCTATGAGCGATCTGGCGGCACTGTTGTTCGATATGGACTGGCTGTTCCTGGTCGGTACCGCCGCGTTCAGCGTGTCTGGCTACCTGTTGGGCGTAAAGAAACGTTTTGATATGTTGGGTGTGCTGATCGTGGCGCTGTTGACCGCGATCGGCGGCGGTGTGATCCGCGATGTCCTGCTCAACCGCATCCCGATTATCTTCTTCGACGCCAGCTCGGTCTGGGTGATTTGCGCCGCCCTGCTGGCAAGCTGGGCGGTCAGCCTGCACAAGGTTTATGGCGCCACCATGCACCGGGTGTTCATCGTGGCCGACTCGGTCGGCTTGATCGCCTTCAGCCTGGCCGGTGCGGACCTGGGCATAGACTATGGCTTCAATCTGTTCGGCGTGCTGTTTGTCGGCTTTGTCACCGCCATCGGCGGCGGCATCGTGCGCGACATGATGGTCAACGACGTGCCTTTTATTCTGCATAAGGATGTCTACGGCACGGTATCCATCCTGGTGGCCGGCCTGCTCTATGCCGCGCACGGCCAAGGCTGGCAAGGGCCCGCCGTGGTGTGGGGCTTGTTCTCGCTGGGCTTGGCGATCCGCCTGGTGGCGCATTGGCGCGACTTCCGCCTGCCGCAGGTATAGCGCGCCAGGTTGGGCGCCCCTGCACAACCGCGCGGCGTCGACAAGGGTTTGCTCATATATTCACGCATCGACAGGGTTGTCGGCCCGTTTCGTTACATCTTCGCAACACTTCTGTCTGCCCTGGAACCACGTCGCTCCGCTTCCGGGTAGGATCGCGGCCTTGCTGCATCCCCCGGATGGGGGAGGCGCATGACCACACGGCCGCGAGGGCCGCATGACTGCCAGAATATAGATACCTGAGTACTCAGGGGAGATTGTATGAAACTGAAGAAAATCAGCCAGGCATTGCTGTTGCTCGGCATCGCCGGCTTCGCCGCGCAAGCGTTCGCCGAAGAAAAAGCCGAGAAGATCGAAGTGACCGGTTCGCGCATCAAGCGTATCGCCGGCGAAACGCCTTCCGCGGTTACCGTGATCAGCGCCAAGGAAATCGAGCAGAGCGGCAAGGCGTCGGCCGCCGAAGTGCTGCGTTCGATCACCGCCAATAGCGCCAACAGCTATAACGAGTCGTTCTCGAACTCCTTCTCGCCTGGCGCTTCCGGTATCTCGCTGCGCGGCTTGGGCCAGAAATCCACCCTGGTGCTGCTGAACGGCCGCCGGGTTGCCAACTACGGTTTCGCCCAGAACCTGTCCGATGCCTTCTTCGATCTGAACAGCATCCCCGCTTCGGCCATCCACCACATTGATGTGCTGAAAGATGGCGCCTCGGCCGTGTATGGCTCGGATGCCATCGCCGGCGTGGTGAACATCGTCCTGCGCAAGGACTTCCAAGGCCTGGCTACTTCCTTCAGTGCCGGTACCTCGACCGAAGGCGGTATGAACGAATACCGTGCGGCCGCGACCGGCGGTATCGGCGGCCAGGACAATAACTACAACCTGATGGTGTCGCTGGACTACTTCAAGCGCGACAGCCTCAAGGCTTCCGAGCGCAAGCTGACCGAAAACCAGGATTTCCGTGCCTTCCCAGGCGGTCTGTTCGCCTGGTCGGCCAACGGCGGTACTTACCGCATCAACGCGACCCAGCGCCAAGCATTCGCCAACTGTCCGAATGGCACGGTCAAGCGTCCCGCATCCGACTTCAGCAATCCGTATTCCGGCTTGAACCTGACCGGCGACGTCTGTGCCTTCAATCTCGCGTCCTATCTGGAACTGATGCCTGCCACCGAGCGCGTGAACGCCTTCGGCCGTGGCTCGCTGAATTTCGGCAATGGCATGCAAGCCTATGCCGAAGCGCTGGTTTCGCATACCAAGACCGAGCAGTCCTCCACTCCGGGTGCCATCTCCAATACCGGCGTGGGCCTTCGCTATAACCCGGCCACGGGTGGTCTGACGCAGGACGACAACAAGTTGCCGGTGGGTAACCCCGCCAATCCGTTCGCCGCACCTTCGCGTTTCGGCTACGCTTTCGTGGACGTCGGTCCCCGTAGCGCCCGCATCACCAGCGACAGCTACCGTCTGCTGGCCGGCCTGAAGGGTCAGTTGGGCAACTGGGAATGGGACATGGCGGCCGGTAGTGCCGAGAACAAGGCCAAGAACATCCAGTACAACCGCATCAATGGCGTGGCCTTGGCGCAGATGTTGAAGGACCATTCCTACGACTTCCGGAATCCGGCCAACTCGCCTGCTGCTACCGACAAGCTGCGCCTGACGCTGAACCGCGAGTCGAAATCGACCGTCCAGTTCGCCGACTTCCAGCTGTCCGGCGATATCGCCGAACTGCCGGCCGGTTCCTTGGGCATGGTGGTGGGTGCCGACTGGCGTCGCGAGAAGGTCAATGATGTGCCGGATCCAGCCCTCTCCAGCGGCCTGGTGCTGGGCCAAGGCGCGACCGCAACGAAGGGTTCGCGCAACGTCAGCGCGCTGTTCTTCGAATTGAGCGCACCGATCACCAAGACGCTGGAATTGAGCTTGGCCGGCCGCACCGACCGCTATAGCGATTTCGGTTCCGCCTTCTCGCCCAAATTGGGCATGAAGTGGACCCCGACCAAGTCCGTGATGTTCCGTAGCTCCTACGGCGAAGGCTTCCGTGCACCGACGCTGGCCGAGAATGCACAGTCGAACTCGACCTTCTTCGTCACCGTGACCGACAAGTTCCACAGGAACGAAAAGCAGCGCGTGCCTTTGTCGGTTGCCGGCATCATCGCCAGCAACTCCAAGCTGGAAGCGGAAAAGTCGAAGAGCTACTCCTTCGGTACCGTCTTCGAGCCGTCGGCCAACTTCAATGCCAGCCTGGATTTCTACAAGATCCGCCAGAACAAGCTGGTTACCTCCGACGACACCCAGTATGTCGCAGATCACGAGAACGACGCCCGTTACAAGGACGCCGTGGTGCGCGATCCGGATACCGGCAACATTCTGTACATCGTGACGTCGTACAACAACGTCGGCTTTGTCGAGACCAAGGGCCTGGACCTGAGCGCTACCTGGCGCTCCAATCAGACGTCCTTCGGCCGCTTCAGCGTCGAGTTCGACGGTAACTACACGATCTCGTACAAGACCCAGCCGGCTGCGGATGCCGAAGTGGAACAGTACGTTGGCCGTGGTATCTCCGCCGGTATCTACCCGCGCTACAAGGCTGGCCTGACCTTCGGCCTGGAAAAGGGCCCGCTGACCTCGCGCATCAAGGTCAACCATACCGCCGGCTACAAGCAAGAGCAGACCCCTGGCCAGGATCGCGTGGCCAGCGGCACCACCGTCGATTTGTTCGGCAGCTACAAGTTCACCAAGCAGCTCGATGTCTCGCTGTCGGTGCTGAACCTGTTCGACAAGGCGCCTCCGTTCGACGCGTCCTTCGCCAACCGCTACGGTCTGCCAGCCGCCTTCACGCTGTACGATATGCGCGGTCGTTATGTCCGTGGTACCGCGAACTACAAGTTCTAAATCAAGCGGACCTTATGGAACCGGGTGTTGTCCGCCCGGTCCCACTTAAAAAGCGCGGCAAATTGCCGCGCTTTTTTATTAGCTGGCCGGTTTCGGTGAATTTGCGCCGAGGCACGTGCGCGGCCTGCTGTTAAAATAGCGTGATGTTGATCCTTCCCACCGATTTCGATGCGGCGCGCAACTGGCTCGCGCACCGGCTCGATACCGTCAGGCTGGCGCCGGGCGGCGATGTGCAGACCGCCGACGACACCACGCCGGCCGCCGTGCTGGTGCCGATCGTGATGCATGCCGGTGAGCCCACCGTACTTTTCACCAAGCGGCACGAGCGGCTGGCCAAGCATCCCGGCCAGATCAGCTTTCCCGGCGGGCGCATGGAGTACGAGGAAACCGCCGAGCAGGCGGCGCTGCGCGAGACCGAGGAAGAAGTGGGCATTGCCCCCACCTTTGCCACCACGGTGGGTCGCCTGGCGCAGTACACCACCATTACCCGTTACAAGGTCACCCCGGTGGTGGCCCTGCTGCGGCCCGGTTTTGTGCTGAGCCGCCAGGTGGACGAGGTGGACGAAGTCTTTGAAGTTCCGCTGGGCTTTGTGCTGGATCGAACCAACTTTACCGAACGCGTGCTGAACTTCCCGGAAGCGCGCCGGGTGACCTATTCCCTCAACTGGGAAGGCAAGATCATCTGGGGCGCCACGGCGGGAATGCTGATGACGCTGTATCAAACCTTGATTGAAGAGAAGCAACCATGAGCGCTGCCAATACCGTACTTTCCACCCAGCGCCTGACGCTAGAACCGCTGACCGCCGCCCATGCGCCGCTGTTATTGGACGGTTTGAACGACCCCTCGCTGTACCAGTTCATCCCGCAGAATCCCCCCGCCTCGTTGGAGGCCTTGACGGCCCGGTTCCAGCGCCTGGAAAGCCGCAGTTCCCCCGATGGCGCCGAATGGTGGCTGAACTGGGCGGTGCGCTTGGGCACTGACGGCGCCTATATCGGCCAGGTGCAGGCCACCGTGAACGAGGACAATGTCGCCAGCATGTCCTGGTTTGTTTTCGCGCCCCACCAACGCAAGGGCTATGCCACCGAAGCCTTGAACAAACTGCGCGAACACCTGATCGGCCCCTTCATGGCCGAGGCGTTCGAGATCTTTATCGATACCCGCAACAAGCCCTCCATCGCCCTGGCGGAAGCGCTGGGCTTCAAGCGTGAAGCGCTGCTGCCCAATGCCGACAATTTCAAGGGCAGCAAGAGCGACGAATATCGCTACGGCTTCAAGCCCGCCGGCGCGGCCAAGGCCGCCAAGCCGGCTGGAAAGACCAAGCGATGAACGACGATATCGTCGTCGCCTATACCGACGGCGCTTGCAAGGGCAACCCCGGTCCGGGCGGTTGGGGTGCCTTGCTGGTCTATAAGGGCCAGGAAAAGGAAATATTCGGCGGCGAGCCGGATACCACCAACAACCGCATGGAACTGATGGCCGTGATCGCTGCGCTGGAAAGCCTCAAGCGGCCCTGCGCGGTCAGGGTCTGGCTCGATTCGCAGTACGTGAAGAACGGCATCGAAAGCTGGATCCACGGCTGGAAGCGCAATGGCTGGAAGACCGCCGACAAAAAGCCGGTCAAAAACGCCGATCTCTGGCAAAGGCTGGATGCCGTGCGCGAGCTGCATAAGGTCGAGTGGAGCTGGGTCAAGGGCCATGCCGGCCACGCCGGCAACGAAAGAGCGGATGGCCTGGCCAACCGGGGCGTCGCATCGATCAGGTAGGGAGCCAACGAGCGGAAAGGCAAGCATGTGGAGCAAGTTGTTCAGCAAGAATCGCCAGGCCAGCCAGGCCTTTATCCTGTTCACGGTCTTTCTGGACGTGCTGGGTATCGGTCTGATCATTCCGGTGCTGCCTTCCCTGGTAGGGGAATTCACCGCCAGCCGTGATCAGCAGGCTTACTGGTATGGCGCGTTGAGCGTGACCTACGGGGTTATGCAATTCTTCTGCGCACCCATGCTGGGCGCCCTCAGCGATCGCTTCGGCCGTCGTCCCGTCTTGTTATTGTCGATCTTCGGCCTGGCGGTCAGCTATGTCGTCCATGCCGTGGCCGCCTCCTTGCTCAGCCTGCTGCTGGTCCGCATCCTGAGTGGCGGCACCGGCGCCAGCTTTTCGGTGGCGAACGCCTATATGGCCGATATCACCAGCACGGAGCAGCGAGGCAAGAGCTTTGGCCTGCTGGGCGCCGCCTTCGGCATGGGTTTTATCTTCGGTCCCATGCTGGGCGGCGTGCTGGGTGCCTATGACCTGCGGCTGCCCTTCGTCGTGGCGGCCGTTCTGGCGCTGCTCAACGGGCTCTATGGCTATTTTGTCCTGCCGGAGTCCCTGCCGGTCGAACGGCGCGCGGCTTTTTCGTTCCAGCGCGCCAATCCCTTCTCGGCCTTGGGCAACCTCTCGCGCATCCATGGCGTGGGTGGCCTGATCTGGGTGTTCGCGTTGACGGTGTTGGCGCAGTTCATCCTGCAGACCACCTGGGTGCTCTACACCGAATTCCGCTTCGGCTGGGGACCGCCTGAAAACGGCGCGGCCTTGTTTGTCGTCGGCATGGTCGGCGCCCTGGTGCAGGGGCTGTTGCAAGGGCGGCTGTTGAAGCGTTTCGGCGAGGTCAGGCTGGCCCTGTTCGGTTTGGCTTCCGGCACCGTCGCCTTCCTGTTGTATGGCTTGGCCACGCAGGGCTGGATGCTGTACTGCATCGTCCTGGCCAATTTCCTCAGCTTCGCGGCGGGACCGGCTTTGCAGGCCATCGTGTCGAAATCGGTCGATCCCAGCGAGCAAGGCCTTACCATGGGCTCGCTCAACGCCATCAATAGCGTGGCCATCATTGTCGCGCCCGTGATTGGTAGCTCGCTATTGGCGGAAGTAAGTCACCTTCCCGGCAACGATTGGCGCTTGGGTGCTACTTTCTACATTTGTTCGGTGTTGCAAGGGCTGGGTCTGCTGCTGGCTGTGCTGCACTTCAATCGTCAGGCCAGGCAGCGAAGGGTGCCGGCGGGGGATACCGTTCCGTCGGTTGATCTTCCCGCCTCCCACTCATGACAGCCTGACGGCGCATTTCAATCAGTAACACCGCCGAATCCATCCACCTCACCGTTACGTGGATAGGTTTGGCGCTTCTTTAGGAAACCCGCTTCACATGCGTCAAATCATCCTCGATACCGAAACCACCGGCCTGAGGGTCGAAGACGGCAACCGCATCCTGGAAATCGCCGCGGTCGAAATGGTGAGCCGAAAACTTTCGCCGCCCGAGCGGCATTTCCATCGGCATATCAACCCCGAGCGGGATAGCGAACCGGGCGCCTTGAATGTGCACGGCTTGACCACCGAATTCCTGGCCGATAAGCCGAAATTCGCAGCCATCGTCGACGACTTCCTGCGCTTTATCGAAGGCGCAGAGTTGATCATCCATAACGCGCCCTTCGATATCGGCTACCTGAATATGGAGCTGGCCAAGCTGGGGCGCGGCAAGATGAGCGATTACGTCAGCGGCGTGATCGATACCCTGCGCGATGCCAAGGAAATGTTTCCCGGCAAGCGCAATAGCCTCGATGCCTTGTGCGACCGCTTCGAAGTGGATCGCAGTGCCCGGACCCTGCACGGCGCGCTGATCGACTGCGAACTGTTGGCCGAGGTGTACCTGTCCATGACCCGTGGCCAGGACAGCCTGCTGATCGACTCGACCGCCGCGACCGATAGTCACGATCTTGCCGGCTTGGCGGCAGCCGCCAGTGCGGCGCGTGACCGGCGCGGCGCGTTGAAGCGCGTGGCCGCCAGCGAGGCGGAACTGGCCGAGCATGCGGCCTATCTCGACGCGCTCGATAAGGCGGTAAAAGGGCAATGCCTATGGCGTAGCCTGGACACCGAAGCGGCCACGGCATGAATCGCTTCGTCGCCCTCCTGCCGGCGGCCGGCTCGGGCAGCCGCATGGGCGCGGCAACGCCCAAGCAATACCTGCCATTGTTGGGACAGCCCTTGCTGGTGCATACCTTGCGCGCCTTGCTTGGCTGCCCCGGCCTGGAACGGGTCGTACTGGTGCTGTCGCCCGACGACGCCTGGTTCGAGCCGGCGTGGGTGGCCGGCATGGATAAACTCACCGTCCTGCGCTGCGGCGGCGCCAGCCGGGCAGAAACCGTGCGCAATGGCTTGGCCGCCTTGCAGGCCAGCGTGGCGGCAGACGATTGGATACTGGTGCATGATGCGGCGCGGCCGTGTATCGGCGTCGAGGAAGTGGAGCGCCTGATCGACACCCTGCGCGATGATCCGGTCGGCGGGCTGCTTGCCTTGCCGCTGGCGGATACGCTCAAGCGGGCCGACGGCGAGGGCCGCAGCCTTGCCACGGTGCCGCGCGATACGCTGTGGCGCGCCCAGACACCGCAGATGTTCCGTCATGGCATGCTGCTGCGTGCCCTGGAAAGCGCCACGCATGCCGGTATCACCGATGAGGCCAGCGCCATCGAGGCGCTGGGGCTGGCGCCGCGCCTGGTTGCCGGCAATGAGCGCAATATCAAGGTGACCTATCCGGATGATCTTGCGCTTGCCTCGCTATATCTCGCAGAAAGGAACCGCGTATGAGCTTTCGCATAGGGCAGGGTTGGGACGTGCACCGCCTGGTGGAAGGGCGTCCCCTGATATTGGGCGGGGTCACCATCCCGTTCGACAAGGGGCTGTATGGCCACTCCGATGCCGATGCGCTGCTGCATGCCATCACCGACGCCTTGCTGGGTGCGGCCGGACTAGGCGATATCGGTCGTCATTTTCCCGACACCGACCCGGAATTCAAGGGTGCGGATAGCCGTGCGCTACTGCGCGAGGCTTATCGCCGGGTGCGCTTGGCCGGTTGGACGCTAGGTAATCTGGATGCCTCCATCCTGGCGCAAGCGCCGAAGATGGCGCCGCATATCGCCGCCATGCAGGGCAATATCGCCGAGGATCTGGGTGTGGCCGTCACCCAGGTAAATATCAAGGCCAAGACCTACGAAAAGCTGGGGCCGGTCGGCGAAGGAGCCAGCATCGAGGCGCAGGCGGTTTGCCTGCTGTTCACGAGCTAATCCAGGGGCGCGCCCGGCTAGGGGGTAGTCGGGCGAAAACCGTGGCGGCAATCCTATTGGAGCTGAGTACCTGGCGGTTAGTGGAGTCTCAGCAGCAAGGCGGATATCAACGTTCCTTGCAAGGTGCTGACCGCTACCACCCAGCGAATCAGTTCCGCCTTTAGCTCCGATGTACGTTTATCGGATTTCGAATCCAGCATTTCAAGCTTGGCATTGAATTCGACGGCATGCTGATCAATCTTGGTGTTGGTTTTTTCAAGCTTGGCATTGAATTCGACGGCATGCTGGTCAATCTTGGTGTTGGTTTTTTCAAGCTTGGCGTTGAATTCGCTAGCATGCTGGTCAATCTTGGCATTCAATTCGATGGCGTGTCGGTCGATCTTGGCATTCAATTCGACCACGTGCTGGTCAATCTTGACATTGGTCAGTACGAGGTCTTTATCGATGTTGGTCAAATGCTGGTTAATATCCGACTTGGTCGAGTAGGTTTCAGCGTACCCCGCATGCTCGGTGGCCAGTACGTCGGCCAGCATCATCACTTGCGCCTTGGCGTGCTCGGTTGGAATGCCGGCCTGCTCCAGGCGTGCAACCATTTGTAAGGTATCGAACGTCATCGTTGCAACCATTTCTGAATCCCTCTTTATTAAAATAATATGTCGTGGCGTAAAATAAACTTGATATGGCTATTCGCAAGCGGACCATGGCAATGGGCAGCTACCCACGGCGAGGCCATCCGCTTCGCGAACAGACCGCTTGGCGGCTGATTAGTTGCGTGTGATTGTGTGGCGGCTTTGCCTAAGACCGAAGCTTGACTACAGCCTGGACAAATATCCACCATGCGACCGCCCAGAAGAGGATGGCGCACAGCCAGCCAAACAGGCTGGGGCCCGCCCAGCCGCCGGACTCGGCATTGCCGAAGACGGGTAGGCCAAGCATGGAGAGCACCCAGAGCGGGCCGTAAACCGAAGCTGCGACCGCTGGTGCCAATATCGCGGGCAATCTGTCCGCAACGGCGACAAGCGTAAATTGGACGGCAAGGATCCCAGTAGCTACGAAGTTACGCATGCGTGCACTTTTTGTTGGGTTGGAACCTTCATGCTGGAAGCTGGGGGTGGGAAGTTCCGCATACCGGATTATGAATCAGTTCTATCTTGGCGTGGCATACCAAAATAGCATGAACTCGGGGTCGTCGGTGCGAATCGTATGGCCTCTCAGACCGAGCAGATACGTCGAAATCCGGAAGATCTCGTACGGCACTAGACGCACACGTGCCGGTGATTGATCGAGTTCGGATCAGCAAACTTGCTCCAACGCCGACAGTTACCTTTATACGGAGCCGCGCCAATTCAAGCCGACGGAGAATTTTACGAAAGTTTCGGATCATCTGCCAAAGCAGACTATGTTGATGCCAATACAATGGATATCATCGTAATTACCATGTGGCATATAGGTAACCTACCCCCGCTTGGTGATGGATTTGTCTACGCCATCCACTAGATTACTTGGGCATGTAAGAATTGCGCTTGCAACCGAATTATATGTGCGGGAAAGATTTTCTATGAGTGATGTAAGGGTTGGTCGAAATAGTTTGAATGCAATTTCTGGATCGAGTTCATTAGGGAGTCCGCCCACTCGGTCTGGTGAAATTAAAGTGCAGGATGGTGTGCTCATTTCAATTGAACTTGCAGCGAAAGGCGTATTGAAATGCTTTGATGGGATTATAAAAAACCTGTTCTCTCGGGCGCAAGAGCCAGATCATCAATTGATTGCACGTCAGATTGAGGAAAACAATACACGGATTCGAGGTCTGCTGGATCGCATGAAAGAATGTGTTGAGGGAGTTAAGCGGGAGAAAGAAGAGCTGGATAGACATATACAATGTTTTGCGCCGCGAATCGAGTACGGCCGCATCATCGAGGCGTATGAAAATGAATGCAATGCGCTAGCAGATTCCTTGCCTGACAGAGTTGGAGCGGAAAAAGAAAAAGCAGTTGTAGGTAGCAATAATACCGAGCACCATTTCGTATTTGAAGAGCTGCGGCAACAAATTTACGCATTGTTGCGCGAGAACAGTAATTTGCAAAACGATGCTTCCCAAAAAGCAAGAAGTGGTTTGTGCAATGCTAAATTCAATAAGGCGCAGCTGAGGGCTGCCGCTGTTAATCCGTCCGATGTTGATGCTTTGAATAGAATACTCAACCAGGCAAGTCCGTTACACCGCTTTAATAGATCCGCATTGCCGTCGCTGGGAGGGTTGGAAGAATGTTTTCAAAGTCGTCTTGTGGATGAGTATCGTGTTAAGGAAAAGGTTGATTTTATCAAAACGGAGACGCTTAAGCTATCCAATCGTAGTGAAGGGTACGAAGTAACTTATAAAATTGAGGGAGCTACGGATATTTTGCGCAGTTGCGAGAAATTGGAAGTCGAACTCTCTGAAATAAGTAGTAAAGGGGGAGGGTCGGCTCGAATGAATTCCATTAAAAGAGATTTGGCGGAAGGGTACGCAAAATTGGATCAGGGCGAATTTAAGGTTCGTTACAAGGATGGAAAGAATCCTGACGGCGTAGAAACCCAAGATACGCGGAGGCTTGAGAAAATTTTCAATTCATATGGGAAGAAAGTCTGTTCTCGATCCGGCTTCGCATAACCTCTCCCAGGTGAAATCGGCAACCACTAAGCGCTATGGCCGAACCTCGACACCCAGGCGCGCCTGTCTTCCGCGTTTTGTCGCACCTGGTCCAGCTTGAAGGGTCTTGCCATGGCGGGATCTCCAACGAGTTTGTTCGCTGGAGCCAAACTCTCCACGCTGGGTAGACTGAAGGTGCTGTTCCGTTAGCGCTAATGGAGGTGGTCATGCGTCAGCGAATGATTCAAGAATTATCGACTTCCTAAGCTGGCAACCTTTTCGCACCACGTCGATTCCGGCGCGCTATCCTGAGTAGATCCCCATCCTTTGTCGAGGCTTCGATCATGAGGCGTTTCGCGGCAGCATTCGCGGCGCTATTGCTTGCCCGGGCAGCTTGTGCCGAGGAAGTCGGCGCCTTGCAGCCCATTCCGATCGCGACCGGGGAATGGCCGCCGTATATTTCCACGACGATGCAGGACAAAGGCATCCTTGGCGGCCTGATGAACCGCGTCATGGCCCGGATGGGGACCCGCCCGGCCTGGGTTTTCGTCAGTTGGCCACGGGTGGAGCAGATGGTGCAGAACGGCGAGGCTTTTGCCGGCCTGCCTTATGTGCCGACCGCGCAGCGCATGCAGAAATATCACTTCAGTTCGCCGCTGATAGGCGGCCGCACCGTCCTGTTCTACCACGCCGGCGATAAGATACGCCCACCTTTGCAGAACGTGCGTGAATTGGCCGGCAAGACACTGGCTACGCCGCGGGGATATTGGTGGGACGAAGCCATGCGCTCGGCCGGCGCCGTCATCCTGTACTCGCCCGATGAAGCCGCCGCGCTGCGGGTGCTGGAAAGCGGGCGGGTGGACTTCATGCCGCAGGACGAATTGGTCGGCTGGTATCTTATCCAGCAGAATTCCCCCGGCCGGGCGACCCAGTTCGCCACCATCGCCATGCCATTCGGGCCTGAGCAGCAATCGCTGCACCTGATCGTGTCGCGCAAATATCCGCATGCCCAAGCCTTGTTGAGCAGCTTCAACCAGGCGCTGGAAATTATCCGCCGCGACGGCAGCATGGAAAAGGCGCTGGCCGATTTCCACGAAGGCGTCATGCAGAAATAGCCGCAGGCGCCCGCCGAGGCTTGAACACCCATGCCATTTCCTTCCATCTCGGCCTAGAATCGCGGCGATACTCAACCCATTGCCGCAGGCACTTGCCTGTTGTCAGGAGAAAGTCTTGTCGCCACTGATCACCGCCACCGAGCTACTTGTACAAATCGATCAGCCTGAGCTGCTGCTGTTCGATTGCCGCCACGACCTGGCCGACCCCAAGGCTGGCCGTCAGGCCTATGAAGCCGGCCACTTGCCCGGCGCTTATTTCCTGCACTTGGACGACGATCTCTCCGGCCTCAAGACCGGTGATAACGGCCGCCATCCGCTACCCGATCCAAAAGCGCTGGCACAGCGGCTGGCGGCATCGGGTTTGGCGGCGGATCGGCGGGTAGTGGCCTATGACGCGCAGGGCGGCATGTATGCGGCGCGCTTGTGGTGGTTGTTGCGTTGGCTTGGCTTTGACTCTGTACAGGTGCTCGATGGCGGCGTAGCTGCATGGCAGGCCGCCGGTGGCGCGCTGACCCAAACCGTGCCGGCGGTGCGTGCGGGCAGCTTCGATGCGCGCGTGCATAAGGCCTGGACCGTCGATGTCTCGACGGTGCTGGACAATCTGGACCGGCAGGAATTCACCGTGATCGATGCCCGGGCGCCGGGACGCTTTGCCGGTGAAGGAGAAACCATCGATCCGGTGGCGGGACATATTCCCGGCGCCCGCAACCGGTTTTTCCAGGCCAATCTGGCGGCCGACGGCCGCTTCAAACCGGCCGCTACGCTGCGCGAGGAATGGCAAGCCATCCTGGCCGGCACCGATGTCCACGATACCGTGCAGCAGTGCGGTTCGGGCGTTACCGCCTGCCATAATCTATTGGCGCTGGAAGTGGCTGGCCTGAAGGGCAGCCGGCTCTATCCGGGCTCATGGAGTGAATGGTGCAGCGATCCGGGAAGGCCGACGGCAAGGGGAGCGGAATAGCATCCCGCCTCGGCTCAGCTTGTTAAGCGGCTAAGGCAAGTCGTTGAATATTGGGCCGAGCCTGCTGCTTTGCCTCCCATAGATCGCGTTGGGTCTGTATGCGCAGCCAATAGCCCTCGGTAGTACCGAGGGCTGCCGCCAAGCGTAAGTCCACATCGGCCGTTACCCTACTATGGCCATTGATGATTTTGGACATGGTTGTGCGCGATACGTCGATACGGTCGGCGAACCCTGCGATCGTCTGGTCCAGGTCGTCTAGCCAATCCTTCAAAATCTCGCCCGGATGGGCAGGGTTGTGCATGTGCATACGATCTCCTAGTGGTAATCCAGATAATTGAGGAGTTCTACATCTGTTCCCTGCCAGCGGAAGATGAGACGCCAGTTGCCGCTTACTGTCAGTGAAAAGTAACCTTTCAGGTTACCCTTAAGCGGATGATAGCTAAAGCTGGGTAGCGCCAAATCCGACGGTGCGGCTGCGGCATCCAAGGCAGTCAACAGCTTGCGCAGCTTCGCGGCATGAGCTGCTTGTATGCCTGCTTGGTTTCCAGTGTGATGAAACTGCGCTAGACCCTTGTGTTGGAAGCTCAATATCATGAGTGTAGTGTAAATAACTTGTTTACGTTCATCAACTTTGATTGACGCTTGCTTCAGCTGCTTCCAGGAGCATGGCCATCCTTTCGAGAATGGCTTGCTGTGTATGAACCATAGGTCCGTTTGCACTTGGATGGTGAAGTTGATCCAGTGGACATCACGGAATTCCGTCCACTCGCTGCACTTGGACGACGACCTATCCGGCCTCAAGACCGGCCGCTACGCTGCGCGAGGAATGGCAAGCCATCCTGGCCGGCACCGATGTCCACGATACCGTGCAGCAGTGCGGTTCGGGCGTTACCGCCTGCCATAATCTATTGGCGCTGGAAGTGGCTGGCCTGAAGGGCAGCCGGCTCTATCCGGGCTCATGGAGTGAATGGTGCAGCGATCCGGGAAGGCCGACGGCAAGGGGAGCGGAATAGCATCCCGCCTCGGCTCAGCTTGTTAAGCGGCTTAGCCGAGCCGTTGAATATCGGGCCAGGCCCGCCGCCCATGGTGCGCTGGGTTGGCAGCTTCATTCAGCCTCCCCGTTACTGATTGAATGGGTGGGTGCTTGTCTTGAAATAGACCTCATGCCAGAGCGTCACTTTGTCATCCGAATCGAATTGCAACAGCAGCATTGCGTCGAAGTCATCTATGCAGTTGTAAGTACGCAGCACCTTGGCACGCAGCGCCAGCACGATGCTCTCTTCGGTAGCGACAGTGTGATCCACCCGATAATCGATTGTGGAAATGGTGCTTTTGAAACTTTCCAGAAACTCCTGGTAATTTCCATGCTCGGCAGCGTAGCGGCGCCCGTTGGCGAATACGGTGAATTGGGGCGCAAAGCATTCGGCGATGAGATCGCTACTGAGTACGCTGTCGTGCCGCAGGTTGCGGCGGTTCCAGTCCAGCAGCCGATCGGCAAGCTTTGCGTTGTGTGTGGACTTCTCGGTCATCCTGTTCTTCGCTCTATCGGTATGGTGAAAGCGAATTGACTGCAAAGCCCCGCCATAGTTGCGCTGCTTTCCTTGCAGATATTGCCAACGTCGAAGGACGCTGTCGGAATCACGGCATTCCGCCCCACTCGTCTATGCTGGTGTGGAGCCTTCCCGATTATTCTTCTTCCTTCCAAGCCATCATGACCAAACCTGAAAAGTTCGACCCCTTGGCCGGTCTGATCGAGCACGAAATGGGACCGGCGCAGAAAGCGGACCGCTGGGCCGGCCGCTTGTTGAAGCTCACCCTGCTATTCCTGTTCGCCGATATCGCCCTGTTTATCGTCTTCATGCTGACGGCGGCCGACCTGATCCCGGACCGTCTGGTGGCCAACGTGCTGCCGCATTGGGACTATCTGGCCGGCGGCACACTGCTCGCGGTAATTGCCACCTTTATCTGTGGCGTGCTGAAGATGAGCTATGAGATGACCGAGTCGTAAGCGCTGCCGGCAAGGCAGCGGACCGTCCCAGGAACCACTACGCATATTTTCTGTCCGCTAAGGATCGCGGTGGCCAAGCGTCGCCGCATTCCGGATCGATCAGGGAGGATGCGCGTATGCAAACAATACACTACCTGCTGGATAACAATACCTGGCAAAACCTGTTGGAAGCGGTGGCGGCGGCGGCTGCCGCCATGGCCCTGCTGGTGATGTTGCGGTGGCTGGCCTGTAGTTATCTGAGCAAACTTGGCGACAGGAAGAAGACCCAGCTCGACGATATCGTCGCCAAGGCCCTGGCCACCACGCACTGGGTGGTCCTGGCCATCGCGGCCCTCTATGTCGGCGGCAATCAGCTGGACCTGACCGTAACGGCCGACCGGCTCTTGAGCAACGCGTTGATGATTGCCCTGACGGTGCAGGCAGGCATCTGGGTCAGCAAGGTGATGGTGGGCTGGCTGCGCTTGCGGGCCGAGGAGAGTGCCGGGTCCGATACCATCGTCACCCACCTGGCCCTGGTGGATTTCATGGTGCGCCTGCTGGTGTGGGTGGTGGTGGTACTGTCGGTACTCTCCAACCTGGGTTTCAATATCACGGCCATGGTGACCTCGCTGGGCATCGGCGGCGTGGCGGTCGCGCTGGCGGTGCAGAATATTCTCGGCGATCTGTTCGCCTCCATGTCCATCGCGCTGGATAAACCCTTCGTGGCGGGCGATTCCATCGTGGTGGATACCATCTCCGGCACGGTCAAGCACGTGGGCCTGAAAAGCACCCGGGTGCAGGCCGACTCGGGCGAAGAGGTGGTGTTTTCCAACGCCGACCTGCTCAAGAGCCGCATACGCAACTACAAGCGGATGGATGAGCGCCGCGCCCTGTTCGGCTTCAGCCTCAGCTACACCACCCCGACCGAGATGCTCGGCCGCATCCCCGCCATGGTCGAGGAAATCGTCCGCGACCAGCCCGAGACCCGCTTCGATCGCGCCCACTTCAAGACGCTGGGCCGAACAGCCTGGACTTCGAAGTGGTGTACTTTATGTTGAAGCCGAATTACGCCTTGTTCGCCAATACCCAGCAGGCGATCAATATCAGCCTGCTGGAACGCTTCCGGGAAGAGGGCATCCAGTTTGCCTCGCCCATCGGCGCCGCCGTGCAATTCAGCGAGCCCGTGAGCGATGGCGAGACGCCGGCCCGTAGCGCCACGGCGGCTTCGGATCGGACGCCGGCGCGGCTACGGGCCAAGACCGCGAAGGGGCCGGTAGCTTAGCTGGGGAGCGGCATTGTTCATCTCAGACGACGAGCACCTCGGGTAAGGCGAAGCCGTTGAAGGTGCTGCCGCAGGCATTGCTGTACGCCCCGGCGTTGCGGACGTAGATAAAGTCGCCCTCCTGCAGGTCGGCCGGTAGCGGCTGGGTACGGCTGCAGATGTCCATGGAGTCGCAGGTGGGGCCCGCCACCACCCATGGGATCGTTGCGCCGGTCCGGTCGCTGCGCATGTCGTATTCGATTCCGGTGGTGGTCTCCAACAAGCCGTTGAAGACACCGGCATCCAGGTAAGCCCAGGGCTGGTTTTTGCGAATGGTATGGCCAATGACCCGGCACACCAGCCAGCCGGCATCCGAAACCAGGAAGCGGCCTGGCTCGGCCATGATGCGGACGTCGGCCGGGACAGCCTCCAAGGCCTCGTTGATCAGCGCGCCTATGGTGGCGATAGCGGGAATCGCGTCGCGATGCTCGACCGGAAAGCCACCGCCGAGATTCAATAATCGCGGGGTGAGGCCTCGGGCGCGCATGGCGTCGAATAGCCGTACCGCCGCGGCGATGCCGATCTGCCAGTTGCGTGGCTGCAGGCATTGCGAGCCGGCATGGAAGGTGGCACCGGCCAGGTCGGCGCGCAGTCGCACCGCCTCGTCCAGAATGGCGGCCACTTCGTCTTCGAAGACACCGAATTTTTCCGATAGCGGCGAGACCGAGCCGGTATTGTCCGTGTGCAGGCGCAGGTAAAAGCTGGCATCCGGCTTGATGGCACGCACCTTGCGCAACTCGGTGACCGAATCGATGACATACCATTGCACGCCGGCCGCCGCCGCTTCCGCCACTGCTTCGCGCGCCCGCATCGGGTTGCTGTAATACAACTCGCTGGCGGGAACATCCAAGGCACGGCACATCGCCAACTCGGCCGGCGAGGCGATTTCGAAACCGGCGCCCGCTTCTCGCAATACCTTCAACACCTGCGGGTCGGGATTGCATTTGACCGCGTAGTGCGGTGTGACGCGCGGCATGGCGGCCTTGAAACGCGCCACTTTCTCACGCAGTACCGCGCTATCCATCAACAGGAACGGGCCGGTATAGCCTTTTTGCAACTGCTGGCGAACCAGTTCGAAATCCGCCTGTATCTCCTGGCCGGGATCGAAAACGCGTGGCATGGCATGCCTTTATGCGAAATAAGGGAGCCGCAGTGTAAAACAGCGGCGCGGCCGCCGGCAAAGGCAAGCGCGACAGTGGCAAGTGGCTTGGCCATAATGTCCGCCGCCCGTCCGACCCCACCGCGAGACTAACCATGTTCCTGTCCAGCCCCGATCATATCGACAGCTATTACGCCGCCAGCTGCCCCGAAGCCAGGCAGTCCAGACCTGCCTTGGCGGACGAGCTGGAGGTGGATGTGGTGATTGTCGGCGCCGGCTATACCGGGCTCTACACTGCCTTGAACCTGGCCGAGGCGGGCTTGTCGGTTGCGATCCTGGAAGCCAGTCGGGTGGGCTGGGGGGCATCGGGACGCAATGGCGGGCAAATCATCCTGGGCTTCTCCTGCGATATGGCGCCGTTCGAAGCCACGCTGGGGTTGGGCGGTGCGCGGCGCGTCTGGGGCTTGATCCAGGATGCGGCCGGCGAGATCCGCCGCCGTATTGCCGACCATGGCATAGCCTGCGACTTGGCCGAGGGTCATCTGTGGACCTCGGTGCAGCAGCGTCGCGTCAAGCTGCTGACCGACTGGCAGGAGGAAGCCGCGAAAAAATGGGGATATCGATCGCTGCATTTCATCCCCAAGTCCGAAATCCCGCGGCATATCGGCTCGGACCGCTACCAGGCCGCCCTGCTGGACAGCAGCGGCGGCCATCTGCACCCGCTCAAATATGTGCACGGTTTGGCGCGCGCCGCCGAGGGGCGCGGGGTACGGATATTCGAGCAGACAAAAGCCTGCCGCTATAGCGAAACCGCCGAGGGCGTCGTGGTGGAGACCGAGCGCGGACGCGTCAGGGCCGGTAAGCTGGTATTGGCGTGCAATGCCTATATCGACCGGCTCGATAGCCGTCTGCAGCGAAAAGTGCTGCCGGTCGGCACCTATATGATCGCCACCGAACCGCTGGACGAAAGCCTGGCAAGCAGCTTGCTGCCCAGCGGCCATGCGGTGTCCGATAATCAATTCATCCTCGACTACTTTCGCCTTTCGGCCGACAGAAGGCTGCTGTTCGGCGGTAAATGCACCTACACCGGCCGAACGCCCAGCCGGCTGGCCGAGGGCATGCGACAGGACATGCTCAAGGTGTTCCCGCAGCTGCGGGAGGCACGTATTTCCCATGCCTGGGGAGGCCATATCGATATCACCGTGCCCCGTACGCCGGACTTCGGCCGGGCCGGCAATGTCTATTGGGCGCAGGGTTTTTCCGGGCACGGCCTGGTACCCACCTGTGTTGCCGGCCGTGTGCTGGCGGAAGCCATACGTGGCGACCAGGCGCACCTCGATCTATTCATGGCCCTGCGCAATCCCGATATTCCGGGCGGAGAAAGGCTGGGCGGGCTGCTCCAGGTGGTGGGCATGTCCTACTACCGCTTACGCGACTATTTTTGAGTCGCCGCTCGTCGGGAAAGCAGGTCAAAGGTAAACCGTCTGGCGTAATGTCGCTCCAATAGGGATGCAGGGCTCGCTGACTCCCTGGCATCGCTTTGGAGAAACCTTATGATCAACACCATAGGCAACAGTACCGTACCGGGCGCCCAGCGCGATCTGAGCGCGACCGAAAACGCGAAAAGCCGGTTATTGGGGCAATTGTCGTCCGGCAAGCGTATCAATAGCGCGGCGGATGATCCGGCCGGCAGCGCCATCGTCGAGCAGTTCGCGGCACAGATCGTCGGCAGCAACCAGGCGGCCCGCAATCTGAATGATGGTATTTCCCTGGCGCAGACCGCCGATGGCGCGCTTGAAACGGTGCAGGACAATACCCAGCGCATTCGGGAGCTGACCGTGCAGGCCGGCAATAGCACCCTCAGCGCGGCCGACCGTTCGGCCATCCAGGGCGAGGTCGATACGCTCAGCCGCTCTAACAGCGATACCCTGCGCAATGCCAATTTCAACGGCCAACAGCTGTTCCAGGGCGGCAGCCAGACCTTTCAAGCCGGCCCGAATGCCAATGACCAGATTACGGTATCGCTCAATAATCTGAATTCCGGCGCCATTGCCGGAACTGGCAGTATCGATCTCTCGTCCACCACCAGTGCGACCGCCGCGCTGGACAGCCTGGACAAGGATATCGACACATTGAACAGCAACCGCGCCACCCTGGGCGCGCTCAATAGCCGCTTCGAAGCCAGCATCAAGAATCTGAACAGCCAGTCCGACAATCTATCGGCAGCCAAGAGCCGCATCGGCGACACCGACTACGCCGCCGCGACCAGCCGGCTGGTGCAGGAGAACTTTCGCAGCCAGGCCGAACTGTCGGTTCAGGTCCAGGCCAATGCTAATTCCAAGCAGGTGTTGTCGCTGCTGCGGTAAGAACGCACTCACTCATCCGCAATCCGCCCAGCGGCAATGCCGCGCCAATGTTTACCGCCAATGAGGATAAAGCGCAGCTTGTCCTCCATCTGGCTGACCGTGCCGGGGCTGGCGGTGGGTTGGTCGTCGGACGGGTTGATCAGTTCCGGCAAGGTGGAAAACACCGTCTTCACAATCAGGCTGGCGAGGATTTCCAAATCGGCCGGGCCGAGGTGGGTCAGCTTGCTGCTCAAGGCCAAGTCGGCCTGCAAGTCTGCGATAAAGTGCTGCTGAACGGTCGCTACCGCTTGCCGCACCGCTGCCGAACCGCCGAACTGCTCCCGCGCCAGGAACAGGAACAACAGCCGGTGCGCTTCGGCGTATTCGACGAAGATGCGGACCGAGGCGGTAATCGCGCCTTGGCGTTCGATTTCGTTGCGCCGAACCAGCCGTATCACTTCGCGGAAGGTGGAGCTGACCTGCTCCACCAGGGCCAAGCCCAGGCTGTCCATATCCGGAAAATGCCGATAGAAGGCAGCAGGCACGATACCGACCTGGCGGGTGACTTCGCGCAGGCTGATCGCGCTGAAACCCCGACCGCTGGCCATCAGCTCAAGCGCCGCATCCAGCAGCGCCTGGCGGGTTTGCTGCTTCTTTTCGGCACGGATCGGTTTACTGACGGTTTGCATGCTGCCTACTCGACGACTTCCCGCTGATACGGCTTGGCGGCGTTGGTTCGGAAATAAGAAATACCGCCTACCAGTATTGACTGGTATCCGGTTGGGGAAAACGCCTGCCGTTAAGCCCTGGATGCGCATTCCCAAGCGCCGAAATGTAGCAGAAGCGGGGCGGACGAGGGCGGTGTCGTGATAGGGAGCGATAATATTTAAGTGAACAGTTGTTGACTGAAACCAGTTTGACTGGCATCTTGGTAAACATACGTTCACTCAAATGGTCCCGGCAATGCCGCTACTACCCGCTGCACTGGTCAATCGCCTACTGCCCCAGCTTCGTCCTCTGCGGCGCGGCGCCTTGGCCAGCCTGGTGCGCGAGGACATCTTCGATTTCTACGGCCGCCTGCTGCACCCTCAGCTGCAGCTGCACCGCGTATTCGCGCGCGTGCTCAGCTGCCGGGAAGAAGGCGACAGCAGCCTGGTCCTGACGCTGGCGCCCAGTGCGAATTGGCGGGGCATGCAGCCCGGCCAGCATGTGGCGCTTACCGTGGATATTGATGGCATACGCCATACCCGCCGTTACAGCCCATCGGTGCTGCCCGGCGGCCAAGTGGAAATCACGGTCAAACGGCAGGAAGGCGGACTGGTCTCGGGCTGGCTGCACGAACAGGCCAAGCCGGGCGATTACCTGGAGCTGGGCCAGGCCGAAGGCGACTTCGTCCTGCCGGCCACGCCGCCCGCCAAGTTGTTGCTGTTGGCTGCCGGTAGCGGCATCACGCCCTTGTTGGCGATGTTGCGTGCCCTGCGCGCGCAGGCCTATCAGGGCGATGTGGTGATGCTGTACTACGGCAGGCGGCGCGCCAATTTGGCGCATCTGACCGATCTGGCCAGCTTTCCCGGCCTGCGTCTGCATATCTGTCTGACTGGCGAAGCGCCGGGAGACGGCGAATCCAGCGGCCGTTTCAGCGCCGCGCAACTGGATGAGCTGGTGCCCGATGCCGCCGAGCGGCGGGCTTATGCCTGCGGTGCCCATGGCTTCGTCGCTTCGGTCCGCGCTGTTTGGCAGGCACGTGCCTTGCCGGCCTTGGCCGACGAGGCCTTCACGCCTCCCGTCTGGCAAGCCGCCGACGATTTACCCATTACCCTGACTTTCGCCCGTTCGGTCGGGCAATTGCCCGGCCGCACCGGCAGCACCCTGCTGGAACAGGCCGAAGCCCTGGGCCTGCGGCCGGCTTTCGGCTGCCGTATGGGCATCTGCAATACCTGTAGCTGCCACAAACGCACCGGTGCGGTACGCGATTTGCGCACCGGCCTGGTATCGACCGAACCGGACGAAGCCATCCGCCTGTGCATCAGCGCGCCGGTCGGCGATGTCATCCTCGATCTTTAAGTTTCAGGAAACCATGCATATGGCGACCAGCCGCACCCTCAGTCCACAAGAGTCGGAAGCCTTCGGCCAAGAGCTCGATGCCTTGCGCAACCGCACCTTGGCCGATATCGGCGCGGCCGATGCCCGCTATATCCGCCGCGTCCGCGCCAGTGTCAGGCTCACCGAGCTGGCCGGCCGCACCCTGCTGTTCGCCGGCTTCTTCATGCCGACCTGGATTGTCGGTGTACTGCTGCTGGCCTATTCCAAGATCGTCGACAATATGGAGCTGGGCCACAATGTGATGCATGGCCAGTATGATTTCATGAACGATCCGGAATTTTCCGGCAAGACCTATGAGTGGGACCACAGCTCCACCAGCGATGCCTGGCGCAATACCCATAACTACCAGCATCACACCTATACCAATGTGTTGGGCAAGGATCACGATATCGGCTACGGCACGGTCCGGGTCTTTGCGGAGCAGCGCTGGCGCCCGTTCTACCTGCTGCAACCCTTGTGGGCCCTGTTGCAGGCCGTGTTGTTCGAATACGCCATCGCGATTTTCGACCTGAAGCTGGATCGCTATTTCAAGGGCAAGATCAGCAAGGCGGAGCTGGCGGCCAAGCTGCCGCCGGTCAAGCGCAAGCTATGGCGCCTGTTCCTGAAAGACTTCGTTATCTTCCCGCTGCTGGCCGGTCCGCATTTTCTCGCGGTGCTGGCGGGTAACGCCCTGGCCAGCCTGTTGCGCAATCTCTGGACCTTTACCGTGATCTTCTGCGGTCACTTTACCGAGCATGCCGAAGTGTTCCCCGCCTCGGTGCTGAAGAACGAAACGCGTGGCGCCTGGTATGTGCGCCAGCTGCGCGGTTCGTCCAATCTGAGCGGTAGCCGCCTGCTGCACTTTATGACCGGCAACCTCAGCCACCAGATCGAACACCATCTGTTTCCCGATCTGCCGGCCCGGCGCTATGCCACCCTGGCGGTGGAAGTCCGCGAGATCTGCCAGCGTTATGGCCAGCACTACAATACCGGCAGCTTCGCCGGCCAGTTCCTGACCGTGCTGGCAAGAATTTTCCGCCACGCTTTTCCCAGCAGGCCGGTTGTCAAACCCGCCTAAGGAAAACGGCCTCATAGTGAGGCCGTTTTCAATTTGCAACTTGATGCTTCTACTTCGCGCCGCCCGTCAGGCTGGCCAGCGCGGATTTCGCCGCCTCCCGGCCGGCATCGTCGCGGCTACGGCTGATGATGCCTTCCAGAGCCAGCTTATGCGCGCTGAGTAGCGCATCAGCGGCGGCCACCGGCACTTCCGGCACCACGCCCTTACCTTCCCAGTTGGTCTTGGTGATAGGGTTGATCGCCTTGCCATTGGCGACAAAGACCTGGAAGTGCGAATGAACCCGATACATATCGCCCGGGTGGGCGCCGCCGCCGGTGGTTTCACCGACGAGGGTGGCCCGCTTCAGCGATTGCAGGTTGTAGCTGAACTCCTCGGCGGCCGAGAACGTCCGCTTGGCGGTCAGCACGAAGACAGGGGTATTGGTCAGGCGCGGGCCGGGTACGTAGGCATGCGACCAGTACTGGGTCGTGGCGTTCTGGGGCCGATAGTACAAGTCGTTCAGATGAACCGGCGTGGTACCGAGCAGATAGGAAGTCAGCAGCTGCACCATTTCCGGGCTGCCGCCGCCATTGTTGCGCAGATCGATGATCAAGGCGTCGGTATTGGCCAGGAACGTGATGGCCGCGGTCGCGGTGGGGCCTGCCAGGGCCGGTTCGTCAAAGGCATCCAGCCGTAGATAGCCGACATTGCCATCGAGCAACTTGACCTGGCGGAAGCCAAAGTTGTTTGCCTTGGCTTCCACCGCATAACGAGCCAGTTCCTCGGCCGATTCAGTGGCGGTCACCTGGTCCTGCGCGATCGGCTCGGTACGGAAACGTACGCGCAGATGCTTGTCCTGGCTGACGGCGCGCAGGTCGTCGGTCAGTTTATTGGCGAAGGCCTTCGCACTGCCCAGCTTGTCATACTCGCCACGCTGCTGGCGGGCGCGCAGGTCGGCAGCCATTTTTTCGGCCAGCTCGGGGTAGATATAGTCGGCGCCGATGAATTTGCTGGTATTGCCTATCACTTCCGCGCGGGTAGCCGCGTCTATCGTCATATCGTCCGGGGCGGCCACGGCCAGCAGACTGCTTGCCGCTACGCCGCTCAACAGCGCTTTTCTGGAAAGGGACAAGGGAGTCATTGCATACACCTCTATATAAAGAACAAAGAACGCCGGTTGGCGAATGGTGTGGAAGTTTAGCGAGGTAGATGCTGCGTTTGGCGGGGAATTTGCTAGTATCTCCCTAAATTTTCAGTGGTAAACGCTGTGATGGACAAGATTGACTGCGATATCGTCGAGTTGCTGCGCCTGGATGGGCGCCTCAGCTACCGTGAATTGGGCGAACGTATCCACCTCAGTGCCAATGCCGTGGCCGAGCGGGTGCGGCGGTTGCAGGCCAAGGGTACGCTGACCGGTTTTTATGCCGACGTAAACCTGGCGGACCTGGGGCTGCCGCTGGAAGCGCTGATCGAAGTCAAGATGCGTGCCGAGACCAGCGCCGAGCATTTCGAGGCCGTTATCCAGACTATCCCCGGCATCGTCGATGCGACGCTGCTGACCGGTTCGTTCGACTACCTGCTGCGGGTTGCCTGCGCCGACCAGCAGGACCTGGTCCGCCTGATCGAAGCACTGCGTGAACGGGCCGGCGTGCAGGAAACCTATAGCCGCATGGTATTGCGGCAGTTGCCCATGAAGGGACGGCTGGGTGTCCGGGTAGGGCGGTAAGGGAATCGCTACCGCCCTGACGGTTTTTCGCTACCCCTTTACTGGGTGACCAGGCCTTCCATCTTGACCACCTCGAATTGACTCCCCTTGACGCTGCCCAGCTCGCTGAGCAGCTTGTCGTTGTTCCAGCGGGGGTCCGGCGCGCCGCTGATGTACCAGTCGCTGCCGTTATCCGCCACCAGCATGCCGTAGGTTTTCATTGCCTGCAGGATGGCCCTGGATTCGGTGCTGAATTGCGCCGGAATCGCATAGCTCGCCTTCAGCCGGACACGCATGCCCATGGGTGGGCGGTTCGGGTCGGTGCTGCTGGAGGCGGCGTGCGTGGCCGGAGGCAGATACGCGCGGCGCGACTGCCGGACGGTAAAGCGCAACGCATGGCGGATGGCGCCGGTAGCGGCTTCGTCGTATCGCACCAGGCCGGGGAAGATCGGCAGGCCGGCCGCATCGGCGCTGGTCCAGCCTGCCTGGCCGCCGGGGCGGACGGTATTGCTGTCCAGCCGGAACACAGCGCCGGAATCCGCGTCCCAGGCGCCGCCCGTTTGGGGGAAGGCGCGGTAAAGCTCGTACAGCCGGTTGTTGTCGCGGTCGATGACCAGCACGTGGCGGTCACCGTCGAAGCTGGCGCCATCGGGGCGCTGGCCTTCTATCGGGGCATTGCCCGGTACCGGGTAGGGACCGGGGTCGCTCTCGTCGCCATAGGCAAGGAATCGAATGGTCGCCTTGGCTTGCGCCCCGCTGACCACCACATAGGGAATCCCGATGGGCGCGCCTTCATACAAGCCGGAACCGAAGTCCGGATGCAGGCCTCGGGTCAGCCCTATGGTGCTGATCAGGTTGGCGGAATTGGGATCGACCGGTGCCTGGGAAATATCGCGGTTCCAGGCATTGTCGGCGGGGAAGGGGAGACTGCCGTTCAAGGGCGCGCCTACGCCCAGGGCGGCGGTGGTCATCGAGCCGTAGTGGACTGCGCTGCTGCCGACCGCCAGGCTGGTGCTGGCGGTAATCGTGCCGGCGGCATTGCTGGCGGTCAGGACATAGGTGGTACTGGCGGCGGGCGCGACGCTGAGCGAAGTGCCGCTGACCGGGCCGCCCGGTGAGATGCTCAGGTTGGTGGCGCCGCTGACTTGCCAGTTCAGTACGGACGATTGCCCTGGCGCAACGGCGGCGGGGCTGGCATCGAAGCGCTGGATACTGGGGAGGGTGGCAGCCGGCGGGGTCACCGGCGGAGGCGTGGTCGTGCCGCCGCCGTCATCGCCGCCGCCACCGCAGGCGCCCAGGAGGCCCAGCCCGGCGAGCAAGCACAAACCGCGCAGCGTAGTCATGACGTTGTCCTTAATGGGCGAAGGACTCGATGATAGCGCTGTTGCCCCGCTCCCCTCGTGTGAAAAGCACCAAGGGAAGTGTCCCGCTGGTTCAGCGACCTTTCAGCATGCTTTGCGCTACCGCTTCGGCCACCCGGATGCCGTCCACGCCGGCCGACAGGATGCCGCCCGCATAGCCGGCGCCCTCGCCGGCCGGGAAGAGGCCGCGCACATTCAGGCTTTGGCAATCGTCGCCGCGCGTCAGCCTGATGGGCGACGACGTCCTGGTTTCCACGCCGGTCAGCACCGCATCGTGCATGGAAAAGCCACGGATCTGCTTGTCGAAGGCGGGCAAGGCTTCGCGGATGGCGGCAATCGCGTAGTCGGGCAGGCTGCTATCGAGTTCGCCCAGTTTGACGCCCGGCTTATAGGAGGGTTCGACCGCACCCAGGGCGGTGGAAGGACGCTTGGCCAGGAAGTCGCCGACCAGTTGCGCGGGGGCTTCATAGTTCTCGCCGCCCAGGACGAAGGCGTGCGATTCCAGCGCCTGCTGGAATGCCACGCCGGCCAAGGGGCCACCGGGGTAGTCGGCCGGCGTGATGCCCACCACGATGCCGGCATTGGCATTGCGTTCATTGCGCGAGTACTGGCTCATGCCATTGGTGACCACGCGGCCGAGTTCGGAAGTGGCCGCGACCACGGTACCGCCCGGGCACATGCAGAAGCTGTAGACCGAGCGGCCATTGCCGGCGTGATAAACCAGCTTGTAGTCGGCCGCGCCGAGGATCTCGTTGCCGGCATGCTTGCCGAAGCGGGCGGTATCGATCAGCGACTGCGGGTGCTCGATGCGAAAGCCCACCGAGAAGGGCTTGGCTTCCATAAAGACGCCACGGTGGTGCAGCATCTCGAAGGTATCGCGCGCGCTATGTCCCAAGGCCATCACCACATGGTCGCTGCGCAATTGCTCGCCGCTTTCCAGGGTGACGCCGCGAACCTGGCCCTGTTCGATCTGGATGTCGGTGACCTTCTGCTGGAAGCGGATCTCGCCGCCCAGCGACTGGATGGTCTCGCGCATGCGCTCGACCACGCCCACCAGCCGAAAGGTGCCGATATGCGGCTTGCTGACGTACATGATCTCGTCCGGTGCGCCGGCCTTGACGAACTCGGCCATCACCTTGCGGCCCAGGTAGCGCGGGTCCTTGATCTGGCTATATAGTTTGCCGTCCGAAAAGGTGCCCGCGCCGCCTTCGCCGAACTGCACATTGGATTCCGGATGCAGGGTGTTTTTGCGCCATAGGTCCCAGGTATCCTTGGTCCGCTGGCGCACTTCCTTGCCGCGCTCGAGGATGATAGGGCGCAAACCCATCTGTGCCAGCAACAGTCCGGCAAAGATGCCGCAAGGTCCCAGGCCGACCACGATGGGACGCTCGCTCAGTTCGCCCTGTGCACGGATGGGGAACTGGTATTCGGTATCGGGCGTGGGGCCGATCTTGTTGTCGCCGGCCAGTTTTTTCAGCAGGGCAGTTTCGTCCTTTACCGAAAAATCGATGCAATAGCTCAGCATCAGCGGATGCCCGCGGCGGGCGTCGTGGCTGCGCTTGAACACGGTAAAGCCGAGCAGTTCGGCCGGCTTGATCTTGAGTCGCTGGGCTATGGCCGCCGGCAGGGCATCCGCCGCGTGGTCAAGCGGGAGCCGGAGTTCGTTCAGTCGCAACATGCGGTAATCCAATATAAATGCGGGAAGCGGGCCGACCCGGCAGCTGCGCCGATGACCCCTGGTGGCATATTGTAAGTTCTCGTGGCGGGGAGGGGGGATTCTCGCGTTGCCTTCGGTCTCTCAAGGCCGGGCTTGCAGGCTATCCAACAACCTTGCCGCCTGCGCCCGGCTGTCGTCCGTGCTGGGTTCGAAGCTGAATTGCGGCGCCGCGGCCAAGCGAGATAGTTGGCGTTTGTTGCTGCGCAGGTAAGCAGGGTCGTAGTGGCTTGCCAGCAGCTCGGTGAATAGGTCCAAATCCGCGGCCTGGTCGATCAGCGCATGCCAGTGGGCAATGACCGCGTTGCCGTGCAGGGGCGCCAGCTTGTCCAGCATGGTCTTGAAATCGTCGGGCCGGTCGAACAGGTGCGCGTAGTCCCGGCAGAGATAGGCGACGCGCGCGGCAGGACTGGCCGTCAGTTGTAGACAATCGGCTGCCTGCATCGCTTGCATCAGGGCCGTGGGTAGTTGCAGTTGACCGATGCGTTTGCTTTCCGCCTCCACCCAGACGACGCGGGCGGGGTCGAAACGCCGGAGTGCATCCAGCAATTGGCTGTCGAACCACTTCTGGCTGGGCTGGCGTTGGCCGGGCAGGGCGCCCAGCAGGGAGCCACGATGGCAGGCCAAGGCTTCCAGGTCCAGCACTTGCTCGCCTTCCTCCGCCAGCGCCTGCAGCAAGCGGGTCTTGCCGCTGCCGGTCTCGCCAGCCAGTACCCGCCAGCGCAATTGGCCGGGCAGCTGGGCCAGACGCTCGCGGACCTGGCCGCGATAGGCCTTGTAGCCGCCTTCCAGTTGCTGGGCCTTCCAACCGATCAATTGGAACCAGCTGCTCATCGAACCCGAACGCTTGCCGCCGCGCCAGCAATAGATCAAGGGCCGCCAGCCGGCGGGCCGGTCGGCAAACAGGGTGTCGAGGTGATGGGCAATATTGCGCGCCACCATGGCGGCGCCCAGGCGGGTCGCTTCGAATGGGGAGGTCTTGTACAGGGTGCCGACGATCACCCGCTCTTCATTGCTCAGGACCGGCGCATTGAGGGCGCCGGGGATGTGGTCCTCGGCAAACTCCAGCGGGGTGCGGGTGTCGATGAGTTGGTCGAACTCGTATAGTTGATCGAGGCGGGCGCGCAGGTTTTTCACGTGTTCGGCTGAAAATCCGATAAAAGGGTGGCCCGGATCGCCCAGACCGATGGAATAAAATGACGCAACTGAGACTCACGCAATTGTCGCATGGCGGTGGATGCGGCTGCAAAATCGCCCCCGCCATGTTGGCGGAGATGTTGGCCAAGCTGCCGGCGACGTCCGCTTTTCCGAATCTGCTGGTGGGTACCGAGACCGCCGACGATGCAGCCGTCTACCGTCTGAACGACCAGCAGGCCCTGGTGGCGACCACCGATTTCTTTATGCCTATCGTGGACGACCCCTTCGATTTTGGCCGGATTGCCGCTACCAATGCCTTGTCCGATATCTATGCCATGGGCGCTACCCCCATCATGGCTCTGGCCATTGTCGGCATGCCGATCAAGGCCATGCCGGTGGAAGCCATCCAGCGCATTCTGGCCGGTGGCGCCAGCGTCTGTGCCGAAGCCGGCATTCCCATTGCCGGCGGGCATTCCATCGACGCACCCGAGCCCATTTATGGCTTGGTGGCCATGGGGCTAGTGGCACCCGAACGTATCAAACGCAATAGCGACGCCCGAGCCGGTGATGTACTGATCTTGGGCAAGCCACTGGGCGTGGGTGTGCTGGGCAGTGCCATGAAGCAAGGCCTGCTGGACGAAGCGGGCTACCGGCAGCTGATCGCCACCACCACCCAGTTGAACCGGGTGGGCAGCGAACTGGCGGCGCTGCCGGACGTGCATGCCATGACCGATGTCACCGGCTTCGGCCTGCTGGGCCATCTTTTGGAAATGTGCCGCGGCGCCGGCTTGGCGGCCAGTCTGGATGCAGCCAGCCTGCCCTGGCTGGCTGCAGCGGCGGATTTCGCCCGGCAGGGCATCGGCCCCGGTGCAATAGAACGTAATCTGGCCAGTTTCGGCGCGGCGGTGGATTTCGATCCCGCGGTGCCGGATTGGCAACGCCGGCTGCTGGCCGACGCGCAAACCAGCGGTGGCCTGCTGCTTGCCGTTGCCCCCGATAGTGTGCCGGCGGCGCTGGCGCTGTTCCATGGCGCCGGCTTCGGCGCCGCCACGGTCATCGGCCGGATGATGCACGGCCACCCCCATATCGAAGTGCATGCCGTCCGAGCCTGACTCGGCCGACGACATAGTCCAATAGGAAATCCATGCAGCAATCCAGCAATCGACTCTTTCCGCACCGCCTAAGCACCCTGGTCCTGCTGTGCAACTTGGCCTGGCCGGCCTCGGCCGATCCAGCCGAACCCGTCGCGGCTGGCGATACGACACCTACAGCGCAACAGCCCGCCGCGCCGGAGGAAAAAATCAATGTAAGCGGCAAGCAATTGAGCGATACCGATAAGCGCCGGCACGAGTCGGTCACCCGCATCGTGTTTGGCCGCGAAGAGATCAGCCGATTCGGCGACAGCACGGTAGCCGAGGTGCTCAAGCGCCTGCCTGGCGTCACAGTCTCCGGCACGCCTGGGCGGCGCGGCGGGGAAATCCGCATGCGCGGCTTGGGCAGCGGCTACACCCAGATCCTGATCAATGGCGAGCCGGCTGCCCGTGGTTTTTCGCTCGATTCGCTTTCGCCGGAACTGATCGAGCGTATCGAAGTGATCCGCGCACCGGTCGCGGAATTCAGCGCCCAGGCGGTGGCCGGTACCATCAATATCGTGCTGCGCGAAGACGCCAAGAAGCGCAGCAGCGAGTTCAGCCTGTCCGAAAGCATCACCGACAACCATAAGCTGCAGCCGCGCTTGGGTGTGCAGCATAGTGACCGTAGCGGTCAGCTTAGCTATACCCTTGCCGGTACGGTGCAGCACTATGACCAGCTGGAAGCCGAAAGCCACCTCCGGCGTTTGCGCTTCGATCAACAGGGCCAGGTCGATTTCGACCAGAGCAGGGATAGCCAGCGCCGCTCGCGTGGCTACAGCCTGCACCTTGCCCCGCGTCTCGCCTGGCGCTACGGCGAAGGCGATACGCTGAACCTGCAACTGCTCGCCATGCATGCCCAGGACGTCGATCGGGGCGTATATCGGCAGGCACAGGTGCTGGGGCCGGTTTCCTACGATCATGCGGAGGCACGCAGCGATAATCGCAGCAATATGCTGCGCGGCACCTTGAGCCGGCAAACGCCCCTGGCAGGCGGCGGCAAGCTCAACCTCAAAGTCGGTTTCAATGGCCACCGCATGAACAATGACGAACAGCGCCTCGAACAGTTGCAGGGCCAGACCCGGCGTGCCATCGTGGAGCGTTCGTCCACCAGGGAGCATGGCTTCAGCACGGGTGGAAAATGGAACACGGCCTTGCTGGCGGAGAACCATAGCCTGGTGCTGGGGTATGACGCGGACTGGAGCCGCCGCAGCGAGGTGCAGACCCAGATGGGCTTGCGCGATAGCCGCAATCCGGATTCGACCAGCAATACCGCCGCCAGTACCCTAAGGCTGGCTGGTTTCGCCCAGGACGAGTGGGAGATCGATCCGAAGTGGTCGGTCTATGGCGGCCTGCGCTGGGAAAGCATCCAGACCCGCAGCAGTGGCGCGGATTATCGTCAGGAAAACCGTAGTTCGGTCTGGAGCCCCTCGTTGCAGACGGTTTGGCGGCTACCCGGCACCAAGCGCGACCAATTGCGTGTCAGCCTGGCGCGCAGCTACAAGTCACCCCGAGGCGGCAACTTATTGGGTAGGACGGTATTCAGCAGCGATAACGACGAATTCAATCCCGACCGGCGCGGCAATCCGGAATTGAAACCCGAGCTGGCCTGGGGCCTGGAAATGGCGGTGGAGCATTACCTGAGCCAGAACGGCCTGATCAGTGCCAATCTCTTTACCCGCCGCATCGACAATCTGGTGCGCAGTATCACTTCGCAACAGGCCGACGGGCGCTGGCTCAGCCAGCCCTACAACCTGGATCGCGCCGTCAGCCATGGCTTGGAACTGGAAGCCAAATTCCGCTTGGCCGAGCTGATGGACGATGCCCCGCCGCTGGATGTCCGCGCCAATCTCAGCCGGTATTGGTCGCGGGTGGACGGTATCCCGGGACCGGACAACCGCCTGGACGGGCAGCAGAAGTACAGCGTCAACCTGGGACTGGATTACCGCTTCAAGGCCGTGCCGCTGACCCTGGGCGGCAATCTGAACTGGGTGCCGGGTTATTCGGTACAAAGCAGCGCGAGCGAACGCCGGCGCGAGCCTGGCCGGCGGGTCGGCGATATCTACGCGCTGTGGAAATTCAGCCCGGCGGTGCAGCTGAGGCTGGCAGGCAGCAATCTGGCGCACGCGGATCTGACCAGCACGGTGGAATCCAATCGCAATGGTCTACGCAGCAACGATCGCTCCACCTCGCGCAGTTGGACCAACTGGACGGCGACGCTGGAGCTGAAGTACTGAAGCGAGGCACCGGTTAACCGGTGCCTCGCGGCTGGCTTCCGCGCTAATTGACCAGTTTTCCGCCGCTGCTGAACACCGCCATCTCCACATAGCGCGAGGCGCGGCGGGTTTTGCCGTCGAGCCGCAGCGGCACGCCGCCCATATCGCTACGGAAATCATCCAAGGCACGGCGCAAGGCCAGCGGGCTGACGCTACCGGCCGCCTGCAGCCCTTCCACCAGCAGGCGAGCCGCCATATAGCCTTCCATCGAGGCAAAACTGGCTGGCTCGTCGCGGTATTTCTTCAGCGCACCCAGGAATTCCCGGGCAACTGCCGAAGTCGGGTTGTAAGGGGAAGGGACCAGCGCGCTGACCGCCACCCAGCGAACCGCTTCGCTGCCGAGGAATTCCTGCAAGGTCTGCGGATTGATCCAGGACAAGGCGTAGAACGGCGTGCCGGGATGTTTACGTTGGTAAGCCTGCACAAAGGCCGCCGAACTGATGGTGGGCGCAGCCAGGATCACCGCCTGCGGCTGGCTGGCGGCCAATTGCTCGACCGCCTGCGCCATATTGGCTTGACTCGATAGGGTGATCTGGCCGGCCAGGCGCAGTCCATTATCGTTAAGTTGCGCAGCGATGCCGCCGGCCGCCGCCCTGCCCAGGGCATCGTCGCCGGCGACCAGGGCAATCCGTTTCAGGCCGCTGGCTCCGGCAATCCGGCTGATCTTGGCGATCTCCGCCGACGAGTCGGCCCGTAGGTAGTACAGTGGTGCATTGCCAAATGGGGCATGGCCCAAATCGATGCCGACGTAAGGGGCGACCAGCGGCGTCGCCAATTCGGCCAGCTGCTTGTCGGCCAGTACGGCGCGCACATTGTCGGCGCCAAGATAGCCGAATAGCGCCACCGGCTTGTACTGAGCCGTCAATTGGCGACTGAGCCGCACCGTATTGGCGGGTTCGCCACGGTCGTCCGCCACCAGCAGTTTGACCGGCCGGCCCGCCAGGCCGCCGCGTTCGTTGAATTGATCGAGATAGACCTGCGCGCCGGTCACGAAATCCCGGCCGGTATCGCCATTGGGTCCCGATAGGTCGGCAACCTGAACGACGTTGATGGGCAAGCCCGCGGCTGCCGGCGAGAGGGGAAGGGCTAGCGCGAAGGCCAGCAGAAGAACAGGAAAGCGCATGGCAGATCACCGGAAAATTCGAAGCCCGACCAGTTTGCCTAACGATTGTTACTGCCAGTATGTGAATGAGCGCTAATATCCCCGCAGGGGCAACGAGAGGGGAAGACGATGCGTGCTGCGCTTGGCGCTGGCGTACTGGTATGGGTGGTCTTGTTCGGTGGCGTCACCCAGGCGGCTGAGGGCCCCGATTGTTCCCGGCCGCTTAGCCTGGCCTTGCACGAACATGGTTTGCTATACCGCGCCAGCAGCAACACAGGCATAGACCGCGATGTCGCCGATGAACTGATCAAACGCAGTAACTGTTCCATCCAGGTAAGCCTGATGCCGCGTTCACGCATCTGGAAAATGCTGGAAGCCGGTGCGCTGGATTTCAGCCTGTCCGGCATCAGCAATCCCGAGCGCGACAAATTCGCCATGTTCGCCTGGTATTTCGCCAATAAATATACCCTGTTGATCCGTAAGGATGCGCGCGTCCAGCAATTGGCTGAATTTGCGCAGATACCCAAACTCAAATTGGGCGTGATCCGCAGTTTTCGCTACAGCGAAATGATGAACCGCTTTGTCGATACGCTGGCCGCCACCGAGCGGGTCATCGAGTCCACCAGCTATGATGCCTTGTACAAAAATCTGATACTCAACCGTATCCAGGCGGTGATTATCGAGCCATTCGATTATTCCGACCTGGACGACTACCAGGTGCGTGACCTTGTTAACGTCATTGCCACCGATGACGTTTCCATTCCCCACGGCTTGATCATGTCCAGAAAGACCATCAGTAGCGCTGAAGCCGAAAAATGGCGCGCCCTGCTGCTCGCCATGCGGGCGGATGGCACCCTGCAGCGTATCTTCGAGAAATACTTCAATCGGGAAGAGGCGCGGGCCATGGTGAACTGGTGAGCGGATCAGTTCGGTAAGTCTTACCCGTAATTATTGCAGGTATGGCAAGTTTGTCGGTCGCTCAGGGGCTGAATGCCCTCAAACGCAGCCATAGAGGGCTTCATCAGCCCCCGGCACGGTCATTGCAAGGCTAGAGGAGCAATGCCAGCAACGCTGGCAGCGCTTTTCGGAAACAACCTAGGAGATTGCAATGACGAACAAGCCCTCCAACCCAAGCGAAAAGCAACAAAGTCAGCAGAACGAGCAGGGTACCAATAAGCAGCAGCAACAGCAGAACGAACAGGGTTCGAATAAGCAGCAACAACAGCAAAATGATGCCGGCCGCCAAAGCGGCAGCACCGTCAAGAGCAACGAACAACCATCCACCAAGCAGCAAGGCAACCAACGCAATTGATGGGCTGTTGACGGCCGTTTATTAATGCTTGTTTAAACTAAACACCGGGGTGATTTTATGCGAGCAATCGTGATAAAACACCCCGTTTTCATTATATTCCGAATAATGCGCCTGCTTTGCGAGGGCGCCGTTGGTTCAAGCGCTGCTCAGCATGCGGAAGGGGTGCTTGAATTGACTGCAAGGAGGCCATCATGGAGAAAACCGTTCTTCCCCCGCAGCATCAAGCCCGGCAGCCGGGTATCGAGTCCGAAATGGTTCCACCGCCGCAATCGGCCATGGCCAGCTATGTCGGCAGCGGCAAGCTGCGCGGCCAGGTCGCCTTGATCACCGGCGGCGATAGCGGCATTGGCCGGGCGGTCGCCATTGCCTTTGCCAAGGAGGGGGCCGATGTCGCCATCGTCTACCTGAGCGAGGAGGGTGACGCGGCGGAAACCCGCTGCCTGGTGGAAGTGGCTGGCCAGCGCTGCCTGCTGATCAAGGGCGATATCAGCGACGAGGCCTTTTGCCGGGATGCCGTCCGCGCCACCACGGCAGGATTGGGACGGCTCGATATCCTGATCAATAACGCGGCCGAGCAGCACCCGCAGGACTCCATCGAAGCCATCAGCGCCGCCCAATTGGAGCGGACCTTTCGGACCAATATCTTTGCTATGTTCTATCTGGTCAAGGCTGCGCTGCCGTATCTCCGCAATGGCGGGCGGATCGTCAACACCAGTTCGGTAACCGCCTATCGCGGCAGCCCCAAGCTGCTGGACTATTCCGCCAGCAAGGGCGCGATCGTGGCATTCACCCGGTCCTTGTCGGTCTCGCTGCGCGACGAAGGTATTCGGGTCAACGCGGTAGCACCCGGTCCCGTCTGGACGCCCTTGATACCCGCCAGCTTCGATGCCGACGAAGTTGCCAAATTTGGTAGCAAGGCGCCCATGGGCCGAGCGGGGCAACCCGACGAGATTGCGCCCAGTTTTGTTTTTCTGGTATCCCCGGATTCGTCCTATATCTCGGGGCAGGTGCTGCATCCCAACGGGGGTGAAATCATCAACGGCTAGCGACGGCAAGGCCGGGAGAGCGGCCTTGCCGTCCCTCTATCAGCTACCGAAGTGGTAGCTCAATTGCAGCCACGCCTGGCGGCCGTGCGGGCTATAGCTGCCGACCGGATAGAAAGGCCAGCCGCCGCTTGGGTCCAGCCTTACCTTGTCCAGCACATTGTTGACGATCACGCCCACCGAACCGTTCTTGCCGAACTGGTAGCTGGCACTCCAGTTGGCCAGCACATAAGGCGATAGCCGGCCGCTCTGGTCGCCGTTCGGAATCCGGCCGTAGCGGTCCAGTTGCAGGGTGGTGCGCCAGGACTCGCCCGTCCAGCCGAGGCTGCCATTCAACTTGCTGGGCCAGTTGCTGTTCTGCATGGATTTCAACTGATCCGTTTCGGGATCCTTGCTGAACTGGCGGTAGTGGTGGCTAAGCACGCGGGTATAGCTGGCCTGGACCAGGAAACTGCCCCAGCCGGCCTTCTTCCAGCGCCACTTGCCGGTCAGGTCGACGCCGCTGGTGCGTTCATTGGCGGCATTGATGGGGTTGACCATGACTTCCCGGATGGCATTGGGCTCGAAGACCGCATTGGCGGGATTGCGGTGTACCCGCGCCAGGGCATCCAGGCACAGTACCGAGCCGGCGTCCTGTACGCCGGTGCGGCAATCGGCTTCATCGCGCAGGATGGTGTCGGCGTCCAGGTTGGTGACCAGATCCTTGATGCGGATATTCCAGTAGTCGGCCGAGATATCGAAACTGCTGGCCGGCGACCACACCACGCCATAACCGTAGGATTTGCCGTTTTCCGAACGCAACTCCTTGCTGCCGGTCTGGATATAGTTGGCGCCGGGCGACTGGTTCGCGAATTCGCAGTCGGCCAGCGGCTGGCCGCTCAGTTTGCAGCGGTAGTAGTCGGTGGAGGAAGCGTAGTAGCCGCGCGTCTTGGCGGCGTAGATATAGTTCATATCCGGTGCCCGGAAGCTGGTGGCGTAATTGCCGCGCAGCAATAGGCTCTTGGCGGGGCGATACTCCAGGCCGGCGTTGTAGGTCAGCTTGCTGTCCTTGCGGCCGGCGAAGCTGTAGTGGTCGTAGCGTCCGGCCAGGGTGGCATTCAACTGCTGGTGCAGCGGCAGGTTGAACTCCGCCCCCAGTGCGTAGCGCGAGCGTGATCCGCTGGTGATCTGCGCATTGGCACTGTTGTAGTACACACCCTGGTTGATGCGCTCGTCCGGTTGGTTGCGGAAACCTTGGCTGCCCAGCTCGGCTACGGCGGCGAGCTTGAGCGGGCCGGCGGGCAGCGCAAGCAGCTCACCGCTCCCGCTGATGCTCAGGGTTTGCGTCCAGGCCTTGTCCTTGCTGCGGGAAGCGCCGGCCAACTGGTCGAACTGCGCCGGCGTGATGGGCTGGGTAAAGCGGGCGGCGTCGGGCGCGTAGATCGCCACGCCATCGGCGTCCTCGCCCAGCTTGGGACCGAGGAAATAGCTGTCGATGGCCTTCAGGAGACGTGGGCGATTGTCCTTGCTGACATAGGAGGAAGCGCTATAGCTCGCCTCGTAATTCCAGCTGCTGGCAGCGATATCGCCGCGAACGCCGACGGCCAGGCTGGCCGCGCTGTCATCCCATTGGCGATTGAAGCGGGTGGCGCCGCCGATTTCCTCGGGCGAGAAGCGCTTGCTCCAGACCTCGTTGCGGCCGCTGTCGCGATTGAAGAAATAGCCATTGCCGGCTGCTTCCGATGTCCAGCTGGGACCGCGGGTATTGTTGCGGGTGGTATTGAAACCCAGGGCCAGCTCGCCGAATAGATTGGTCCGTTCATTCACTGCGTAGTTCAGGCCCCCGAACAGATTCTCGCTATGGTTTTCCGTCTGGGTGGTCCAGAACGAGGGGCTTGCCTGGCCGCTGGCGCAATAGGCACCTTTGCTGCCGTTGACCCGCACCAGGCTATTGCCGAAATGGCCGGCCATGCGTTGGCAGCTGTCGCCAAGGTCGATATAGCGGCCGTTGTCCACATTCTTGCGCGACAGTACGCTGGTGGGTGCGGCGCCGTGCAGGGTGGTGTCGGCCATGAAGTCCCTGTCCTTGCTCCAGATAGCGTCACGGCGGCTGATCTCGGCCGCGAAGATGGCGCTTAGCTTGCCGAATTCCGCACCGCCGCTGATCTGCACGCGCGCGTTGCTGCCACCGCCGCGCTGGGTGGTACCCACCTTCAGGTCCACGTCCACGCCGCTGGCCTGTTTTTTCAGGATGACGTTGACCACGCCCGCGATGGCGTCCGAGCCATAGATGGCCGAGGCACCGCCGTTAAGGATCTCGATACGGTCGATCAAGGCAGACGGAATATTGGCCAGATCGACGAAATTGATCGATCCTTCGTAGGCGATCGGATAGTCGGCCACCCGCCGCCCGTTCAGCAGGACCAGCGTATGGTTCGCCCCCAAGCCCCGCAGGCTGACGGCGTTGGCGGCTGGTGTGAAGGTGTTGCCGTAATCCGCGCCCTGGACAAAGCCGGTGCTTTGGGTCTGGCTATTGAGGGCGTCGAAGACGTTCTTATAGCCCTTCTTCTCCAGGTCCTCGGCCGTAATCACCGTCACGCTGGTGGGACCTTCCTGGCTGGCGCGGGCAATGCGGGAACCGGTGATGACCACTTTTTCGGTAGGGTTGTCGTCGGTATCCGCGGCCTGGGCATGCTGGCTGAGCGTGGCGATGGCGAGCGCCACCGCCGTCAAGGAATAACCTGAATTTTTTTTCAATGCTTTCTCCCCCTGAAGGCCGCCCATGACCGGGTAAAGGACGGCCGGTTTTGCTGCCGGATCGACGCCCCCAATCGGAAGGCGCCGCGCAGCTAGGAAAGATAGCAAAGCATTTAATTCTTTTTACTTATTTAAAGTACTTTCAGTATTCCATTATGGAATAATAAACTTGGTGCGCTTGTACCGTTCGCGGCCAAATCTGCTGTTTTCACTTCAATCCAGCGCCTTGGCCGCGTCGTCCGCTTCTTTGCCCAAGGTCTTGGCGCGGTCGAAAAAAGCGTCGCTGCTGGTTGTCGGCAACCAGTTGGATGGCAAGGGCACGATACGCACATCGGCGGGAATCTCGCTGTTCTGCCGGTGTGCATCGATATACCAGTCCAAGCCCCCTATACCGCCGCCGGCCAAGGCCAGCACGGCGGCCAGGGTGGCCGGCCCACGGTCGCCGTGGGCGCATAGGCGCAGGTGGCCAAACAGCAGGGCAACGGCGGTGGCGACGATGGCCAGCCAGGGCAACCAATCCGGCAGCCAGACCAGGCCCAGCGGTACCAGCAGCCAGTCGGCGAATTGTACGCACAGCAAGGCCGCGGCGCAGAGCGCCAGATGGCGGTGAAATTCGAAGTGCTTGACCAGCAAGCGCGACAGCAGCGACCAGAATCCGGCCCAGACCAGCATCGCCGCGCCCATGGATGCCATGGATAGCAACAGGGGGCTCACACCGCGGGTCTCGGTATCGACCAGCCAGTATTCGATGCCGACGGTGCACACCACCAGTGCCAGCAGCGCCCAATCGAGACCCTTCAGGCCGAATAGCTGCAGCCAGTCCCGCATGGAGCGTCGGGGCGCGTTCGCCACCTGGTAGCCAGGGGTGCGAAAACGCAGCCGGGTGTGGCCGATCTGGACGATATCGTCGGGACCGATCTCGCCGCCCTCGCCCCACTGCCCGCCGATGGCGCAGGGATGGTCGGAATCGACCACCCGAACCCGGAGGCGACCTTCAGGCAATAGTTCGACTTGAAGGTGATGGGGGGCAACCAGGGGGTCGTCCAGAATCACTTCCGTGTCGTAGCCGCGCCCCAGGGTGAGATGGTCGGCAGCCACCCGCTGACGCCGCTCCACCCGGCCGGCGCGGTCCAATTCTTCGATAAAGATGACCGCGCTCATTGCATGGCCTCCAGATACCGGCGCGCGAAGCCCAAGGCGTTCGCCTGCGTCACCCCGCCCAGTTGCAAGGTGCTCACCACGGCCTCCCTGCCGTCGCCGACGCTGACCGCCTTCAGGTAAAGGTCGTATAGGCCACCCAGCTTGCGAAACGCGCGCAGGCAAACGGCGGTCTTCAGTACGCGTCCTTGCAGCTTCACATAGGCTTGCTGGCAGGCGTAGTTGCCCAGTTCATCATCGCCATCGGCGCCGGAGGCGTTGTGGTAGGAGGCCATCCGATTGACCAGGGCGGTAAAGGCCAGCGGGTTGAGTTCACCCTTGCCATACCAGTCGTGCCGCAGCGCGATCGTGCCGGTGCTGAAGCCGTCGTCGAGATAGACATCGTCCTGATTGCTGCATTGGTAGCTGGCTTGCTGATAGCGCTGCTTGTCGCGCCGTTGGGCATCGCCCCAGCAGCGCATGAATTCGGCAAAGCGACCGGGCAGCTGGAAGCTGCCCAGTGGATGGCGCACCATGGGTTGGGCCAGCAGCTGGGTCACCACGCTTTGCTGATTGGCCAACAGCTGGTCGCGCAATACCGTCCGGCGTTCGCCCTTGGGTGCAGGCTGGGCAAGCAGGGCGGCCACATCGGCGGCGGGCACCAGAAAGGAGACCAGGTCGCCGCGCAAATCCTTGGCGACATTGACGCCGACCAGCCGGCCGGCGGCATCGATGGCCGGGCCGCCGCTCATGCCCGAATTGATCGCGCCGGTGAAATGAATACGGTCGTGAAAGGTATTGCCGACCAGGCCGTTGTAAGTCCCTTCGACGATGGTGAAATCGAGGTCGTTAGGCACGCCCAGGGAATAAAGGCGCTGGCCCTTGGGCGGGGGCGAGCCGGCCAGTTCGAACGCCGCCGGCAACGCTTGGGCGGGAACCAGCACAGCCAGATCATGGACGGCATCGAAGGCCAGCAGCTCGGCCGGTATCACCCGGCCGTCGACCAGCTTCAGTTCGGCCTTATGGTGCCTGGGCGCCATCACCAGCTTGGAAATCACGTGGTAATTGGTCACGATGCGATCCGCCCGGCCCAGGGCAAAGCCGCTGCCATAACCGACGCGGCTGCCGGCCGACAGGTCGATTACCTGAACCTGCGCGATGCGGTCTTTGAAATGTTCGAAAATTTCCTCGGTCGCGGGCGCGGCATGCGCCAGCGTGCCGATCAGCAAGAGCAGAAGAAATCTGAACAGCCAGTGCGGTGACGAATTCATAGTGGCAAGTAACATGGTAAAGGCGGCATTCTATGCTGTTGTGGCTGCAAGGACTGCGCACTTTGCTACGGTTACAATACCGAACTTTGCGAACCCCCGACTGCAGACCGACGACGCAGCACGGTGGTTCCCTACCCCTCTTAAAGGAGCCCGATGTGGCCGGAAGCAGTTTGCTGACTCTGTTGGATGATATCGCGCTGGTGCTGGATGACGTGGCGCTGATGACCAAGGTTGCCGCCAAGAAGACGGCCGGGGTGCTGGGCGACGACCTGGCCCTCAATGCCCAGCAGGTGGCCGGGGTTCGCGCCGAGCGCGAATTACCGGTGGTGTGGGCCGTGGCCAAGGGTTCATTTCGCAACAAGCTTATCCTGGTACCTTCGGCACTGGCGATCAGCGCCCTGGCGCCTTGGGCGGTCACGCCGCTGCTGATGCTGGGCGGCGCCTATCTGTGCTTCGAAGGCTTCGAAAAAATCATTCATCCGCTGCTGCATGGCAAGGAAGAGGCGGCGGCCGAGCATCTGGCGCAAGTGGAAGCACTGGTCGATGAAAACGTCGATATGGTGGCTTTCGAGCAGGACAAGATCCAAGGCGCGATACGTACCGACTTTATCCTGTCGGCGGAAATCATCGTGATCTCGCTAGGCACGGTGGCGACCGCGCCCTTTATGCAGCAAGTGGCGGTGGTGGCCGGGATCGCCCTGATCATGACGGTGGGCGTATACGGGCTGGTGGCCGGCATCGTCAAACTCGACGATGGTGGTTTGTATCTGAGCAAACGGTCCGGCAGCGGCGCCCTGGATGGGGCTTTGCGCAGCTTCGGCGGCCTTTTGCTACGCACCGCGCCCTATCTGATGAAGACCCTGTCGGTGGTCGGTACCGCCGCCATGTTCATGGTCGGGGGCGGCATCCTCACCCACGGCCTGCCCGGCGCGCATGAGCTGATCCACCACTGGACCGAGGCGCTGGCCGTGGTGCCGGTACTGGGCACGCCCTTGGCCTTTATTGCGCCCACCGTAATCGACGGGCTGGCCGGTATCGTAGCCGGTGCGGTGGTGCTGGCGGTGGTCAGCGGTATCGGCGCCGTGGTTTCCAGGCTGCGGGGTGGGCCTAAGGCCTAAGCTTGGCCTCCGTACCGCTTGAGGATGTCCTCGATACGCCTGGCGACCGCCGGTTTGAGCAAGGCCTTGTCCAGGTACTCGGCGATTTCCGTCGCCAAGGGATGGCTGAGGCGCACGCCTAGATGGAACGGCACCTCGGCGGCCACATAGGGCGCGGGAATCGATACCACCTGGCTATGGATGCCGAGCTTCTTCAGGCGCCACAAGGTGACCAGCGGGCTGAGCGAGACATGCAGGTCGCCCCGTTCGGCCATCACCATGCGGAAGATGGCGTCGTGGCCAGGTGTCCATTCCACGCTGGGAAAATCCTTGAGCGCTTGCTCCGCCCACTGGTTGCCCTTCTGGTCCACCAGATGGAAGGCCTTCAAGGCGTCCCGCGATCGGATCGCCTCCAATTCGGCCCGGCGTGGATGGCGGGCCGAGAAGAACAGGTGGGGAACCAGGGTCGTCACGGCCACCCGGTTGAACACGGCGTATTGCTTGCGCTCGGCCGAGGCGAAAGTACACAGGGCATCGGCCTCGCCCTGCTGCACCATCGCCTGTACCCGCCGCCACGGCAAGCCCTGCTTGCCGGCCAGGATGCCGGGTATCTCGGCCAGGAGGGGATCGAGGATTTCCGGCAGGATTCCCAGGACTTGGCCGCCGCCTTGCTGCGGGTCGATATACGAGTAAGGCGCGTAGTCATCGTTGTAGCTGACCAGCAAACGTTCGGGCCTGCTGGCGGCGGTCAGGAACGGCACGCTCCCCAGCATGCGCAACAAGTGGCGACGCTGCTTATTCATGGCGGATCCACACGGCATCACGATGATGCAGTATAGGCATGGCCATTTAATCGTCGATCTGCTGCAGCAGGTACAAACGCTGATAGATGCCGCCGTCGATTTCCATCAGTGCCTCATGGCTGCCCTGTTCATCGATATGGCCATGATTGAGTACGATGATGCGGTCCGCATCGCGGATGGTGGATAGCCGGTGGGCGATGGCGATGATGGTGACCTTGCCGCGCAGTTCCGCCAGGGCAAGTTGCACGACCTGTTCCGTCTCGGAGTCGATATGGGCGGTCGCTTCGTCCAGGAACAGGATGCGGGGCTTGCCGGCCAGCGCCCGTGCGATGGCGATCAATTGCTTTTGGCCCACCGACAGCCTTGCTCCGCCTTCGCCCAGCGGCGTGGTGTAGCCCTGCTCCAGTGCCAGCACGAAATCGTGGCAACGGGCGGCGCGGGCGGCGGTTTCGATTTCGGCATCGCTCAAGCCGCGACCCATATCGATATTCTCGCGCACGCTGGCGGCCAGCAGAAATGGCTCCTGCGGCACCAGGCCCACATCGGCGCGGAAGTCCTCGTCGCCGAAGTGCGCCAGGGGAACGCCGTCCAGCTGGATGCTGCCGGATTGGGCGGTATAGAAACGCAAGAGCAGGCTGAGCAGGGTGGATTTGCCGCTGCCGGTATGGCCCACCACGCCATAGAAAGCACCGGCGGGGATGGTCAGGCTGAGGTCGTGGATCACCGGCCGGTCAGGCGTATAGCCGAACTTCAGTGACTGGATATCGATACGGCCCTGGCTGATTCGCACGCCGCCGGCGGTGGGGTCGGAGCGAGTTTCGTTCAATAGGGTATTGACCCGTGCCGCCGCCACGACGGCCTGCTGCAACTGGCTGAACTGTAGCGTGATCTGGATCAGCGGATCGACCACCCGGCCGATATAGCTGACAAAGGCATACAGGATGCCCACTTCCAGGCCGCTGAGGCGGCGCTGGCCGAAGCTATAGATCACCACCACCAGCAACAGCACATTGAGCAGGTCCAGCATGGGCCGCAGCAGCCAGGCATTCGCCCGCAATTCCGCCAGGCGGGCACCGTAGTGCTGTTGGTTGGTACGGCCGAAGCGGTCGCGAAAGCGGGTCTCGGCATTGCTGGCCTGCAGGACCGCCATGCCGGCGATGCTTTCGGCCATCTGTGCGTTGATATCGCTGCGGCGCTCGCGGGCCAGTGCGACGGCGGGCGCGCTCCAGCGCTGGTAGAACCAGACGATGACCACCACGGCCGGCACCAGCACCGATACGATCAGCATCAGCCGCCAATCCAGCCAGGCCATCGCGATCAGCGCCCCGGTCAAGACGATCAGGCTATCCAGCATCACGAACAGCACCTGTACATACAGATTCTTCACCTGCTCGGTATCGTTCGTCACGCGGCTGACCAGTTGGCCGGTGATCGCCTTGTCGAAGAAGGCCATCGGCAGCCGCAATACATGGCCATACACCGTCTCGCGCAGGCGGCGGACCGAGCGCATCGCGACACCGGCCAGCCGGGTCAGCTGCCGATAGCGGATGATGCTGGCCAGGCAGCCGACCGCCAGCACGCCGATCAGCAACAGCACGATGCGCGGCCAGTCCAGCTGGCGGGGCAATAGATGCTGGTCGATAAAGTGCTTGCCCAGCAACGGGCCCAGCGCCTCCAGGCCTGCCGCCACGATCAGCCAGGCGGTGCCCACCCAGAGATGCCTATGCTCCGGGGCAGCCGCGCGGCGTAGCAAGGCTATGGCTTGCCACTTGGTGTTGGCTTCAGAGCGCATCGAGGCTGGCCTCCAGTTGTTGATAGCGCCATTGCGCGGCATACCAGCCGTCGTGTTCCAGCAAGGCGGCGTGCCGTCCGGTTTCCACGATGCGGCCGTGCTTGAGCACCAATATCTGGTCGGCATCCATCACGGCGCTGAGCCGATGGCTGACGATGATCACGGTGCGGCCCCGGCGCGCCTCGCGCAGATGGCTGAGGATATCGGTTTCGGTCTGGGTATCGACCGCGGACAAGGCGTCGTCGAGCAGCAATAAGGGTGCATCCATCAGCAGGGCGCGGGCGATCGCCACGCGCTGGCGCTGGCCGCCGCTCAGGGTCACGCCTTTCTCTCCGACGGGTGTCCGATACCCCTGCGCAAAGCGCAGGATATCGTCGTGGATGGATGCCAGGCGCGCGGCCCGTTCGATCTCTTCCTGGCTGGCATTCGGTTTGCCGAGGGCGATATTGTCGGCAATGCTGGCCGAGAACAGGAAGGGCTCCTGCGGGACCCAGCTGATCGCGCCGTGCAAGGCCTCCAGCTGATAGTCGGACAAGGCTGTGTCGTTCCAGCGGGTGTCGCCGGATTGCTGGGCATATTGCCGCAGGATCAGGCGGATGATGCTTGACTTGCCTGCGCCGGTCGGTCCGACCAGGCCGAGGGTCTGGCCGGCGGGCAGCGTGAACGAAACCGACTGCAAGGCATCCGCCTGTTGGCCGGGATAGTGGAAACCCACCTTGTCGAAGCTCAGCAGGCCAGGCCGGATATCGGCTTGGCGGCCTTGGTCGGCGATCGTCAAAGGGGCATCGAGCACGGGCTGCATTCGGTTCCAGGCGGCGCGGCCGCGTTCGATCAGCGACATCACCCAGCCGGCGGCGAACATGGGCCAGATCAGCTGGCCCAGATACATGCTGAAGGCGGTCAGCGCGCCTATGCTCAACTGTTGCTGCCAGACCAGGTAGCCACCCAGCGCCAAGGTCAGCACCGAGGCACTGACCAGGGTCAGGCCTACTGCCGGCTCGTAGGCGGCTTCCCAGCGCTGCGCCCGCAGGCTGGCCGTGGCGGCGTTTTCGGCCAGTTCGGCGAAACGCGCGGCCGAGCGGGCTTCCAGGCCCAAGGCCCGAATGGTGCGCACACCGGACAGGGTTTCCTGCACATGGTCATTGAGCTGGCTGAAGCATTCCAGGGAATCGTGCGAGGCACGATGGATCTGGTTGGAGATATACCAGAAGCTCAGCGCCATCAGAGGGAAGGGGGTCAGGGCCACCAGTGCCAGGCGCCAATCTATCCCCAGGGTCATCATGGCCACGACCATGACCAGGGTCAAGGTACCGTCGAAGCCGGCCAGCATGGCTTCGCCGGACGCCATCTCGACGGCATCCACATCATTGGTGGCCAGCGCCATCAGGTCACCGGTGCGCTGCTGTTGATAAAAGCTCGGACCCTGCAAGGACAGGCGCCGATACAACTGGGTGCGCAAATGCACGCCCAGCCGGTAGCTGGCGGCGAAGAGCTGCAGGCGCCAGCCCACCCTGAGAAAATAGATGCCCAGGCCGGCCAGCAATAGCACGCCCAGGCGCAGCAGCAGCGGTTCGCCCGACAGTTGGCCGGCCACCAGGCCATCCACCACCGAGCCGACCTGGCGCGGGATAAATACCGTCAGCGCGCCGACACAGGCCAGCATCAGGGCGGAAAGAGCGTAAGGCTGCCAGTGTTGCCGCACGAACTGGCCGATCAGGCGCGATAGAGTCATCCGTAAAACCTTGCAGGGGCGGCGGAGTGAGGGGCGGAGATCGATTCTAACGGGACGGGCATTATATAGCGCGGACTTGTATTGCGCTTTGCAAGGCCCCGCGCATTAAACGCAAAACGGCACCCTAGGGTGCCGTTCGAATGCATACAGTAGCGCTTAGCGGCGGTACTGTCCTGGGCGACGTGGCGCGCCGCCAGGGGTGGCACGTTCGTCCTTGTGCCGGAAGCTCACGCGCGCCTTGGTCAGATCGTAGGGCGACAGCTCCACGGTCACGCGGTCGCCGGTAAGGATACGAATGCGGTGCATACGCATCTTGCCGGACACATAGGCGATCAACTCCATGCCGTTTTCCAGTTTTACGCGAAAACGCGTATCTGGCAGCACTTCGGTCACGCTGCCTTCCATTTCAATCAGTTCTTCTTTTGCCATGCGGATAATTTCTCCTGGCGTTGGCTCCGCCCCGACAGGCTGGCCCAACACGCTGGGTTAAAGGGTCTGATACTGCACTGCCCGGCACGGAGTCTCCCGCTTCGGGTCCAGACATCGAATACAACCGCCCCACCCCGATTGCGGCGCGTTTGGGCGCTGCCATCGAAGGGTAAAGGCTTGACTGAGCTGGTAGATGTGCGGGCCGGCATGTGCCGTGAGACAAGCTGAGTTGAAACTGCAAGGCATAAACCGTCGGGTCGCATCAACCGGTATTATACAACGTTCTTGGCGGAATTCCCGAGCGATATCACGGAGATATTGTCAAGCGCTGTCCGCGGGCATGCTACGGTAGCCCATGCCCGATTGGTTCGGCGAGTTCGCCATGCTAGTATTCTCGGATATTCCCCAGCCCGGAACCCCGCCGATGTAAGTTCCTCTTGGACGCGTACGTACCTCTTAGCCAACCGCCGCCACTGCGCCGCGGTTCGCCTTATCGCGTTTCAAGCAAGGACAGAATATGAACCAGCCTACTACGTCGGCCGCACCGGCTACGCTCGCCCACTCCGAAGAGTACTTCGGTGACTACCGCGACTTCTGGTGGAATGCCGATTTCCTCGAATTGATGGCACGCCGCTGGCAGTTGAAGCAATACCGGACCCTCCTGGACGTCGGTTGCGGTCAGTGCCACTGGAGCCGCCTGCTGCTCCCCCATCTCGATAGCCACCCCGAAATTACCGGCCTGGACCGTGATCCGAAATGGGCGGCCGGCGATGTCAAGTTGTGCGACGAATTCGCGGCCAAGGGTGCCACGCTAAATTTTCGGCAGGGCGATGCCCAGCAGCTGCCGTTCGCGAACGATAGTTTCGACGTGGTGACCTGCCAAACGGTGCTGATCCACCTGGCCGACCCTTTGGCGGCATTGCGCGAAATGCACCGAGTCGTCCGGCCCGGCGGCATGGTGATCTGCAGTGAGCCCAGCAATCTCGCCAATGCCGGCATGGCGGAAGCACCCGACGACTTATCCAGTTCGGCCGAGCGGGTAGCCGACTACCGTTATCGGTTGCTGTGCGAAATCGGCAAGCGCTTGAGCGGGGAAGGGGATTCCTCGCTGGGTGATCGTTTGGCTTACCTGTTCCAGCAGGCCGGCTTCGAGGCAGTGCAAAGCCATCTTTCGGACAAGGCCGCGCCATCGTTGCCGCCGTACCTGGGGTTGGAGCAGGCAGCCAATCTGGACGAACTGCTCGACGGCATGTCGGCAGCGCGTTGTGCCGTGTGGGATGAGCACGTGCGCCGCTGGTCCGCGTACCTTGATGCGGCCGATGCGGCTTTCGTGGCCGGCTATTCGGCACAGCGAGCCGAGCGTTACAAAAGAACCCGGTCCTTGGTCGATGCCGGCCGCTACTGGTCGGGCGGTGCAACCGTGATGTATCTGATTTCGGCGCGTAAGTAATCCGGCTTAGGCAAGTAGCAAGGGGCTGGTAGTTCCTGCACCAGCCCCTTGCCGCGCTTAGACTACCGCCACCCGCGGCAGCAATTTGCGCAAGCTCAGCGCCAGCACGACGGCGATCAGCAGGATGGACGCCAGCAGGGCGACCACGCCATGCCAGCCATCCACATGCCACATCAGTCCCGATGCCGATCCGAGCAGGCTGGAACCGAGGTAGTAGGCGCATAGATAGAGCGAGGAGGCCAGGGTGATGGCGTGGCTGGCGCGGCGGCCCACCCAGCTGCTGGCGACCGAGTGGGCGCTGAAGAAGCCGAAGGTGAACAGGGCGATACCCACGATGATCACCGGCAGGCTGGGAGCCAGCGTCAGCAACAGGCCGGTAGCCATGGCCGCAACCAGGATCCACAGCACGTGGCGGCGGCCAAAGCGGTCCGCCAGTTTGCCGCCCCAGGTGGAGCCGAACATGCCGACCAGATAGAGCGAGAACACCAGGCCGATCTGCCCCTGGCTGAGGTGGAACGGCGCGGCGGCGAGCCGGTAGCCGAGATAGTTGTATAGGCTGACGAAACAACCCATCAGCAAGAAGCCCAGCAGGAAAAGCCAGGGCAGGCCCTTGTCGCGGCAATGCGCTTGCAGGTCGCTCAGCATGGTGCGGGCATCGAAACGGCTGGGATGGAAATGCCGCGAAGGCGGCAGGCAGCGCTGAAAGCATAAGGCCGCCAGCACGCCGACAATGCCCAGCGCGGCCAGCGCCATGCGCCAGGAAGACCAGTCGGTCACGGTGGCGGCGACCAGTCTGCCGAACAGGCCGCCCACCGCATTGCCCGCGATCAGGAGGCCCATGGCCCGACCCAGCGAGCCCGCTTCGACCTCCTGGCTGAGATAGGCCATGGCCACCGCCGGCAGGCCGGCCAGGGCCAGCCCCAGCAAAGCCCGTAATACCAGCACGGTGCCGTAGTTCGGTGCGACCGCCGCCAGCAGTGTCAGCAAGGCCGACAGGACCAGTGACCACAGCATGGTCGGCTTCGGGCCGAAGCGCTGCGCCACGATGCCGGCCGGGATCAGCCCCAGCGCCAAGGCGCCGGTAGCGGCGGAGATGACGCCGCTGGCGGCCGCCGGCGACAGATTGAAATCCGCCGAAAAGACCGGCATGAGCGGTTGGGGGCCATACAGCATGGCGAAGGCGGAAAGCCCGGAAAAGAACAATGCCAGGGTGGCGGACCGATAGGCGGCGGTGCCGGCCCTTAGCGGCTCGGTGCTTGTGGCGTCGGCGGCGGGAGGGGCGGTCAGCGGTGAGGGGAGGGCAGTGGTCATGGGATCGTGTGGCGCTACGCGCAGTGAGTACGATGGCAAGATGCTACGAGTTGCATTTGACCTTGGTCCAATATATGTTTCAGCATCGATCCATACTTTGAAAGTATCAATGGAGCTGCGTCATCTGCGTTACTTCGTCGCCGTGGCCGAGGAGATGAATTTCACCCGGGCCGCCGAGCGCCTGCACATCGGGCAGCCGCCGTTGAGCCAGCAGATCCAGGCCTTGGAAGCGGAATTGGGGGTGCAGTTGTTCAGTCGCGGCAAACGCAAGATTGCGCTCACCGATGCCGGCGCACTTTTTCTGACGCGGGCCCGCGCCATCCTGGCGGCGGCGGTGGCGGCGGGTGAGGAAGCAAGGCGGGTGGCGCAGGGCGAAGAGGGCGAGCTGCGCATAGGCTTTACCTCCACGCTACCCCTGACCCCCATTCTTCCGGCCATCGTACAAGACTACCGGCGGCTGTCTCCCAAAGTTCGGCTGCACCTTCGGGAAATGTACACAGCCGATCAGTTCGACGGCTTGCTGCGTGACAAACTGGATGTAGGCTTTGTCCGCTACGATGGCCGCGGGCATCCTGCCGGCCTGAGACTGCAGGCCTTGCGCCGCGATCCCTTGCTCCTGGTCATGCCGGCCAGCCACCCCTTGGCGGGATTGCCGGCGATTTCCCTGGCGCAATGTCGCGACGAGGGTTTCGTGGCCTATCCGGATAGCGCCGGTACCGGTCTGAAGGACAATGTGCGGCTGCTATGCGCCCGCGCCGGCTTCGTACCGCGCGTCGCCCAGGAGGCGGGCGAGGCGATTACCCAGATCGGGCTGGTGGCTGCCGGCCTGGGCGTGGCCATCCTGCCGGCGCCGCTCGATTGCGTGCGAATTGCCGGGGTGCGCTATCTACCGTTGCTGGACGAGGATGCCTTTCTGGTAATGGCTGCCGCGACGCGCGAAGACGAGCAGTCGCCGCGCGTCCTGCGCTTTATTGACGGTTTGGCGGCCTTGGCCGGCTAGGCGTCGTTCTTAGTATTCCCAGAACACCCGCTGCAGATTCTTGCTATCGCCGGGCTGGCTCAGCGCCACGGCGGCAAGGATGCGAGCCTTCTGCGGATTGAGGTCGTGAGCTACCACCCAGTCGTACTTGTCGTCGGGTTGTTCGGCATTGCGCAGCACGAACCCTGCCGGCACATGGGCGGCCCGGACAATTTGTACCCCCTTGGCACGCAAGCCTTGCAGTACAGGCACCACCCGGTCGGCTACCGAACCATTGCCGGTGCCGGCGTGGATGATGGCTTGCACGCCCCGTTCGGCCAACACTTGCGCATTGGCGGCGGCGACATTGCCATAGCCGTAGACGATTTCAACCTCGGCCAGGCGGTCTAGCTTGTCGATATCGAATTCGCTGTTCGAGGTATGGCGTTTGACCGGGGCGCGGAACCAGTAATTGCGCCCCTCCACGACCATCCCCAAAGGCCCCCATTGGCTGGCAAAGGCATTGGTCTTGATATTGATGGACTTGCTGACATCGCGGCCGGCGTCGATCTGGTCGTTCATGGCGACCAGTACGCCTTTGCCCTGGGCGTCGGCACTGCCGGCCACTACCACGGCGTTGTAGAGATTGAGGCTGCCGTCGGCCGACATGGCGGTACCAGGCCGCATCGAGCCGACCAGCACGATGGGTTTGTCGGTATGCACGGTCAAATTGAGAAAGAAGGCCGTCTCTTCCAGCGTGTCGGTGCCGTGGGTCACGACGATGCCATCCACATCCTTCTGCTTGGCCAGCGCGGAGATGCGCTTGCCCAGTTGAAGCAGGTGGGCATTGGTAAAGCTTTCGGAAGCGATCTGGAAGACCTGCTCGCCGCGCACGCTGGCGACATTGCCGAGCTCAGGCACGCTCACGATCAGTTTATCGACCGGGACCTTGGCCGATTGGTAGCTGGCGCTGTTGACGGTACCGGCTCCGGCGCCGGCGATGGTGCCGCCGGTGGCGAGGATGACGACATTCGGTTTGTCGGCGGCGTGGGCGCCGAGCGCGAGGGCGGTCAGACCGGCAAGGACCAGCTTGCGGCTGAATGGGCTGAACATCATGGTGTCTCTTCCTGATTTTTATGTCGTCCACGGCGCGCCGGAATGGCGCGCGGGGCGAATTCGCAGCTATGCGAACGGAATAAGCTAACCTGTGCACGGCGCCGGCAAAATTGGGGGAAGCAGCGATAGGGAATATCCGCGCTTAAGCTGCGAATGTGGATTGCCGGCCGCTCAAATTGGCCACAGAATGGATGATCGCAGCTTTCGAATTTCATCATATGGCTGGACAAAATCCCTGGGTAAGCGGTTCGCTGCCCAAACGCGGTCGCCGCGTCGAACCGAACGCCAAGCCGCCAGGCAAGGCAGCCACTCAAGCCGTGCAGAAATTGTTGCGTGCCAATCAGCGCAATCTATTGGGCCGGCCCTTGCGGGCGGCCTTGCTGGAAGGGGCTGGTGGCAAGCGCTGGCACGGCGGCAAGCTGGTGCTGGCCGCGACCGTCGTCAGCGGCGGACTGGCCGTGCTGGTCGCGGGTTTGGCCTCGCATGGCTTATGGCTATTGCCTATCGGCGCCTGTCTGACGCTGGCGGGGGGCTATCTGGTCGTCAAGGCAGGCGGCGACAAACCGGTAGCCATGCCGGGTATGGTTTCCGCCGAGGAGGCCGCCGAACTGGATGCCTTTCTCGACAGCATCGCCGCGCGCCTGCCGCCGGAAGTGTTGGAGCGGATCGCGCAACTGAAGGAGGAGCTGGCCAGGCTGCTGCCGCTATTGCGCGACGAGCAGCGCTTGGTGGCGGTGCCGATGGAAGAACGATTCTTTATTCGCCAGTTGGTGGCGCGCTATTTGCCGGATGCCTGCCGGCACTATCTCGACCTGTTGCCTACCACCGACGCGCCCGACGAGGCCGCCCGCGCCTCCCTGGACGAGCAGCTGGCCTTGCTGTTCGCCCGGCTGGAAAAGGTGCGGGCCTTGCTGCAGGCCGACCAGCAGGAAAGGCTAAGCAACCATGCGGCCTTCCTGCGCGGCAAACAGTAGACCCGCCTTGTCTTAACCCTGAATACGGGACGTAGGTTGCGGCACGGTATTTTCCGCAATGCTGCCGCCCGACTCGATCAGATCGGCTTCATGCTTATCGCGCACGGTCTTGGCCACGGTGAAGACCGAGCTGACCAGATATAGCCAGCTGACCACCATATAGCCTTTTTCCCATTGGCCGATCTGCATACGGAACAGGCCCCACGCGGTCAAGGCGATGGCGATGAAAAATCCCACCCAGACCATGATGACCCAGGGACCGGTATCGACCTTGTCGTCGCGATTGTCGCGTATGGTCTTGGCCAGGGTGAAGGAAGCGAACAAGCAGAAGAAAAAGCCCACGGCCAGGAAGGCGCGGTCCAGGCTTTCGCTAGGCATATTCCACACGCCGATGGCGCAGGAGATCAAAGCCAGGCCGAAAGACAGCCAGACTTGCATGGTCCAACTCGAGGTGTCGCGGCGGATCAGAAACTGCTTGGCCATGCTGGTGCTCCTTGGAGGTTACGGCGAGGGATAGTGTAAGGTCAGGCATTGCCTGAGCAATGGTATTTAGACCGGGTGCGCTCGGGGGACATCTTGCGCTATACGCGCGGTGAATGCCGCTTTGTTGCCGGCGAGAACGGACATGGCATCGGCGTGGCTATGCGCCAATGCGTCCATGGCTTCGAAGCTCAGCTGGAACATGGCCTGCAATTTGGCCATATCCAGTTCGGGCTTGCCGCTTGGTGCATCGCGCAAGGCGGACACGCCGGCGTCCACCCCTTCCAGCAGCGCCATCACGGCCAACTGATTGCCGCTGGCACGGGCGACGGTTTGTGCCACCGCCAACGCCGACAGACCGGTAGTGGCAACCCGATCGCAGCCCGCGATCATCTCGCGGCAACCGCGTTTGAGTACCTCCATGACCAGATAGCCATTCAGGTTGATCGCCTGCTGCGTTTGCATATCTTGTAGATTCTGCCCAAGGCCGTAGAGGACTTCCTCGCGCAGGACGCGGCTGCGCGGTGCGTCGCGGTGGGCCAATTCGTCCAAGCGTCCCGCCAACTGCCCGGACAGTTGCTCGATCAGCCGCAGTTCGTCCGCCAGCAAGAGGATGGCTTGCCAAAGCTTGGCACGGATGCCCTCGATTTCCAGTTCATCGCGCAGCATATCGTCGCGCGCGTTATAGATTGCTTGCAGCGCAGCCTGCAAGCGCGCGGCTTCGGCCTGGAAGCGCCGGAAATAAGCCTGTAGCCGATTGCCCATGGGCAGGATGCCAAACAGTTTGCGACGGCCGAAAAGGTCGCCTTGGCGGGCGGGATCGAGCTGGTCCAGATAAGTACGCAGCGTGGCGATGGCAGCAAACGCGGCGCCGGCTTCGATACCGCGGGTGTTACGTGCCATGACGCGGCCCGCCAGCAAATCGGCGGCGGCAGTCATTTCCCTGCGGCCGAGGCGCAGAATCGACTCGGTCCCGCGCTGAAAGACATCGCCATGCAAGGGCGCATCCAGCAGGCAATCCAGTAGCGGGGCCAGCCTGGCGACTGTATTCGCGCGAGCTTCATCGGACGGCGCCAGCCGCGCCATCAATGCGTTCCTTGCGTCGGTTTGATCTGGCGGGTGGTCGCCGATGGTGGTGGACATGCTTTTTATCGTAGCCTTCGATAAGCTTTATATTCTGCGAGAATGGTAGCAGTACTTGCCTCTATTGTATAAATATATGGCGGAGGTAGCGGAAAACGCTACTGAAGTGGGCAAAGAAAAGCCCCCGCGTTTTTAGAGCGGGGGCAGGCGATGCGAGAACCAGCTAGTCGGCGTAGGCCGCCTTCACGGCCAGCCGGCTGCGGTGCAGTACCGGTTCGGTATAGCCGTTGGGCTGCTTGTCGCCTTCGAACACCAACTCGCAGGCGGCCTTGAACGCAATGCTGGTGTCGAAGTTGCCGGTCATGGCGGCATAGTGCGGATCGCCTTGGTTCTGCTGGTCGACAATGGCAGCCATGCGCTGCAGCACTGCCATCACCTGATCGCGTTCCACCACGCCGTGCCGCAGCCAATTGGCGACATGCTGGCTGGAGATGCGCAGGGTGGCGCGGTCTTCCATCAGTCCGACATCGTGGATATCGGGTACCTTGGAGCAGCCCACGCCCTGGTCCACCCAGCGCACCACGTAACCGAGAATGCCTTGGCAGTTGTTCTCCAGTTCCGCGCGTATTTCCTCGGCCGACCAATTCGTATCGGTGGCCAGGGGAATCGCCAGGATATCGGCCAGCGCGGCGCGCGGACGTTGCAGCAATGCTTCCTGGCGTGCCGCCACATCGACCTTGTGATAATGCAAGGCGTGCAGCACGGCGCCGGTCGGCGAGGGAACCCAGGCGCAGTTGGCGCCGGACATCGGGTGGCCGATCTTGTTGGCGAGCATTTCCGCCATCAGGTCCGGCTTGGGCCACATGCCTTTGCCGATCTGGGCGCGCCCTTTCAGGCCGCAGGCCAGGCCGATATCCACGTTCCAGTTTTCATAGGCGGCGATCCACTTTTCCTGCTTCATCGCCTCCTTGCGCACCACCGGACCTGCTTCCATCGAGGTATGGATCTCGTCGCCGGTGCGGTCCATAAAGCCGGTATTGATAAAGATGGTGCGTTCGCTGGCCGCGCGTATGCACTCCTTCAGATTGACGGTGGTGCGGCGCTCTTCGTCCATGATGCCGATCTTCAGGCTATTGCGCGGCAGGCCGGCCAGCGTTTCCACCCGGCTGAACAGCTCGACGGCGAAGGCGACTTCTTCCGGGCCGTGCATCTTCGGTTTGACGATATACATCGAACCGGTACGCGAATTGCGCAGCGGACCCTGGCCGAGTATGTCGTGCTTGGCGATCAGGGCGGTGATGACGGCATCCATGATGCCTTCGAAGATATCCAGCCCTTGATGGCGGATAGCCGGATTGGTCATCAGATGGCCGACATTGCGCAGCAGCATCAGCGACCGGCCGGGCAGGCTGAAGGGAAGGCCGGCGGGATCGAGGAAGGCGCGATCCGGGTTCATGCGGCGGGTGAGGCGTTGGCCGCCCTTGTCGAAAGTGTCTTCCAGGGTGCCCAGCATTAAGCCCAGCCAGTTGCGGTATACCTCGACCTTGTCTTCGCCATCCACCGCCGCGACCGAATCCTCGCAATCCTGGATGGTGGTGATGGCGGCCTCCAGGCACAGGTCCTTGACGTGGGCCGTGTCGCTCTTGCCGATGGGATGGGCGGCGTCGATCTGGATCTCGACATGCAGGCCGTTGTGCTTGAGCAGCAGGCCGGTGGGTGCGTCTACCGTGCCGGTGTAGCCGACGAACAGGGCGGCGTCGCGCAGGCCGCTATGGCTGCCGTCGACCAGGCCCACCTGCAGCTGGCCGGCGGCCACGGTGTATAGGCGGGCATCGCGGTGCGATCCCTTGGCCAGCGGAAAGATTTCGTCCAGGAAGGCGCGGGCGAATTCGATGACCTTGGCGCCGCGCACCGGGTTGTAGCTGCGGCCCTTTTCCGCGCCGTCCCGCTCGGGGATGGCGTCGGTGCCGTACAGCGCGTCGTACAGCGAACCCCAGCGCGCATTGGCGGCATTGAGGGCGTAGCGCGCGTTCTTGACCGGCACCACCAATTGGGGGCCAGCCATGCTGGCGATCTCGGCATCGACCCCTTCGGTACTGATGCTGAAATCATCCCCTTCGGGCAGCAGATAACCGATCTCTTGCAGGAAAACACGATAGGCGCCGGCATCGAACACGCGGTTGGCGCGGTGCCAGGCATCGATCCGGGCTTGCAGTTGGTCGCGCTTGGCCAGCAGGGCGATGTTCTTGGGGGTGAGGTCGGCGATGAGCTGCTCGAAGCCTGTCCAGAAGGCGTCGGCCTGCAGGCCGGCGCCGGGGAGGATGTGACGGTTGACGAGGTCGAACAAGGCGGCGTGGATGGCCAGATTGCCGTGCTTGATGCGTTCGGTCATGGGTGCGGTCTCCAAATGGGTTCGCGGCGGGGGCATGGGCGAACCGGCAAGGCGAAAACGCCGCCCGAACTCGTTCGAGCTGGGGCGGCGTCCGTAGGTGGGGGCATAGCGGACAGCCGCTACACCCCTGCTAAGCAACTCAGTGGAACTGTTCTTCTTCCGTCGAGCCGGTCAGCGCCGTCACCGAGGAGCGGCCGCCCTGGATCACGGTGGTTACGTCGTCGAAGTAGCCGGTGCCCACTTCCTGCTGGTGCGACACAAAGCTGTAACCGCGTTCGCGGGCGGCGAATTCCGGTTCCTGCACCTTTTCCACATAGGCCGACATGCCGCGGGCCACGTAGTCCTGGGCCAGATCGAACATGTTGTACCACATGGAGTGGATGCCGGCCAAAGTGATGAACTGGTACTTGTAGCCCATGGCGCCCAGCTCCTTCTGGAATTTGGCGATGGTGGCGTCGTCCAGGTTCTTCTTCCAGTTGAAGGAAGGCGAACAGTTGTAGGCCAGCAGCTTGCCCGGATGCTTGGCATGGACCGCTTCGGCGAACTTGCGGGCGAATTCCAGATCGGGCGTACCGGTTTCACACCAGACCAGGTCGGCGTATTCGGCGTAGGCAACGGCGCGGCTGATGGCCTGCTCCATACCCTTCTTGGTCTTGTAGAAGCCTTCGGCCGTGCGCTCGCCGGTCAGGAAGGGCTTATCGTTTTCGTCGTAGTCGCTGGTCAGCAGATCGGCGGCTTCCGCATCGGTACGGGCGATCACCAGGGTGGGGACGCCGTAGACGTCGGCGGCCATGCGCGCGGCGATCAGCTTTTGTACCGCTTCGGCGGTGGGGACCAGTACCTTGCCGCCCATATGGCCGCACTTCTTGACCGAAGCCAGCTGGTCTTCAAAGTGCACGCCGCCGGCGCCGGCACGGATCATGGCCTTCATCAGTTCGTAGGCGTTCAGCACGCCGCCGAAACCGGCCTCGGCATCGGCCACGATGGGCGCGAAGTAGTCGATGAAGCCGCTACTACCTCTTTCCAGGCCTTTGGAGTGCTGGATCTCATCGGCACGGGAGAAGGCATTGTTGATGCGTTCCACCACCTTGGGCACCGAATCCACCGGGTAGAGCGACTGGTCCGGATACATGGCGGCGTATTCGTTGTTGTCGGCAGCGACTTGCCAGCCCGACAGGTAGATGGCTTTGACGCCGGCCTTGACCTGTTGCATGGCTTGGCCGCCGGTGAGGGCGCCCAGGCAGTTGACGTAGGGCTCGTTGTTCACCAGCGACCAGAGCTTCTCGGCACCGCGGCGGGCCAGCGTGTATTCCACCTGGACGGAGCCGCGTAGGCGCTCGACGTCGGCGGCGGTGTAGCCGCGCTTGATACCCTTCCAGCGCGGGTTGGTGTCCCAGTCATGTTGAATGGCGGCAATACGTTGTTCGCGGGTCGACATAATTTCTTACCTCGTTGGGCGTAAGGCGTACCAAGGGCATTGCCCATGGTGCGCGGACTACAAATTTAGGGAGTAGCACGGCTAGGCTGGCGGTTCGCTGGCCTGTGCCCCGCCTGGGTATTGCTTGGGGCGCTGGACCCGAATCCGGCCGTGATGGGGGCCGGTAGGGGTATTCCGTAACTTGTGTAGTCGATTATAAGGAGTTTCATGTGCAGCGCAGCAAATATTTCAAACGAGCGTGTGATTTGTATGAAATTTCCCGATACGAAATCGCGCCAATTTCTACAGCTTGTTGAAATCAAATGATTTTTACCGGTGTGGGTACATGCTCACTGATGGGCAGTGGTGAGGGAAGCTGGATCGGGCACAGGATTTGCGGCAATTGTTCGGCAAGGTGGGGTGGCCGGCGTGGCATTTGCCCGTCTTCGCGCCCTTGAAATGCCAATAACCATCTCCATCTTGTGGGCTATCGCTTCAGGAGACCGACCCATGCAACACGAAAACCAAACGGAAAATCAACTGGATCAAACGCTTGAGCAAAGCGCGGCGCCGGTGGAGCAGGAGCAGCCCGTGGCGGCTGAAAGCCTGGAAGCCCAGGTCGTTGCCCTGGAAGCCAAGCTGGCCGAGCTGCAAAGCGGGCTGCTATATGCCAAGGCCGAGGGGGAAAATATCCGCCGCCGTGCCCAGGACGATGTTGCCGCAGCGCACAAATACGCGGTGGCCAAGTTCGCCGGCGAACTGCTGGTGGTCAAGGACTGCCTGGAGATGGCCCTGAAGGACAACTCGTCCGTCGAGAATATCAAGATGGGCGTGGATATGACCCTGCGCAATCTCACCGGCGCCTTCGACAAGTTCCAGATCAAGGAAATTGATCCCGCGCCCGGTGAAAAACTGGACCCGCACAAGCACCAGGCCATGAGCGCGGTGGAAGCCGAGGCCGAACCCAATTCGGTGGTCAGCGTGATGCAGAAGGGCTATCTGCTGGCCGAGCGGGTATTGCGTCCCGCCATGGTGGTGGTGGCCAAGGCGAAGAGCGAGGGTTGACTGCGAAGGGCCTTGAAAGCCTGCACGCGTAACCCCACTTAGCTGGTAAGGGTAGGGCGGCGACGCTTCCGCTTCGGAAAAGTTCCCGAACGAATCGACGCCGCGGCACGGAGTGCTCTCCGTACTACCGGCAAACTAATTTATCGCGCCGGCTTTGCCGGCTCTACTGGATACGAAGGAAGACATCATGGGCAAGATCATTGGCATTGACCTGGGTACTACCAATAGCTGTGTCGCCGTGCTCGAAGGCGGCAACGTCAAGGTGATCGAAAACGCGGAAGGTGCACGCACCACGCCTTCCATCATCGCCTATACCAATGACGACGAGATCCTGGTCGGCGCGCCGGCCAAGCGCCAGGCCGTCACCAATCCGAAGAACACGCTGTACGCCGTCAAGCGTTTGATCGGCCGCAAGTTCGACGAGAAGGAAGTGCAGAAGGACATCGACCTGATGCCTTACGCCATTGCCAAGGCCGACAACGGCGACGCCTGGGTGGAAGTGCGCGGCAAGAAGATGGCCCCGCCGCAGATCAGCGCCGAAGTGCTGCGCAAGATGAAGAAGACCGCCGAGGACTACCTGGGCGAGGAAGTGACCGAAGCCGTCATCACCGTGCCGGCCTACTTCAACGACAGCCAGCGCCAAGCCACCAAGGATGCCGGCCGCATCGCCGGCCTGGATGTAAAGCGCATCATCAATGAGCCGACCGCCGCGGCACTGGCGTTCGGCCTGGACAAGAAGGAAAAGGGCGACGCCAAGATTGCCGTCTATGACCTGGGCGGCGGTACCTTCGACGTTTCCATCATCGAGATCGCCGACGTCGACGGCGATATGCAGTTCGAAGTGCTGGCCACCAATGGCGATACCTTCCTCGGCGGCGAAGACTTCGACCAGCGCCTGATCGATTACATCGTCACCGAGTTCAAGAAGGATCAAGGCATCGATCTGAAGAACGACGTGATGGCCCTGCAACGCCTGAAGGAAGCCGCGGAAAAGGCGAAGATCGAGCTGTCGTCCACGACGCAGTCCGAAATCAACCTGCCTTACGTGACCATGGACGCCACCGGCCCCAAGCACTTGGCCATGAAGATCACCCGCGCCAAGTTCGAGTCGCTGGTGGAAGACCTGGTCGAGCGTACCGTTGCGCCTTGCCAATTGGCCTTGAAGGACGCCGGCCTGAAGATTTCCGATATCGATGACGTGATCCTGGTCGGCGGCCAAACCCGCATGCCGAAGGTGATGGACAAGGTCAAGGAAGTGTTCGGCAAGGAGCCGCGCCGCGACGTGAATCCGGACGAAGCGGTCGCCGTCGGCGCTGCCATCCAGGGTTCGGTGCTGTCGGGCGACCGCAAGGACGTGCTGCTGCTGGACGTGAGCCCGCTGAGCCTCGGTATCGAGACCATGGGCGGCATCATGACCAAGCTGATCACCAAGAACACCACCATCCCGACCAAGGCCTCGCAAGTATTCTCGACGGCCGACGACAACCAGAGCGCCGTGACCATCCATGTGCTGCAGGGCGAACGCGAGAAGGCCGCCGCCAACAAGTCGCTGGGTCAGTTCAACCTGGAAGGCATTCCGGCTGCCGCGCGCGGTATTCCGCAGATCGAAGTCGAATTCAATATCGACGCCAACGGCATCCTGCATGTTTCCGCCAAGGACAAGGCGACCGGCAAGGCCAATAACATCACCATCAAGGCCAACTCGGGCCTGTCCGAGGAAGAAATCCTGCGCATGGTGAAGGATGCCGAAGCCAATGCCGAGGAAGACAAGAAGCTGACCGAACTGGTGGGCGCGCGCAACCAGCTGGAAGGTTTGATCCACTCGGTGAAGAAGTCGCTGGCCGAATTCGGCGACAAGATCGCCGCCGACGAAAAGGCCGCGATCGAAACCGCGCTGACCGCCGCCGAAGGCGTGGTGAAGGGTGACGACAAGGCCGAAATCGAAGCCAAGTCGGAAGCCCTGATGAGCGCATCGCACAAGCTGGCCGAGAAGATGTACGCGGCCCAGCAAGGTGCCGAGGGCGAGCAGCCGGCCGCCGGTGAAGCCAAGCAGGATGACGGCAATGTGATGGATGCCGAATTCACCGAAGTCAAAGACGAGAAATAATTCTGCTTGATGGGAAAAGCGCAGTGCGGGCTGGTGGTTTCAGCGCGCACTGCGCTTTTGCCGTAAGGAAACAGCATGGCGAAAAGAGATTTCTACGAGATTCTAGGTATCAACCGCGATGCGAGCGACGAGGACATCAAGAAGTCCTACCGCAAGCTGGCGATGAAATACCACCCGGACCGCAATCCCGACGCAAAGGATGCAGAAGACAAGTTCAAGGAGGCGAAGGAAGCCTACGAGATCTTGTCCGATGAGCAAAAGCGCGCCGCCTACGATCAGTACGGCCATGCCGGGGTAGACCCGCAGGCGGGTATGGGCGGTGGTCATGGCGGCGGCTTTGCCGATGCCTTCGGCGATATCTTCGGCGACATCTTCGGCGGTGGCGGCGGCGGTGGCCGAGGCGGGCGTTCCAACGTCTACCGCGGCTCGGACCTGCGTTACAACCTTGAGATCACGCTGGAAGAAGCGGCGCGCGGCACCGAAACCAAGATCAAGATCCCGACCCACGAAGAGTGCGAAATCTGCCATGGTTCCGGCGCCAAGCCCGGTACCCAGGCCAAGACTTGCGGGACGTGCGGCGGCCATGGCCAGGTGCGTGTGCAGCAGGGCTTCTTCTCGCTGCAACAGACCTGTCCGACCTGCCATGGCTCCGGCAAGGTCATCCCCGAGCCGTGCCGTTCCTGTAGCGGGCAGGGCCGGGTCAAGACGCAGAAGACGCTGAATGTGAAGATTCCCGCCGGCGTCGACGAAGGCGATCGCATCCGCCTCAGCGGCGAAGGCGAGCCGGGCGTGAATGGCGGGCCGCCGGGCGACCTCTACGTGGTGATCCACCTCAAGGCGCATGGCGTGTTCGAGCGCGAGGGCAACGACCTGCATTGCGAGATGCCCATCGGCTTCGCCATCGCGGCGCTGGGCGGCGAAATCGAGATCCCCACGCTCAATGGCGCGGTCAAGCTCAAGATCCCGGCCGAGACCCAGACCGGTGCGGTATTCCGCTTGCGCGGCAAGGGCATCAAGGGCGTGCGTAGCGCCATCACCGGCGATCTGATGTGCCATGTCGTGGTGGAAACGCCGGTCAAACTGACCGAGCGGCAGAAGGAACTGCTGCGCGAGTTCGAGCATATCAATATGCAGGACGACGCCAAGCACAACCCGCGCGCGAGCTCGTGGATGGACAAGGTGAAGGACTTCTTCTCGAATTGAGGCGCGGTTCGCCCCGAAAAAAATGGTCGGCACAGGATGCCGGCCATTTTTTTTGGTGCGCCGGTAATGTGCGTCAAATGAAACTATTTCGGTAAACGGCTGCCACAGGGTGGCGTGGCAAAAATTCGGTTCAATCGCGCGATCAGCGGGTTGAGCGGAAGGTCCACGGTGGGTTCTCGGAGATTTCTTGAAAATTTTCGGATGCCTGCGGAACTTCCATCGGCCTAATCCCACAAAGACGTCGGGCTCCATGTTGCAGGCATATGCCTTGCCCTGGCGGTAGTTTCCCGTTTGATGCGTTCGAGGCGATCCCGGCAGACACACGCTGCCACGCTCTTGTCGCAGGATTCGCCGCCCTGGATTTGCGTTTTCATTACTAAACTGATTTGAGGATTAACTCATGCAAAAGCAATTCGCCGTATTCGCTATCGCCGCTGCCCTGGCCGCTCCCGCCTTCGCTGAAGGTTTCTACGCCGGTGGCGATATCGGTCGCAGCAAGGTGGAAGTCAAGGGCGACGGTATCTCCGCCCACAAGAACGACAACACCTGGTCGGCCTACGGTGGTTACCAGTTCCACCCGAATTTCGCCGCCGAAGTCGGCTACCGTAGTTTCGGTAAAATCGATGCGACCGAAGGCGCTTCCCGCGCCAGCGTGAAGGCCCGTGGCCTGGAAGCTTCGCTGGTCGGTTCGCTGCCGGTGACCAATGAACTGAGCGTGTTCGGCCGTGTCGGCGTGACCAACGTCAAGGCGACCTATGAGTTGCGCACGCCCGGTGGCTACGAAAATGCCAGCGAGAAGAAGACCAAGGGCATGTTCGGTATCGGCGCCCGCTACGCCGTCAGCAAGGAAGTTGGCCTGACCGCCGAATACCGCCAGGTCGCCAAGATGGACAAGGCCAAGCTGTCTACCTTCACCGTGGGTGGCGACTACCGCTTCTAAGCTTCGCTGGCGCGTTGTATTGGAACAAAAAGGTGCCTCACGGCACCTTTTCTGTTTTCCGGGGATGATTTTTCGCTGCGGCAAAGGCTACAAGGTATCGACCAATCTGGCCCTGCTTGCTGGCCTTTTCTCCAGGCTGGCTTATGATGACGAGGACATGCCTTCACCTCATAACCTCAGGGAGCAAAAGCAGTGAGCGACATGAACCCCAATCCGGCGCCGGCCGGCACCACCGATTCCAATACCTTTGCCGTGCTGACGTGGGTGGGCACCTTGATCTTCGGCTTTATCCCGCCGCTTATCGTGTTCCTGGTCAAGAAAGACGACGCCTATGTGCTAAGCCACGCCAAGGAAGCGCTGAACTGGTCCATTACCGCGACGCTGGGCTATATCGCCTGCATGGTGCTGACCTTGGTGGTGATCGGCGCATTCCTGATCCCGGTTGTCATGGTGATACACCTGGTGTTCTGCATCCTCGGAGCCGTCAATGCCAGCAAGGGCATTGACTACAAACTGCCTTTCAATCTGCGCCTGATCAAATAAACGCTGGCTGGTCCAGGTGGCCGGCACATGAACGCCCGCGAGCCGCATCGCGGGCGTTTGTCATTGCGTTTCACCGCGTAGCTGTAAGAAGCTGCATATACCGGCTGGGATGGCCTTGAGCGCAGCGAGCATAGCCCGAAACCGTTCCGGGAGGCGCAATCCATTGATCTAGCCAGAATTCAATGGCAAGTACCCTGTAACCCTATATTTAAGTAGGGTAAAGGTAGACTTGTATGCATATGGAGGCGGGTATTGCCGAATGTGATGCAGGCTGGGTGTAGTCCGGGTATTCAGCATGCAATCCTCCACTCACGAATGAAGTAGCGAGAGGAGTCTGGACAATCTCTACAAAGCCCGTGCTGAAGCTAGTGTCTAGACCGCCCCCGTCGGCGGCGCCTCTCCCGCCCAACAACGGTCCCGCCCGCTGCGTTTGGCAACCAGCATGGCGGCATCTGCCTGGTTGACCGTGTCGGCGTAGCCTTGGTCGAGGCGATGCTCGGCCAAGCCGGCACTGACGGTGAGGGTCAGGCTCTGTTTTTCCACCTGGATAGGACGTTGCCGCACGCAGTCGCGGACCCGTTCCAGCACGGCCAGCGCGGTAGCCAGCTCGGTTTCCGGCAGCAGGATCAGGAATTCCTCGCCACCCCAGCGGCCGCACAAATCGTATTCGCGGACTTCGCTTTCCAGCACCTGGGCGACATCGATCAGGACGGCGTCGCCGGCGTCATGGCCGTATTGGTCATTGACCCGCTTGAAATGATCGATATCGACCATTGCCACGCAGAATGGCCGTTGATTCCGCTCGCTCCGTTCGGCTTCGCTCTTCAGCCGTTCCAGCAATAGCCGGCGGTTGGCCAGGCCGGTCAACGCGTCGTGGGTGGAGGCTTCCTGCAAGGTGGTATTCAGATCGCGCAACATCTGCTGGTAGCGGTCGGAAATGCGCGCGACCTTTTCCAATTGGCGCAAATGCTTGTCGAATCGCATGCTGAGGCTCTGCTCGCGCTGCCGGGCGATATGCTGATAGGCGTCCGACACATGGGTGATGCGTTCAACCCGATTGAGCAAGTCCCGATACTGCTGCCACAACTGGCTAAGCGCGAAATACAGCGGGTCGTCGCGCATTGCCGGGTCGGCCAGCAAACGCTTGATCAGCGCCTCAAGTTCGCCGCTGTCATGTTTCATCGGGCTCCCCCGATGAGGTGGCATGGCCGATGATGGCGAAGGGGAAGTTGCAGTCTTCCTTGAACTCCGCCGCCAGCTCGGCCACCCGCTCGTTACGTTGGTCGTAGTGCCAGTTGACCGCCACCGTCTGGCCGGCGTGATGGGCTTCTTCCAACAGATCGAAGATATCCATCATGGCCTTGATGCTGCTGGTATTGAGATAGAGCAATTTCAGTTCCAGCGTCAGCGGCCGGCTGGCATCCTTCAGAAAGGATTCGAGCCAGTGGAACACCTGCTGGAAGAGTTCGTAGGAATTCTCCGGGTAGGAGTCGCCTTGCATGGCCAGTATCCCGTCCTCCCAGTTGCCTTGGATGGCGGGGCTGGACTGGCTGCCCGTAATGGAAAAGTCGTTCATATGCGCACACCCATTGCTAGAGGATTAGATGACCGCCCGCAGGCTGATAAAGCCGCGCTCATCGGGCAGCTGGCGCAAGGTACCGACCAGGGGCTCGCTGGCCTTGCGGGCAATATCGATCAGGCCCAGGCCGGCCCCGCTGGCGGCATCGTCGGTGCGCGGCTTGCGCAGTTGTTCTTTGTACATGGCTTTGAGCTGGCTTTTGTCCAGCGGCGCCAATTCGTCGATCTTGGCAAGCAGGACTTCGCCATCGGCTTGTTCGACCAAGTTGCCGGCCGATACCACGTAGCGGCCCTGCGGGTCGCGCGCGATGACCACCGTGGCGGCGGCTTCCTGCTCCGGCCAGCCCTTGAGCCGAGCGTAATGGCGGATATTCTGGGTCATTTCGATATAGACCCCGAAGACATCCATGGCGGCGGAGGGATGGGCGTGATCCGCCTCCAGGTAATTGCGCAGGGCATTACCTATTTCTTCTATCAGGCTGCGTGATATCGGGCCATTGAAGCACAGCATGATCTGCTGACGATTGTAGCGCTCGCGCATGTCGAAGAGATCGAGTGGTTCCATTACGGCTCCCTGCACGGATCGGTGAAATCCAGCGTCAACCAAAGCGGAAACATAGCATCGTAATATCGTCGCGCTGGGATTGCGCGCCTTGGTAGCTGGCCAGCGTGGCGTCGAAGGCCGCCGCTTGTTCGGCCAGGGGCAGGCGGGCGTACTTGCGCAGCATCCTGGTGAAACGCCTGCTGCCGAAGCCGTAACCCAGTTCACCACCGGCCTGGTCGAGGAAACCGTCCGTGGTCAGATAGAAGGTATGGCCGGCCAGCAAGCCGATGCGGGTGTTCACATAGTCGCCGGTCCGTTTGTCGCCGATCGCGCGGCGCCCGCCGGGCACCTCGCCCACGGTTTCGCCGTCGCTATGGAAGAGCGAGATCTTGGCGCCGGCGAAGGTCAACTCGCGCGCCTTGAGATCAGCATAGGCCAGGCCGACATCCATATTGGTCGCCAAGGCTCGCTGGTCCGGCTCATGGCGCAGCATCAGCCGGACGATCTGGTCGGTCCTGGCCAGGATGGCGGCGGGGTCGGCGGTACCTGTGTCGGCGATGGCCTGGTCGAGGGCAGCATGCGCCAACATGGTCATCAGCGCGCCAGGCACCCCATGGCCGGCGCAGTCCACCACTCCCAGCAGGCAACCGCGCTCGTCGGCTCGGTAGACATAGAAATCGCCGCCCACCACGTCGCGCGGCCGCCACAGCACAGCGTGCTGTTCGCCCAGGGCATTGCCGAGCTGGTGATTGGGGAGGATGGCGCGCTGTATCAGGCTGGCGTAATCGATGGAGTCGTCGATCTTCTTGTGCGCCGAAACCATCTCGAGATTGGCTTGTTCCAGCTCCCTGGTGCGTTCGCTGACCCGGTTTTCCAGCTCCTCGGTGTGGCTGCGGACCTTCCGGGCCATCACGCCGAAGGCGGCGCTGAGCTGGCCGATCTCGTCATGGCGCCCTTGCGGCAGGGCAACTTCGTAATGGCCGGCCGCCATGGCTTGGGCGGTATGTTGCAGCTGGCGTAGAGGGCGCAATACCAGTTTGTCCACCGCATAGGCGAAACCGGCCAGCAAGGCGACCAGCAAGGCGGCCAGCGTCAGCAGTACCGGCGTGAGCCATTGCCGATCGATCAGCTCGGCCGCGCGCAGATCGAGCGCGGTCACCACATGCCATTTCAATTCGGGGATATAGCTCAGCGCCAGCAGCTGCGGCTTGCCGTTCAGGCCGACCGAGCAGACCGTGACGCTGCCAGGTTTGTCGACGGCGGCGGCCATGGCGGTACGCAGGCTTTCGGTGTCGCCGCTATCGTCCAGCAGGCGGAACAGGCTGCTGTCCTGGCGGGGCGCATTTCGGGTGGCCGAGTTGTAAGCGATCAGGCGCTTGTCGGGGTGGGCCTGGATCGCACCCTTGCCATCGAGGATCATGGGGGTGATCCCCGCCTCGTAGTTGGCGATAAAGTCGTTCAGGAAGGTGGATAGGTCCAGCCCGCTTCCCGCCAGGCCGATCTTGCGGTCGCCATCGTGTACCACCACATTGAACCAGACCTTGGTGACATTCAGCTGTACGTCGCGATCGACATTGATATTGAAATGGCTGGTATCGCGCATGGTGCCGAAATACCAGTTGTCATGTTCGACCTTGGGATCGAGCCGGTAGCGCGCGGTGCTGGTGATGGGGCCTTTGCCGTCGTTGAAGTAATACTGGCGGCTGTTGCCGTTGACGACGAAGTAGGAATGGTCGCGGAAGTCGCGCCGATAGCCTTCCGCCTCGCGGAAGAACAACTTGCGCTTGTCCGCGTTGTCCTCGTCCTCCAGCCATTGGCGGGTGACCTGCGAATCCGCCAGCCGGAGCGATAGCGCCAGCTCGCGCGATACCGGCGCGAAGACCTTTTCGCGGTTCAGCAGGGTGGTGTTGCGGGCGTAGGCTTGGCCGAAATGGTTGCGGAAACTGTCCAGCACCTGCCAGCCGATGACGGCGGCAGGCAGCAAGGCCAGCACGCATGCCAACAGCAAGGCCAGCAAGGATTTACCGCGAAGTCCCAGGGTCACCATGACGCCTCAGTTGAACCAGGTGGAGCTCCACTATAGTTCAAGCCGAGGCGGGGGGATTTGGCTTACGGCGGATAGGACCTAGGCCAGGGCGGCCAGATAGCGCCGTTCCCATGGCGTTACTTCGTTGAGGAAGCTGTCCAGTTCCACTTCCTTGGCGGCCACGAAGGCATCGATGAATTCATCGCCGAACAGGCTGCGCGCAACGGCGCTGCCATGCATGGCAGCCAGGGCGGCTTCCAGGCTGCGTGGCAATTGCGGACCGGTATCTTCCGCCTGGTTGAAGACGGTGCCGGTCGCTTCCGGCGTGGCCTGCAAGCCTTGCTCCATGCCATGGAGTCCGGACGCCAGGCTGGCGGCCAGGGCCAGGTAGGGGTTGGCATCGCAGCCGGGAATGCGGTTCTCCACGCGGCGGGCAACCGGGCTGGAACGGGGAATGCGCAAACCGACCGAGCGATTGTCGTGGCCCCAGCTGAGATTGACCGGCGCCGCCATATGCTTGGCAAAGCGGCGATAGCTGTTCACATGGGGGCAGAACAGCGGCATCAGCTCCGGAATCAGCTTTTGCTGTCCCGCGATGAATTGCTCGAATAGCGGCGTGGCGCTACCGTCCGGCGCGCTGAAGATATTGCGGCCTTCGCCATCCACGATGCTTTGGTGGATATGCATGGAGCTGCCCGGTTGGCCGGCCAGCGGCTTGGCCATGAAGACCACCTGCAGATTGTGTTTGAAGCCGACCTCGCGCAAGGCGTATTTGAACAGGAAGGCCTGGTCCGCCAGCAATAGCGCATCGCCATGCAGCAGATTGATTTCGTACTGGCTGGGTCCCAGTTCATGCACGAAGGTATCGCCGGGGATGCCGAGCGCCGCCAGGGCGGTGTAGACCTCGTCGAAGAAGGCGCCCAGATCGTTGAGGCCGCCCATGCTGAAACCTTGCTGGCCGTCCTCGCGTCGGCCATTGCGGCTTTTCGGGGGGTAAAGGGGTCGTTCGGGTCGAGGTTGGGGGCTAATACATAGAACTCCAGCTCGGGCGCGACCACCGGCTGCCAATCGTGGGCGGCGTAGGCGGCCAGCACGTTTTTCAGCACATTGCGGCTGGCGATGGGCGTGGGCCGGTCGTCCAGGTCGATACAGTCGTGGATGGCCATGGCACGCGGCTGGCCGGCCCACGGAACCGGCTTGAGGGTGCCGTAGAGCGGCAGCAACTTCATATCCGGGTCGCCTTCACCGGAATATTTGTAATCGGCCCAGTCGCCGGTGGCGGTCTGGATGGCGACGGCGCGGCACAGCCGCAGTTCCTGGCCGGCGGCGAAGCTGGCGGCGGGCATGGTCTTGCCGCGCGGGAAGCCGTTGATATCCGGCACCAGGCATTCCACCTCGCGCACATGGTGCTGTTGTAGCCAGGCCAGGCTGATCTGCTTGTCTTGAGTGGTCGTCATGCTTGTCTCGAAAGGGTTGCCGTCGGGGGCGAACGGCTCAGGCGTTGCCGAGCAGGCTATCGCTGTGCTCGCCCAGCATGGGCGGCGGCACATCATAGCGAATCGGTGTCTTGGAAAGCTTGATCGGATTGGCCACCATTTTCACCGGGGCGATCGGGTGGGCTATCGTTACCACCGCACCGCGTGCCTGCGCTTGCGGCTCGGCCAAGGCTTCCGGCACGGTATTGATGGGGCCGCCGGGAATGCCCAGGCTATCCATACCGGCGATCCAGTAGGCGCGGCTTTGGGTCAACATGGCGGCACTGATCAAGGGCACCAGCTCGGCACGGTTTTCCACCCGCGCGCGATTGGTGGCGTAGCGAGGGTTGCCTGCCCATTCGGGATGGCCGCAAAGTTCGGCGAAGCGGGCGAACTGGCTGTCGTTGCCTACCGCGACGATCACATGGCCGTCAGCGGCGGGGAAGGCCTGGTAAGGCACGATATTGGCATGGGCATTGCCGTAGCGCGATGGCTTGCTGCCGCCCACCAGGTGGTTGGAGGCCACGTTGGCAAGCATGGCCAACTGGCAATCGAACAGCGCCAGATCGATATGCTGGCCTTCGCCGCTGCGGTCGCGGTGGGCCAGGGCCGCCTGGATGGCGACGGTGGCATACATGCCGGTGAACAGATCGGTGACGGCGACGCCAACCTTCTGCGGTTCGCCGTCGGCCGCGCCGGTGATGCTCATCAAGCCGCCCAGGCCCTGGATCATGAAGTCGTAGCCGGCTTGCTCCGCCCGCGGCCCGTTCTGGCCGAAGCCGGTGATCGAGCAATAGACGAGGTCGGGCTTGATGGCGGCCAGGCTGTCGTAATCCAGGCCGTATTTCTTCAAGCCGCCGACCTTGAAGTTCTCCACCACCACATCGCAGCTTTTCACCAGCTCGCGCAGTTGCGCCTGGCCCTCGCTGCTGGCGATATCGATGGCCAGCGATTGCTTGCCACGGTTGGTGCAGAGGAAGTAGGCGGACTCGCGGCTGGGCGCGCCATCCTGGCCGGTCAGAAAGGGCGGGCCCCAGCCGCGGGTATCGTCGCCGCCGTCGGGTTTTTCAACCTTGATGACGGTGGCGCCCAGGTCGGCCAGCAACTGGGTGGCCCAGGGACCGGCCAGTACGCGGGAAAGGTCGAGAATGCGGAGATGCGATAAGGCGGACATGGTGCTTTCCGGATGCGGCCCACCGGCACCGGCGCCGATGGGCCGGTTGGACTCAGTTGCCGAAGGCGGCGATGCCGGTCTGCGCGCGGCCCAGGATCAGGGCGTGCACATCATGGGTGCCTTCGTAGGTGTTGACTGCTTCCAGGTTCATCACATGGCGGATGACATGGAACTCGTCGCTGATGCCGTTGCCGCCATGCATATCGCGCGATACGCGGGCGATATCCAGGGCCTTGCCGCAATTGTTGCGCTTGATCAGCGAGATCATTTCCGGCGCGGCGCGGCCTTCGTCCATCAGACGGCCCACCCGCAGGGCGGCTTGCAGGCCCAGGGTGATTTCGGTCTGGAAATTGGCCAGCTTCAGCTGGATCAACTGGGTGGCGGCCAAGGGGCGACCGAATTGAATACGGTCCAGCGTATATTGGCGGGCGGCCTGCCAGCAGAACTCGGCCGCGCCCATGGCGCCCCAGGCAATGCCGTAGCGGGCTTTGTTCAGGCAGCCGAACGGACCCTTCAGGCCCTTCACGTTGGGCAGCAGATTGGCTTCCGGGACAAATACCTCGTCCATGACGATTTCGCCGGTGATGGAGGCACGCAGCGAGAACTTGCCTTCGATCTTGGGAGCGCTCAATCCCTTCATGCCTTTTTCCAGCACAAAGCCGCGGATCTCGCCGTCGTCGGTCTTGCCCCACACCACGAAGACATCGGCGATCGGCGAATTGGTGATCCACATCTTGGAACCCGACAGCGAGTAGCCGCCATCGACCGAGCGGGCGCGGGTGATCATGCTGCCGGGGTCGGAGCCATGGTTGGGTTCGGTCAGGCCGAAGCAGCCTACCCATTCGCCGGTGGCCAGCTTGGGCAAGTATTTCTGTTTCTGTTCTTCGGTGCCGTAGGCGTAAATCGGGTACATCACCAGCGAGGACTGCACGCTCATGGCCGAGCGATAGCCGCTATCGACCCGCTCCACTTCCCGCGCCACCAGGCCGTAGGCCACGTAGCTGGCGCCGGCACAGCCGTAACCCTCGATGGTGGAGCCCAGCAGGCCCAGTTCACCCAGCTCGGTCATGATCTCGCGGTCGAAACGCTCGTGGCGGTTGGCTTCCAGTACACGCGGCAGCAGCCGGCCCTGGCAGTAATCGCGGGCGGCGTCGCGGATCATGCGTTCGTCGCTGTTGAGCTGCTCGTCCAGCAGCAGGGCGTCGTCCCATTGAAAGTGCGGCTTGGCCATATCGGTCTCCATATTGCGTGTCTGGTAAATGCCTGGGCTCAAACGATCCGAATCCAGGGAAGGCGTATCAGTTTGTTCCGCTATGCGGAATTTAATTTCACTATGCGAAACAGCATAGCCGGCTATGACGACGCTGTAAAGACGGCTTCGGCTGTCGGCGACGGACATCCAGGCAGCATGCGCCTGCCGGCGATCCGCCGCCAGAGGACCAAAAAAAACGCCCCGATTCGACTCGGGGCGTTAGGGGTGTTGCGTAGCGGCCCGAAGGCCGCCCGGATCACTTGAACTTGTAGTTCAAGGTACCGTAGATGTAGCGGCCACGGGTGTCGCCCAGATCCTTGTCGAAACCCATATTGTTCGATGGGTTGAAAGGCGGATCGCGGTCGAACAGGTTGTCGGCGCCCAGACGCAAGGTCAGGTCCTTGATGCCCGTGTAGCTGACCGACGCATCGAACGTGGTGGAGCTGGTAAGGCTGACGCCCTCGTCATAGTGAGAGTACTGGACGTTGTTGGTGATGGAGACGGTCCGGTCCATGCGATACGACGACACGTAGTTCACGCTGCTGGTAGTCGCCCATGGGCCCTTTTCCCAGTTCAGGCCCAGCTTGGCGCGAACGCGGGGGGTCTGGTATTCGCCGGCTTCGCACGAGGTGTTGTTGGCGCAGTTGATGGACGGATCATCCGGCAGCTTGGAGCTGTTCTGGCGCGACAGGTAGGTACCTTCGGCCAGCAGCTTGAACTTGCCGGCTTCGCGGGTACGCATGGTGATGGAGCCATCCACGTCGATACCGTCGGTGAACACCTTGCTGCGGTTGATCAGGCCGATTTTCACTTCCTTGAGCGCGCCGACCAATGGGCCGATGGAGTTCTTCTCGGCAGGCGTCAGGGCGTCGTACTTTTCCTGGTCTTCCGTGGTCACCGGGTAGCGAACCACATTGCCCTTGTAAGGACCATCTTCGCCTGCCAGGACGGATTCGGAATCGAGCTCTTCGATCCGGTCCTTCCAGCTGATGCGCCAGTAGGTCATGCCGATATTGACGTCCTTGACCGGTTCGAACACGAAGCCCAGGTTGAAGTTCTTCGACTTCTCCGGCTTGATGGTCTTGGTACCGGTAACCAGGGACAGCACCGAGGCGCTGCAATCGAGGTCGAAGAATTCGTTACCGGTAAGGCAGCGCTTCGGATCGCGTGCCGAAGCGAAGCCGCCGCGGCCTTCATTGAAGGTTTGCGACAGGGTCGGTGCGCGGAAGCCGGTGCTGTAGGTGGTACGCAGCAACAGCGAGGGCGTCGGGGTCCAGCGCAGGCCAACCTTGGGGTTGGTGGTGTTGCCGGCGAACTCGTAGTGGTCGTAACGGACCGCCAGTTGCGCTTCCAGATTCTTCAGGATGGGCAGGCTGAACTCGGTGAAGGCGGCCGACTGGCGTTGCGAGCCGTTGATGCCCATCAGCTGCGAATAGATGCCGATCTCGCCTTTGCGCCAGGCTTGGGTGGGATCGTAGCTCAGCTTGTCGCGCTTGAACTCGGCGCCGACCGCTACGCCGATTGCACCGCCCGGCAGTTGGCCGAATTCGGTGGTGCCCTTGACGTTGAAGAACTCGGTCTGGGACTTGGTCCGGACAGCGTGATCGGCGCGCAGCTCATCGATGGTCTGGGCCGAATTCTTGTTGCTGCCAAACGGATTGTATTTGCCCGCTTCCAGGTAATCATGCAGCTTGTCGTGCATAAAGGTGCCAAGGGTGCGGATATGGCCCTTCTCGGTACCGCTGCCGACGGAGCCTTCCAATTCCCAGTCGCCCAGTTGGCTCTTCAAGCCCCCGACCATCCAGGTCGTCTTGACCTTGGAGTGGATGCCGCCTTCTTCGGATTGGAACAGGCGGCGGACGCGCACGTCAACGCCATAGGGGTTGATGGCGGTATTGTCCTTGGATACCAGCAGAACGTTGGAGCGATCCCGATTCTGGATCCAGGCCGGGTTGCCCAGGATCTTCGAGTCGAAGTTGTTATAGAACAGATGGCCATAAGCCGTCAGATTGTCCGTGATGTCCCAGTTACCGGTGATCAGGCCGCTGTAACGGGTCTGCGGGTGCAGCAGTTCTTCCCCTTCGGCCTGGGTATAGAAACAGGCGTTGCGGGTTGGCGAGGCGCCCCATTCCGGTGCATTCGGGTAAGGACGGATATGGTCGGCTGCACATTCTGGATCCGGCATACGCTGCGAACCGCCCAGCGACAGGGTGCCCGGGTCGGTGCCCTTGGCGCCGTACACGCCGCCCTGGATCAGGCCGCCCGGCTTGTCGCGGAAGTCGCCGGTCTTGGAGCGGGTCCAATCGCGATCGGCTGCATTGATGGCCTTGCGGTTTTCGAACGACAGGGTGTAGCTGACATTGAATTTCTGCTCGGCGCGATCGCCGAAGCCGCCGCTGATCGCGGCCTTGGCGGTGTCGCCATCGCCATGGGTGGTCTTGCCGTAGGAGGACGACAGTTCCAGGCCCTTGAAGTCCTTGCGCAGGATGAAGTTGACCACGCCACCGACCGCGTCGGTACCGTAAATGGCGGAAGCGCCGTCCTTCAGCACGTCGATGCGCTCAATGGCCGCCAGCGGGATGCTGTTCAGGTCGACCGAGGTCTGGCCGTTGTAGGAGTCGGAACCGGAGCTCGGCAGGCGGAAGCCGTTCAGCAGCACCAGGGTGGGCAGTTGACGCAATTCCACGTTGGATGCGCCATTGCGGAAGGAACCGGCACCGGTGGCTTCGCCGCCGTTACCGCCGGCGGCGGTCAGCTTGCGCATCACGTCGATGACCGAGGTCGCGCCGGAACGGGCGATGTCTTCGCGGTTGTAGGAAGTAACCGGCGAAACCGTTTCGCGGTTGACGCGTTTGATATTGGAGCCGGTGACTTCGATCTTCTCGACGGGCGGCTGTGCATCCGCAGCGAAGGCGAGCGTTATGCCGGCACCCAGCGCCAGTACTGCCTGGGCAATTTTCGTAAGTTGCATCACGTGGTGTATCTCCAATTGCTGTCAGCGGAAGATGCCGACTTCGGTATAAACGCCAGGCGGATAGCCAATCTCATGCTTGTCCACCCGGCAAAAGGTGGGGCTGACGTACGCCCGACCGGGTTTTGCGCTGGGCGCCATCATCTCATTAGGGAAACCCTAATGGTTCGGTGTGAACGGGGGTGCAACACAGTCGTATATGCGGAAAAAACGATATATTGCTAATAAAAACAATGGGATGAAGTGGTATCTTCAAGTGTGGTCGGCGGAACTTTTGCTTGTCCGATTGTTACATTGCTGCAACATTTGCCGGCAAGTCTGTACCCTCTCAACCTCGCTAGCCCAACGTTCCCGTGGAACCCTTACATGCCTGATCCGATCGACGAGACCGACCGCTTATTTGTTACCGCGCTGGCGCGCGGTCTGGATGTATTGGCCGCGTTCAAGGCCGGTGATCGTGCCCTCGGCAATACCGAATTGGCGCAGCGTTGCAGCTTGCCCAAATCCACCGTCTCCCGGCTGACCCATACCCTGTGCAAGCTGGGCTACCTTAGCCAGGATGGCGCGGGGCGTTACCACCCGGCACCGGCCGTGCTTACCCTGGGTTTCGCCGCCCTGGCCGGACTGGACCTGCGCGAGCGCGCGCGCGAACCCATGCGCAAATTGTCGGAAGCCAATGGCCTGGCGGTCACGCTGGGCGTGCGGCAGGGGACGCGGGTGGTCTATGTGGAAACCTGCCGGGCGCCGACCCGTGTCGGTATCCGCCTGGAAATCGGTTCGACCGTGCCGCTGGCCACCACGGCGATCGGGCGGGCGCTCTATCTGGCGCTGCCGCAGATGGAACGCACGCTGCTGGACGAACAGCTGGCGGCGGAATACGGGCCGCGCTGGCCTGCCTTGGCTGAACGCTTGCAGGGCGCGCGCGAGGCATTCGGCCGCGATGGCTTCTGTGCCTCATTCGGGGAATTCGAACCGGATATCCACGCCGTCGCCGCGCCGATCGCGGGCAGCTTGCCGGCCATGGCACTAAGCTGCAGCGGCCCGGCCTACCGGCTCACGCCGGCGGAGTGGGCCGGGGAGATCGCGCCCCAGGTAGTGGTGCTGGCGGGGCGCTTGGGCGTGTGAAGGGAAGCCGGCAAGGGCGTACCGCATGCCCTTGTCGAACTGTCCGGCTTCCCCGCTAATCGCCTATTGATCTTGAGGCGGTTGGCAGATCGGCTTCATCGGCCGGCATTCCCAATACCGATTGAAGAGCGTTTGGTCATAGACCGTAAAGCCGATATTCCCATTGGCAGCGCTTGGGAACGTGATGCTGAATGCCTCGTCCAGCTCTGTCACCTGGTTGTCGCCTTCGGGCGGCAGGGTCCGCGGACTAAGGCGGGTCCGCGGCTCGCTGAAGCGGACCACGACATGGGTCTGCGATATCAGATGGCTCAGGTTATTGGTGACATATTGGCCGGCATCGAAGGAGCCGTACATATATTTGCCGGCGGGAATCGCCGTGTTCAGCCCCGCGAACTTGACCGGCGCGAAGGTGTCCTGCGCCCGGCCCATCACCTGGCTGAAGGCGCCGTTCAGCATGGAATCGACCTGTTTATTCAAGAAGCGATCGGTGATCTGGCCGAGGATGGGAATCCAGGAAAAACTGCTGGAACAATCGCGGCCGGTACTGGGCTGCAGATCGACAATGCGCAGATTGGCCAGCATGCCATTGATCACGTCCAGATTGCCGGACAGATTCAGCGTCCCGGTATTGGCCGATACCGTGCATTCCGCCGAGAAGGGGCCCCAGGACTGCTTGAAATTGGTGCGCAGTTCCGCCGAGAACTGGCCCAGCGAAACATTCGGTCCCACGCCGGTATTGGAGGGCGTGATCGCCAGCTGGATAGGACCGCGGATTTCGACGGTATGCCAACGATAACCCGACTCGTGGGCCAATTCGGCCTGCACGCGGCTATAGAGGCCTTGCTTGAGCTCGGCGTAAAGCTTGTCGCGTGCTTCCGTGACTTTCCGGTAATCGCTGCGGGGGTGGTCTTCTATCCGCTGGCCGCGATAGTCCAGCACGGCCGAGGGGGTAAGCTTCAAGCCGGTCTGCCAGCGCCAGCCGTCGCCGTTGGGGATGGCGGCGGCGGTCAGCGAGCTGCTTACGAGCGCACAGAGCAGCGCCGATTTAAGGTACGCGTGTTTCATTTTTAAAACTTCCTCCTGGGAATTGTGATCGGACTCGGGTGCTACAGGCTCGCCGACACGGTCCAGATGCCGGCGATTGGTTCATGGGATCAAGCCGTGGATATTTGGATTTTTTTATCCGGCTTGATAAACAGGGTTATTGCTGCAAATCGGCATCGCATGCGGGGCCCAGCGCGCCGGCCGCCTGCAATGCTGCAATTTCCATTTCATCCAGCCCGGCTTCGCGCAGGATCGTCCGGCCGTGTTCGCCCACCGCGCCACCCGCCTGGCCATATACGGCTTCGGCGCGGGAAAAACGGATAGGCATGGCCGGTTGGCGCACCGTATCGTCGCCGATGGCAACGTCCACCACCCAGCCACGCGCCCTGGCCAATTCGCTGTCCAGCGCTTCCGGCAGGCTCAGCACCGGTTCCACGCAAGCATCCACCGAGGCGAACACCGCTTCCCAGCTGGCGCGATCCTGCTCGGCAAGGCGAGCCGCCAGTTGCCGCTTGGCTTGGGCCGGATCGATGCCGAAGCGGGCCGCCAGCTCGGGCAAGCCGATGGCCTGGCAGAGCGCTATCAGGAAGGGCGGCTCCAGGCTGCCGACGGCCAGCCAGCGATTATCCCGGCAGCGGTAGTAGTCGTAGTGGCTGCCGCCGTTGAGCAAACCGCCTTCGGCCGGCGTATCGCAATCGGCCGCCAATTGGCCGGCCGCGGCCAGCGCATTCAAATGGAAGGCGCAATCGCTCATGGAGATATCGATGTGCTGGCCCAGGCCGTCCTGCTCGCGTTGCCGCAGCGCCGCCAGAATGCCGATCACCGCATGGAGGGAACCGCCTGCCACGTCGGCGACTTGTAGCCCCTGCGGCGGCGGTCCGCTTTGCTGGCGGCCGGAGCCGGCGGACAGGCCGGTCAAGGCCAGATAGTTGATATCGTGGCCGGCGCGGTCGCGCAGCGGCCCGGTCTGGCCGTAACCGGTGATCGAGCAATAGACCAGGCGGGGATTGTGGGCTTGCAAGGTGGTGTAATCCAGGCCCAGCCGCGCCATGACGCCGGGACGGAATTGCTCCACCAGCACATCCGCCTGGACCACCAGCCGAAGCACCGCGGCCAGCGCGCCAGGCGCTTTCAGGTTCAGGGCCAGACTCTGTTTGTTGCGGTTCAGATAGGCATGGCCGGCCGCCACGCCTGCCACGAAGGGCGGGCCCTGCCGGACCAGGTCCGGACGATCCGGCGATTCGATGCGGATGACCTTGGCGCCCAGGTCGGCCAATATCCGGGTGGCGAACGGGCCTGGCAGCAGCGGCGAAAAATCCAGGACGGTCAAACCGGCAAGCGGGGCGGGCATGGCGGGTTCCGGGGGGGGGCGTGGCGCGCAGCATAGCAAGGCGCCGGTTACAAGCACATGGCAACCGCGCCTTGCTGCAATTTGTGTGGCGCGCAGACCTATACCGCGACTGTCGGCGTGGCTACCGCAGCGATCGGTTCACCGAAACGGGTTTCCAGCGGCATGACGCCGGCCCATACCGGCCAGTCCATATCGGCCTCGTCGTCTATGGGCGGTCCGCTACGCAGCTTGGCCACTGCTTCCACGATGGGCATTGCCAGCATAAAGGTGGCGGCCATCTCCTTGCTGTTCGGCGGACGTACAGTGGGCCAGCGCGCGGGAGAGACCTTCTCCATGAAGGCGACCAGCGAGGCCATTTTTTCCGCTTCATCGACAACCGGTTCAAAGCGGCCGTAGATCATCGCCGAGCGGTAGTTCATGGAATGATGGAAAGCCGACCGGGCCAGGACCAGGCCATCGACATGGCTGACGCAGACCGAGGCCGCCGCGCCTTCCGCCAGTGCCCGAAGCAGCCGGCTGCCATTGCTGCCGTGGATATGCAAGGTGTCGCCGATACGCCAGTGGGCGGTGGGAATGCAGTGGGGCTGGCCATCCACGGCGAAGGCGATATGGCAGACATAGGCGCTGTCGAGGATGGCGTGCACGGTTTCCCGGTCATAGTCCGCGCGCAGGGCGGCGCGGCGGACGCGGGTAAGAGGGGTCTGCGCGAACTGATGGCTCATGGCGGGTTTCCGAAAAGTTGGGTGATGCCGTTGACGGGTGGAGAACGACAGCGTAAATGGCTAATGGCCCTTCGACGAGTACCAGAATGCGACTACCAGATGGAACCAATTTAACGGCACTCAGCGAATATCTGCTGGCCGGGCTGGACCGCGATGCACGGGAAGCCTTGCATCGCCAGCTCTATCGCGCGCTGCGTGCGGCGATCCTGGCGGGCAAGCTGCCGGCCGGCTCGACCTTGCCCGCCAGCCGGGGCCTGGCCGAGGAACTGGGTTTGGGGCGCAATACCGTCCTGCACGCCTATGAACAACTGTGCGCCGAAGGGTATTGCCATGGCCGGGGCGGGGCCGGCACCTTCGTGACGGCGGTATTGCCGGAAGCAGTGCCGGAGCGGCCGCCATCACCGGCTCGGCAACAAGGCACGCCGGGATTGTCGAGTCGCGCCAGGCAGCTGCTGCCCACCCTGACCCGGCGAGCCGAACCGGCCGGGCCCGCTTTTATGCCGGGCTTGCCGGATCTGGCGGCTTTTCCGTGGACGCAGTGGCAGCGCCATCTGCATCAGCGTCAGCGCGCCAGCTCGCCCGCCGATTTCGACTACCGCACCGAGGGCGGCCATGCCGAGCTGAAGACCGTGCTGGCCGAACACTTGCGCCTGTCGCGGGCGGTGGATTGCAGTGCGGAACAGATACTGATCACCGGCGGTATGCAGCAGACACTGGACCTGGTCGCGCGCGCGGTCGCGGATGCCGGTGACGTGGCCTGGATGGAAGATCCGGGCTACCTTGGCGCCCGAACGGCCTGGCAGGCGGCCGGTCTGCGTGTGACGCCCCTGCCGCTGGACGAACAGGGCATGAACTGGATGGGCGCGGACTACCCTAAACCGCGCTTGATCTATGTCACCCCCTCGCATCAATACCCGCTGGGCGCGGTCATGAGCCTGGCGCGCCGGCAGTCCTTGCTGGCGGAGGCGGCGAGGCATGATGCCTGGATACTCGAAGACGATTACGACGGCGAATTCCGCCATCAGGGACGGCCCCTGGCAGCCTTGCAGGGACTGGACCGCAGCGGTCGGGTGCTGTATCTGGGCACCTTCGGCAAGACCATGTTTCCTGCTTTGCGGCTGGGCTACCTGGTGGCGCCGATCGAGCTGGTCGATCCCCTGCGCCGCTTGCAGGCGCGGCTATATCGCGAGAGCGACTACGTGGTACAGGCGGCGCTGGCCGACTTTATCGGCGAGGGGCATTTCGGCTCGCACCTGCGCAAGATGCGCACCATCTATGCACGCCGCCAAGCCAAGCTGCGCGACACCTTGTGCGAACAACTGGGCGGTGCTTTGCCGCTATTGGGCGGGGAGGCCGGCATGCATGTCTGCGCGCGCTTGCCGCCCGGCAGCGACGACCTGGCGATCAGCGCCTTACTGGCGAGCGCCGGCATCACCGCCCAACCCTTGACGCCTTATTGCCAGGGACAGCCACCTTTTCCCGGCCTGGTGCTGGGTTATGCCGGCGTGGACGATGCCACGCTGCGATTGGCGGCGGTCAAGATGGCGGCGGTGTTGCGCGGGATGCTTTAGCTGTCGTTCAAGCCCTTCGCATGATGGGCGATATGGTCGGCCATAAAGGACGAGATAAAGAAGTAGCCGTGGTCGTAGCCCGGATGGTTACGCAAGGTCAGCGGCTGGCCAGCTGTCAGACAGGCGGCCTCGAAGCGTTCCGGCTGCAATTGCTCCGTCAAAAAACGGTCGTTTAAACCCTGGTCGATCAAGATGCCGCCGGGATAGGGCGCCATCGAGGCCGCCATCAAGGCGCTGGCATCATGGCTCAGCCAGTTGCTGCGATCGCTGCCCAGATAGCCGCTGAAGGCTTTTTCACCCCAGGGACAGTCACTGGCGGCGGCAATGGGGGCAAAGGCCGACAGCGTGCGGAATGCACCGGGATGGCGCAAGGCCAGGGTAAGCGCGCCATGTCCGCCCATCGAATGGCCGAACAAGCCCAGGCAATCGCTGCGTATCGGCAGCTGGCTGCCGAGCAGACGGGGCAATTCCCGCACGATATAGCTTTCCATGCGGTAATGGGTGGACCAGGGGGCTTCGGTGGCATCCAGGTAAAAGCCGGCCGCCAGGCCAAAATCCCAATGGTCGGTTTCTCCTGGTACATTCGCGCCGCGCGGGCTGGTATCCGGCGCGATCAAGGCCAGACCGTGCTCGGCCGCATAGCGCTGGGCACCGGCCTTGATGAGAAAAGTTTCCTCATTGCAGCTGAGCCCGGCCAGGTAGATCAGGCCGGGCACTGGCCCCTGTTCGGCTTGCGGTGGCAGATAGACACCCAGCCGCATGGGCAGCCCGATTTCGCTGGAGTCGTGTTGGTAAAAGCCTTGCTTGCCGCCGAAGCAGGCGTGTTCGTTCAAGCATTTCATCGTGCCATTCCTTCCTTGCCGGCGGCGGCGGGGAGGAGGCACCAGGCTCGCCGCTTGGCTAAACGTCTATTTTTGGGGTGTCCCAGCTATCGCTGCAGCACCCCGAACCGAGCGAGACACCAGCGTATCTTGCTTCAAATGCGGCGTCTGGTCGTGCGTCGAGACATGCGCATAGCGATCAACATTTCTCGATGTCCGTTTGCGAGAAGTCGTTGCCAACAAATAACAAGGGTTCGTCCAGCGACTTGGATAAGGCATATACCGCGCAGTCGCCGAAATTTAGTTGGGCCGGATGGCCTTGCCCTTTGCCATAGCGAAGGAAGGCTACGTCGGCGAGGCGGGCTTGGCGCTCGTCGAAGGGCGTCACAGTGGCACCTATTTCCTCCAGGAAGCGCTGCAGTTTTCCCAGCATGGTCGGGTGCTCGCGCGCCCTGACTACGATATGCGCTTCCAGCAGACTGACCGCCGAAATGCGGCAGACTTTGTGCACCTCCAGAGCGGTGATGATGCGCTCACGCTCTGGCTCCTGCTTGAGCCAGGCCAGCACAGCCGACGTATCGATTACCATGTGCCGTGCTCGTTGTAACCCAGAATGTCGTTGTCGCTACGGCCATCGCTAGGTCGATGCGGGACCGCATCGACTTCCCTCGCCAGCGCGGTCAGCCGTTCCCGGAGCGCGGGCTTTTTCGCCGGCAGCCCACGCAAACCCGCCAGGGACATCAATCCCTCGCGAACAACTTCTGTGACGCTCACGCCCTCGGCAGTAGCGATCTGCTGCGCTAGCCGTTCCAGTTGTAGGTCTTCGATGACGATAGCCATGTGTGCCTCCCATTACAGATGCAAATAATCCGTGTTGTGGGAGGGCAAATCAAGAGATTAGTTTCGCGAAACAAATCGCAGTTTGCGAGGGTCACTCGTTTCAGCTCTAGCTATCGTTTACCGTCAGCGCTGAGATTCAATTCTCATCTCATGGCCTATCGATGTCCGGAATGTCGTGCTACTCAATCAACTGTCGGGATGCGGTGCGCCGAACTGCGAACTATGTCCGCTTCCGGCGCGTCCTTGTAGCACCGAAGCTTTTTTCTTTTTTCTGAGATGATCTCCTAATACAAGACCACTGAGCGGATGGACTCGCCCGATTTCATTAGTTCAAAACCTTCATTGATGCGTTCCAGCGGCAGGGTATGGGTAATCAGGTCATCGATGTTCAGCTTGCCCTCCATATACCAGTCCACGATCCTGGGCACATCGGTGCGGCCACGGGCGCCGCCGAAGGCCGAGCCCTTCCATTCCCGGCCGGTCACCAGCTGGAAGGGGCGGGTACTGATCTCCGCGCCGGCCTCGGCCACGCCGATGATGATGGATTTGCCCCAACCCTTGTGGCAGCACTCCAGCGCCTGGCGCATCAGCTTGGTATTGCCCACGCATTCGAAGCTGTAGTCGGCGCCGCCGTCGGTCAGTTGGACGATATGGTCGACCACGTTTTCGACTGCGCTCGGATTGATGAAATGGGTCATGCCGAACTTGCGCGCCAAGGCCTCGCGGCGCGGATTGATATCGACGCCGATGATCTTGTCCGCCCCTACCATGCGGGCGCCCTGGATGACATTCAGGCCGATGCCGCCCAAGCCGAACACCACTACATTGGCGCCGGCTTCCACCTTGGCGGTAAAGATCACCGCACCCACGCCGGTGGTGACGCCGCAGCCGATGTAGCAAACCTTGTCGAAGGGTGCATCGTCGCGGATCTTGGCCAGCGCGATTTCCGGCACCACGATATGGTTGGCGAAAGTGGACGTCCCCATGTAGTGGAAGATCGGCCGGCCATCCAGCGAAAAGCGCGAGCTACCGTCCGGCATCAGGCCCTTGCCCTGGGTGGCGCGGATGGCCTGGCACAGATTGGTCTTGCGCGACAGGCAGAACTTGCACTGCCGGCACTCGGGGGTATAGAGCGGGATGACATGGTCGCCAGGCTTGAGCGTGGTGACGCCGGCGCCGACCTCGGTGACGATGCCGGCGCCTTCATGGCCAAGGATGGCGGGAAACAAACCTTCCGGATCGGCGCCCGATAAGGTGTAGTAATCGGTATGGCAAATGCCGGTGGCCTTGATTTCCACCAGCACCTCGCCCGCGCGCGGGCCGGCCAGGTCCACTTCTTCTATCGTCAACGCTGCGCCTGCGTGCCAGGCAACGGCTGCTTTGGTTTTCATAGCGGCTCCGTAAATGGGGATGGGGGAGGCAGCCGTGCGCTAGCGGCGCTGCCCGTCGGCGCGAGCTTAGCAGGCTGGCTTATGGTGGCAGGGGACGAACAAAGATATATCGTTGGCACCGCCGATTTCAGGCGGCGCCAATCGTCGATGCGTTGGCTGGGCGTGATTTAGGGGTACGCTGCCTCGATAGTCTTGTATTTACCGTTCTTGCGTATCGTTTCCAGTCCCTGGTTGAATTTTTCCAGGTACTTGGCGCCGTCCGGCGTCTTCTTGGAGAAGGCGATATAGAGACCCGGTTCGGCTGTCGTGCCGACCACGTTGAATTTACCGGTGAAGTCGGCCTTGTTCTTGGCAAAGATATCGTTGGCGACCTTCTCATAGGCCACCATGTATTGCACCCGCTTGGCCAGCAACTTGCGAAATCCCTGCTCATCCTGGTTCGATACACTGCGCTTGATCCTGGTATTGCGGTCGAAATCGTCGCCGTATTCATAATTGTTGGTCACCGCCACGTCCTTGCCTTCCAGATCCTTGGGACGCAGACCGCTTTCCTTGGAATCCGCCGGGGCGTAGATATTGATGGCAGCGGTAAACATGGGTTTGGCGTGCCATAGATAGTCGTTTTCCAGCAGGCTGTTGCGGGCTGCATCGAAACAACCGGCCAGCTTGCCGTCCTTGGCCTCGGACATGCAGCGCGCATAGGGCACCACGGCGAACTTGACGTCCACGCCGGCCGCCTTGAACGCCTCGCGCACGATATCGACGGCGAAGCCCTTTGCTTCGTTGCCCACCTTGGCGCAATACGGCGCCCAATCGTCTTCCGCGCCGATGGTGACGGTGTCGGCCCATGCTTGGGTGGCGCAGCCCAGGCCGACCGCCAGGATTAGAGATCTCATCGTGCTTCCTTTCCTCGCTTGCCTGGCGCGACGGGATGTGGCGTCCGGCGTGGCCAGGGCAATCAATCGCCTGGCACTTCGCTTATGTTGTAGACGCAGCGGGGCATGCTGACCAGCCGAGATGTACCCATGGTTGGATTAGCGAATCAAGTTGAAGAAAAATGTAAGATTCCGGCAGATAAGCCGAAGCGCATTCGGCTGGCTTAAATAAGCTTATATATCGACAGCGTGAAAAACTGTGGGAATATTTGAACATTTCATATGCGATATAAAAGGAGTGTGAGCGATGATCAATGGAAGCGGACCGAATTATTCTTTATTATCTCATATTTTTAATCAGGCTATCTCGGTGGGGCAGAACCCGATTGAGGGTCAGTTGGCGGCTCCAATTTCACAAGCGGTGATTGCCGCCGAACGGATCGAGGCGTCATATATCCCTTTAGGGCGCGGCAGCGGTGCCGGCCATTCGCTCAGTACAAGGGAATTTTTGAATTTTGCGAATTCTTATGTCGCGAGGGTGGAAAAAATTAATCAATATCAGGATTTGGACCCGTCAAAACGCGAAGCGCTAATAACGGGGCTTGAGGATGCCATCAATGCGAAATACAACCATCAGGATGAGCAACTTACCGATAAGCCGGCGGCCCAGTCCGGTGGTAATTGAGCATATTCGTCCGATTCCATTTGCTCGTCGAATGGCCGCGACAGTATTTCCCGTAAACGTTCCAACACGGCGTAGTCACCTTGTTGCGCCTGGCGGATCGCCTGTTCGGCCAAGTGCTGGCGCAGGATGTATTTCGGGTTGACCGCCTGCATGGCGATATGTCGCGCCTGGTCCACGCTGCCTTCGCGCAGCAGCCGGGCGCGGTAGTCGCGGGTCCAGGCGTCGAAAGCGTCGCGGTCGATCAACAGGTCGCGGATTGCCGTGTTCGCGGCACCTTCATTTGTATCGAAGGCGCTGAGCTGTCGCCAGAAAATCGTCCAATCGGTCCGGCCGGCTTGCAGCAGATCGAACAGCCGGATCAATAAGTCCCAGTCCTCCGTTTCACGGCTGGCCAAGCCCAACTTGGCGCTGAACTGCTCGGACAGTTCCGCTTCGAACAGTGGCTGGTAGCCTTTCAGCGCCGCCACCGCCGCATCGCGGTCCAGGAGGGGCAAGAGCGCTTGCGCCAGGCAATGCAGATTGAACAGGCCGATTTGCGGCTGGTTGCCATAAGCGTAGCGGCCGCTGTGATCGGAGTGATTGCAGATATGGCCGCCATCGAATCCATCCAGAAAGCCGAACGGGCCGTAATCGAGGGTCAGGCCCAGCAGCGACATATTGTCGCTGTTCATCACGCCATGGCAAAACCCCACCGCCTGCCAGCGGGCGATCAGGCTGGCGGTACGCGCGATGACTTCCTCCAGCATGGCCTGCACCGGTTCCGCAGCGGACTGGCAGCTGGGGAAGTAGCGGGAAATGGCGAAATCGCACAAGCGGCGCAGACTGGCGTGGTCGTCGCCATAAAAGAAATGTTCGAAATGGCCGAAGCGTAAAAAGCTGGGGGCGACCCGGGTTACGACCGCAGCGGTTTCTTGCGTTTCGCGCCAGACCGGTTCGGGCGAGCCGACCAGGGCCAGCGCCCGGGTGGTGGGAATACCCAGCCCATGCATGGCTTCGGAGCAGAGATACTCGCGTATCGACGAACGCAGCACGGCGCGGCCATCGGCGCGGCGTGAATAGGGTGTCGGACCGGCGCCCTTGAGCTGGACTTCCTGGCCGCCGATCTCCGCCAGCAATATTGCGCGGCCGTCGCCCAGCTGACCCGCCCAGACGCCGAACTGGTGGCCGGAATAGACGGTGGCGATCGGTGTTTGTGCGATCAGCGGCTGGTTGCCGGCAAATATTGCGGCGGCATCGTCGCCTTGTGGTACCAGGCCCAGTTCTTCGGCCAGCGCGCCATTCCAGGCCAGCATGCGCGGGGAGGCGAGCGGTGTCGGTTCGACCTCGCTGAAGAAGGCGGCCCCAAGTTGGCGATAGGCAGGGGCGATGGGGGCGGAGGACATGGCGGCTTTCGATGGAAACTGCCGCGATTCTAGTCCCGATGCGGGCGTGCCGCACGGCGTGCATGCCATCCGCGGGCTTTGGTGGAGGCGAAGCAGCGTCTAATGTTAAAGCCTCGTGGCCCGCTGGGCGACGTTACCTAGCCAAGGAGATCACCATGCAGTTACGCAGCTCCCTCCTGTTCACTACCGCCCTGGGGTTGCTGGCGGGCAGCGCCCAAGCGCTGACCTTCACCACCGAGGACTACCCTCCCTTCAATATGTTCGAGCAGAAAAAAGTGACCGGGATATCCACGGAGATTCTGCAGGAGGCGACCAAGCGGGCTGGCGTGACGATCACGATCGAGCTGTTGCCATGGGAGCGGGCGCTGAACATGGCCAAGACCCAGGCCGATGTATGTGTCTATTCGGCGGTACGGACGCCGGAGCGGGAAAAATCATTCAAATGGGTAGGCCCGCTGGTCGCCGACCAGATCAGCCTGTTTGCCCTTACCAGCAGCCCGATCAAATTGGCCAGCGTGGCCGATGCCAAGAAGTACAAAGTGGGTGCGTATAACGGCGACGCCTATGGCGATTTCGTCGAGAAGCAGGGGATCAAACTCGAACGGGTGGTAACCGATACCCAAAACCTGCCGAAACTGACATCCGGCCGCATCGACCTGTGGGTAGCAGGCGCCAATAGCGGCCCCTACAAGGCGGCACGCGAGGGCATGAAAGGCGGCATCAAACCCGTATTGGCGGTGGGCGACCCCAAGGATAGCCAAATGTATCTGGCCTGTAATCCTGGGGTGGGCGATGACGTGATCGCCAAGCTGAATGACGCGATCAAGGCGATGGACAAAGACGGTACGTCCGCCAAGTTGAGCGCCAAGTACAAGTAAAGTCGTGTGGGGCGGGCCGGCAAGACCGGCCCGCCCCACTGCAACGGCACGTATTCCGATCGTCGCCTCGCTGTCGCATATAATGCGCGCCATGAGCCAGTCCAAATCCCCCGTCACCGCTGCTATCCGCGTGCTGCGCCAGCACGGGGTGAGTTATGCCGAGCATCTTTACGACTATCTGGAAAAAGGCGGGACGGCGGAGTCGTCGCGCCAGCTTGGCGTGGACGAGCATGCGGTGATCAAGACGCTGGTGATGGAGGACGAATCCAGGCAGCCCTTGATCGTACTGATGCATGGCGATTGCGAGACCTCCACCCGCAATCTGGCCCGTCAAGCCGGCCGCCGGCATATCGAGCCGTGCACGGCCGAAACGGCGAATCGCCATACCGGCTATCTGGTCGGCGGCACTTCGCCACTGGGTACCCGCAAACCCTTGCCGGTGTTCCTGGAGAAGTCCATTCTCGATCTTGAGCGGATCTATCTCAATGGCGGCAAGCGCGGTTTTCTGGTGAGCTTGGCGCCCCAGGATTTGCTGACTATGCTGCAGCCCACGCTGGTCGAGGTCGCCAATCCGCGTTGATGCTTAGCGGGTAAGGCTTTGAGCACTATTTGAATGCAGGTTGGGGGCGTATTCCTATCTGCTATCATCGCGCCATTCTACCGCTTGCTCGAAGCGGGCTCCCAAGGTCAGATCAAGGGCTCAGCCATGTTCCAAGCCGTCATTACCGGCACCGGTCTTTACACGCCGCCGTTTACCATCAGCAATGCCGAGCTGGTGGCCAGTTTCAACGAATATGTCCGTCTGCAGAACGCCGCCAATGCCGAACGCATCGCAGCCGGCGAGCTGCAGCCGCTGACCGATAGTTCGGTCGAATTCATCGAAAAAGCGTCCGGTATCAAACAACGCCATGTGGTGGATCGTGAAGGCGTATTGGACCCCACCCGCATGTGTCCGCAGATCGCGCCGCGCGGCAATGAGCAATTGTCGGTCATGGCCGAAATGGCCGTTGCGGCGGCGCGCCAGGCACTTGAGCGTGCCGGCCGGACGGCGGCCGATATCGATGGCGTCATCTGTGCCGCCAGCAATATGCAGCGGGCCTACCCCGCCATGTCCATTGAAGTGCAGCAAGCGCTGGGCATCGACGGCTGGGCGTTCGATATGAACGTCGCCTGTTCCTCCGCCACCTTTGGTATCGAGCAGGCCGCCAATGCGGTGAAAACCGGCTCGGCCCGTGCGGTATTGATGATCAATCCGGAAATCTGTTCGGCTCACCTGGAATGGCGTGATCGCGACTGCCATTTCATTTTCGGCGATGTCTGCACCGCAGTGGTGGTGGAGCGGGCCGAACTGGCCGCGGTGGCCGGGTATGAGATTGTCGGCACCCGCCTGGCGACGGTGTTCTCCAACAATATCCGCAACAATGCCGGTTTTCTCAATCGTGCCGAAGATAGAACCGGCGACCTGCGCGACAAATTGTTCGTCCAGGAAGGCCGCAAGGTATTCAAGGAAGTCTGCCCCATGGTGGCGGACCATATCGCTTCCCACCTTGCCAGCCTGGAATTGGCGCCGGCCTTGGTGAAGCGTTTCTGGCTGCACCAAGCCAATCTCAGCATGAACCAATTGATCGCCAAGCGCTTGCTGGAGCGTGACCCCAGCCCCGAGGAAGCACCGGTGATCCTGGACCGGTATGCGAACACCTCCAGCGCCGGCTCCATCATTGCATTTCATCTACACGGCGATCTGGCCCCTGGCGAGGTGGGGGTGATTTCCAGTTTCGGCGCCGGATATTCGGTGGGAAGCGTTGTAGTAAGGAAGCAGTAGCGCAACAGCCGCCTTGTGCGGCTGTTTTCACCTGTGCAGCTGTGTTACCTTTTTGCGCCAATGCGGCACCCCCGCAGTCAGTTGTACGCAACAACTCAACCCACGAGGTGAACTACGATGAAGCGTCTTACCGTGTTGTCTTTCGCGCTTGCCACGGCTTTCGCCGCTACTGGCGCATCCGCCGCGACTACGCTGAAATATTGTTCCGAAGGCAGCCCGGCCGGTTTCGATCCTGGTCAATACCAGGCCGGCACTGATTTTGACGCCACCGCCGAAACCATCTTCAACCGTCTGGTGGAATTCGAGCGCGGCGCTACCCGCGTGATTCCCGGCCTGGCGGAAAAGTGGGAAGTCAGCCCCGATGGCCTGAGCTATACGTTTTACCTGCGCAAGGGCGTAAAGTTCCATAGCAACGAAACTTTCAAGCCCAGCCGCGACTTCAACGCCGATGATGTGGTGTTCACCTTCGAGCGCATGCTGAAGACCGACCATCCTTATCGCAAGGCCTACGCCACCGAATTCCCTTACTTCACCGATATGGGCCTGGACGGCACGCTGGCCAAGGTGGAGAAGATCGACCCACAGACCGTCAAGTTCACTCTCAAGACCGTTGATGCCGCCTTCCTGGCCGACCTGGCCATGTCGTTCGCATCGGTGCATTCGGCCGAATACGCCGATAGCCTGTTGAAGGCCGGCAAGCCGTCCCAAATCAATGTGGCTCCGATCGGCACCGGTCCGTTCGTGTTCAAGAGCTACCAGAAAGACGCGATCATCCGCTTCACCGCCAATAAGGAATACTGGCGCAAGGGTGAAGTCAAGATCGACAACCTGCTGTTTGCCATCACCACCGACAGCGCCGTGCGGGCACAAAAGCTGAAGGCCGGCGAATGTGATGTCGCCTTCCAGCCCAAGCCGGCCGATATCGCCGTGCTGAAGGCCGATCCGAAGATCAATGTGTTGAGCCAGGCTGGCTTCAATGTCGGGTATGTCGCTTACAACGTGAAGCACAAGCCGCTGGAAAACGTCGCCGTGCGCCGTGCCCTGGATATGGCCATCAACAAGAAGGCCATTATCGACGCGGTCTACCAGGGTTCCGGCCAGCCGGCCACCAACCCCATGCCGCCTACCCAATGGTCCTACAACAAGAACCTGAAGGACGCCGGCTACAATGTGGAAGCCGCCAAGGCCATGCTGGCCAAGGCCGGTTTGGCGAATGGCTTCGAGATCTCGCTGTGGGCCATGCCGGTTCAGCGCCCGTACAACCCCAACGCCAAGCTGATGGCGGAAATGATCCAGGCCGACTGGGCCAAGATCGGTGTAACGGCCAAGATCACCAGCTACGAATGGGGTGAGTACCTCAAGCGCGCCAAGGCGGGTGAGCAGGATACCGGCATGTTCGGTTGGACCGGCGACAATGGCGATCCCGACAACTGGCTGGGTACCAACTTGAGCTGCGATGCCGTCGGTGGCGGTAACTATGCGCAATGGTGCGATAAGGAATTCGACAAGCTGGTGACCGATGCCAAGCGCACCACCGATGTGAAGAAGCGCACCGAGCTGTATGGCAAGGCGCAGGAAATCTTCAAGCGGGAAATGCCTTGGACCACCATCGCCCACTCGACGGTCAATGTACCGGTGAGCAAGAAAGTGGAAGGCTTCAAGATCAGCCCGTTCGGTCTGATGTCCTTCTACGGCGTTTCCATCAAGTAAGACCTGCCGCAACGCGGAAAGGGACAGGCTAGCCTGTCCCTTTTTTGCATGAGCCCGGCCTGCCCGCAGGCCATCCGCATACGATGAGATCGATTCCCATGAAAATGACAAAAATTTCGCTCGCCGCCCTGGCCATGATGGCCATGGCCCATGCCAAGCCGCTGGTGTTCTGCTCGGAAGCCTCGCCGGAAGGTTTCGACGGCGGCATGTATACGGCTGCCGCCACCCACGATGCTTCCTCGGAAGCCATCTACAACCGACTGGTCGAATTCGAAAAGGGCGGCACCAAGGTGTTGCCTGCCCTGGCCGAGAAGTGGGAGATCAGCAAGGATGCACTGGAATACACTTTCTATCTGCGCAAGGGTGTGAAATTCCATAGCACCGAATGGTTCAAGCCTAGCCGCGAGTTCAATGCCGATGATGTGCTGTGGACCTTCCAGCGCATGATCGACGACAAGCACCCGGGCGCCAAGGCCAGCCTGCAAGGTTGGCCCTATGCCAGCGATATGGGTTTCCCTACCCTGATCAAGAAGATCGAAAAGCTGGACAATTACCGCGTCAAGTTTGTCCTGGCGCAACCGGAAGCACCGTTTCTGGCCGACCTGGGCATGGGTTTCGCCGATATCGTCTCGGCCGAGTACGCCCAGAAACTGCGCGCCGAAGGCAAGGACAGCCAGATCGGTACCCTGCCCATCGGTACCGGCCCCTACGTATTCAAGCGCTACGACAAGGGCGCGCAGATTCGCTACGACGCCAACCCGGTCTACTGGCGCGGCAAGCCTGGCAGCGACAAGCTGATCTTCGCCATTACCGAAGACGCTTCGGTCCGGCCGCAAAAGCTCAAGCGCGGCGAGTGCAATATCATGGTCTACCCCAAGCCTGCCGATATCGCGCAGATCAAGGCCGATCCGAACCTGGTGGTGGAATCGAACCGGGCATTGACCGTCGCTTATCTGGCGCTCAATACCCAGCACAAGAACATGGCCGACAAGCGCGTTCGCCAGGCACTGGGCCTGGCCTTGGACAAGAACGCCATCGTCAAGGCGGTGTACGACGGTTCCGCCGTGCCGTCCCACTTGCCGCTGCCCAGCGCCATGTGGGGTTATAACAAGTCCATTCCCGCGCCCAAGACCGATATCGAGAAGGCCAAGAAGCTGCTGAAGGAAGCGGGCTTCCCCACCGGCTTCGAGATGAGCCTGTTTGTCCGCAATGCTGGCGGCGGTACCAACCCCAATCCCAAGCTGACGGCGGAAATGATCCAGTCCGATTGGGCCAAGATCGGTGTCCGGGCCAAGATCGTGGTGATGGAATGGGTTGAACTGCAAAAACGCACCAAGGCGGGCGAACACGACGCCACCATCTATGGCTGGGCCGGCGACAACGGTGATCCCGACAACTTCCTTACCCCCAACCTGACCTGTGCGTCGGCGCAGAGCGGCGAAAATCGCTCGCGCTGGTGCAATAAGGAATTCGACAAGCTGGTCGACCAGGCCAAGCGGGTCACCGACCTGGCGCAGCGCACCAAGCTGTACGAAGCCGCCCAGAAGGTCTTTATCGACGAAATGCCCTGGGTCAGCCTGGTTGAACCGATGACTACCATCGCCCGCCAGAAAAACGTGGTGGGCTACAAGTCCAGTCCGTTTACCAATAACAACTTCGAAAACGTCAGTGTGAAATAAGTGTGATTTGAACGGCGGCCAGGTGCCGCCGTTCTTTGATGGAGGGTTCGAATCCATGCAAGCGCGCCTTAGTTTCATCACCCTTGGTGTCAGCGACCTGGAACGCTCGCGGGCTTTTTACCGCGATATCCTCGGCTGGACCCTTTCGCCCAGCAGCCAGCCTGGCGTGGCCTTCTTCCAGCTGAATGGTTTTGTATTCGCGCTTTATCCGCTGGCCGCCCTGGCCGAAGATGCCCAGGTGCCGGCCGAGCGCAGCGGTTTTGCCGGTATTGCGCTGGCGTATAACGTCCGTCAGCCGGAAGACGTCGATGCCGAACTGAATCGCCTGGCCGCCGCCGGCGTCGCGATTCCCAAGCCGGCGGCCGATGCCTTCTGGGGCGGCCGCAGCGGCTATTTCGCCGATCCGGACGGCTATCTGTGGGAGATCGCCTGGAATCCCGGCGGCCATTTGGACAGCGCCGGCAATTTCCTGCTCGACGACTAGCGCATTGCCCTGTACGGTCGCGGCTCCCCGATTCGTAGCCGCTTTCCATGTCCGATTTCGCCGATCGCCTTACCCGCTGGCAACGCCTGCATGGCCGCCATGACCTGCCTTGGCAGGTGGCCGACCCTTATCGGGTCTGGCTATCGGAAGTCATGTTGCAGCAGACCCAGGTAGGCACCGTCATCCCCTATTACCAGCGCTTCGTCACGACTTTCCCCGACGTGGCGACGCTGGCCGCCGCCCCATTGGACGAGGTGCTCGCGCACTGGGCCGGGCTGGGCTATTACAGTCGCGCCCGCAATCTGCATGCGGCGGCGCAGAAGGTGATGACTTACTTCGGCGGTGTTTTCCCCCGCAGTGCGCAACTGTTGGAGACCCTGCCCGGCATCGGCCGCTCTACCTCGGCCGCTGTTGCCGGCTTTTGCTATGGCGAGCGCGTCGCCATTCTCGACGGCAACGTCAAACGGGTACTGAGCCGCTGGGCCGGCATAGCCGGTTTTCCGGGTGAAAAGGCAGTGGAAAAGCAACTGTGGGCATTGGCCGAATCGTTGCTGCCCGTCAGTGAGACCGATATGCCCGCCTTTACCCAGGGCATGATGGACCTGGGCGCGACCCTGTGTACCCGCAGCAAGCCGCAATGCCAGCCATGCCCCTTGCGCGGCGATTGCCGCGCAAGGCTGGAAGACTGCACTGCGGAATTACCGGCGCGTAAGCCGAAAAAGAGCGTGCCCGAGCGCGAGACTTATATGCTGCTGCTGCGGCATCAGGGGCGTTGGCTATTGCAGAAGCGCCCACCCACCGGCATCTGGGGCGGCTTGTGGAGCTTGCCCGAGACTGCTGCCATCGATGCCGGTATCGCTTATTGCCAGGATAGATTGGGCTTAAGGGTCGAACTGGCCGAAGCCCTGCCGGAGCTGGTGCATACCTTCACCCATTTCCGCCTCACCATCAGTCCCCTGGTTTTGGATGTGCTGGAAATGGACGCGCGGGTAGCCGAAGACGATCACGCCTGGTTTACCCGCAGCGACGCATTGCAAGCGGGTATTCCAACGCCGGTGAGGAAGCTATTGCAGTTGGTTTGACGCTGGCTATCGTTCGCGCCGCCGCCGCGCCAGGGCCACCAAGCCCAGGCCGGCCAGTAGCATCGCCAGCTGGCTGGGTTCCGGGATCGGCGCCGGCGTGATGCCGAAGGTATAGGTAGCCAACTGCAGGTTGGCGGTGCTGCTGCCGGTACCCAGCTGATTGCTCCAGGACGACAAGGTGGTGGCCAGCCCAACCGTGTGCTGGGTGCCGGTGCCGGTATAAAAGGCATTGGAGGAGGGCAGGAAGCTGCCCGAACTGGGTGCCACGCCATCGGAATTTTGGAGGGCGTAGGAATAGCCGTAGCCCACCAGGCCACTGCTGATAAAGCTTCCGCCGCTGAAGGTGCCGCTGTGCAGGTCGTAGTAATTCTGGATCTGGCCGAAGCCGCCCTGGGCGGGCAGGGTATAGGTGCCACCTACCAAGGCCGCCAATTCGCCGGTCAGCAGATAGCCGGTCTTGGCGACAGCCACCAGGCCGGGAAAGGTGCTGTCCTGCAAGGTGCTGGAGGCGCTGCCGGTGCTATTGCGCACTCTCGCGGTGGTGCTGAAATCTTCGACATCGAAGGAAATGCTATCGCCCAGCACCGAGGCATTGCCTACCCCCCAGTAGTCCTGGTCGTAGAAGAAATCTATGGTCGTACCGCTCAGCTGCACGAAAGTGGCGGCTTGCGCCGGTCCCGCCAATATCGCGCCGATCAAGGTGGACCATGCCAGGGTGCGGTTCAGCAGTGTTGAATTCATTGTCTTCCCCCTAGTGCCAGCGCTTAGCGCACGTTGTCTCAGCACTATAGGTAGGCGGTAGGCAATATATTTCCTGGTGTTCGATTTTGGGGACGAACGGTATGGAGGGCGTCGATGCGATGGCTACACGGGCAGGTATGCGCCCCAGTTTCGATGGTGCCTTTCGATCCAGCATTGAATACTTGGCAATGTACTGACTGATTGCAGGTACTGGCTTGAAGTTTGTCGGCACAATACGCGCTCGATATCGGCATCTCAGGTGAGCGGGGCATGCCGATAACGTGCCGATAAACCGACGAGAACGTGCGCATGAAACCAGGGAGCCAGTCTTACAGCTAATCCGAACGTACCGATCACCGGAGCGAGATGCCATTACCACGGAAATCATATTAAGGCCGGCAACAAGCAAAGACGCGCCCCAAGTCGCCGAAGTGCTCCTGTTGTCGCGTAAAGCTTTTCTGCCCTATGCCTGCGGCCCTCATACCGATGCCGAGGTTTATCAATGGGTGCGCGAGATGCTCATTCCCACGGGTGGGGTCATCGTTGCATGTAGCGGTACGGCAATTGTTGGCGTGCTTGCCATCGAATGCACCGACGAGCTGAGTTGGCTCGACCAGCTCTATTTGGCGCCAAGCCATGTGGGGCAAGGTATCGGTGCGCTGTTGCTCGATCATGCACTGCAAGTGCTGCCATTACCGATTCGGCTCTATACTTTCCAGGCCAATGTACGGGCCCGCGCTTTTTACGAGCGACATGGTTTCAAGGCCATTGCCTTCACCGACGGTAGCGAAAACATGGAACAGTGCCCCGATGTTTTATATGAACTGGCTTTGCGGTCTTCGTGCTAGCCGCGGCTTTCTTTCAGCATGTTGCAAAACAGCGCCCCCTGTTCGATTGCGTCGTCTAGCGCGACGTGCGTGTGGGGAAACTTGTCGAACCAGCGCTTAGGCATATTCCGCTTGGTACTCTCCCGGTAGTCGGTCTTCAGCAAGGCCATGGCGAAGGTTTTCATATCGAGCGCCGAATGGCTGAACGGACTGTCTCCGGTGAAGCGGATCAGGTACCAATACACGAACAGGAAGTCGAAACCCGCCGGGTAGGCGACAAACACAGGTTTCCCGCCCAGCGATCGAACCCAGCTGGCGTAACGCGTCATCGCGGCATCGGGTGCTTCGAGGTTCTTCCGGCATGCAGCCCAAGCCTCGGGCTGGGTGGCCCACCACTCGGCGGTCTTCGGGTGGGGCTCGGCGCCGGGGAGTGTTTCCAGGTTGGCGCTGAAGGTGGCGACAAGCTGCTTGTCCGCCGTGTACGCCGCCGAACCAAGGCTCAACATCGAATGCGGGCCTGGGATGGGGCCATCGGTTTCAACATCGGTACTGATATAGATTTCATTCATTTTTCTTCTTCTTTCTTGTTATTCGAGTATTTCCGACCACACCAATAAAGCCGCGTTCGCCGGCCTGCTTCCGACCGGCGAACGAGCGTTTGGTTTCAACTTCTGTCCAACACGGATAGCGGCATCGTTAACAGCGGGGCAGGTCGGGCTTCATGCCTTGGCCCGTCGCATTACTTCATGCAGCAAATCCACCCATTCGGCCGGGACCGCTTGTTCGCGGCGGCGATACACACGGCCATCCACCGTACGTTCCAGCAGCTTGTAGTTCACCAGCTCCCGACGCAGCAGTACATGGTCCTCGAGTGTCTGGGCCGGTTTGATGAACTCGTTCACTTCCCGCTCGCTCATTTCCCGGCGGGCCGGAATGCGGGCCCAGATGGTCCAGAGGCAGGGCTGTTGTTCCGAGAATTTGCCTGGCCAGCGTATCAATCGCCCTTGCGCATCGAAATGGCGCAATAGGCGAGAGGGTGCCGCCGGCGTGGCGGCAGGGGCAACTTCGGTAGTCGTTTCCGTGGGCAGAGGCGTTGCTTCGGCTTCGCTGCGGAAGTGCTGGAAATTTTGATAGCCCACCGCTTGCGCCAACATATTGAGCAACTGCACATGGCCGGGCGGATGGCTCTGTTCGGACCATTGCCGGTGCAGCGAACGGGCCAGGCTGGAAATATCGGGGGCATAAAACGGAAATACGGGACGAGACATGGTCGATTCCTTGTCGTCGTGCCTATCCGGTCTTGCGAACGCGGATACGCCATTGGTCGCCCTTATGGCTTGGCACAGAGGTTTCGAGCCAAGCGGCGCGTAGCGCGCCTTACTTATTTTGCCTGGCAGGTTTAGCGTGTCTCATTGCGAGACGGCGACGCCTGGGTGAACTGCCGACCAAGCGCGAAGCTTAAACCGGTTGGGGGCGGTTTGTAAAACAGGCGGACCGCCTGCCATGCGACGACCCACCCCACCATGTCGGCATGAGGGGGCGGGAATACTTTACGCGCTGGCCAATGCTTCCACTTCGGCGATTGTCTTGGGAATCGGCTTGCCCAGGACGCGGGCACCGTCGGCGGTGATCAGTACGTCGTCTTCGATGCGGATACCGGCGAAATCGCGGCAGGCGTCGAAGGCCGCGTAATTGATCAGGTGGGCATGCCGCTGTTCGGCAGCCCAGCGATCTATCAGGGCAGGAATGAAATAGGCGCCCGGTTCCACCGTGACCACCCAGCCTTCACGCAGGGGGCGGCCCAAGCGCAGCGAGCGGCGGCCGAAGTCGGTGCTGCGGGTGATCCCGTCGCCATAGCCGACCTCGTTCTCGCCCAAGCCTTCCATATCGTGCACGTCCAGGCCGATATGATGGCCCAGGCCGTGCGGGAACAGCAGCGCGTAGGCGCCGCCATTCACCACGTCTTCGGCGCGGCCCTTGAACAGCGCCAATTCCGCCACGCCCTCGACCAGCACGCGGGCTGCCAGATCGTGTACCTCGCGGTAGGGGACGCCGGGTTTCATGGCGGCAATGGCGGCCAGTTGGCTATCCAGCACCGCCTGATAGACGATGCGCTGTTGCGGATTGAAGCGTCCGCCGACCGGGATGGTGCGGGTGATATCGCTGGCATAGTGCAAGGGGCTTTCCGCGCCGGCATCGTTGACCACCAGGTCGCCCGCCTTCAGCGTATGGGCATGTCCATGATTGTGCAGGATATGACCGTCGCGGCTGAAGATGATGGGGTAGGCCAGGGCACGGCCCTGGCTGGTGGCCAAGCCCTCCATCAGGCCGACGATTTCCTGTTCGCGCACGCCCGGCCTGGCCGAGCCCATGGCCAGCACATGCATCCGGTAGGCAATCTCCAGGGCATTTTCCATCTGGGCGATTTCGTCGCTGCTCTTGACCGCGCGCAGGTCGATCACGGCACGGGTCAGCTCGGTCGAAGCACCGGCATCGATAGCGGCCAGCGTTTGGTCCAGCCGTTCCGCCAGCCAGATGCGCTGCTCGGCTCGGTAGGGGGCCAGATAGTGGATCTGCCGGCCACTGCGAGCGGCTTCCGCCAATTGCTCGGCCAGCTGCGCATGGCTGCGGGTATCCGCGACGGCGACGGCTTCGGCCTGTTCCGCCAAGGTCGGTAGCGGGCCGGTCCAGATGATGCTGTCCAATCCACCATCGTCGCCGAATAGCGTGGCGCGGTCGGCATCGATATCGATCAGCGCGGCCAGGTTCGGCATATCCAGGCCGAAGAAGTACAGAAAGCTGGAATCCTGCCGGAAGTGATAGATATTGTCGGCATAGTTCATGGGGCTGTCGGCATTGCCGAGCAGCAATACCAGGCCGGAGCCGACTTTTTGCGCAAGCGCGGCCCGGCGCGCGGCGTAGGTGGCGGGTGCAAACATGGTGGACCTTGCTAGGGGTTGGACTGATGCCCGCCATGATACGGCAGCAGGCCCCACCGATGGCGGCCGGACGAGAGCTCGCGTGCAATGACCGTTAAAGGCGAGGGGTGTCGGCGTTACAATGCCGGACTTTCGTCCCACCTTATTTTGCTTCCAGAAGGATCGCCGCCATGCCCGTCAATCTGTCCGCCCCCGACCCCGCCTCCCTGCATGCCGTGCCTGGCCTGACCCTGGGAATCGGTTCGGCAGGGATAAAAAAGCCCGGCCGCAAGGACGTCCTGGTGATGCGCCTGGCGGACCAGGCAAAGGTGGCCGGCGTGTTTACCCGCAATCGCTTTTGCGCCGCGCCGGTCCAGTTGTGCCGCGAGCATTTGCGCCACGCCGCGCCGCGCGCCCTGGTGGTCAATACCGGCAATGCCAATGCCGGTACCGGCCTGGATGGCCGTGCCCGTGCCTTGCAGGTATGCGAGGCCTTGGCCGGGCTGCTCGATTGCGAACGTGACCAGATCCTGCCGTTCTCCACCGGGGTGATCCTGGAACCGCTGCCGGCCGACAAGATCGTCGCCGCGCTGCCCGCTGCCATCGCCGACCTGGCGCCGGCCAACTGGGCGCAGGCCGCCGAAGCGATCATGACCACCGATGTGGTGGCCAAGGCTGCCAGCAAGCAGCTGCAAATCGGCGGCGCCACGCTGACCGTGACCGGCATCGCCAAGGGCGCCGGCATGATCCATCCGAATATGGCCACCATGCTGGGTTATGTCGCCACCGACGCGGATGTGGCGCAGCCCTTGCTGCAGGCCATCGTCAAGCACGCGGCCGACCGTTCCTTCAACTGCATCACCATTGACGGCGATACTTCGACCAACGATAGCTTTATGTTGATCGCCACCGGCCAGACCGGACCGGCCATCCTGGACGCCGACAGTGCCGACTACCTCGCCTTGCGCGATGCGGTCACCGAGGTGGCGCAGACCTTGGCCCAGGCCATCGTCCGCGATGGCGAAGGCGCCACCAAGTTCATGACCGTACAGGTGGAAGGCGGGCTGGACGAGAGCGAATGCAAGGCGGTCGGCTACGCCATCGGCCGCTCGCCGCTGGTCAAGACCGCGTTCTTCGCCAGCGATCCCAATCTGGGCCGTATCCTGGCCGCGATCGGCTATGCCGGCATCGACGACCTGGATGTGGACAAGCTCGATCTCTATCTCGACGACGTGCTGGTGGCCTGCCAGGGCGGCCGCAACCCGGCTTATCGCGAAGAGGACGGCCAGCGCGTGATGAATAAGTCGGAAATCCTGATCCGGGTGTTGCTCAACCGCGGACCGGTGTCCGCCACGGTATGGACCTGCGACTTTTCCTACGACTATGTGAAGATCAACGCGGATTACCGCAGCTAGGATGCCGGCATGCATTTGATCGACCGCGCAATGGGTTTGCTGGACCGCCTGGAGGCCATCCTGCCGCCGGCGGCGAACGTCATGGACTGGTCGGCCAGCGCCTATCGCTGGCGCCGGAAGACCGTGCTGGGCAGCGCGGTCGGCTGGCTGGAGCCGGTACGCCATCCACATGGCATCCGCTTGCGCGATCTGCAGAATGTCGAAGCGCAAAAGCACGAGTTGGTGCGCAATACCAATCAGTTCGTCGCGGGCCGGCCGGCCAACAATATGCTGCTGACCGGCGCGCGCGGGACCGGCAAGTCCTCGCTGGTCAAGGCGGTACTGAACGAATACGCCGATGCCGGCCTGCGGCTGGTGGAAGTGGAGAAGGACGAGCTGGCCGACCTGGCCGATATCGTCGCGATCCTGGCGCCCCGGCCGGAGAAGTTCATCGTGTTTTGCGACGACCTCAGCTTCGAGGAAGGCGAGGGCGGCTACAAGGCGCTCAAATCCGTGCTGGATGGCTCCATCGCCGCCACCAGCAGCAATATCCTGATCTATGCCACCTCCAATCGGCGCCATCTGCTGCCCGAGTATTTCGACGAAAACAGCCAAACCCGCCATGTGGATGGCGAGATTCATCCGGCCGACGTGGTGGAGGAAAAGATCAGCCTGTCCGAACGTTTCGGCTTGTGGCTGAGCTTCTATCCTTTCAGCCAGGACGAGTACCTGGCCGCGGTACGCCATTGGCTGCTTGAATTCGGTGTCGCCGATTGGAGCGAGACCATGGCGCGCGAGGCCCTCAATTGGGCATTGGGGCGCGGCTCGCGCTCCGGCCGGGTGGCCTGGCAGTTCGCACGGGATAGGGCGGGACGCGAAGGCGAAACCATTCAAAAGCAACCATGAGCACAATCAAGATTACCCATGTCGCCGCCGGCATCCTGATCCAGCCGGATGGCCGTTTTCTATTGGGCTCGCGCCCGGCCGGCAAGCCCTATGCCGGCTGGTGGGAATTCCCCGGCGGCAAGCTGGAAGCCGGTGAAACGCCGCTGCAAGCCCTCTGCCGCGAGTTGCAAGAGGAGTTGGGCATCGAGGTGCGGGCTGCCCAGCCCTGGCTGGTGCAGGAATTCACTTATCCCCATGCCACCGTGCGGCTGTACTTCTTCAAGGTGACCGACTGGCAGGGTGAGCCGCATCCGCACGAAGGCCAGCAATTTGCCTGGCAGACCGCAGGCGCCTTGAGCGTTGAGCCGGTGCTGCCGGCCAATACCCCGATATTGCGCGGTCTGCAGTTGCCTGCCACGCTGGCTTTTTCCAATGTGGCCGAAATGGGCGAGGCAGCCTGGCTGGAAAGTCTGGCCACCCAGCTACGCGAGGGCATGCGTTGGCTGGTACTGCGCGAGCCGCAGCTGGATGAGCGGGACTATGCCGCACTCGCCGGCAAGGCTTTGGCGCTGGTACGCGCGAGCGGTGGAAATTTGCTGCTGCATGGCAGGCCGGAGCTGCTGCGGGAGCTTGAAGCCGATGGTGTTCATCTGCCCGCCCGCGAGCTGCTGAAGGCCGAAGCGCGCCCCGAGGGCTGGTGTGGCGCCTCCGTCCACAACGCAGCCGAACTGGCGCAGGCGGCCAGGCTTGGGCTGGATTATGCCGTTCTGGGCAGTGTCAAGCCCTCGCTCAGCCACCCTGGTGGCCCGGTCTTGGGTTGGGCGGGTTTCCAGGCTTTGGTGGAGCAGGGCTGGCCGTTCCCGGTTTACGGCGTAGGCGGGCTGACCAGCGCCGATCTGGACGATGCCCGCCTGGCCGGCGCACAAGGCGTGGTGATGCTGCGCGCGGCCTGGCAATGAAATCCTGGTGGCGCCCCGGCTTGGCCGTGCTGGTCTTGGCTGCGCTGCTGGCGCTGGGCTGGGCCTTGCGGCCGGCATCGCCGGCCAGCCGCCTGAAACTATATTGTGACGACCTCGGCAGAGGTTGCCCCTTGGGACCCGGCGCCAGTCTGCGCACCAGTGCCGAGCCGTCCGCCTTGAAGCCCTTCCGCCTGCAAGTGAGCGGCATCGCCGATCAAACGCTGACGGCGCGCTTCGGCATGTCCGGGATGGACATGGGACCGATTGCCTTCCCGCTGGCGAGACAGGCGGATGGCACATTGGCGGCACAGGTGATCCTGCCGTTTTGCGTGCAAGGACGGCGTGATTGGCGTTTATGGCTGGATGGCGAAGCGGGGCGAGTGGAAGTGCTGTTTACGACGAGTTGATCTAGAAGTGTTTAGGCAGGCCCGCTTGCTTAAGGACCGCGTTGGCGGTATGGCGCGACTTGATGTCGGAATCGACCACGAAATTGCGGTCATTTGTCGGGGAATACCAGATCTGGTGATCGCCCTTGCCGGAACGAACAAAGCAACAACCGGCTGCGCGGAGCAAAGCAATCAAATCTGGTGTGTATCCCGGCATGACTAGGCAGCGCGGCGCATACCACGCGCGTGTCGATGTACGACTAGTTCGAAAGGAGCGGTATCGGTAACCGCGCAACCATTGAGTTCAAGCAACTCGGGAATCATAAGGTCGAGCTTTTGCAGCAATGTATCGACCGATGGCGCTTCCGTCGCCAGTCCAGGCACATCATCCGAAGTGGCAACCCATACGGCGGCGACTTCGTCCCACTCTGCGAGTATGTGATAGGTGGCGGTACGCATGATTGTCATTATGCCGAATTGAGGCGTGTTTGGCGTACCACGGGGAAACATATTTCGCGGCATCCTTGATGCTGTCGGCAGCAACATTGCCACCAAGCTACTGGAGCAAGGAACTCTCGCACCCACGCTTGTTCAAGCAGGAGTGGACCCTTGGGACCCGCCGCCAGTCTGCGCACCAGTGCCGTGCCGTCCGACTTGAAGCCGTTCCGCCTGCAGGTGAAAGTGCAGTTTACGGCGAGTTGATATTGCGCTTGCCCAGCCATTGTTCGCCCAGGGCAATCAGTTCATTGTTGAACTCTGGCTGCAAGGAGAAATGCCCCCAGTCAATTTCGGCATAGGCTTTTTGACCTGACAGGCGGCGGTAACAATCCAGCGTCAATTGTGGCTTGATCATTTTGTCGCGCTTCTGGTTGATAACCAGTACCGGTACCTGGCTATTTTCTTCCAGCGGTATCGCAAAAGCAGTATCCAGCATACTGGCTAAGTAGCGTGCCGTGACGGTGCGCAGCGTCAGCGGGTCGGCTCGCCATTTGGCATAAAAATCCATTGCCAGGTCGCGTTCATCCATCATGTTTTCAAAACGCGCGAGTGGACGGTAGGGCAGGCGCATACCTGGTGTCAGTTTTGCGAGCAGGCCAATGATGGTTCTGCAGACTTTGGGCAGGCCGGGAATTTTTGCCAAGATCGCAAAGCGGGTAAATGCCAGGCCAGTAACCGGGTCGCCGAAGTCAAACAGGTTCAGGCAGACTGCGGCAACCGGCGGCTTTCCCTGAGTCGCCATTGCAGCTGCCGCGGCATAAGTCAGGCCACCGCCTATGCTGCCACCGCACAGATATAGTAAACCATTGAATTCTTGCCTGGCCCAGGCTGCTACATCGACGATGTTTTGGACCGCCTCGGCCACCGTGAAGTCCCCCATCTCGCCGCCAGAACGGCCCTGGCCTTTCTGGTCAGGCACGATGACCGTATAGCCCTGTTCATAAAAAGCCAGCGCCAGGCCAACAAACAAACCGCCATAGCCACCGCCTCCGTGATTCAGTATCAGCACAGGGGCAGTTTTGTCCCGCTGCCGATACAGGTCTATATGCAACTCCACCTCTGCGGATTGCAGGTGGCGGGTTTGCACCACGGACAGCACGCGTGCCAGCAAGGCAGGGTTGTGGTAGCAGTGCCAGTAAGTTTGGTTTGAGCGGGCTTGATTGAGCATCATTATCATTAAGTGGGCTGATAAACCCTCTTTTCCGGCCTCGAGGCTGGCCAGCGTTAGCGAGGGGTGGGGGAGGGTGTCAAGCGGTCAGCAACGGCGTTGCAAGCAAGCTAGCGCGACCAGGAACTCTCACGCCCGTACAGGTTCAAGCTGAAGTGGACCAATTCGATCCATGCTCAGCGCAAATGGCTATCACGGCCCTGCAGGTCATTTCATTTATAATCGGCGCTTCCCGCGCTACCTTGCTCCAGTAAAGCCCCTGATGAAAAAATCCCTGATTGCCCTCGTTACGGCCTTGTCGCTGGCGGCCCATGCCACGGCCCTGCCGGCTCCGGCCGCGCCCGATTTGTCGGCGCGCGCCTACCTGCTGGTTGATTACCATAGCGGCGCCACCCTGGCCGCCAAGCAGCCCGACAATCGCATCGAACCCGCGTCGCTGACCAAGCTGATGACCGCCTACCTGACCTTCAAGGCGATCCAGGATGGCCGTATCCAGCCCACCCAGCAGTTGACCGTGTCCCAGAAGGGCTGGAAGACCGAGGGTTCGCGCATGTTCCTCGATCCGAAAAAACCGGCCACGGTGGATGAACTGATCCGCGGCATGATCGTGCAGAGCGGCAACGATGCCTGTATCACGCTGGCGGAAGCCATCGCCGGCAGCGAGGAAACCTTCGCCGGCATGATGAACCAGCAGGCCGCCAAGCTGGGCATGAAGAACAGCCACTTCATGAACTCGACCGGCCTGCCCGATGCGCAGCATTACACCACCGCCCGTGACTTGGCCATATTGGCCAGTGCGGTCATTCGCGATTTTCCGCAGTACTACCCCATCTATTCGATGAAGGAGTACCGCTACAACAATATCACCCAGCCCAATCGCAACCAGCTGTTGTACCGCGATCCCAATGTGGATGGCATGAAGACCGGCCATACCGAAAGCGCCGGCTACTGCCTGATCTCCAGCAAGCATCAACAGGATCGCCGCGTCGTCAGCGTGGTGCTGGGAACGGATTCCGACAACACCCGTGCTTCCGAAAGCGCGCGCCTGCTGGGCTTTGGCCTGCAGTTCTTCGATACGCCCAAACTGTTCAGCGCCCGCCAGGCGGTCAGCCAGGTGCGTGTCTACAAGGGCGCCAGCGAGCAGGTGGCGGTCGGTTTCGATCGCGATCAATTCGCTACCCTGGCCAAGGGCGCCGGCAGCCGGGTGCAAAAGCAGATCCTGCTGCAGCCCAAACTGGTGGCGCCAATCGCCGCCGGCCAGGTACTGGGCAGCATCAAGCTGACCGTGGATGGCCAGCCGCTGGCCGAATTGCCCTTGAAGGCGCTGGCGGCGGTGCCGCAGGCCGGTTTCTTCGGCCGTACGGTCGATGGCGTCAAGTTGTGGTTGAACTAGCGGGCAGCGCCACCGTACGCCCTGCCGAGCCGGCCGATGCGGCCGTCCTGGCAGCGCTGGCGGGCGAGCTGGGTTATGCCAGGACGCAGGCGGAGCTGGAGGGGTCGTTGGCACGGTTGCTGCCGCGCGACGACCATATCGTCCTGGTGGCGCAGCTTGAGGGCGAGGTGTGCGGCTGGTTGCATGCCGCCGAGCGTGACACGCTGGAGTCAGGCTGCAAGCTGGAGATACTGGGACTGGTGGTGGCGAGTGCCAGCCGTGGTCACGGGCTGGGCGCGCGGCTTATGGCGGCCGCCGAAAACTGGGGCGGCGGCCGGGGGCTGGAAATCGCGCAATTGCGCAGCAATATTGTTCGTACCGATGCCCACCGTTTCTATGCCGGCCTCGGCTACCAAGTCAGCAAGACCTCGCTGACGCTGCAAAAAACCCTGCCGGCCTTGCCGGGCAGCTAGCCAGGAGGAATGCCCCATGCTCTATCTGAACGGCAGTTTCATGCCCGCTGCCCAGGCCACCATCTCGGCGCTCGACCGTGGCTGTCTGTTCGGTGATGGCGTATACGAGGTTATTCCGGTCTATTCGCGCCATCCGTTCCGGTTGGAAGAGCATATCGCCCGTTTGGCGGCCAGCCTGGCCAGTATCGGCCTGGCCAACCCCTACGCGCCGGAGCATTGGCAGTCCTTGGTGCGGCAAGCGATCGCACTGCAGGATTATGAGGACCAGTCGGTCTATCTGCATGTCACCCGCGGCGGCAACGGCGAGCGAGACTTCCCCTTCCCGGACGATGTCGCGCCGACGGTGCTGATCAATCCCAGTCGCCTGGTCATGCCCAGTGCCGAGCAGAAGGCACGGGGCGTCAGTGCCATCAGCCATGCCGATTTCCGCTGGCTGCGCTGCGATATCAAATCACTCAATCTGCTGCCCACCGTGCTATTGCGCGAAGCAGCCAGACAGGCGGACTGCGCCGAATGCGTGATGTTCCGCGACGGCATGCTTAGCGAAGGTGCGGCAAGCAATATCTTCGTGGTACGGCAAGGTGTGATTGCCTGCCCGCCCAAGAATCACCTGATCCTGCCCGGCATTACCTACGACCTGGTGATCGAGCTGGCGCGGACGCATGGCCTGGCATTGGAAATCCGGCCCATCAGCGAAGCGGAAGTACGTAGTGCCGACGAGCTCTGGATGACCAGCTCCACCAAGGAGGTGCTGGCCATCGTCAAGCTGGATGGCCAGCCGGTCGGCAGTGGTGCGGTCGGCCCGCTGGCACGGCGCATGGATGGTTTGTACCAGGATTTCAAGCATCAAGTGATGCGCCAAGGAAAGGAATAAACATGACCGAGCAGAAGCCCCTGCTGGAATTCCCCTGCCGTTTCCCCATCAAGGTGATGGGGAAGCAGGATGAGACGTTTTCGCAAACGATTTTCGATCTGGTGCACGTCCATGCGGCCGATATCGGCGCGTCCGACATCGAAATGCGGGCCAGTTCCGGCGGCAACTATGTTTCGTTGACGGTGACCGTCAATGCGGTCTCGCAAGCGCAATTGGATGATATCTACCGCGCGCTTACCAGCCACCCCATGGTCAAGTACGTTTTATAGAGCTAGCACGCAGAAGCCATGGAATTGATCGTCAAGCAACTCGGCCTGGTCGAGTACGAACCCACCTGGCGCGCCATGCAGGCGCTGACCAACACCCGCGATGCCGACAGCGTGGATGAACTGTGGCTGCTCGAGCATCCGCCGGTTTTTACCCAGGGCCAAGCCGGCAAGCCGGAACATGTGTTGCAACAAGGCGATATTCCCCTGGTCCCCATCGACCGTGGTGGCCAAGTGACCTACCATGGCCCCGGCCAATTGGTGGCTTATCTGATGGTGGACCTGGGCCGCCGCAAGCTGGGTGTGCGCGAATTCGTGCGCCGCATCGAGCAAAGCCTGATCGAGCTGCTGGCCGAACTGGGTGTGACGGCATATGGCAAGGTGGATGCGCCGGGGGTGTATGTCGCCCTGCCGCACGGTGAAGCCAAGATCGCCAGCCTGGGTCTACGCATCAAACAGGGCCGTAGTTACCATGGCCTGGCGCTGAACGTCGCCATGGACCTGGGACCGTTCGGCTGGATCAATCCCTGCGGCTATGCGGGTTTGGCGGTGACGCAGTTGCGCGATCTTGGCGTAACGGAAACCCCGGCCTCGCTTGCGCCGCGTTTGGCCGCTAAAATCAACGCCTTGCTCGCGCTGGAAGGCACCGCTTCGGTAGCCGACTATGCCTTGAGCGCCGGACCCGCTGCGTAATATGCGCCTATAGCAGGCCCTACCAGATCGTTATCCAGAAAGAGTTACGCATGTCCTCGCCCGTCGTCACCACTCCGCCCGCCAAAGCCGAACAAGGCGTCAAGCTCAAGGGCGAAGCCAAGACCGCCCGTATCCCGATCAAGATCGTGCCGCTGGACAAGCCGCTGGAAAAGCCCGACTGGATCCGCGTCAAGGCGCCTAGCGGTACCCGTTTCTACGAGATCAAGAACATCCTGCGCGAGCAGAAATTGCATACGGTGTGCGAAGAGGCCAGCTGTCCCAATATCGGGGAGTGCTTCGGCAAGGGCACGGCCACCTTTATGATCATGGGCGACATCTGCACCCGTCGCTGCCCGTTTTGCGACGTGGGCCATGGCCGCCCCAATCCGCTCGACCAGAACGAACCGCGCCACCTGGCGGAAACCATCGCCGCCCTGCGGCTGAAGTACGTGGTGATCACCTCGGTGGATAGAGACGATTTGCGCGACGGCGGTGCACAGCACTTCGCCGATTGCATCCAGCTGAGCCGCGAACTGTCGCCCCAGACCCAGATCGAAGTGCTGGTGCCGGACTTCCGTGGTCGCCTGGATGTCGCCATCGATATCCTCAGCCATACCGCGCCGGATGTGATGAACCACAATCTGGAAACCGCGCCCCGCCTGTACAAGCAGGCACGCCCCGGTTCCGATTACCTGCATTCGCTCAAGCTGCTGAAAGACTACAAGGCGCGCAACCCGAATGTGGCCACCAAGAGCGGCATCATGGTCGGCCTGGGCGAGACCGACGATGAGATTCTCGAAGTGATGCGCGATATGCGCGCGCACGATATCGATATGATCACCATCGGCCAGTACCTGGCGCCATCGAATAGCCATTTGCCGGTGTTGCGCTATGTCACCCCGGAGCGCTTCAAGTTCTTCGAGGCAGAAGCCTACCGGATGGGCTTCAAGCATGCCGCCGTGGGTGCGATGGTGCGGTCCAGTTACCATGCGGATCAGCAGGCGCACGAAGCAGGGGTGTAGGGAGACGTCCGACGCTTAAATCGTGAGCTTGACCCTGCAAGGGGCATCTCTCCCAATCGGGCGTTTCCCGAGAGTGGCCTTATTTATTCGGCGCGTTGAATGGTTCGGGACGGTATTAGGCAACTACATTGTCCCGACCGGGTCCTACCTTCAAGTTGTCATCCTCCCGCCCGAACTCGTGACATGATGGATCAGAAGCAATTCACAATGCTATTGGCCGAGCGTGCAGCCCTTCAGGCGATGCTTGCTGCTACGCCTGAAGAAGACGTGATCGACCGGGGTAGCTTTCAAGCCAAGCTTGAAGAAGTGGAGTGCATGCTTACACAGGTCGTTGACGTGCGTGCGCCTGCGAAGACTCGGCTGACTTCCAGGGGGCGCCCAGTTGTCGGTACGAAGGAAGGGGAGTGAATTTATGATTTTTGTTTTGATTCGTCATTTATTAAAAGTCTTTTCCAGAATTTCTCATCAGGCGTATTCCTAGCTGAGCTTGCTTCACGAATAGCTTGGATTTGAGTGGCTGTGAGCGCCCCGTCGTCCTCCTCGCACTTCGGCAGATAGCGTTCTGCCATTTCTCTGAGGGCTAAGTGAGCAACATCAGTTTTGCTCAGGCCGGTGAATGTCATCAGACGCTCAACCGTTGCAGTGCTGACCGCCGTTGGCGTGTCTTGCTTGCGAAGACGCAGGAGGAACCCTCCGGTTTGTTTCTCAGGTGTGAGTGGCATGTTGATATCAACCCTCCAGGTTTGGTCTATCTAAGCCACAAAGCAAGTGCGCTGTCTTCTGCCCGTCACCTCAAGCTAGATGCTTATGCGTTGCACTGTTGATCTGCTGCGCCGCTGAATCACACCATCCAATTTGACCTCGATTCCATATTTCGAGTAAAGTTGAAATATGGAAAATAAGGCTGTCGTCACCCTCCTTGCCGCCCTTGCCCAAGAGTCCCGCCTGGCAATCTTCCGGCTGCTGATCGTCCAAGGCCCGCAGGGGATGACCGTGGGTAAGATTGGTGAGGCGCTGGATATTCCGCCGGCGACGCTGTCCTTCCACCTGAAGGAACTGACGCGGGCCAGCCTGATCGACGCACGGCAGGAAGGGCGGTTCATCCACTACTCCGCCAACTACCAGACCATGGGCAGCCTGTTGAGCTTTATGACCGAGAATTGCTGTACTGCCGCTGGCGCGGCTAGCGACGAGACCAGCTGTTGCAGCTGATCTTTTTTAAAACCTAACATTTCAAATAAATTTGAAACGTTGTCGGCGCATGGACAAACCTACCGTACTGCATGCCTTTGAGGCCCTGTCGTCCAGCGCCAGGCTCGATGTCTATCTGCTGCTGGTCGCGGCCGGTCCCAACGGGCTGGTCGCCGGTGAGCTGGCCAGTCGATTGGATCTGCCGCCATCAAACCTGTCTTTTCACCTCAAGAACCTGAGCCAAGCCGGGTTGGTGACCGTGGCGCAGGAAGGCCGCTTCCAGCGTTATCGCGCCAATCTGGTTCTGATGCGCGATGTGACCCGCTTCCTGGCCGACCACTGCTGCGGCGGACACCCCGAACAATGCCCGGAGCTGGATAACACCGCTTCCTGCAAACCCCTTTCCTCCCTCTCCTGTAAGTGAGCCGTCCGTGAACATCCTGATTTTGTGCACCGGTAACTCCTGCCGTTCCATCCTGGCTGAAGCCACGATCAACGCGCTTGCTCCTGAAGGCATCCGCGCGATCAGCGCCGGCAGCAAGCCGGCCGGCTATGTCCATCCCCGCTCGCTTGCCTTGCTGGCGCGCGAAGGCATCTCGACCGAGGGTTTGCACAGCAAGTCCTGGGACAAGCTCCCCATTACGCCCGACGTCGTGATCACGGTCTGCGGTAGCGCGGCCGGCGAGACCTGCCCGGCCTACCTGGGCCCTGTCCTGCGTGCGCATTGGGGTGTCGAAGACCCTGCCCATGCAAGCGGAACCGATGCGGAAATCGACGCGGCGTTCGAGAAGGCTTACCGCATCTTGCGCGGTCGGATTGAAGCCTTCCTGGCCCTGCCCGCGGATGTACTTGCCGACAAAGCCAAGCTCAAGCCCGAACTCGATCGCATTGGCCTGATTGGCGCATAAGGGGATCGTATGTTTTTGCACCATGAACCACGCAAGTTGAGGGAGCAGTAATGGATTTACGTCGTCGTTTGCTCGCCGAATGGCTGGGCACCAGCTTTCTGCTGGCCGTTGTTGTCGGCTCAGGCATCATGGCCGAGCGTCTGTCTGGAGGGAACGTCGCTGTTGCGCTGCTGGCCAATTCCCTCGCGACGGGGGGGGGCCTGATTGCGCTGATCCTTACCTTTGGTGCTGTCTCGGGCGCCCACTTCAACCCGGCGGTGACGCTGGCGGCCGTATTACGCCGTGAACTGGGCGGCAAGGACGCCGGGCTGTATGCTTTGGTGCAGATCATCGGCGCTTTTTGTGGCGTCGCGGCTGCCCATGGCATGTTCAATGAGCCGCTGTTCTTCGCATCCCAACATATCCGCACCGGCCCGTCTCAATGGTGGAGCGAGTTCATCGCCACCTTCGGCCTGCTGGCCGTGATTTTCGGCTGCTCGCGTAGCCGCCCGGAGGCGGTGCCCTTTGCCGCGGCTTCCTACATCGTCGCGGCTTACTGGTTTACTTCCTCGACCTCGTTCGCCAACCCGGCGGTCACGCTGGCTCGCGCCGCCACCGATACCTTTGCCGGCATCCGGCCGGCCGACGCGCCGGGCTTTATCGTCGCGCAGCTGGGAGGCGCGCTTACGGCAACTATTGTGTTCGGATGGCTGCTTCGCGACGGTGCGCAAAGGGGTGAAGCTTCAAGCGAAGGCTGATCCTGTCCACAATGTATGCTGCGTCGGGCCCCACCCCGCGCAGCGTCGCCGACGCAAAATTCCGCTGCTTCGACAGCCCCACAAAGTACAAGCCCGGCACATCGATGGCGATCCCATTTTGCTGCCGCAATCCCCCATCTGCTTCCATCACGCCCAAGTTCGCCAAGTAAGGCGCATGGGGCCGGAACCCGGTTGCAAACAGCAGTGCATCTACCCGCTCGTGGCGCCCGTCCGCCCATACCACGCCGTTCTCGGTCGCTTCGCGGAACATTGGTCGCCGTTCTGGCACACCAGCCTTGATCGCCCGCTGGTAGCTGCCGTCATCCAGTACCGGGGTGCTCTGGTCATCCAGCCAGCGCGTCCGTTCCAACCTGGTCAGGCTAAGCCAGAAGTGAAAGTCCAATCCCAGTATCCGTTGCGGGAAAAATTTGATCGGCCGACGGCTCGCCAGCGTGACCTTGGCAATGGGGGCCAACTCGTGGGCGATCTGCACGCCCGAATTAGCACCACCGATTACCACCACGCGCTTGCCGGTGAAGTCGGCAGGGTTGCGATACTGGCCACTGTGTAGCTGCCGGCCCTGGAATCGATCGAGTCCCGGAATAGCCGGCGTATAGGGCGTGCCGAATGCCCCGGATGCGACAATCACCGCGCTGGCCTGGAATCGGCTTCCGTCGGCGCAACGCAGCATAAAGCGCTCGCCATTGCGCTGTACAGCTTCGACGCGCCGGCCATATTGAATCGGCAGCTTGAAATGCGCCGCATACCCTTCCAAATAGTCCGCCACCTCATCCCGCTTGGGGTAACGATCCGGATCACCCGGAAATGCCCGGCCCGGTAAGCTGGAGTATTTCGCTGGGGAGAACAGCGTCAGGCTGTCGTAGTAGCCGCGCCAGGCACCGCTGGCTCGCTCGCCCGCCTCCAATATCTGAAAGCGGTAGCCGGTGCCTTGCAAATAGTGGCCCGCAGCCAAGCCAGCCTGGCCGGCACCGATAATGATGACGTCGAAGGATTCCATGGGGTGGCTTTCAGGTAGCTGCGACGCGGGCGTCGCGCGGAATGGGTAGATGTGTAGCCCGGTAGGCATACATGAAGGCGGCAAGCCCGCCAAAGCCGATGACGATCAGCCAAGCCAAGGTGGCGGCATGGCCCCAGTGTTCCAGGGTGAAGGCCGCCAAGGCGGGTGCGATGGCTCTTGCCATCAAGCCGGGAGCGGAAACCCAGCCGAGTGCCGAGCCATAGGCGGCCTGGCCCAACAGCTCCGCCGGTGCCATGCCGCGTACGATGGTCAGAACACCATTGCCAGCCCCATAGAGCGCCGCAAACAAGAAAGCCAGGCGCGGCTCGAACTGGGTAAAGGCAAGCAGGCAGATTGCCAGCGGTAGGATCAGGTGGGCGACATAGCCGCTCCACCGCACCGACAGCTTTTGTGCAAATGCCATGTCGATGACGCGGCCCGCGACTTGCATGGGGCCAAACAGGCTGACCGCCAGCAGCAAGGTCGCCTGATCCACGCCACGACTGGTGAGCAACTGACCGGCGTGTGCCGAAAGCGCACCCGATACCAAGGCCGTCGTGGCAATGGCGATCGCCAGCCCCCAAAATGCGGCGGAACGCAGTAGCGCGGCGCTGTTTGCGGTAGCCGCGGAAACACTCGCGAGAGGATTGGGATGCACCATGTGCGCAGGCAATAAGCGATGCAGCGGCAGGCAGACCAGGACATGCAGTGCGGCAAACACCAGCAGCGTTGGTTGCCAGCCGAAATGCGCCTCAAGCCAATAAGACAACGGCCAGAACACCGTGCTGGCGAAACCGCCCACCAGGGTCAAGGTGGTCATTGCCCGCCGGAAACCAGCATCGGAATACGCGCGCAAGGCCGTGAATGCCGCTTCGTACAAGGTAAGCGACATCGCGGCGCCGGCGACCAGCCAAGCCGACAGGAACAAGACGGGATGGCTGGCCACGGCTATGCCCGTGAGGCTGACGGCAGCCAGTACCGATCCCAGGCTCAAGCCCCAGCGCCCACCATGGCGAACCAGCAGCCGGCCGGCGAGCGGTGCGCACAGCGCCGCCACCAATAGCCCGGCCGAATAGGCGCTGAAGATAAAGGACAGGCTCCAGCCCGTTGCCAGATGCATGGGCTGGGCCAGGAAGGTGATGCCGTAGTAGAGCGTCCCCCATGAAATCACCTGTCCTGGCGCCAATAGCCACAAAGGCGAGCGAAGCCCTGTCCGGATGGTCGATGGCATCGTGCGCGCTCAGCAGCAAGTCGAGGCTTTGGCCCGAAGGGGTTCCGCCGGTTGAATACCGCAGCCGCAACCCGCCTTGCCCGCCTGCTTGGCCTCGGCATCCTGCACGCAGCAAGCGTTGGCTTCCGCCGGGGCTGGACCGCCACAGCAGGCGCCCGTCGTCGCGGCGCTGGCAACGGGCGCGTTGCATACCCCTGTCTCGGGCAATTCCAGTTGAACATCATCGGCCGCCACCATGTCGCCTGCCAGCGCGGCGGCAATTGAGCGCACCTGTTCATAACCCGTGGCCATCAGAAAGGTGGGCGCGCGGCCATAGCTCTTGGCGCCGACGATATAGAAGCCAGGCTCGGGATGCGCCAGCTCGCGATGGCCATGTGGCCGCACCGTACCGCAGCTGTGCTCGTTCGGATCGATCAGCGGCGCCAACGCTTCGGTGCTTTCCAGCCAGGCATCCAGCCGTACACGCAGTTCGCGGCTGAGTTCCAGGTCCGGCCGCGAACCTGTCGCGCAGATGATCTCGTCGATACCCGGTAGCGCTACGATGCCGCTGGGTGTTTCCGCCACCACGGTCAACTCCTGTCCTGCCGCATGCAATGCCTGAATGCGAAACTCGCTGTGGACGGTCAACTCACCACTTTTGATCCGCTGCTGCAGCCGTGAACCCAAAGCGCCGCGCGCGGGTAATTGATCAGCCTCGCCACCGCCGAATACCCTGCGCAAGTTGTTGCCACGCACTGCCCAATGGACACGCGTGCCTGCCTCCTGCTGGCTAAGTTCGGTCAAGTTGAGCAAGGCATTGGCTGCGGAGTGTCCCGCACCGACGACCAATATCGTCTTGCCGGCGTAGCGGGTGCGATGCGCATTCAGCACATCCGGGACCCCGTAGAAGATTCGGCTGCCATGTTCGGCTTCGTCGATGGCCGGCAGTCCATTGGCACCCAGCGGATTTGGCTTGCCCCAGGTACCGGTCGCGTCGATCACCGCGCCCGCGAGGTATTCACGGACCGCACCATGTTGCGCCACGCGAATGACAAATGGCGCCTGGTCCCGTCCAGCCGTCTTGATCTTGTCCATGCCATGGCGCGATAGGGATAGCACCCGGCTGTTCAACCGGATGTGACGCGTCAATGCCTGCCCCAAAGGCAGAAGGTAATGCTGCTGCAGCTCACCCGCTGTCGGCAGCGTATCCAGTTCCGGAGGCTGCCAGCCGCCCCGTTCCAGCAAGGCCCGCGAAGCGTGGTCAATGTTGTAGCGCCACGGCGAGAATAAGGGCACGTGCGCCACGGCCCGGAAACTCTGGCCGACCTCGTCGCCTGCCTCGAAGAGCGTAGGCACGATGCCGCGGGACAGTAGATGGGCAGCTGCGGCCAGTCCGACAGGGCCTGCGCCGAGGATGGCGACACCGTGCTGCTGGATCAAGGGGGAAGTCATGTTGCGTCTCCTGACGAGTCGATAGTCGGCCTGATGCAGGATGGTCCTGCATCAATTCCATATTTCTAGAATAGTTAAGCCAGATGGGCTTGGCAAGACATTTCTAGATTAATGGAATTAATTCCCGCTCGACCGAGTCGTCAGCACGCTCTCCCATCCTCTCATTTGCACTTACGCCATGGACGGCCGGGTCATTTCCAGCGGCACCATCCACTGCGCGAACTGCGCCTCATCCACATAGCCCAGCGCCAATGCAGCGGCTTGCAACGTGCTGCCTTCCTTGTGGGCCTTCTTGGCGATTTCGGCGGCCTTGTCGTAGCCGATATGGCGATTGAGGGCGGTGACCAGCATCAGGTTGCGCGCCAGCAAGTCGGCGATCCGCTCCCGCGCCGGTTCTATACCCACGGCGCAATGGTCGTGGAAGGCATCGCAGGCGTCCGCCAGCAGCGTCATGCTCTCCAGCACATTGTGGACCATCACCGGCTTGTAGACGTTCAACTGGAAGTTGCCCTGGCTGCCGGCGAAGGCCACGGCGGCGTCGTTGCCGAACACCTGCACGCAGACCATGGTCAGCGCTTCGCATTGGGTGGGGTTGATCTTGCCGGGCATGATGGACGAACCCGGCTCGTTCTCCGGAATGGTCAGTTCGCCGATGCCGCAGCGGGGACCGCTGGCCAGCCAGCGCACATCGTTGGCCATCTTCATCAGGCCGCCGGCCAGGGTGCGCAGGGCGGCCGAGCAATTGACCAGGGCATCGTGCGCGGCCAAGGCAAAGAATTTATCGTCCGCGCTACGGAAGGGCTGGCCGGTCAGGGCGGCAATGCGGGCCGCGGTGGCGGCGCCAAAGTCGGGATGGGCATTCAGGCCGGTGCCGACCGCCGTGCCGCCGATGGCCAGGTCATGCAGGCCGGGCAGGGTGCCGCGCAAGGTGGCCATGCCGAAGTCGAGCTGCGAGACCCAGGCGCCGATTTCCTGGCCCAGCGTGATAGGCGTGGCATCCTGTAGATGGGTACGGCCGGTCTTGACCAGCGCAATATGCTCGCAGGACTTGGCGTGCAAGGTTTCGCGCAGGCGGATCAGTGCCGGCAGCAGGCGGTGCTGCATTTCTTCCACCACTGCGATATGCATGGCGGTGGGGAAAGTATCGTTGGAAGACTGGCCCCGGTTGACATGGTCGTTGGGGTGGACCGGCTGCTTGCTGCCCAAGATCCCGCCAGCCAATTCGATGGCACGGTTGGAGATCACCTCGTTGGCGTTCATATTCGACTGGGTGCCGGAACCGGTCTGGAACACCACCAGCGGGAAATGTTCATCCAGGCTACCCGCTATCACTTCATCGGCGGCACGGCTGATCAGCGCGGCCAGGTCGACCGGCAATTCACCCAGCTCGGCATTCGCCTCCGCGGCAGCCCGCTTGAGCAGGCCCAAGGCGCGGATGATGGGGCGTTGCCAACGGAAGCGCGACACGCCGATAGGGAAGTTGAGGATGGAGCGTTGGGTCTGGGCACCCCAGTAGCGGTCTGCGGCGACCTCGATGATTCCCATGGAGTCGGATTCGGCGCGGAGCACGGGCATGGCTTTCCTTCGAATGAGTAGTAAGCGGCCGACGGGAAACTAGTCCTGATCGTGGTCGATGGCCTTGCTGTAATCGCCTCGGCGCACGGCATCGTAGCTGATGCCGATCACCGAGCGGTAGCGCAGATCCATCTCGCCCCGCTTGATGCGTAGCTGCACTTCCCGTTCGAATTCCGCCATCGTCTCGGCCAGTTCCGGCCGGAAGATATGGCGCTGCGCTTCCGCCGCGACCAAGGGCTGCAACATGTGCAGCCTGAATTTCTTGCTGCGTACCTTCTTGCGGGTCCAGAACACATCGTCGAAATAGACATCGACCCGCTTAGCCGCCAATTGGCGCAGGCTGTCGATGGCGTCGCCGCTGTAGATTTCTTGCCAGTCGTGATAGCTGCCCAGCGGTTCCGGGTAGATATAGTCGCGCACCATGCCGACCCGTTGGCCGCGGAACTGCGACGGCTTGTCGAAATGCCGCAGCGGTGAATCGGCATGTACCCAGGCGCCGATCAGCCAAAATTCGGTCGGCACATTGGTGGCGCCCCAGCCCGGCATGGTCTGCTGGTCGCCGAACAGCATCAGGTTGATGCGGCCGGCGCGGGCAGCGGCCAGGCAGCGGCTTTGGGTGGCGGACTGGAAACGGACGGTGCGGTTCATGGAGACAAAGATCTCCCGCAGCAGATCGACCGTCAGTCCGTAATGTCCGCGTTCCTCCGTGTAGGAGGCATAGGGAGGCCAGTCGTCATAACAAATCGACAGGCTTTCGGCAGCCTTACCGCTTAGCGATATCAGGCCGTACAGGAGTAGGGGCAATGTGGATCGCACGGTAGCGACGCCGGTTGAGGGCTTACTAATGGTTTAGCGTGTTTGAAGCCAAAAGGGCAGGAAAAAGCATCGCGCCTACCCCCTGCCCAGTCGCTTTGCATGCGCTATGATGGGGGGTGACCGAGCGCCTGAAGCGCGTCGGCGGGGCAGTCCGCGAGTGATGACAAGGAAGTGCCGGCCAAATGAACAAACCCGTATTGATCGTCGACGATAGCCGCGTATCCCGCATGCTGGCGCGCGCTTACCTGGAGGAAAAGCGTCCTGGCTGGACATTCTTTGAAGCCGCCAACGGCGAGGAAGCGGTCGCCATCGCCGAGCGCGAAGCCATCGAATTGGTCACCCTCGATGTGAATATGCCGGGTATGCCCGGCCTGGCGGCGGGCGAGCGCATCCTGCAATTGCGACCGCAGGCCCACGTGGTGGTGTTGACCGCCAATGTGCAGAGCAGCGTACGGCAGCGGGCCGAGGCGCTGGGCATGCATTTTCTGCAAAAGCCGGTGACCGAAGCCACCATCGCGCGCCTGCTGGAGCTGGTGGAGGGAGAATGAGCGGTCAACTTTCCCCGCTGCAGCACGATGCCTTGTGCGAGATTTTCAATATCAGTGTGGGGCGCGCCGCGGCCGCGATGAGCGGGTTGGTGGGCGAGGAGGTGAGCCTGTCGGTGCCCGCCATGCGTTTCTGCGCCATCGAGGAACTCAATGACCGGGTAGGCTGGGCGCAATGGCGCCACGTCGATGCGGTGGCCCAGCATTTTACCGGCAGCTTCGACGGAGACGCGCTGCTGATGTTCGCCGACGACGATGGCGAAGAGGTGGTGCGCCTGATGCTGGCCGCGCTGAACCGGACCGATGATATCGACACCCTCGGTAGCGATGCACTGGCGGAGGTGGGCAATGTGCTGTTGAACGCCTGCATGTCGGCATTGGCGGATATCATGGCCGAGGACTTCAGCTACTCCCTGCCCCACCTATGCAGCGGCCGTGGCGTGGACGTGCTGGCGCAACGCGGGGTCGAGCCCCATTGCCAGGTACTGTTCCTGCATATCCAGTTCCTGCTGGAGTCCAAGCGTATCGAAGGCTACCTGGCCTTTCTGCTCGGCTTGAGCTCGGTGGACGGCCTACGCAATGGCGTGGACCGTTTTCTGGGCCATCTCGGCGCATCAGTGAACCATTGAAGGGGCTGCCCCTTAACCCGAGCAAGGAATGCCCCGCCATGACGACGCCCATCCGCCGAAATGAATTGGCCATGACGGTCTTGATGACGCCCGATATGGCCAATTTCTCCGGCAATGTCCATGGCGGTGCCATTCTCAAGCTGCTGGACCAGGTAGCTTATGCCTGCGCCAGCCGCTACGCCGGCTCCTACGTGGTGACCCTTTCGGTCGATCAAGTCACCTTTGCCCAGCCTATCTACGTGGGCGAGCTGGTCACCTTCCTGGCGTGCGTCAACTACACCGGCCGCAGTTCCATGGAAGTGGGCATCAAGGTGGTGGCCGAGGACGTACGGCAGGGCAGCGTCCGCCATACCAATAGCTGTTTCTTTACCATGGTGGCGGTGGGCGACGACGGCAAGCCGGTCATCGTGCCGCCATTGGAACCGGTCGGCGACGAAGCGGAACGCCGCTTTCACGAGGCGGCGCTGCGTAAACAGCACAGGCTCGATTATGGCGAACAGCGGGCTGCCATGAAGCAGCGGGCGAGCTGATTTTCGGCATCAATCCTCGCGGCTACTTACCACTCCATTTCCTCTACCCCGATCACCGGCAGCCGCAGTCCCGGGTCTTGCCGATAGAACTGCCTGAGCTGCTCGTAAACGGCTGGATATTCGAGATGCAGCAAATGCGGCAGCTCGAAGAAGTATTCCGATACGACGGCGAAGAACTCGGCCGGGTCGGTGGCGGCATAAGGGTCGATCGCGACGGGGAAGCCATTGGCCACCTTATGGCTGAAATCGGCATAGGCCCGGCTGAGCGCCTTGGTCCAGGCGGCCCGGTCCATTTCGGCATGCAGCGGCGGAAAGCCGTTGGCCGCGCTGTCATCGCGCATGTCCAGTTTGTGGGCGCATTCGTGGATCACCACATTGCGGCCATCCAAAGCCGGACCACGGCGGCTGTCCGGCCAGGACAACAGCACCGGACCATCGCTGCGCGCCATTCCGGCGACGTGTTGTTCCCCTTCGTGTACCAGCCCGCTTGCATCGCGCCAGGCCTCGCGGCTGATAAAACTGGCCGGATAGATCACCACATCCGACCAGCCACGGTAAGCACTGTCGTCCAGATTGATCAGCGGCAGGCAGGCTTGGGCCGCCACGGTCAGCAGCACGGTTTCGTCCAGCTCGAAATCATGCGCGCCGGAGATCGCTTTTTCCGCCAGGAAGGTATTCATCCTCGACTCCAGCCGGTTCCATTCGGCCTCGCTCAGGCCGGCGAGCAGCGGCATGGCGCGGCCAAGTGCCGGCCAGATCGTCGAGCTGGCCAGATCGATAGGCGGTTTACGGCGGAGGAAATTAAGCATGGCGATTCGGCGTGGGGGCGATCCTCCCTAGATGCCGGCGTGGGTCGCCAATCTCAAGCGTAACTGTCTACACTGTTGCCATACCCACGCAAAAGGAGTTCGTCATGCAACGCGCTTTCGCCGTCGGCCTGTTCTGTCTGGCTGCCCAATCCGTCTTCGCCGCACCGCAGCCCAGCGCCGGCCAGTGGGAAATCACCACCACGGTCAATATGCCCGGCATGAATATGAAAATCCCGCCGCAGACCGTGAAATTCTGCCTCAAGCCGGAGGACGTCAAGGACCACAGCAAGCAAATGGGCGCACCGCAAGGACAGGCCAGCAAGGACTGCAAGATGCTGGAGAACAGCATCAGCGGCGACACGGTCAAATACCGTATGCGCTGCGAGGGCAAGCAGGTATCGGATATCAGCGGCGAGGTCAGCTATGGCAGCAATAGCTACAAGGGCCACACCGATATCACTACGTCAGGGCCGCAGGGCAAGATGCAGATGAAGAATGAATTTACCGCGAAGCGTCTGGGGGATTGCTGAGGGCGGTACTTTGGCGGGGATAGTTCAAAATGACTTCCTTCGCCTGTATCCAACTTTTATCCCAGCCCACCTCAAGGTCTAAGCGCGTGTCAGCCGGCTGACCCAACCATCGCCCAACCAGCGTCCCAGCAATGCGCCGGCTCTTGCCGGCGCGTCGTCCATCGTATGCCAGGCCAGCAAGCTTTCACAGGCGATGCCGAAGGGCTGTCCCGCCAGCAGGGCCGCCAAAAGGGCGGCTTCGTCTTCGGCCAGCGAGCGGTAATGCGGCTGCAAGGCCTGCCGCCAGATCAGCCAGCCACCTGGTTCGCGTAGCGGGGCGGGCGGCGCTTCCTCGGCATCGAGCGCACGCCAAACCGCCGGCGCGTTCCAATCCAGCGCCAGCATGGCCAGCGAGGGCTGAAATCCCAATACCAGCAGGGGCCAATCTGCATCTGCCAGATCGGCCAGTGCTGCCAGTCCGATCAGCGGCGCATCGGCGGCGTCGAAGGCGCTGCCGAGGGCCCACTCGAAACGGGCCAGCTCGGTCAATACCGGCAATTCGGCATAACGCGGCGCAGCGGCCAGGAAATCGGCCAGTCTGTCGCCAAAGCGGCGAATGGAGGCTTGCCGGGACGGATGCTCGCTCAGATACGCACGGGTAAGCGCAAGAAAATCGTCGTCGCCCAGCAGCAGGTGCAGCTTGGGGTAATTGCTGCGCAAGGCTTCGTCGAGGCGCAGCAGGTAAGCATCCACATATACGCCCAGCCGTACCGCGCGGGGGACGGCGGCGCTCTCTGCCACCAGGTCGGTCAAGGGGTCGTTGGCATGGCGGATGGCATCGGCTACGCGTATTTGCAATACGGCGAGCGTATTCATGCCTTGACCTCCGCCGCAATGGCGCGCGCATGTGCCAGCTCTGCCAGCAAATCATCCAGCGGCGGAATATTGTCGTCGCGCTCTATCATCGTCGCGACGCCAGGAAAGCGGCGGGCGGCATCGCGATAAAGTTGCCAGACGCATTCGGGGACCGGCACATCGTGCGTGTCCACCAGATAGTCGCCATGGTTGGCATGGCCCGCCAGGTGCATTTGCCTGACCCGCTCCACCGGCATGGCTGCCAGGTATTGCTGCGGGTCGAAACCATGATTGACACTGCTGACATGGATATTGTTGACGTCCAGCAGCAAGAGGCAATCGGCGCGGCGGGCGATCTCGGCCAGGAAGTCCCATTCCGGCATTTCGTCTATTTCATAGCTGAGGTAGCTGGAAACATTTTCGATCAGGAAGCGTTGTCCCAGCGCGTCCTGTACCTGGCTGATGCGTGCCACGACATGATCGATGACCGCCTCGGTATAGGGTAGGGGGAGCAGGTCGTGCAGATTGATGCCGGCAACACCCGTCCAGCATAGATGATCGGACACCCACATCGGCTCGACCCGATCGACAAGCGCCCGCAGCTCGCGCAGATAGGTTTTGTCCAGGGCGTCGCTGCCGCCCAGCGACATCGCCACACCGTGCAGCGCCAGCGGATATTCGGCGCGTAGCCGGTCGAGGAAATGCAGCGGCCGGCCGCCCGGTACCAGGTAATTGTCGGATAGCGCTTCCAGCCAGTCCACGCAGCCGGGACGCGCCAAAAGCTGATGATAATGTTCGGGGCGCAGGCCGAGACCCAGGGGTGGCGAAGGCGGTAGGGGAGCGTTCATGGCGGAGTGGGCGAAGTCGGGCGGGGCATGTAAAGCGCCCGGAGAGAGGCTGAGCTCGCCCCGGGCAAAGGGTTGAAGCTTATTTTTCCTTCAGCTCGTGGCCCTTCTTGGCCTTGCACTCCTTGGCGGAGGCTTCCAGCCAGCCGTGGCCCTTGCAAGCATTCTGGCCCTTGCAGGCATGCTCGGCGGTCTTGCACATCGAAGTACCCTTGCAGCTGTTGATGCCTTCGCACTTGATCTTGGCTTCGGCGGTGTCGGCTGCCATGGCCGGTGCGGCGGACACGGCAAATGCGGCGACGGCGGCGGCGGCAAGGGCTGCGGATGCAAATTTCATGGTGTGACTCCTATGAGGGAAAATTTAGGAAGCAAGTTGCTTCTGGAGCTTTCGTCGTGGGCCCCAAACAGTTTCTTACATCACACACCAAAAAAAATATGCCCCCATTTATGGTAAATCGGCGACGAATCGACAAACGTCGCGCTCAAGCGGGACTGTCCTCGACCGCGGGGACCGGTGACGGCCGTGCACCGGAGCGGCCATCCGCATGGCCTAGCTGCTGCCAAGTGACGATTTTCAATTCGCCTTCCATGGTTTCCACCAGGGCGGTCAGGCTTTCCACCCAGTCGCCATCGTTGCAATAAAGCACACCGTCGATATCGCGCATCTCGGCCTTGTGGATATGGCCGCAGATCACGCCGTCCAAACCACGCGCCTTGGCCTCGCGGGCGACCGCTTCCTCGAATTGGCTGACGAAATTCACCGCTTTCTTCACCTTGTGCTTGAGAAACTGCGAGAGTGACCAATAGCCCAGGCCCAGCCTGGCGCGCAAATGGTTGAACCCACGGTTCAGCTTGAGGGTAAGGGTATAGGCGTGGTCGCCTACGATGGCCAGCCAGCGGGCGCACTGGATCACGCCGTCGAACAGATCGCCGTGCAGCACCAGAAAGCGCCTGCCGTCCGCCGTGGTATGCACGACTTCATCCTGGATATCGATGCCGCCGAAGGCCAGGCCGATAAACTGCCGCACCACCTCGTCGTGATTGCCGGCGATATAGACGACCCGCGTTCCCTTGCGCGCCTTGCGCAGGATCTTTTGGATCACATCGTTATGCTGTTGATTCCAGTACCATGCTCGGCGCAAGGCCCAGCCATCGATGATGTCGCCGACCAGATACAGATGGTCCGAATCGTTCTGTTTGAGAAAATCCAGCAGATAGTCCGCCTGGCAACCGGCGGTACCCAGATGCACATCCGAAATCCAGATGCTGCGGTAGTGGTGGAGGGCCTCTTCGTTCACGGTGGTCGCTGGTCGTTGAGCTGGCGCCAGCATGCGGGGCAATTGTGACAGGCACTTGACGGTTGCATTGTCGATGGTCGTTCCCGACCGGCATTGGCAAGGGGTAGGCGCTGCGCGTGCTATCTTTGAATGGATGGCGGGCAGCTGCCCGCGCTAAGGACCGTCGATGAAGGTTTTGCGCCGCAGCCTGTTGCTGTCATGCCTGTTCCTGGCACTGCCTGCCTGGGCGGCCGAGCGTATCCGCCTGGCCAACGGTGAATGGCCGCCCTATCTTTCCGCCACCTTGCCGCACTACGGTTATGCCTCGCATATCGTCAGCGAAGCCTTCAAGGCGGAAGGCATTACGGTGCAGTACGATTTCTACCCCTGGGCTCGGGCGCAGGAAATGGTCCGCACCGGCACCACCGACGGCTCCCTGGTCTGGTCCATCACGGCCGAGCGGGAAAAATTCGCCTTGTTCACCGATACGGTGATGGCGGAAGAGGAAGTTCTGTTCTTTCTGAAGTCGCGGCAACTGACGTGGAAGCGCATCGAGGATCTGCATGGCTTGTCCATGGGGCGGGCGCTGGGTTCCAAGCTGGGCGTCTGGGAGGCGGCCGTGAAGAGCGGGGCCATCCATAATGAAACCACCATCGATATCTACACCGGCTTTTCGCAATTATTGGCGGGCCGCAGCGACTTCTTTCCCTTGGCCCGCTCGGTGGGTCTGCACGTGCTGCGAGAAAAATTTCCGCCCGAAGTGGCTGAACGCATCACTTTTTCGAGCAATGTAGCGGAACGCAATGAGTATCGTGTGATGCTCAGTCGCCAGCATCCTCGGAACGAAGAGATGGTTCGGCGCTTCAATGCCGGGCTGCAGAAGCTGCGCCGTAGTGGCATGCTGGCGCAGATGGAGAAGGATTTTTACGCCGGTCGCTACGATAAATAGCGATGGCTTGATCGCAATACGGTCCGTGAATCAAAAAACGCCCATCCGTCGCGGGATGGGCGTTGCGCAAGCTGCGGTCGCCGGATCAGGCCGACATGACCAGCATCAGGCTATTGAGCCGCTTGACGAAGCCTGCCGGGTCGTCCAGTTGGCCACCTTCTGCCAGCAGCGCCTGGTCGAACAGGATATGCGACCAGTCGTCGAAACGCTCGCCCGCCAGTTCGGCCTTCAGCTTACCGACCAGGACATGGTCGGGATTGATTTCCAGGATGGGTTTGCTGCCGCCCATATTCTGGCCGACCGACTTCATCAGCCGTTCCAGGTTGCCGCTCATGGCATGCTCGTCGGCCACCAGACAAGCCGGGCTGTCGGTCAGGCGATGGGTGACGCGCACTTCCTTGACGCTATCGCCCAGGGTTGCCTTGATCTTGTCGGTCAATTCCTTGAAGTCCACGGCTTTGGCTTCTTGCGCCTGCTTTTCCGTTTCGTCCTGCAGTCCGCCCAGGTCCAGACCGCCCTTGGCGACCGAGGCCAGCGCCTTGCCATCGAATTCGGTGAGACTGCCGACAAACCATTCGTCCACCCGGTCGCTCAGCAACAGAACCTCGATACCCTTCTTGCGGAAGATTTCCAGGTGCGGGCTGTTGCGCGCGGAGGCAAAAGTATCGGCCGTCACGTAATAGATCTTGTCCTGGCCTTCCTTCATGCGGCCGATATAGTCCTTCAGCGAGACTTGCTGGGTTTCCAGGTCATCCAGACTGGAGGCGAAGCGGCATAGGCCGGCGATGCGGTCGCGATTGACGGCATCCTCGCCCACGCCTTCCTTCACGACCTTGCCGAATTCCTGCCAGAAGGCGGCGTAGTCGTCGGCGCGGTTCTCGGCGATATCTTCCAGCAGGCTCAGCACCTTCTTGACGCAGCCGGCCTTGATGGCGTCGATATCCTTGCTATGTTGCAGGATCTCGCGCGAGACATTGAGCGGCAGGTCGTTGCTGTCGATGACCCCGCGCACGAAACGCAGGTACTGCGGCAGCAATTTCTCGGCATCTTCCAGGATAAACACGCGGCGGACGAACAGCTTGATGCCATGGCGGCGTTCGCGGTCGTACAGATCGAAGGGGGCGCGCTTGGGCACGTACAGCAGCTCGGTGTATTCCTGGCGGCCTTCCACGCGGGCATGGCTCCAGGCCAGCGGCTCTTCCCAGTCATGCGAGACATGCTTGTAGAAGGCCTTGTACTCGTCCTCGCTGATATCGCTCTTGCTACGCGCCCACAATGCCGAAGCCTTGTTGACGGTTTCCAGTTCCTCGCTGACGATCACTTCGCCATTTTCGCCGTAACCGGGCGACTTCTTCATGCGGATGGGCAGGGTGATATGGTCGGAGTACTTCTTGACGACGGATTTCAGGCGCCAGTCGTCCAGGAACTCGTCTTCGCCTTCCTTCAGATGCAGCACGATCTCGGTTCCGCGACCGGCTTTTTCCACCTCTTCCAGCGTGTATTCACCGGCGCCCTCGCTTTCCCAGCGGGTTGCGCCCGCGCTGCCGGCGCGCCGGGTGGTCAGGGTGACGCGGTCGGCCACGATAAAGGCGGAGTAGAAACCCACGCCGAATTGGCCGATCAGATTGGCATCCGCCTTGGCGTCGCCACTCAACTGCTCAAAAAAGGCGCGGGTGCCGGAGCGGGCGATGGTGCCGATATTGGCGATCACCTCATCGCGCGACATGCCGATGCCGTTATCGCTCAGCGTGACGGTGCGGGCTTCCTTGTCGAACGCGATATCGATATGCAGCTCGCCGTCGTTCTCATAGAGCGCATCGTTATTCAGCGATTCGAACTTGAGCTTGTCGCAGGCATCGCTGGCATTGGAGATCAGTTCGCGCAGGAAGATTTCCTTGTTCGAATACAAGGAATGGATCATCAACTGCAGCAGTTGTTTGGTTTCGGCCTGAAAGCCGAGGGTTTGCTTGCTCATCGTAATAACCTCGTTGCGTACAGGAAGACAGTCTGTGCAGCAGATGGGGGCGCGGCGGCGGCTTTCAAGCAGGTCCGGCCGGGCAGGTCCGGTTTGCTTCGCCATGTGTTTAGAGATGCTAGCGAGCGTCAGCGAGGCTCCCTCGCGGCGGCGAGGGCGGGGGGAGTCGGACTAAATCAAGCGAACGACAGCTCAGTAGCCGCAGTCTGTGAACGCCCGGCTTCGCCGGGTGCCGCGCTGCTGGTTCGGACCGATACTAAAGCAGTTTCAAAGTTTGCAGGCACTGTCTGGCTACGGCTTGCCGCAAGGGGGCGTTGTTTCCAGCCTCATCCATATCGATATTGATGGCGAAGGCGTAGATACGATCGCCACGTTCCAGCCAGCCTACCCACCAGCCCACCGGCGGCTTGCCTTCTGCGGCCCAGCCGGTCTTGGCGAACAAGGCGTGTTCGGGCGAGGTTTCCAGCTTGAGGATGTCGCGCACCAGCGCCATATTGTGCGCGGAGAAGGGCAGCTGGCGCTGGGCCAGCCTGGCGGCGAAGCGGGCTTGCTCGATGGCGGAGATCGTCAGCGTGCCGTCCAGCCAGAAGCGATCCACCACTTTGCCGGGCTCGCTATTGCCATAGCCCACTTCGGCCAGGTAGTCGTGCATGCTGCTCAGGCCAATTCGGCGCGCTACTTCCTGAAAGACCGGCACATTCGAGACGCGCATGGCGTCGCGCAGGTTCATGTCCTGTTCCCACTGCTTGCGGCGCTGCGGCTGGCCGCCGTAGGGGATGCGTTCGTGCAGATCCTTGACCGCGCCGCTTTCGAGGCCGGCCAGACTATTGAAGATCTTGAAGGTGGACGCAGGCGAAAAGCGGGTTTCCGCGCGCTCGCGGTTGTAGATGCTGAGCTGGTCGGCGCTGACGTCGTACAACACGAAAGTACCGCTGACCTTGGCCGCTTCGAAATGGCTGGCCAGGTCCGGACGCTCCACCGTTTCGGTGGCGAAGCTGTGCAGCGACAGCGCCAGGGCGGCTAGATGGCTTAGTAGGTGGCGGGGAGGTCGCATGGTGAAACTTAATTTTTGTTGTCGGATTGGAAGGGCGGTTTGGCCGTGCCCAAGCGGATGGCGGCGCGAGCGGGCGCGCAGTCTATCCCGGAAGCCGCCGCTTGGGCGCAGGGTGTTTGCCGGCAACGCTGCGCCGACGCCATGGCCGAGGTGGCGCTCATCGCCGATCCAAGGGCAAAAAGGATAAAAAAGGGCATGGGATGGTTCCGTGGCGCGTGCGTTTCAAACACTCAAGCCAAGTTGGCCGTTGCGGTCCAGGCGCCGTTGGCTGAGCCGGTCGCGCCAGCGCAGGAAGGGGCGTTCCACCAAGCAATACAAGCAGGCGGCCGCAGCCAGGGTGGCGATGGCATAGACGGCCATCCCGCCCTGTTCCAGCCAATGCTTTTGATAGGTATTGAGTAAGTGGTAGACGGCTTTGTGGCTGAGGTAGAGGCTAAAAGCCAGGGTGGCCAAGGGCGCCATGCCGGGCAGGCGGCGGGTGGCCAGCAGGCAGTTGTCGCTGACGCAAGCCAGCAGGATCAAGCCCAGGCCGGCCGACAGCAAGGGGAAACCGAAGGTAACGGCGGCGAACGAGACGCGGTCCAGGCAGATATAGCAGGCGAGGGCCAGGATGGCGCCGCCGGCCAGCAACAGGCTGTAGCCATGTTGCATGGCGGCCCGCCACCAATTCGGCCGGAATACCTTGATGCCGGCCAGCACCACGCCAACCAGCAGTCCGTCCAGGCGGTTGTAGCTGGGGTAGTAGATTCTTTCGACGAAGAGCAGCCCGAAGGTCTGCGGGTCGTTGGGCAGGTGAGGCTGCAACACGTAGAGCCAGGTGGCGGCCCGCAGCAAGATACCCAGGCCGAGCAAGGACAGCGCGAACAGGGTGGCCTTCTTCACGCTGGGCTTGATCATCAGCCATTGCGCCAGCAAGGGCAGTAGCAGGTAGAAATGTTCTTCCACGCAGAGCGACCATACATGCGAGAAGGCCTTGTTATGGGCGTAATCGATCAGGAAATTGTTGGTAAAGGTGAGGAAGTACCAAAGGGGCGAAATGCCGGGTGCTTCGCGAAACGCCGGCACCAGGAAGTACAGCGCCAGTACGGCGAGAAAGGCCGGCACGACCCGGAAGAAGCGGCGGCTATAGAAGTCCGCCAAGGCGGGGCGGCCGCCGGAAGCGTAGCTGCGCAGCAATTGCGTACCGATCAGAAAACCGCTCAGCACGAAGAACAGATCCACGCCCATCCAACCCAGTTCGGCCAGCGTGGCCAAGGGCCCGGAAAAACCTTCCCAGCGCAGCAGATGGAACAGCATGACCCAGGCGATCGCGATGGCACGGAGCAGATCGAGGCCGGGCAGGCGGCCGGCGGGCGGTGGAGACAGGAGGCGGGACGGTTGCATGATGGGCCGGGGTCCTTGGCGGTGGCGGGGCGAAACCGGCCGAAATGGCCAGTCTTAGCGGGATTGGCGGCCATGCTAGGCCTGGCATGGCGCCCGCCCGCGTGGCGCGAGCGCCTCGCCAGCCACGGCTGTAACGACTGTAACGAGATGCGACAACCTACACCGCAACCCGCACAATGTTGGGGGCGCACTGAAGTATTGCGCGTACTTAAACCGCAGTTCACCACACGGCAAAGCCGTGTGTTCGCGGTCTGTGAGAAATCAACGATCCCTCGCTGTTTTCTCCCACTCCCCCCGCCCTCGCCGCCGCGAGGGAGCCTCGCTTAGGCTCGTTTGCGCATTAAATCAATGTGTCTTTATCCATGAATCCACCGCTTCAAATTGAACTGACCGCGCCCCAAACCGTGGATAGCCTGCGGGCTCCCTACCAATCGCTGTGGTTGCTGGTAAAGCTTTGCCGTGCCCGCCTGGGCGGCTCGCCCGATGGCCTGGTCAGGCTGGCCGAACTGCGCCAGCAATTCGCCGATACCCGTAGCCTGCGCATGCTGGTCAGCCGCGCCTACCGTGACTTTGCCCGCTGGGGGGTAAAAGCCGGCTGGGGGGACGATCCCACCCGTGATCCGCGTTTTCTCAATCCGGATGGCCGCAGCCAGGGACCCTTCTGGCTGCCTGGCTTTGAGGCCGCCCGTATCGTCCTGAACGTGGAGGGGAGGTCGGCGACCCTGGCCGAGCTGAATGACTTTCTCGGTGTGCCCCGGCATACAAAGGCAGGCAAACAGACCGGCGTGCAGGACATTGCCTATTGGCTGGCCCTGGCGGGGCGCAGCAGGATTTGCGGCAGGGGCGCTTGCTGGCGTCGGTGGACAAATGCACCGGCGGCACGCTATCCCCAAGCGCCGGTCCCGGCCTGGGCGCTTTGGCAGGATTCAAAGCGGCGGCTGGTCTGGCGGACAGCGGCTTGCAACATGCATTGGCCGCACTGGGCGAGGCCAGTGTATGGCGCAGGCTTGACGATCTGGGTGCGGCCCGGCAGACCTTGGCCCAGCTGCGCCGTAGCCTGAAACAGGCAGGCAGCGGCGAAAGCGGCTACCTCGACTGCATGGAGCAGATTCTGTCGGCCTGGGTGGCCTGGGGCCAGCGGGAAGCCGGCCAGGCCGAAGCGATCCTGCAAGGCATGCGCAGCGCCGAGCCGCGCGCGGCCGTTGTCCGCCACCATCCGCGCATCCGCTTCGAATGGCACAACTTGATGGCCCTGATCGACCGCGCCCGCGCCCTGGCCGGCCAAGGGCCCGCCTTGGCCCTGCGCCGCCAGTCGGCCTTATGCGCGCTCGATCATTTTGGCAGGGCGCTGGAAGCGGCCTTCGAATTCGGGTCCTTCGACGCCGCCCAGCAGGTGGCCGCCAATGTCGGCATGGCGATCTGGCTTTTTGCGGGGGAAGGTTTGCACGGCCATCCGGAGCCGGCCGGCCAGGAGGCCTTGCGCTGGCTGCTGCTATCCGAGTACCTGTGCCGGGCTTCCGGCAGCGGGGGGATTTCAGCCTGGAACGCCATCTATCTGATGCGCATCGCCCGTGGCGCTTGCTCCCGCCAGGACGAGCCATCCCTGGCCGAATTTCGCCAGTACCAGCCACTGAGCCCGGCCGACGTGACGAAATCCGGTAGCGCAATGCCTTGGCTCGACGCCCTGCTGCCCGACAGCTGGCTGGCCTTGGTCGATGCCCTGTTGGGCGCGCAACAACGCGGCGACAGCCGCTTCAGCCTGTTGCAGCGCTGCGGTTTATGGCTGGAACAGGCATGGTATGCCGCGCATGCCGGCAAACTTGCCCTGGCCAGCGGCTCGCTGGCACGCTTGCAACATGAGAGCGCCAGCCTACCCTACAGCGACCGGGCATTCTTCCAGGAGTCGATAGCGCGATTGCCGCAAGTCTTGCTGCAGCCAGCTTAAGTGCAAGCAGGTCGCTCAAGGTGGCGGCAGGTGCGGGAATAACTTGATTGCCTGGCTCGGATCGGCGAGTTTATCCGCCTGCTGCATCAGCTTTTCCAACTCGAGCTGTACCTGCGCGCGGGCGTCACCGGCGAGGTCCCCCCGCAGTGCCTGCCGATACTTTTGCAAAGCCTTTCGGTACTCCACGCTGGAAGCGGGTTGCCGGCAATTCAGCAGCCCCCGATTACGTTCCAGGGCCAGCGCGATATGGCACTGTTCGTCGCTGGCAGCCATTCGGTCGGCATTCAGGCTAAGTTGCAGCAGGTGGATATTGGACTGCGCCAAGCTGGTGGCCAGTGCTTCCGCACCGGCACAGCGGATTGGGTTGTTGTCCAGGTAAAGCGCGCTGAGGCTGGTGTTGCGGCGGAGCGCCCGGGCCAGCGCGACCGCGCCCTCATCGCCTATCCTGCCGTAGCTCAAGCCCAGCGTCTCCAGGGTGGGGTGGTGTTCCAGCACCTCGGCCAGCGCCCCGGCACCCAAGTCCGCCAGGTCGACATTGACCAGATTGAGCGCACGGAGATGCCGATTGGCCTTGAGGCCTTCGGCAATGATCATCACGCCCTCATCGCCCAGGGCATTACCGCTCAGGCTTAGCGAGGCCAGGCAGCGATTGCAGGCCAGTGAGCTTGCCAGTGCCTGGGTGCAGCGGCCATCCAGGTCGGTCTTGTCCAGCGCCAGCGTCAGCAGGCTTTCATTGCGCGCCAGCGCGCCAAACAGCGTCTGTGCCCCGCTGCTACCCAGCTGATTCAGGCGCAATTCAAGCGTGAGCAGGCGTTTGTTGTTCAATAGCATGCCCGCTAGCGCATGGGCGCCGAGCGGGCCGATCTGGTTGTCGCCGAGGTCCAGGCTGGTGAGGGTGGGATGGTCGGTCGCGGCTTTCGCCAATGCTTCGATGCCCGTCGTTCCGATGTCATTGCTGAACAGGTTCAGTTCCCGCAGGCACGTATTCCTTGCCAACCCCGCCGCCAAACGCACCGCGCCGCCATTGGCTATCTGTATGCCGGTAAGGTGTAGCGCGGTAAGCTGGGAATTTTGCGCCAAAGCGTCGGCCAGGTTACCCAGCTCGGCTTCGGGAATGGTCTTGAAATCCAGCGCCAGTTTCACCAGTGTCCGGTCGTTCGACATCAGGCGGCCGATACCTTTGCGTATCGCCGGGTCGAGGATGTGCTCGGGGCGTGCCTGCCCATCCGTAGGGGTGAGGCGGCGGCTGGTAGCGAAACGAGGCGTTGAAAACATCGATACTTCTCCTGTCTGTCGTCTGAAAATGGATTTTCGGACGACAGGTTTGCCCGGCAAGCTGGACGGGGAGTAGGGAGGCAGGCACTTGCGCCAGGCCACTGATTGGAAGCGATTTGCGAAAGTGTGGATGCTGGGGGTGAATGGCTTTTGTATTTAATACAGACTTATTGTTTTTATGCGGCAGGCAAAAGCCCTGCTGTTGCGCCGCAGCAGGCTGCTAGAATCAGGCCGATAAGTGTTCAACTTCGATGGGGGCGGGATGAAAAGGGTAATTTTCAACCAGAAGGGCGGGGTCGGAAAATCGACTATTGCGGTCAACCTGGCCGCCATCGCGGCGCACCATGGCAAGAAGACCTTGTTGATCGATATGGATCCGCAGTGTAATTCCAGCCGCTATCTATTGGGCGAGGCGGCCAAGACGGCGCAGCCCGGGCTGGCCGACTATTTCGAACAGACGCTCAATTTCAGCCTGTTTTCCAAGCCCGCCAGCGCTTTTGTCCATGGCACCTCGTTCGAGAATCTATGGCTGATTCCCTCGCATCCCGATATCGGCGAATTGCAGGCCAAACTGGAATCCCGCCACAAGATCTATAAGTTGCGCGATACCCTGAATGAACTGGCCAAGGATTTCGACGAGATCATTCTCGACACCCCGCCCGCCTATAATTTCTTTACCCAGTCGGCCTTGATCGCCGCGGACAGTTGCCTGATCCCTTTCGACTGCGACGATTTTTCCCGCCAGGCGCTGTACACCCTGATGGCCAATGTCGGCGAGATTCGCGCCGATCACAATCAGCATCTGCAGATCGAAGGCATTGTCGTCAATCAGTTCCAACCGCGCGCCAGTCTGCCGCAGCGGCTGGTGGATGAACTCAAGCAGGAGGGATTGCCGGTACTGGATAGCAAACTGTCCAGCTCGGTAAAAATTCGCGAATCGCACGACCGCTGCTTGCCTATGATTCACCTAGATGCGCGCCATAAGCTCAGCCGGGAATTTCTGGCCCTCTTCCAAGAACTACAAGCGGCCTGAGCCGCGGACGCGCGACGGACCAGATTGATGCGACGGCGTTTTGCTTCGGCGGCGACCCTACTGACCGGCCTGCTTCTCTGCGGCGGCCTCGATATCTGGCGCGCCGCCTATATCGAGCAGGTGGCATTCGAGCATTTTCAGCGTGAAGCCGGCCAGCGCGTGTCCAATGCTTCGGTCGCCATCCAGCGGGCGCTGAGCGGTATTGAAGTGATGCGGGCACTGTTTGTCGCCAATCCGCAACCACAGCCGCAGGATTTCTACCAGCTTGCCCAGGCCTTGCAACGCACGCCCGGGGTGGATGCCTTGCTGGCGGCGGAGCCGGTCGGCGGCGCGCAACGTGAGCAGTTCGAAGCCCATTGGCGTGAAGTCTATCCCGACTACACCCTGCGATTCCGCAATGCCCTGGGGCAGCAGGTACGCTCGCCGCCTCGGCGCGAATACCTGCCGGTGGTCTATGGGCCGCCTACCGTGCCGTCACAGTTCAGTATCGGCCTGGATCTGGCTTCCGATCGCTTGCTGGCGCCCGCCCTGCTCAATCTGCCGGCGCAGGAGCTGCGCCTGTCGGCTCCCTACCGGGCGGGCAACGGCAAGGTTGCCGCCTTGATGATGGGGTGGCTGGGCAGCACGCGGGCGACCCGCTTGCTGGGTCTGACGATCGCGCCCGACGCCATTGCCGCGACCCTGCCGGAAAACGAAGCGATCCATGACGTGTGGTTCGATGTCAGCGACCCGGGCCGCGCCGAACTCCTGTATCCAGCCGAGTTGAGCAATGCCGACTTGCCGCTTCGGCTGCTGGCCAGCCGCGATCTGAACCTGGGCGGGCGGCGCTGGCGGCTGGAGGCCAGGCTGAACGAAGATGCCGTCAATGTCGCCTCCAGCCTGGGGCGCGTGCAGATATGGTTGCTGGGCGGACTGCTGTCGCTATTTTCAGCCTTGCTGATGTTCCGCTTGAATCCGACCAGGCTGAGTGCCGCGGAGCTGCCCGACAGCCAGCAATTGCGCCGTGAACTCGATGCCGCCCAGGCGGCCGCCGTCAGCGCCCGGCGCGATGGTCTCCGCTTGCAGACCATTCTCGATACCACCAGCGAAGCCATCGTGCTGATCGACGACGCCGGCAGCATCGAGCGTTTCAACCGGGCGGCCGAGCGGCTGTTCGCCTACTCGGCCGAAGACGTATTGGGATTGAATATCGATCTGCTTATGCCGGCCATGCAGCGCGCCCGGCGCGAGGAAGCGAGCAAGTCCTACCAGCCGGCCGGGCAGAACCGCACCAGCGGCAGCAGCTGCGAACTGTTGGCGCAGAAGAAGGACGGCTCGGCGTTTCCGGTCGAGTTGTCGCTCAACCAATTCACGCTGGGAGAGTCGCGCTATTTTGTCGGCGTGATTCGCGACGTGAGCGACCGCAAGCGCGCCGAACGTATGCTGTTCGAGAGCGAGTATAAGCATCGTGCCATTCTGGATGCGGCCCATATCGGCATCTATGTCCTGCAGGATGAGCAGTTGCGTTATGTCAATCCCGCCTTCGCCGCCTATTTCGGCCACAGCCCGTCCGATCTGGTGGAAAGGCGCAGCCTCTATGACCTGATCGCCAGTGCCTGGCGCGAGGCCTTGGCCGTCGCCATCGACCCGGATCGCTCGGGTGGCCGCCCGACCGAAGTGCTGATGCAAAGACCGGATGGTAGCCACTTCTATGCGCTGATCACCGCCAAACCCATTCTGTTCGACAATCGGCCCGGCCTGGCCGGCTCCCTGCTGGATATCAGCGCCCGCAAAGCGGCCGAAGAGGCCATGCTGCGCGCTGAAATCCGCAATGTCGCCATTCTGGAAGCCATCCCGGATTTGATGCTGCAACTGGATATCAGCGGCAATGTGGTCGATTGCCGTGGCCGGGCCGGAAGCGGTGAGTTTGGCCTGGCCCGCGATATCGTCGGCCATCACTACCGCTATCTACCCGGCGATTTCGCCATCCAGCTCGATGCCGCCCTTACCGAAGGATGGCCGGCGCGGGTGCGCAGTTTTGAATACAGCCTGCCGCTCGATAGCGGCGAGCGGCAGTTCGAGGCACGGGTCACGCCGGCCAGCGAAGGCGAGTGGCTGGTCATGCTGCGCGATATCACCGAGCGCAAGCAGATCGAACTGGAGCTGGTCCAGCATCGCGACCACTTGGCCGAGCTGGTGCGGGAACGCACCGCCGAACTCAACACCCTGTTCGCCGCCAGTCCGCTACCGACGGTATTCGTGGCGCAACATAATATCGTCGAGGTGAATGCGGCTTTCGAAGCCTTGTTCGGTTATCCGAAAGCCAGCCTGATCGGCCAGTCCATCCGTTTGCTGCTCGATAGCGACGAAGCGTTCCAGCGCTTGAGCGAGCAGGCCTACCGGCCGATGGTGGGCGGCAGCGTGGTCCGCCTGGAGGTTCACTACCGGGCGGTGGATGGCGAATTGGTACTGTGCGAGTCGTTCGGCAAGGCGGTCGATTCGGCCGACCCCCTGGCCGGTTCGATCTGGGTCTACCAGGATATCGGCGAGCGGCGTGCCGCCGAAGAAGCGCTGCGCGCCGCCAAGGAGCTGGCTGAGACCGCCAATCGGGCCAAATCGGAGTTCCTGGCCAATATGTCGCACGAATTGCGTACGCCCATGCATGCGGTACTGAGTTTTGCCGAGCTGGGCGAGCGGCGGGCCTTCGATGCCGTACCGGATAAGCTGACCCACTATTTCGCCCGTATCCGCCAGAGCGGCCAGCGCCTGCTGCAGATTCTCAACGACCTGCTGGACCTGTCCAAGCTGGAAGCCGGCAAGATGAGCTACAACATGCAGGTGCTGGAAATCGTGCCCATCGTGCGCGAGGTGGCGGGCGAGTTCATTCCCTTGGCGCGCGATCGCGGCATCCGCATCAATGGCGCGCTGGCCGACGACCTGCCCAGAGTACGGGGCGATTCGCTACGGCTGATACAGGTGCTGCGGAATCTGGTCTCGAACGCCCTGAAATTCAGCCCGGAGGGCGGTGCGGTCACCCTCAGCGCCTGGCAGATGGGCAATAGCGTATTGCTGGCGGTGGATGACGAGGGCGTGGGTATCCCGGAACAGGAACTGGCGATCATCTTCGACAAATTCGTCCAAAGTTCCGAGACCAAGACCGGCGCGGGCGGCACAGGCCTGGGATTGGCCATCTCGCGTGAGATCGTGGACGCGCATGGTGGTAGCCTGCGCGCGGAAAACCGCGTGCAGGGTGGCGCCCGGTTCGTGCTTAGCCTTCCCATTGCGGCGGCCAACTAGCGAAACTTTATCCTCTACCCTGGCGGCCGGTTTGAGTACGCGCAATATTTCAGTGCGTCCAAAGGCTAGTCCTACAATGGAACCAGGATTCACTTTTATCGTCCTGTCCGCGCAAAAGGCGTGACGGCAGGGCGGGGAGAAAGCGCATGGCCCAAAGCGGCAAACCAGTTTCGACGCTATTGCTGGTCGATGACGAACCCTTCAATCTGGAAATCCTGTCCGAGCACCTGACGGAGGCGGGCTACGCCATCGAAACCGCGCTGAACGGCGAGGAAGCCTGGAGCATACTGACCCAGGCAGGCGATAGTTTCGATGCCGTCCTGCTGGACCGGATGATGCCCGGCCTCAACGGCATGGAAGTGCTCAAGCGCATGCAGGCACACCCGCAGCTTTCGGAGCTGCCGGTGGTGATGCAGACCGCGGTGGGTTCGCCCGATGCGGTGCGCGAAGGGATGGAGGCAGGCGCCTATTACTATCTGACCAAGCCCTTCGAGCGCGACATGCTATTGGCCATTGTCGCCGCCGCGGTCGCGCAGCACCGGGCGCGGCGCGCGGTCAAGCAAGTGGCCGCCCAGCCCCTGGATGGCCTGGCGCTGCTGGATGAAGCCCGGTTCAGCCTGGCGACGCTGGACGAGGCGCAGCGCGTGGCCACCCTGCTGGGACGGATGACCCCCGCGCCTGAACGGGCGGTGCTGGGCTTGACCGAATTGATGGTGAACGCCATCGAACATGGCAATCTGGGCGTGGGTTACGGCGAAAAGAAGGCCATGATGCAATCCGGCCACTGGCGCGAAACGATAGAAGCCATGCAGCGCGAACCGGAGCATTGCGATAAGCGGGTACGTATTGTCACCAAGCGCGAGGGCGATATGTTGCTGGTGGAAATCAGCGACGAGGGCGACGGGTTCGAATGGGAGCCGTATCTTGATTTTGACCCGGCCCGTGCTTTCGACCCGAACGGACGCGGAATTTCGATGGCGCGCGCCATGAGCTTCGAAGCGCTCGACTATCGTGGCACCGGTAATGTCGTGGTGGCCTCGATACGGCTGTCGTCCTCCACCTCGAACCAATAGCGACGATGTGCCGCCCGCCAGCGTTCGGCTTGCCAGCCTGGCGGGCCGAACTCGATGCGTACCGCGCCATCCAGGTCGGTACGCCAAACGGTGCTGCCCTGGGCCGCATAGCGTTTGAGCACATCGGGGCGGGGATGGCGAAAGCCATTCAGGTAGCCAACCGTTGCCACCGCCAGGCGCGGCGAAACGGCAGCGACAAAATCGGTTGAAGAGGACCCGGCCGAGCCATGATGGGGCATGACCAGTACATCGGCCCTGAGTTGAGCGCCCGGGTTGCCGCTTGGCGCCTTGGTCAGCAGGGCCGCTTCCTCGGGGCGGCCGATATCGGCGGGTAGCAAAAGGCGGCCGCCGCTGCCCTGCACACGCAGTACGCAACTGCTGGCATTGTCCGAAGCGGCGGCACGCTGCCGCGCAGGCGGATGGAGCATATCGAAATGTACGCCATCCCATGACCAGGACTCCCCCGCCCTGCAAGGCGCGCGGGGCGGTAGCCGGAAACCGGCCGGTAGCGTCTCGCGATGGGGAGGCACGCCGCGCAGCCCGGCAACGTCCACCTCCGCGAGCACGGCGCTGGCGCCACCGGTGTGGTCGCTGTCATCGTGGCTAAGCAGCAGAAGATCCAGATGGCGCACGCCGGCAGCGCGCAAGGCGCCTGGCAGGACGCGCCCACCTCCACTTGCGGTACCGCTGTCGAAAAGCATGGCGTGGCCCGCCGTCTGTAGCAAGACAGACAATCCTTGCCCCACATCGAAGATGGTGACCCGATACGATCCGGCCGGCAGTACCGGTAATCGAGGCAGCAGTACGGGCAACAAAAGCATGCCGGCAAGCAGGCGTGCCGGCACACCGCGCGGCAGCAGCAGCACGGCAACGCCGACCGCTGCCGGCACCATGCTCCAGTAAGCCGGCGCGGCCTGGCTCCAGAGGGTGGTGGCCGCCGCAAGCGGCGTGATCAGCCGAAAGGCGAACTGCAATACCCATTCCGCCAGATAGAGCAGCCAGCCGCTGGGTTCCAGGCTGCCGGCCAGTGCCAAGGGCGTGGCCACGCTGCTGACCAGGGGGATGGCCACGGCGTTGGCCAGCGGCGAGCTGAGCGGAAATTGCTGGAACAGTGCCAGGAGCAAGGGTAGGGAGCCCAGCGTGGCTGCCCACTGCACCTGGCCCCATAGGTAAAGCTTGGCACGCCAGCCTTGGGGTTCGCCGGCGCTGCCCGCCAGGGCCCATAGCATGGCGCCCACCGTCAGGTACGATAGCCAAAAGCCGGCGGATAGCACCGCCCAGGGGTCGAAGCCGACCGTCAGCCCCAATGCCAGGGTCCAGATGTCGGCCACCGCGAGCGAGCGCATGCTGAGCAGGGCTACCGCCGCCACCGTCAGCATAAAGAAGGTTCGCTGGGTCGGCACCGAGAAGCCGGCCAGCAAGCTGTAGGCCAGCGCAGCCAGTACGCCCGCCAGCAGCGCGACCTTGCGCGCGGGCTGCAGCAGGCATAGGCGTGCCGAGCGACGCCACAGCCAGCCTGCCAGGCCACCCAATAGCCCCGCCACCAGTGTGATATGCAGGCCGGAAATCGAGACCAGATGGGTGATGCCCGTGGCGCGGAACAGGGTCCACTGGTCTGGTGTAATGCCTGCCTGCTCACCGATCACCAGCGCCACGATCACCTCGGCATAGGGGCGGCCGCCCAGCGCATGGCGGATACGCCGGGCCAGCCAGGCGCGGGCGGCATGCAGCAGGTGGACGGGGGTGGGAACAAACGCGTCCAGCGCCACCCGCGCCCGCCGATCAACGCTGCCGCTGGCACCGATGCCTTCGGCCAGCAACCAGGCTTCGTAGTCGTATCCGCCGGGATTGATACTGCCGTGGGGGCGCTTGAGCTTGACCGTCAGGCGCCAGCGCTGGCCCGGCCGCCAGTCGCTGGCGGGTCGAGCATAGTCGCTCAGCAGCAACAGCGAAGGCGTGCCGCGTGGCGGGTGTTCCGTGGCCAAGCGGAAGTGCTGGCCGAATGGGGTCGATTGGGGCAAGCCCGTTATTACCCCCGTGACCAGGATGGGGTGGTTTTCCAGCGTGTGCGGCAACCAGCCGGCCAAGCGGGATTCGGCCCGCCACCCCGCATAGGCCGCACCGACCAGCAGGCAGCTCAGCAGGGCTGCGTAGCCGGCCAACGCAGACCGGCCGCGCAGCGCATACGCTACGACGGGCAGGATCGTAGCCGGCAGCCAGATACCGCCGCCGGGCAAGCCCGGCTGGCACTGAAGCCAGACTACGCCGAGCACGAAAGCGAAAATCGCCAGTCGCATCTCACCACCGTTGTTTCCGCGGATACCGTGTGAAGGATCTTCAAATGCAGCTACGGATACCTACGCACGCCCTGCGGGGTTTCCGCCTTCCGCCAAAGTGGTGTGGTTTCGTTATTTGGAACACGGCGGGAATGCGATAATCACTTATCCCCGTTCCGGTCTTCGCTTAAACCGCCGACTTTGCCGCCGCGTCCATCTACTCGCCCCTTATGCTGCCTCCACTCTTTTGCACCCACCCCGCCGGCCTGGATCGGGCCAATCGATTGGCCGAGCACTATGGCCTGGTCCTGGCGGGCACGCTGCCCGAAGCAGGCCATGCCCTGGTGCTGGATGAATTCAAGCTAGCCCTCCACAGTCTGGGTAAAGGTGCGCCCGGACCGGTCTTCGTGGATTTCGGCGCGGGCGCCGCGGATTGGCGCCGTAAACATGGCGGTGGACGAGGCCAGGGGGTGGCCAAAGCCTGTGGCCTGAAGGGTGGCGCGACGCCGCGCGTCCTGGATGCCACCGCCGGCCTGGGCAGGGACGCCTTTGTGCTGGCGGCCCTGGGCTGCAAGGTGGATATGGTGGAACGTTCGCCGGTGGCGGCGGCGCTATTGGCGGATGGGCTGATCCGTGCCGGCCAGCTGGCCGACGTAGCGGCCATCGCCGAGCGTATGCATTTGCGGTTCGGCGCGGCGGCCCCCTGTTTGACCGATTGGCAGGGAGAAAGGCCGGAAGTGATCTATCTCGATCCCATGTTTCCGGAAAGCAAGACCCGTTCGGCCCTATCTAAGAAGGAAATGCATACCTTCCAGCAGGTGGTCGGGCCGGATGAGGATGCCGACGCCTTGCTGGCGCCGGCCTTGGCCCTGGCCAGCGTCCGGGTAGTGGTGAAGCGCCCGCGCCACGCGCCCTTGCTGGCCGGCATGCGCCCCTCCCATAGCCTGGAAGGGGAAAGCGTGCGCTTCGACTGCTATATCGTGCCGCGTTCAGTCGGCTGAGGGCCCGGTCTGGTCGATGATGGCCTGAGTGAAAATCGGCCGGCTGCGGTCGCAGGCAGGCAAAACGGTTTGCAGGCTGGCGATCATGCTGTCTTCCAATTGATGGCGGCGGCGATATTGGGCGCGCTTGCGCGACGGGATATCGGCAACCGCCTTGCGGGCCAGGCGATCAGGCAGGTGGAAGCTGTCGTCCACTCGGCTACCGCCCATTTCCCGCCAGAAGCTGTCGTAATCGGCCGCGATGCGATTGCGCCGGCGCCAGCGGGTTTGGTAGATATGGCTATCGTTGCAGACGGCGTGCAATCGACCGATGCCGTAACCGGCGGCAAGCGCATACAAGGCGGTCAGGACCGCCTGTTTGGGACGCAGGCCGTGCATCTGCTGGGTGGCGATCTTGACGGCCTCGCGGCCCAGTTCCGGCCGAGGGCCTTGCAGGCAGCCGATGCTGACCACCCACTCGGCGCCGACACGATGAACGGTAAAGGAAATAATGGCCAGCGGCTGGTGTGCGCACTCCAGAACCAGCATCAGGTCGCCTTCCTTATCGCACTGGTCGGTGGGGCGCAGCACCAGGTGATAGACGGGCTGGCCATCTTCACCGCCGATCCGGGCCAACTCGATGCGGCCCAATTGATAGAGCTTGTGCAGGAAGGTCCAGGGCCAGTGGGCCAGGAGCCAGTCGTAGTGCTCGCGCAACCAGCTCAACTTCTGCTCGATGGAGACCTCCTTGCGCAGATACGGCCGCTGCAGCTTGAACAGCAAGCGCGGCTGCAGCTGCAGCAACTGGCGGAACTTGTCATGCTTGAGTAGGTAGTTTGCCCAGTGGCGCGACCAGGGATAAATGGGCAGGCTGCGAAACAGATACTTCCAGGCATCCTTGCCGCCGAAAAGGCGGTTAGGCTTGGCAAGTAGGCGGGCGGATTGAAATAGTGGCATGGCAAACTGCTGCGAATAGGATGAATGAAAAGAAAACATGGAATGCTGATATGGTTAGCGACCAAGACTACGATTTGTAAAAATTTGTAAAGTTCCTTACCAATTACCCATTTCGGATAGGCTCCGCCAGCCTGCGCCTGTCCAGCGCAGACCAGGACGATTTTTTGGGGGCAGCCGGTTTGGCGTCCTCCCGGTAACGGGACGTAGTATCTATAACAAGCCGTCGCCCGACGCGACGCAATGGAGAATGACAACATGGCCATCAGTGTTTTCGATCTGTTCAAGATCGGCATCGGGCCGTCCAGCTCGCATACGGTGGGGCCGATGCGGGCGGCACGGCAGTTCGTACATCGCCTGGAACGGGACGGGATCCTGGACAAGGTCGCCAGCGTGCGCGCCGAGCTCTATGGCTCGCTGGGCGCCACCGGCAAGGGGCACGGCTCCGATATCGCCGTACTGCTGGGGTTTCAGGGCGAAGAACCGCAACTGGTCGATACCGACGCCGTCCCCGCCATGATCGAGCGGATCCGTACCGAAAAGCGCATCAAGCTGATGGGACTGCAGGATGTGGCGTTCGACGAACCGGTCCACCTGGTGCTGCATAAGCGCAAGTCGTTGCCTTTCCACCCGAACGGAATGATTTTTGCGGCCTTCGACGCCGCCGGCGAGGAGCTGGACCGGCGCGCCTTTTATTCGGTGGGTGGCGGTTTTGTCGTCGATGAACATGCGGCGGCCGGCAGTTTCCAGCCTCCGACCGCCGAGGTCCTGACCCACCCCTTCACCACCGGTGCGCAACTGCTGGCGCTGTCCGAAAAGCATGGCAAATCGATCAGCCAGCTGATGCTGGAAAACGAGCTGGCCTGGCGTGACGAAGCCGAGGTGCGCAGCAAGCTGCTGGCGATCTGGGAGGTGATGGCGGCGTGCGTCACGCGCGGCTGCCGCACCGAGGGCATCCTGCCCGGCGGCATGAAGGTCAAGCGCCGCGCGCACGATCTGCACCGGCAATTGTCCAGCAAGCCGGAGGCCGCCTTGCGCGATCCGCTGACGGTATTGGACTGGGTGAATCTATACGCCCTGGCGGTGAATGAAGAAAACGCGGGCGGTGGCCGGGTGGTTACCGCGCCGACCAACGGCGCCGCCGGCATTGTCCCGGCCGTCCTGCATTACTACGTCAATTTCGTGCCGGGCGCGAACGAGGACGGCATCGTGCGCTTTATGCTGACGGCAGGCGCCATCGGCATCCTGTTCAAGACCAACGCCTCCATTTCCGGCGCGGAAGTCGGTTGCCAGGGCGAAGTGGGCTCCGCCTGTTCGATGGCGGCCGGCGCACTCTGCGAAGTATTGGGCGGCACCCCGGCCCAGGTCGAGAATGCCGCCGAGATCGGCATGGAGCATAACCTCGGCCTCACCTGCGACCCGGTCGGTGGCCTGGTGCAGGTCCCCTGCATCGAGCGCAATGCCATGGCCTCGGTCAAGGCCATCAATGCGGCGCGCATGGCCCTGCGCGGCGACGGCAATCACTTTATCTCGCTGGATCGGGTCATCCGCACCATGCGCGATACCGGCCGCGATATGCATTCCAAGTACAAGGAAACCGCCCGGGGCGGCCTGGCGATCAATATCGTCGAAGTGCCGGTCAATATCGTCGAGTGCTAGCCGTATCCGACGGTCTCCTGTGGAGGCGGTCAAGCCGCCCGCGCAGGATGGCCGTCGTCCTTCCGTCGCACGGCAATGCGGTTTAAGCCGTGTACACCGCGTACTGTCGCCATCCCGGTGCGTGGACCTGCCCGGCTGTTTAAGCTTGGCGGGTGTTCAACGAAGGAGCCGCTGTCATGACGCAAACCATCCTGGTCGAGGCGCAGGAAAAATCACTCAAACAGTTGGCTATCGTGGCCTATGTCCTGCTGGGCATCTCGCTGTTTACCGCCCTGCCTACCGGTCTGGTCGGCTTGATCATCGCTCACCTCAAGCGAGGCGAAGCACGGGATACCTGGCTGGCGAGCCATTTCGATTTCGTGATCCAGACTTTCTGGCTGTCGGTGGTAGGCTTTATCATTGCGGGCGTTTTGTTCTGCACCATTATCGGTATTCCGCTCGCCATCCTGCTTTGCGCAGCCGTGTGGCTCTGGACCCTGTACCGGGTGGTGAAAGGCGCCTTGGCCCTCAACGATAACCAGGAAGTTGCCATTTGAGAGTGCTGTTGCAAAGAGTGGCGCAAGCCAGTGTGGCGGTCGATGGCGTATGCATCGGCCGCATCGGCGCCGGCTTGCTGTTGCTGGTGGGGGCGCAAGCCGAAGACGATGAGGCGGATATTGCCTGGCTGGTGCAGAAGATCGCCAAGCTGCGCATCTTCGCCGATGCCGAAGGGGTGATGAACCGTTCGGTGCTGGAGGTGGGCGGCGAGGTGCTGGCGGTCAGCCAGTTCACCTTGTTCGGCAGCGTCCGCAAGGGCAATCGTCCGTCATGGAGCGGCGCGGCGCCCGGGCCGGTGTCGCAACCCCTGTTCGAGCAGTTTGTCGCCGCCATGGCAGCCGAGATCGGCAAACCGGTGCCGACCGGCGTGTTTGGCGCCGATATGCAGGTCAGCCTGATCAACGACGGCCCCGTCACCCTCTGGCTGGATTCAAAAGCGCCGGCATAAATCACGGTACTTGACGAAATCTTGCTGCATGCAATAGAGTTCACTCACAGCGCCGATTTGACGATCAGCTTGCGGGCGCTTAATAAATACGGCTAAAGCGTGGTATGGCGACTGCACAGGCAGTCAACCGCAAAACCCGCTAGCCCGTTTATCCCGGCAGCGGGTTTTTGTTTTTCCCGGGCCGGTATGGCAACAGCAGTAAACGCGCCGATTTAATCGACAACTTGCGGGGCGCGTGGTGCAAAACACCGAAACAAGCCGCTAAAGCGCTGCCCGAACCCGGGCTCCGCTGTTGCAACCTTACGGAGAAGCCCATGTTTGATTGCCTCGATCTCAGCCCCGCCGAATTTGAATCCCCCAGCGCCGACGCCGGCCAGGACCATGTACCCAGCTTGCCTGCGCTGGATGCCAACCAGCTCGATCGCCGCTATGCCGGCCGCAGTTGGCTGCATATGGCCGCGCGCAAGGGCCGACATGCCAAGCTGGCACGGGCTCGCGAGGTGGCGCTTTATCTGGATGCCGAGGTGCAGCGGCTCGATGACGGCAGCTTGCTGGTGCTGGGCTTGAGCCTGACCGGCACCCTGTTGCTGAGCGAACGTTTCGGCGACGACCTGGCGATCCGTGCCCAGATCGCCGGCGAGCGCGGTTAATAGACGCTACTTATATTGTTGCCGCCGAAAGCGGTGTCCAAGGCGTGCCCCTACAATGTAGGGCTAATTTCGCTGGATACCGCCTATGCCGCTCAGCCGCCTGACTACCCCCGCCGTCAAGACCGAAGCTACCGCGCTATGGCAGCTGGCCTGGCCCATGCTGGTCGGCCAGCTTGCCTCGGTCGGCATGGCCGTCGCCGACGTGGCCATGGCGGGCCACGCATCGGCGCAGGATTTGGCGGCGGTGTCGCTTGGCGCATCGATCTGGTCCATCATCATCGTGACCATGATGGGTGTGATGATGTCGGTCAATCCGACCGTCTCGCACCATGTCGGCGCCGGCGAGTTCGGCCGAATCCCGCATGTGATCCGGCAAGCCTTGTGGAAGGCGCTGGGCGTCGGCCTGATCGCGCTGCTGGCCGCCAACGCGGCGACGTTGATATTCGACCATATGACGCTGGAAGCCCCGGTGCGGGATATGGCGAAGCAATTTCTCCGGGTCGTCAGCTTCGCCCTGCCGGCGTTTTCCTGCTTCCGCGTGCTCTATGGCTACAGCGCCAGCCTGAACCAGACCAAGCCCATGATGGTGATCGCGCTGGTCGCGCTCCTGCTCAATGTGCTGGTCAACTGGCTGCTGATCTATGGCAAGTTCGGCCTGCCCCGCCTGGGCGGCGTGGGTTGCGCCTGGGCGACGCTGGCCTGTGTCTGGTTCAACCTGGTGGTGATGGTCTGGTGGATGCACCGGGAACCGGTCTACCGTGCCACCTGGCCGTTCGATCGTTACGAAGGCCCGAACTGGGGCGAGATCCGTACCCTGCTGAAAATCGGGGTGCCGATCGGCGTGACCTATTTCGCCGAGGCCAGCGCATTTGGCTTGATTGCCCTGCTGGTGGCCGAATTCGGATCGGCCGAAGTAGCCTCGCACCAGATCGCCCTGAATTTTTCCTCGCTGGTATTCATGGTACCGCTCAGCATGGGCGTGGCCTTGATTACCCGCATCGGACACGCCCTGGGAGAAGGCGATCCGCATGCCGCCCGTTTTCGTGCCTGGGTGGGCGTGGGCGCCTCGCTGGCCTTTGCCATTGTCTCGGCCGGCTTTATCGCCTTATTCAACCAGCAGATCGCCGCCGCCTATACCAGCGACGCGCTGGTGGCCGCCAAGGCAGCGCAATTGCTGGTGTTCGCCGCCTTATTCCAGCTCTCGGACGCCACCCAGGTCTCGACCAGCAGCGCCATTCGCGGTTACAAGGTGACCCGTCCGCCGATGATCATCCATATGACCGCCTTTTGGGGATTCTCGCTGCCCCTGGGCTGCGTGCTGGGGCTGGCGCCTGCCTGGTTCCCCCTGAGCCCGGCCGAGCCCATGGCAGCCCGCGGCTTCTGGCTCGCCCTGGTGGTGGGGCTGACCGTGGCGGCCTTGGGGCTGACCTGGTTTCTGGATAAACTGTCGCGCCGGCGCTTGGGCTAAGCAAGCGCCGACAGCAGGGGGAAGCTGCGGCCTACGCGCCCGCTACGCCTGCCGTCGCCAGCTTCTGCTCGCATGGCTGGCTTTCCGCGCCCGCCGAGGTCGGCACCGACATCAAGGCGCCGCGCAGTGTCCGCAATACGCTGCGGCCACAGTTTTCCTTCAGCAGTTCGCCGCGCTCGACGCGTTCCGAGCTACCTTCCAAATAGCGAACGGACTTTTGCGTACCGCTGCCCTTGGCCATCATGCCGGCGATATCCGCCAAGGCCAAATCCAGGGACTGCGCCAGCATGGCCGCGCTTTCGGCTTTCAAACGCTCGCCACCCTGGCCGTTCCATTGTTCGTCCAGGCCGTCGCCGCTCAGCGCCGAGGAAACCACCCTGACCGTCACCTGGTAGGCATCCTTCTCGCCCATCCCAGGTGGAACGACCGCGACCAGGTTGTCCAACACCAGGCTGCGCTTGTCCTGGGTCATAAAGAAGGCAGGTGCGCTGGCAACGCGCCAGTCCTTGCCGGCCTGCTCGTCGATATTCGCCAGACGGCGCTGGCTGCCGCTGGTGGTCTTGGCCAAAGCCAGCCGCATCAACTCGCTGTGCTGGAAGCCCCCCAGCACATCGGCAAAAGGCTTCAGCACTACGTCGGCCTCTTGCTGCAGCTTGGTCTTTTGCGCCCGCTTGGTGGCATCCGTCACCAAGGCGTGCGTGAGGATAGCCGCGAAGAAACCGGCGGCACCGGCCCCGCCGGAAGGGTAAAGCATTTGGGTCTGGTTCACGCCCGCGGCATCCATATTGACCCTGCCTCCGAATTGAACCAGTTGGTCCTTGGGCAGCAGCAATGTCCAGGACATCTCCGGCAACACCGGCTTCGGTAGATTGACCGGCACCGCATCGGCCGCAAAGCCGGTTTGCGCGCAAAGCAAGGCCACCAGGCTGGTCAAAAGCCTTGCGTTTCGTATCATTTGCAACATGTGGAAAACATCCCTGAATTCGATTGGACAATGGGGCCAGGCGTGGCGCATAGCCCCACTTCGTTCGTGCCTTAGTCGGCGAGCGGCTTCAGGAAGGCGTCCTTGCCTGCTTCCACGGTCTGGTAGTAGGCATTGGTCAGGCCAGGAAAGGCCGGGGCTTCGTCCCAGGCACCTTCACTGCTTTTCACGATATTGACGGGTGCGAACCATTCGAAGGAGTTGTTGCTGAGGTTGACCAGATAACCGAAGCCCAACAGCGTCGCCTTGGGGTCGCTGGTGGGAATGTAGGACGAGTACGACCGCTGCATGCCCAGGAACAGGATTTCGAATACAACGAGCTTGTCCACACCGTACTTGGCCTTGAGTGCCGTAAAGTCCTTGAGCGATTGATTGGGGCCCTTCTGCGATGCGGAGGGCAGGTCGCTCACCACCAACGGCTCCTCGATGATCACCGCTTCGGCACCCTTCTTGCGGATCAACTCCGCTGCTTGCTGCTTCAGCTTGGGCAGATCCTCAGGACCAAGCGTCCTGGTGTGCGTCGTCAGCTTGGAATTGGCCATGCTGGCCGCCGCTATACACAGCAAGCAGCCCGTCCCCGGGAACCTGGTCTCCGTGGCAGGCAACGCGCTCATTGCCACCCCAATCCGGCCGCCTTTGGCGGACAGGGTATCGGGGGCCATGGGTACCGGCAATTGCGGCGCTACGGCACAACCCGTCAACAGAGCAGCGAAAGTGGCGAGTGTGGCGACAAGACGTAACTTCATGAAACTTCCTATTTAATTGGTAGAAACCGCGCGAGCAAGCAGAAGCAATGATTCGAATGTCATTGAATTCAAAGATTATTATATTCAAGAAATATTATTTTGTCTACCGCCCATCCCTCTCGGCCCAGGGCAATCCGCGCAGTGGCTGCGTCAGTCGCTCAGACCCTGGAACAAGGCCGTGGAAAGATAGCGCTCGCCGAAAGAAGGAATGATCACCACGATCAGCTTGCCGGCATGTTCCGGCCGGGCGGCGACCCGTAAGGCTGCCCAGACGGCGGCGCCGGATGAAATGCCTACCAGCAGGCCTTCCTCCGTCGCCAGGCGGCGGGCCATGGAAAAGGCGTCGTCGTTGCCGACCTGGATCACCTCGTCGTAGCAAGCGGTATTGAGCACTGCCGGCACAAAGCCTGCGCCTATGCCCTGTATCGGGTGCGGCCCCTTGGTGCCACCGCTGAGTACCGGGCTGGCGGCGGGTTCGACCGCGATGGTGCGAAACCCGGGCCTGCGCGCCTTGATGACTTCGCTCACGCCGGTAATGGTGCCGCCGGTACCCACGCCGGCGACCAGGATATCGACCTGCCCATCCGTGTCCCGCCAGATCTCTTCGGCCGTGGTGGCGCGGTGGATGGCCGGGTTGGCCGGGTTTTCGAATTGCTGCGGCATGTGCCAGCCGTTCTTGTCCGCCAGTTCGCGCGCCATATTCACCGCGCCGGTCATCCCCTCCGGCCCCGGCGTCAACACCAGCTCCGCACCATAGCCCCGCAAGAGAGTCCGTCTTTCCTTGGACATGGTTTCCGGCATGGTCAAGACGCATTTATAGCCACGGGCGGCGCAGATCATGGCCAGGCCGATGCCGGTATTGCCCGAGGTGGGTTCCACCACGGTATCGCCCGGCTGCAAGGTACCGGCTGCTTCGGCGGCATCGATCATGCTGACCGCGATGCGGTCCTTCACGCTATGCGAAGGATTGAAAAATTCCAGCTTCAGTACCAATCGCGCGGCCAAGCCGGCGCAGACCCGGTTGAGCTGCACCAGCGGAGTGTTGCCTATCAACTGGGTAATGTCCTGGGCAATGCGCATGGGCTTCTCCGCTGCGATATGGGGTGCGCGTAACATCGCGCTGCCGCCTCGGGCCGGGGTGGCACTTGCCAATTCTAGGACTTGCAGGAGGCGGTACAATGATCCTCAAGCAAATTAATCCAGATTAGCCATGAAGATATACATCGTGGGCGGCGCCGTGCGCGATCAGCTGCTCGGCCTGCCGGTAAAGGACCACGACTATGTCGTGGTGGGTACCACCCCGGACGAGATGCTGGCGGCGGGCTTTCGCCCGGTCGGCAAGGATTTTCCGGTCTTCCTGCATCCCCGCACCCAGGAGGAATATGCCTTGGCCCGCACCGAGCGCAAGTCCGGCCGCGGTTACAAGGGCTTCAGCGTGTATGCGGCGCCCGACGTCACGCTGGAAGACGATCTGGCGCGGCGCGATTTGACCATCAACGCCATCGCCGAAGATGAGGATGGCGAACTGATCGATCCGTATGGCGGCCAGGCCGACCTGGAGCGGCGCACCCTTCGCCATGTCGGCCCCGCCTTTGTCGAGGATCCGGTCCGTATTCTCCGGCTTGCCCGCTTCGCCGCCCGCTTCGGCTTCGCCGTGGCGCCGGAAACGATGGCGCTCTGCCGCGATATGGTGGCCTTGGGGGAAGTGGATCACCTCGTACCCGAGCGTGTCTGGCAGGAAGTGGCCAAGGGGCTGATGGAAGATCAGCCCTCCAGCTTGTTCCTGGTGCTGCGCGAATGCGGCGCACTGGCTCGGCTGATGCCGGAGCTGGATGTGCTGTTCGGCGTGCCGCAGCCCGCCAAATGGCACCCGGAAATCGATACCGGCGACCACGTCATGCGGGTGCTCGATTACGCGGCGGCCCAAGGCTGGCCGCTGGACACCCGTTTTGCCGCGCTGTGCCACGACCTGGGCAAGGGCAGCACCCCGCCGGAGGAGTGGCCGCGCCATCTCGGGCACGAAGGCGCCGGCGTCAGCCTGGTGGAATCGCTCTGCGAGCGCATCAAGGCGCCCAATGATTGCCGCGAGTTGGCCATCATGGTGTGCCGCGAACATGGCCTGGTGCATCGTGCCCAGGAATTGCGTGCAAGCACGGTACTGGAGCTGCTGACTCGTTGCGATGCGCTACGCAAACCCGCTCGATTCGCCCGCATGTTGGATGCCTGTGTTGCCGATGCGCGCGGCCGGCCCACATTCGAGGCCGTGGCTTATCCCCAGGCCGACCACTTGCTGGCCTGCCGCGACGCGGCAGCGCAAGTCGATGCCGGCGCCGTCGCGACAGCGGCCAGCGACAAGGCGAAGATCCCTGACGCGGTGAGGCAGGCTAGATTGGCGGCGGTGAAGAAGGTGTTGCAAGAGGCGGGGGCACCCTACGATCAGCAGGACAATTGAGCCTTGCCGTGCCCGCCATGGGCACGCCGGTTACTGCAAGAGATGTTCGATTCCTTCGTGTACGATCCACCTCATCCCTTATCTCGAAGGAATGCCATGAACCTGCTTGCCGTCTGGTTGATCAATGCCGTCAGCCTGTTGCTGCTCACCTATCTGATGCCCTCCATCAAGGTCGAGAACTTTACCACTGCCCTGGTGATCGCCCTGGTGCTGGGTTTGGTCAATGTCTTGATCCGGCCGGTGCTGTTGATACTCACACTGCCGGTCAATCTATTGACGCTGGGCTTGTTCACGCTGGTCATCAATGGCTTTTGCTTCTGGCTGGTGGCCGAAGTGGTCAAGGGCTTCAGCGTGCCTGGATTCGGTAGCGCCATCATCGGCGCCCTGGTGTACAGCCTGATCGCCTGGGCGGCCAGCGCCATGCTGTTGGGCAAGGATTAGCTCGGCCATGGCGCTTTATCGCATTGCCGCTACCCTGATGCGCGGCGGCACTTCCAAAGGGGTGTTTTTCCGGGCGGATGTCCTGCCGGCCGATACCGGCTTGCGCGACCGTCTGCTGGCGCGCCTGATCGGCAGCCCCGACCCATACGAAAAGCAGATGGATGGCCTGGGGACCGGAATTTCGTCCACCAGCAAGGTGGTGCTGGTATCGAAATCCAGCCAGGTCGATTGCGATGTGGATTACCTATTTGGACATGTCTCCATTCGCGACGGTTCGATAGATTGGTCGGGCAACTGCGGCAATCTTTCAGCCGCGGTGGGGCCGTTTGCCTTGTTGGAAGGCCTGCTCGCCGGTCCGGCGGATGGACTGGCGACGGTGAGGATCTGGCAGGCGAATACCGGCAAGCGCATCGTGGCGACCTTGCCCATGCGCGATGGCCTGCCGGCACAGCAAGGCGAATTTCGGCTGGATGGCCTGGCTTTTCCCGCCGCGCCGATCAAGCTGGATTTTCTCGATCCAGCCGGCGGGGCGGCAGGCGCCCTTTTTCCCACCGGCCGGCCCATGGATAGGCTAAGTATCCCGGGCATTGGCGAACTGCAGGCGACCTTGATCGATGCAGGGAACCCCCTGATTATTCTGCGTGCCGAGGAATTGGGACTGACGGCTTTGGAGACGCCTGCGCTCAATAGCGAGACAGCCCTGTTGCAAAGGCTGGAAACCATACGGGCGCACGCAACGGTGCGGATGGGCCTGGCGGAAGATCCGGCCCAGGCCAGCCGCGAGCGGCCGAGTAATCCCAAGTTGTGCTGGATCGCGCCGCCGGCCGCCTTCCTTGCCTCGGACGGCCGTGAGGTCGAATGCGAACGATTGGACTTGTTGGCGCGCATCGTTTCGATGGGCAAGCTTCATCACGGTTTTACCGGCACCGGCACTATCGCCCTGGCCGCCGCGGCGGCCTTGCCAGGTACGCTGGTGGCGGATTTGCTGGGTGGGCCGCTAGGTACGCGGCCCTTGCGTTTCGGCCATCCCGGCGGCGTGAACGAGATCGAGACGGTGCTCGATGGTGAGCGCGTGTCAGTCTCTCGCCTGGTTCGCAGCGCGCGGGTGCTGATGCGTGGGGAGGCGTGGGTAGCGTTGGAGGAGTAGATGCCAATTGGTATAAAGAAGGGCGCCATAGGTGCCAGCTGGTAATAAAAAAGGGCGCCATAGGCGCCAATTAGCATTAAAAAAGGGCGCCATAGGCGCCCAATAGGGAGGAAATAGTTTGTCGCGTCCCGCGTATCAGTTGTTGACGACCGGGACGGTAGTTGTCGGTACGACCTGGTTCAGTACCAGTTGGCCGTTTTCCACCGGGATGCGGTTGTTGGCGGGCGGTTGCGCCATGCGGACCACGGCCAGCTTGCCATCCAGACGGTATTGCACGTCATAGCCGACGACCTTGTCGTGGCTCTTGGTGATGGTCTTGCAGCGCTGCTCGGTGGTGTAGGTGCGGTCCTTTTCCTGCATATTCTTCTGCACCTGGTTGCCGGCATAAGCGCCGCCCGCCAGGCCGGCCACGGTGGCCAGTTTCTTGCCGTTGCCGCCGCCGACCTGGTTGCCCAGTACGCCGCCCAGCACGCCGCCGATAACGGTGCCGGCGATGCGGTTTTCATCCTTGACGGCGGCCTTATGGCTCACTTGCACTTGCTTGCAGGTCGTTTCCGGCGTTTTCACGGTTTCGTGCACCGCGGACACCTGCATGATTTCAGCAAACTCAGGACCCTTCAGTGCTTGGTAGCCCGCTACCGCGCCTATCGACAAGGCACTCGCACCGCCGATGACTACGCCGACCAGCATGGATTTGTTCATTTTAAAGCGCTCCCAAGATTGATTGGCCGATCTGGCCTGTTGATGGACGCCATTGTGCGGCTTGGCGATGAATGCAAGCTGAATCGCTATGACGAGCGTATTTTCTTGCTCTGTACCGAATATGCATTCAGCGTGGCGTCGGCTGTCCGCAGCTCAGGCGCGGGGAGAATTGCCTGGAATTCGTCCCATCGCCTAGACTGGTAGGCAGTCGATCAGTTTCCGCAAGGTTGTACCGCTATGTCAGCGCAAAGACTGTCGAAAAAATCATTTCAATTCCTGCCCGGACTTTTCCTTCTGGGCGGGATCTGCTTTGCGGGTGCTGTTGCCGCGCCGGTACCGCCATGTAAACAATTGATCGCTTCCGGTAATCCGGAATACCCGCCCTTCTTATGGCGGGATCCGGCCGACGAAACCCGTCTGATCGGTGCCAATGCCGAGCTGATGCAGCGGCTGGCGGAGGAGATCGGTACGCCCATCGTGGTCAAGTTCGCCGGCCCCTGGGGGCGGGTGCAGGAAGAGGTGCGGCAGGGCAGGGTGGATTTGATCGCCGGGGCGTTTTTTACGCTACCCAGGCTGGAATATATGGACTATTTCCAGCCGCCCATCCGCGATACCCGAACGGTCATCTGGACCCGTGCGGACAAGCATATCGAATACCGCAAATGGTCCGATCTGGTGCCGCTGCATGGCATCACCGTGATCAACAATAGCTTTGGCGACGCTTTCGATGGTTATGCCAAGAAGCACCTGGATATCTACAAGGTTGCCAGCGTGGAAAGCGCGCTCAAGATGTTGGCCGTGGGGCGGGGCGAATACATGATCTATGAGGAAGCGCCCGGCTTGGCCTATGCCGCCAAACTCAATATCCAGGGGCTGAAGGCGGCTTCGACCGCCATCAGCAATGAAGATCTGTTGCTGACCATGTCGCACCGCTCGGTGTGCAATACCGGCGAGATGCGCGGACGCATCGCCAAGGCGATGCATAAGTTGGCCAGGGAAAAACTGATGGATGCGTTGATCGCCAAGTATATCCAGCTATGGCGCAAGCAGGCGCAGTGATCTCCCCGGCCCCCGTCAGCCGGCGCGGCGGAGGCAGCTGGCATAGCGTCCATCCACCCGGCGAGCGAACCATTCGGTCGTGAGCTTGCGGGTGATCTTGGGGCTATTCAGCTTGATCTGCGGCAATACCGCCCGCGCCAGCGGCGCGTGGCCAGCTGCATCGGCCAATTCGAACACCCGGCGGTACAGCGGTGTTTGATCGAAGCCGCCTTCCTTCTCCAGGGCGAGATCGCGTTCGATCTCGGCCGAACTCAGCCGCAGCTGCCCGGCGAGTTTGCGTATGGCAAGCAGTGAGCCGCTTGCTTGCTTGCTAGGTCTACCGCCTTCATAACGTAGCAGGTCGCCATCCAAGGGGATCTTTCGCTTGCCGAGCTTGACGATGGCGGCCTGGAAGGCGGCATTCCGGCTGGAAAAACGACCGGCGTTGAAATCGGCGAAGCGATACAACATATTGTCGTAGGGCACCCGGTAGTGCAGCAGAATGGCGATGCCGAAATAAAGGCCGCCGCGACGGCTGAAGACTTCGTGGCGGATGCTGTCCTTGACCGGATAGGGATAGGGCCAGACGCGGGCATGGCCATTGGCGAATTCCACGCTGACCTGCATGGGACCGCCGGTACGGATGGGGTTTTGCACCGTGAGGGGCAAGCCGCGCCGGCTCGCCTCGTCGGTCATTTCCTCGAACAAGACATTCATCTCCCGCTCGGTCCTCAGTCCGTCGATGCGCGCTTTGTAGCTGCGCCCGTCCCGCGACTTGAGCAGCATGGCCGCCTGCACCAGCGGCAAGGGTACGCCATGGGACTTGGCCTTGGCCGCGATCTGCCCCCAAACCATCTTGCCCAGGCCCGGCACCACCGGGTCGGCCTGCCAGCTCGACTCCTGCTCGATCACCGCACTGGCGGCACAGAAATACTCGGCGGTATAGGGGATTTTGAGCGCTTCGAAGGCGCTGAAAATATCGTGGATCCACGCAGCCCGTTCTGGGATGCCGGTCGGCAGCAGACGAGCCAACAAGGCACGGCCCTGGCGTGCATCGGCCCAGCCTGGCGTGATGGCCGGCGGTGGTTTGACCGGGACCGGTATGGCGGGTGTTGTGGTCGTCGGGTTGGGCGGCGGCTCGGCGGTCGTCTGCATACCCGGTTCGACCGTGGCGATCGGCGGAGTGAGGCCGTTGTCGGGCGCGCGCGCGATGGGCTGGGTGGCGCAAGCGGCCAACAGGCTGGCCAGGGCAACGACGCTGAATGGGCGGGCGAAAAAGGCGGAAGACATGGCGTGAGCTTACTACGCCCGCGCGTATCGGTGGCGTGGCAAGCGTGGTGCCCGGCTACCCGGCTCGCGGGAAGCCGGGCAATGCGCCGCGGATTCCCGTCTATGCTGAGGGCAGGCGCTTAGATCCCACTCGACCATGTTCCGGCTTATCCCGCTCATCTGGCTACTGCTTGCCGCCACGGTTTCGGCCGCGCCGTTTCGCGTGGTATTAGCGGAATACGCGCCCTATAGCTGGATGGGCGAGCAAGGGCCAAAGGGCCTGGAAGTAGAGATATTGCAGGAAGTCATTGCCCGCCGCATGCAGGTGCCGTTGAGCATCGAGATACTGCCCTGGGCGCGCGCCCAGCTGTATGTGGAGCAGGGTGTGGCCGATGCCTTCGTGGCTTATCCCAGCGAACGGCGCCGTCAGTACACGGTCATCAGCGAGCAGCCGATGGCCGACTGGAGTGTGGTGCTGTACACCGCCAGCAATCATCCCCGTTTGCCGGATTTGGCCCGCGTCGACAAACCGTCGCAACTGCAACCCTTCCGTATAGGTTCGCTGAATGGCAACAATTGGGTCGATGAGCATTTGGCCGGCATGGAGATCGATCGCAACCCCACCGTGGAACCGCTGTTGCGCATGCTGGTGGCTGGCCGGATCGACGTGCTGCCCGATAGCCCGACCGTGGTGAATTACTACCTGCGTGTCCTTAAGCTGAATGGCCAGGTAAAGGCGCTGAACCGCGTGGCTGAACGTTCGCTGCATCTGTGCATAGGCCGGAAATCGCGCTATCTCGACATCATGGCGCGCTTTGACGCCACCATGCGGCAGCTGCGGCGCGACGGCACCCTGGCGCGCATCCTGTCACGCTACCAGTGAGCCGGCCGCAAGACGATCAACGCCGGGACGCCGCCCTGCACTAGAATGGCGGCATGAATGCTCCCCCCTATGCCGGCTTGACGCCGGACTGCCTGTTACAAGCCCTCGAATCGCTTGAATTGCCCGTCAGCGGTAGCCTGTTGGCGCTGAACAGCTATGAGAATCGCGTCTACCAGGTGGGCATGGACGATGGCCCGCCGCTGATCGCCAAGTTCTACCGGCCGGCGCGCTGGAGCGACGCGCAAATTCTCGAAGACCATGCCTTCGTGGCCGAACTGGCCGCCGCCGAGATTCCGGTGGTGGGTGCGCTGGAGATCGGTGGCCGGACCTTGCATCATCACGCTGGTTTCGCTTTTTCGGTGTTTCCTCGCCGCGGTGGCCGCACCCCGGAACTGGACGACCCCGCGGTGCTGGAATGGTTAGGCCGTTTTCTTGGCCGCATCCATGCGAAAGGCGCCACGCGGCCCTTTATCGCGCGGCCGGCCATCGATATCGCCAGCTTCGGCGAAGAGCCGGTGGCCTGGTTGCTGGCCAGCGACTTTCTCCCGCAGGACTTGCGCGATACCTATCGCGAAGTCAGCAGGCAAGCCCTCGACGGTGTGCGTCGAAGCTTCGATCGGGCTGGCCAGGTCAAGCAATTGCGTCTGCATGGCGATTGCCACGCGAGCAATATCCTGTGGACCGACGCCGGACCACATTTCGTCGATTTCGACGATAGCCGCAGCGGACCGGCGATCCAGGATCTGTGGATGTTGTTGTCGGGCGAGCGCGCCGACCAGGTGCGCCAATTGAGCGATATTCTGGCCGGCTACGAAGACTTCTGCGAATTCCCCAGCCGCGAGCTCCATCTGATCGAGGCCTTGCGGACCCTCCGGCTGCTTCACTACAGCGCCTGGCTCGCGCGGCGCTGGCACGATCCTGCCTTTCCCGCTGCTTTCACCTGGTTTGGTACCGCCCATTACTGGGAGCAGCGCATCCTGGAGTTACGCGAGCAGATCGCGCAGATGGACGAACCGCCGCTTTGGCCGGTTTGATCCTGTCTATACATTCAATGCATTCTTCCCCACTACCTGGAGTGAACAAGATGTCCCTGTCCATGTACCAAGCGTCCGTCCCTGTCTTTGTGCGCCTGCTAGGCAACCTGTCGGCCATTCTGGAAAAAGCGGCCGCCGACGCGGAAGTGCGCAAGATCGATCCAGCCGTGCTGATCAATGCCCGTCTGGCGCCCGATATGTTCCCGCTCAACCGTCAGGTGCAGATCGCAGCGGATGCCGCCAAGACCTGCGCCGCGCTATTGGCCGGCATCGAGGTTCCCAGCTATCCCGATACCGAAGCGAGCTTCCCCGAGTTGCAGGCCCGCATCGCCAAGACGATCGCCTTTATCCAAAGCGTCAGTGTCGAGCAGATCGACGGCAGCGAAGACCGCGCCATTGTCCTCAAGCGCCGCGATAAGGAGACCCGCTTCCAGGGCCAGCCTTATCTGCTGACCTATGTGCTGCCCAATTTCTACTTCCATATCACCACGGCCTACGCCATCCTCCGCCATAACGGCTTGCAAGTCGGCAAGAAGGATTTCCTCGGCGCGTTCTGAGCCGGATCCATGGGGTGCGCGCTATAGATGCCGCTTTGCAGGCGTGGTTGTCATTGTTTTCGGGGCGACAACCGCAGCCTGCCAACAGCAATATCGGCGCAATTATAGTTGCGTGCCCGCAGCTTGATTTCTGGCAATGATGGCGAGCCTGCGATCTGCATAGATCTGCATCTTCTCTGCTAGAAGATTGCCGGTTGACCTGCGTGGATCTCCCTCTTGCTGTGGGTGATGGAAAATATACCCCGAACTCTTGTGCGCCAAGCTGCAACTTTGGATGGAGCGTTCGGCCGAAGAGCAAGTAATACCTGCGTGCTGGTAAGCGGAAAGTATAAAAGTGTCGCCGTATTTAATAAAAAATTTTACTGGTTTGCGTGCGCTGGTTGTTGTTGGATCCAGGTTGTTATTATGCCGAGCGTAATCAGCGCATACTGCGTCGGTAATTTCGCTCACGTCCTCAGCCTGGTAGTTGTCTTTAAGGAGGCAGCTAAATCGAATGGAAGGCGGTGGCGTGTAGTTCTCGGGGGCGTCCAGACTCCGAGGTTCGTTGAATTCTTCCAGCATTGCATGCCCTGCGAAGGTGGACGAGTGCCTGGAATAGACGGCATACACCCACGGTAAGTGGTGCTTGCTTTGCTCGGTCCATTTGGCCAGGTTGCTCTCCAGTTTATTCGGTGTCGGCTTCTGATAGCCGTATTTTTTTAATGCGGTGCCGTCGTTAAATAACAATCTGTAATTGGCGAGATCCTTCTCCGTCAGTGTGCGTATCTCGAATTGGGCTGTTTCCAGATGGCTTTGCTTTTTGCCTGATTTTGGGTCGGGATGCTTTCTTTTCCTGCTCGTTGCCATCGCGTCTTCCTGATGCGCGGCGGTTATATCGTCCATGGAAGGGGGAGCGGGTTGGCCCGGATTGATGGAATCGAACATATTAAAAATTCCCGTCGATGTTAATTGGATTATAAGTACATGTGACTTTCGGGTTACGTGGCGGGTTTTCTTTCGAATTTTGCATTTTATTTTTACTAATTGCTTGAAGTTCAATAAGCAAGCCGGACCGTGTGGGCAAGCGTGGCATGTCGTGCCGCCGTACGGCACGCGAGCGAAAAAAAGCCAGCCTGACCGGCTGGCTTTAGTCCGGGCGGGGTGCCGCGCTATGCCTTCGGCTTGAGCAATCCCAGGCAGGTGACCCGCTGCGGATCGCTGGCTGGCAGCTTGCTGCACAGCCCTTCGATCCGGGTTTGCACCAGCTTGATACTGGCCTCATGCTGTTTGCCCTTGTTCCAGGCGGCCAGCTTGCTCACCAGCTTTTCCAGCGAACGGCGGTTGCGTTCGTAGAACACATTCTGCGATTCCCCCAGTTCCTTGAATACGCTTTGCACGGCCTTGTCCAGGCGGGCATCGTCCTGCGGGCTCAGTTCGATGATGCCGTTGATATAAGTCACACCCCACTGCAGGCGGGTAGCCGGCCCCTCGGAGGCATGGTAGGCCTGTTCATACCAATTCAAGGCCGCGACCTTGTCGCCCCGCTCCTTGGCGTTGCCGGCCAAGGCCAGCATAAAGTAGTAGGGCGATTGCGAGCGCTTCAGTTCCGCCTGCAGCAATTTATCCGACTCGTCCAACAGGCCGGCGCTGCTGAGCGCATCGGCGGCCGTGCTGATGACCACGTGGCGCTCGTAGCCATTGGTGGTCGCCTTGTCGGCTTGCGCTACCCGCTCCCTGACGGTTTTCAGCAGCGCTGGCGGCAGGGCCTCCTTATCCTTGTCCAACTGCGCCAGCGAAATCTGCGCGATCACCGCGCCCAGGCGGTCGGCGGTGGAAAGCGTGCCGTCGCTGGACAGTTTTTGCAGCGCTGCCTGCCAGCCGGCCAGCAGTTGTGCACGCGGCGCCGACTTGGCTGCCGTAACGGTGGCCACGATATCCGGTGCGTAGTTCACCAGGACGTCGAAGTTGTCGCGGGTCAGGCGCGGATTGGCCAGGACAGCGGTCAAGGTGGTTAGCCCGGCCGCCTTGTCCACCGCTGCATCCTTGCCGTTGCCGGCTGCGGCCAGCGCTTTCAATTGCAGGCGCGCGGCAATATCCGCCTGTTGGGCAGGCACGGACCTGGCCAGCTTCTGCAGTGTGGCGGCGAGCTTGTCCGGCGCGACCAGCTGGGCCTCGTCGGTATCCCAGGAATAGTCGGCCAGCAGACGCCATTCATCGGCCGCCAACTTGCTGCCATCGACCAGCGCGGCCGCCAGGGTGGCCTTGACCGGCCGTGCCGCCGTCAGGCCCAGGGTCAATACCTTCAGGTAGCGATCCGCATCGACCTCGCCCGGAAGCCGGGTGATTTCGGTGCCGTCCGGTTTGAACAGGATCATGGTGGGATAGCCGCGCACCTTGAATTGGGCGCCCAACTTTTGCGCATCGGGGCTATCGCCGTCCAGATAGACCGGTATGAACTGACGGGTACGCTCGATAAAGGCTTCCTGATTGAAAATGGTTGCCTTGACCTGGTTGCATGGTGGGCACCAGCCAGCGCCCCAATACAGGAATAGCGGTTTCTTGGCAGCCTTGGCCTGGGCAAAAGCGGCCGGCACATCTCCCTTTTGCCAAGCGATCCCGCTTGGCTGATGGGTGGTGGCGGCTTGGGCGCTGAAGGTCGCGCTGCCAAGCAAGACGGCGGCGAGTAGGGCGTAGGCGGATTTCATGCGGCGTCTCTTATGCGAATTTGTATGCATTCTATGCTACCCATGTTTCGTTAAGGAATAAACGACCGTAACTGAAGTGACCCTGTTTCTACCTCGTATGGTGTGAAAATCAGACGCCGACGGGCGCCTTTCACCCCCGCCGTGTGCGCCACGCCAGGCAGCGATTGTTGGCCGGCATGGCATGGTCCTCGAGCATGTCGAGACCGGCCTGTTGGGCCAGTTCGAAAATCGCCTCGAAATCGCGTATGCCTTTTTGTGGGTCCTGGGCTTTGAGCGAGGCGTCGAAGGCCGCATTGCTCAGGCTGGTGAATTGCCCTTGATAGTTGAAAGGGCCGTAGATAACCACCCTGGCGTTGTCCGCCAAAAGCCCCGGTAGCCCGGCGAACAGCCGTTCAACCTGCGCCCAGCTCATGATATGCAGGGTATTGGCGCTGAATATGGCATCGAAGGTGCCGCTTGGCCATGCCTCGTCTACATCGAAGGCCAGCGGTGCCGGCGTATTCGGCAGGGCGGCTTCGTCCAGCCAGGCGTGGATGCCGGCGAGATGGGCGGGCCGGTCCGACGTCTGCCACGTCAGATAAGGAAGCGCTTGAGCGAAATGCACGGCGTGCTGGCCCGTACCGCTGCCGATTTCCAGCACCCGCCGGCTATCGCGGAAGTGGTCGCGCAATTGCGCCAGGATGGGATCGCGGTTGCGCTCGCAGGCCGGCGAGTATGGCTTTTCCATGATTTCTGCTCCAAATGGCAGGGCGGCGGCGTTTCAACCGCCGGCGTCGTTTCGGCTTGCCCGGCATGCCGCGAGCAGTTGCTCGAACCACGGCATGACTTGCGCGTTCTCCAGCGTGAGCAGGTTGCCGCCCACATTGAGCTCGGTATAGCTCCAGCCAGGTACCTCCGTGGCGCGCACATTGCCGATCAGCCAGCAGCGATCCGACTTCGCCAGCGCATCGCGGGCGGACATCACCACTTCGGCCTCCGCATCGAAGTAGAGGTGCAGCATATTGGTGTGTGGCACGGCGGGATTGACGCGCAAACCGGCGATGCGACGCAAGCCTTCGGCCAGATCCAGGGTACGCTGATAGCAGGCATCCATTTGTGCCAGGCGTTCGTCCAGGCGCATGGCGGCGGAGGCGGCCATCGGGCTCTGCTGTACCAGCACCCCGCCCATGCGGCGCTGCCACAAACGTGCATTGGCGATAAAGTCGGCCTCGCCGGCCAGCACCGCGCCGGCCACGCCCCCTATGCCCTTGTAGAGGGAGACATACACCGAATCGAACCCCGCCGCTATCTCGGCATGGGATCGATTGTAATAGGCGCGGCTTTCCCATAGCCGGGCGCCATCCATATGCAGGGGCAGATGGCGCTCGGCTGCCTTGGCCTTGAGTGCCTGCAAGGCTTCCCAGCTTGGCAGCTGGCCACCCGCTTCGCGGATGGGGAGCTCCACCAGCAGGCAGGCCAGTGGCTGTTTGACCGCCTCGAGGTCGGCCGCCGTGATGGGCCGCAAGCGATTGCCGACCGGCACGCCATGCAGTTTGAGCAGTGCCTGATAGGCTTCTTCCTCATGGATGGCCAAGTGCGAAGTCGGATGCATGCCAAAGCGCGGGTGGCCGCTGAGTTCCGCCCAAATCTGCACCGCCGCCAATTGCGCCATGATGCCGCTGGGCATAAAAACCGCCGCCGGTTTGCCCAACAGCTTGGCCAGCTTGCTTTCGAGGCTGGCCAGCAACTCGCCCTCGCCATAGCTGTCATGCTCGATCTGCTTGGCCTCGCACCAGTCGGCCAGGGCACGAAACTCCGCTGCGGGTGAAAGCTGCGGAAACCCGGGTACGACGATATCGCATTGGCGGCGAAGCGCTTGGCGTTCCGCAGCGGTAGAAAGAGGGGAGGGGGGCATGGCTTTGATACCTTGGGCATGAGTCCATCGATGCCGCAGTTTAATGCGCCTGGCCGGCTTTGCCGATGGCGATAGGCGTGAACCTTTTTTATTGGGCGTGGTCTACGAAACTCCCTGTCAAAGCAGATCGCTTGTAATATCGCGAGCCCGCATCCATCTATGATGGGAATGACTGGCCCGCTTTGGCCAGGCATGGCAATTCGTTCGGCCTGGCTCGATTGAGTCTGTCTAAGCCGGCTTTCAATAGGAGTAAGCTGAAATGAAGCGTTTTTTCACAACCCTGTTCGCGCTGTTCGTCAGTGTGGCCATCCTGGCGCCCGAGGCGGAAGCCAAGCGCTTCGGCGGTGGACGGTCCTCGGGTATGCAGCGCAATGTCACGCCGCAGCGCGACGCCGCGCCTCAGCGCAAGGCCGATCAACCGGTACAGGCCGCGCCAGCACCGGCACCCAAGCGTAGCTGGATGGGCCCCCTTGCCGGCCTGGCCGCCGGGCTGGGTCTGGCGGCACTGTTCTCGCATCTCGGCATTGGCGCCGGCATGGGCAATTTCATCATGTTGGCGCTGTTGGCCGGGGTCGCCTTCCTGGCCATCCGCTGGTTCATGAATCGCAACAAGCCGGCCATGCAGGGGGCGCAGGGGATGCAATACGCAGGTGCGCCGGGTGCCGGCCAAGCGGGCAATAGCCCGATTTCCTTCGAGAAATCACCGGCCGGGTCAACTCCCTTCAAGCCGGTCAGCGCCGCGTCGGGCGGCGCCAGCGTCTATCCGGCGGGCTTCGATGTCGAAGCTTTCCTGCGGGTGGGCAAGGTCAATTATGTTCGTTTGCAAGCGGCCTACGACAAGGCCGACCTGGACGATATCAGCGAGTTCACTACCCCGGAGATGTTTGCCGAGGTGAAGCTCGAGATCAACGAACGCAAGGGTGCATCCAATCACACCGATGTGGTCAATGTGGACGCGGAGTTGCTGGAATACGTGCAGGAAGGGCACCGTGATATCGCCAGCGTGCGTTTCCATGGGCTGGTCCGCGAAACCGCGGACGGCAGTGCGATGCCTTTCGACGAAATCTGGCACTTGACCAAGGCGAACAAGGGCCGCGCGGGTTGGGTGGTCGCTGGTATCCAGCAGAACTGATAAACGTTGCCATCCAGGCAAAAAAGGGAGCGTCCGGGACGCTCCCTTTTTTTCGCCTTACTGCGGCGAATCGTTCTGTTCCGCCGCTGCCTGCTTCAATTGCTTGGCCAGATCGCGTAGGTACTTGCCGTACAGGCTTTCCACCTTGGCGCGCGCCCATGGCGTGCGGCGTAGAAAGGACAGGCTGGATTTGATATTCGGGTCTACCTGGAAGCAGCGGATTTCAATGCGTTGGCCCAGGTCGGGCCAGCCATAGAAATCCACCAGGTCGGTCAGCATTTTTTCCAGGGTAAGACCTTGGCCGGTATGGGTGGCGGTGTTCATGAGTACCCTTTAAGCAGTGGCTTTGGCCACGCCGGCGCGGGCGCGTTGCAGCCATTCCTTGTTGATCGATTTGGCATGGCTGTGCCAATGCCGGCTGTCCTTGATGATCTCTTCATACAGCGCACGGGCGCGGTCCTGATCGGCCGGGTCCTGGCGTGCCATCAACCAGTCGGCGAAATGGCATTTGGGTTCCGGATCGCTGGCGACCGCCAAGGCGGACTCGAAGGCCGATCGGCTGGCCTCGCTGCCGCCGGCCGCCAGGGCGCGTGCATACAGCAGGGCGGGGATGGGCTGGCGCCGTGCCTCCGGCCGGTGGGCAAACAGCGCTTCCAGCGTGGCAAGGCTGCCGGCTGCGTCCTGGGTGCTGAACTGAGCGCGCGCCAGACCGGCCAGCAGGGCGGGGTCGCGGGCGAAAGGGCCTTGGGCGGCTTCCTGGTAATGCCGCAGGGCTTCGTCGGCGGCGCCGGTATCGAGCAGGGCATTTGCCAGCTTCAGGCGATTGTCCACGGTGGCCAGAAGATCGAAGGCTTTGCGGGCTTCGCGCAGATTGCGATTGGGGTCGACCAATTGATTGAAAGCGCGCTTGGCCAGGATGCCGCTACGGCCCTGGCGTATGGCGGGCAAGTAGATCGCCGCGAAATAGACGATGCTGCCCAACATGGGAAAGGCGAACAATACAAACAGCCAATACATGTTTTGACCGTTGCGAATGGCGTGGACAGCGAAATAAAGGGCCACGATGACGTGTAGCCCAAGGCCGAAGATCGGCATGGCGAAGTTCTCTTGTGTCTGGAATTGATGCGGAATAAAGCGATGTAAGTGCTTATTTTACCGGCCAAAGCGACCTGGCCGGGAAAAAGAAGCGATTGAAAATACCAATCGCGCCGGCTGAACGGTGGCGAGGGCCAAGGTAGACTGCGTCATTATTCATTCGATTCGACTTGCCGTGACTGCTCCTCTTCCTTTGCGCGACGGTATCGCACCCAGCTATCTTTGGCTGCCCGAAGGCCAATGGCCCAATCTATTGGCTTTCCTGATCCAGCGCTTTCCACACGTGGGCGAAGCCGTGCTGTTGCAGCGCATGGCCAAGGGCGATCTGGTGGGCGATCAAGGGCCCCTGGACGCCAACAGTCCCTACCGGCAAGGTGGACGGATCTGGTACTACCGCGAAGTGCCGGTGGAAATGCCCGTCCCGTTCGAGGCGGTGGTGCTGCACCGTGACCAGCGCCTGCTGGTGGTGGACAAGCCCCACTTCCTCCCCATGATCCCGTCGGGCCAGTATCTGCACGAAACCTTGCTGATACGCTTGCGCAAGCAACTGGACCTGCCGCAATTGACACCCGTGCACCGGCTCGATCGCGAAACCGCCGGGGTGGTGCTGTTCTGCCTCGACCCGGCCTATCGCGGCGCTTACCAGACCTTGTTCGAGCGGCGCGAGATCAGCAAGCGCTATGAAGCCATTGCACCCTATCGACCCTCGCTGGACTTGCCGCATGTGCATCGCAGCCGCATGGTGGAAAGCGGCAAGGCATTTGCCATGCATGAGGTGGCGGGCGAGCCGAATAGCGAAACCAGGGTGGACCTGATCGAAAGGCTGGGGGAGTACGCCCGCTATCGCCTGGAGCCGCATACCGGCCGCAAGCACCAGCTGCGCCTGCATATGGCCAGCTTGGGCATACCCATCCTGAACGATCCGCTTTACCCCGAAGTGCTGGCGCACAAGGGCGAGGATTTCAGCAAGCCTTTGCAACTGCTGGCCCGATCGATCGAATTCGCCGATCCGGTCAGCGGCGAGCTACGGTGCTTTACCAGTGAGCGTAGCTTGACAGGGGAAATGCCGTCACTCCCGCAGGAATGACGGCTGGATCGGTCAAGCGTTCAGATCGGTCGGCATTCGCCGCTGTCGCACACCACCAGGAACTTGCTGCCGTCGGCACAGCGGATGCGATAGGTTTCATTGACGCCCTGCTGCTTGCCAATCACCCAGGCGCCGCTGCCATTGCTGACACAGCCATGCTTTTGCGCCAGTTTTTCGGCATCGTAAGACCAGGTGCCCAGCTTCAGATCCTTGTCGGACTGGATGCTGGAGTCCATCGAAAGATTCGGAGCGGCGGCCGGGGCGGCGGCTGCGTCCAGCGTGGTGGTGGTCACCGCGGCGCTGGCGGGTGCCTCGTGCGCTGCCGGAGCGGCCGCGGGCGCGGCTACCGGCACACTGCCCGGCGTGGCCAGCAGATCCTGCCGCCCGGAGTAATTCAGATTGCTCATTTCCAGTGTGGCTTGCTCCGCCGGCATTTCGTTGAAGCTGAAGTGGCCTGACAACAAACCCATGGAAATCTTGGTTTTGAAATAGATGACCTTACCTGCTTCGACGGCGAATGGCCTATTGCTGCCGGCATCGTCCTTGGCCGACGCCTCGTATTGGCCGGGGGCGCGATCGACAAAGAAGGCGGTGCCGGACGAGGACTGGCCGATGGTCTCGCCGTTCAGGCGAATCTCGGGCTGTACGCCCATGCCGAAGAAGCTGCTGTCCCGGTAAAAATAGATACGGCCTTTGTCCGCCGCCACGGGCTGGATCTGGTCGCGGACAGCGGACATCTTGGGCGCGGCAATGGCTGCGGTACTCAGTAGCGCGATCAAGGCCAGTGCCGAAAAATAGAGCTTCTTCATTGGTTCAGTACTCCTGTTGCAGGATAAGGAGGCCGGCGGCGGGGAGGACCGCCGGCCCCTGGCTTAAGTCAGCTTAGCGGCTGATCGGCTTGTAGCGGATACGTTTTGGCTTCGCGCCGTCTTCACCCAGTCGTTTCTTCTTGTCGGCTTCATATTCCTGGTAGTTGCCGTCGAAGAAGGTCCACTTCGAATCGCCTTCGCAGGCAAGGATATGGGTGGCGATACGGTCGAGGAACCAGCGGTCATGGCTGATCACCATGACCGAACCGGCGAACTCCAGCAGTGCATCTTCCAGCGCGCGCAAGGTTTCCACGTCCAGGTCGTTGGACGGTTCGTCCAGCAGCAGGACATTGCCGCCGGCGATCAGGGTCTTGGCCAGGTGCAAGCGGCCGCGTTCGCCGCCGGATAGATTGCCGACGATCTTTTGCTGGTCGCCGCCCTTGAAATTGAAGCGACCGATATAGGCGCGGCTGGGCGTTTCGTAACGGCCGACCTGCAGGATGTCGCGGCCCTCGGCGATTTCATCGAAGACGGTCTTGTCGCTGTTCAAGGCGCCGCGGCTCTGGTCGACATAGGCCATCTTGACGGTGTTGCCGATCTTGACCGTACCGCTGTCCGGCACATCCTGCCCGGCGATCATGCGGAACAGCGTCGATTTACCGGCGCCGTTCGGGCCGATGATGCCGACGATGGCACCAGGCGGAACCTTGAAGCTCAGGTCGTCTATCAGCAGGCGATCGCCGAAGGCTTTGCTGACATTTTCGAATTCGATGACCTCATTGCCCAGGCGATCGGCGATGGGGATAAAGATTTCCATCGTTTCGTTGCGCTTCATCTGCTCCTGCGAGTTCAACTCCTCGAAGCGGGCAATACGGGCCTTGGACTTGGCCTGGCGGGCCTTGGGGCTTTGCCGGACCCATTCCAGTTCCTTGTTCAAAGCCTTCTGGCGGGCCGATTCGCCGGACTCTTCCTGCTTGAGCCGGGCTTCCTTCTGCTCCAGCCAGCTGGAATAATTGCCTTTCCAGGGGATGCCGTGGCCGCGGTCCAGTTCGAGAATCCATTCGGCGGCATTGTCGAGGAAATACCTATCGTGGGTCACCGCCACCACGGTACCGGGGAAGCGCACCAGGAACTGCTCCAGCCAGTCCACCGATTCGGCATCCAGATGATTGGTGGGCTCGTCCAGCAGCAGCATGTCCGGACGCGACATCAGCAGCTTGCACAGCGCCACGCGGCGTTTTTCACCGCCGGACAGCACACCGACATTGGCATCCCAGGGCGGCAGGCGCAGCGCATCGGCGGCGATTTCCATCTGGGTTTCCAGGTCCTGGCCGGCGGTCGACAAGATGGCTTCGCAGCGGGCCTGTTCCTCGGCCAGCTTGTCGAAATCGGCATCGGGGTCGGCATAGGCGGCATAGACCGCTTCCAGTTTTTGCTTGGCCTCGAAGATCTCGCCCATCCCCGATTCCACTTCCTCGCGGACGGTGTTGGCCGGGTTCAGCTGTGGCTCCTGCGCCAGGTAACCGACCTTGATGCCCGGTTGGTGCTGAACTTCTCCTTCGAATTCCTTGTCTTCGCCAGCCATGATCTTGAGCACGGTGGACTTGCCCGAGCCGTTCAGGCCCAGCAGGCCGATCTTGGCGCCGGGGAAGAAGGACAGGGAGATATCCTTGATGATCTGCCGCTTGGGCGGCACAACCTTGCTCACGCGGAGCATGGACATAACGTATTGGGCCATAAGGTGCCTTCAGGTCGAGATGGAAAATGGCGCAAGTTTAACAAAGCTGGACGCATTGCCTGCGGCATTACGACACCGGTATACGGACAAATCGCAAACGTAGGTGAAAATGATGTGGAAAATCTGGCTATTACTGGTCGCGGCGATCGTGGCGGAGCTGATCGGGACGACCAGTCTCAAGCTGTCGGACGGCATGAGCAAACTGCTGCCTACCGCCAGCTTCGTGTTGACCTATGCCTTGTCGTTCTGGCTGCTGTCGATCGTGCTCAAGCGTATGGAAGTCAGCGTTGCCTATGCGGTATGGGCCGGTGCCGGGACCGCCTTGATGGCGGTGATCGGCATCGTGCTGTTCGGCGAGAGCATCAGTCCGCTCAAGCTGGTCTCCATTGTCTTGATCGTATTGGGCGTGATCGGCTTGAATCTGGCTTAGGGCGGCGGCTACCGCGAGCGGGTGGCGTGCAGACCTGCGCTACTGATCGGGCAGCGCGCAGACGCGCGCTACCTTGATCGGGCAGCGCGCAGACGCGCGCTACCTTGATCGGGCAGCGCGCAGACGCGCGCTTATGGGGTCGAATGCCTGTTCGATGGAGACGGAGGGCCGGGCCGTGCTTTGCGTGGCCAATCCTTCGCCATCCAAAAGCTCATGGCTCAACTGCTCCAGATTGGCTAATGGCCGCCATTGGCCGGTGCTGACTTCCTCCAGCCAGGCTACGCTGCCGTCGAAAGCCAGCGCCAGGCGCGGCGAGGCGTGTGCATCGCCATGCTGTCCGAGGGTGTGGGCCAGGCGACTGGGGCCCAGGCGTCCAATCACTCTTTGATAGGCGCGCAGCGCGTCGCTGCAGCGGACAAAGCCGAATCCCGACATCAGCCGCCTGAACTGCCGGGCAATGCCAGGCCAGGCTTCGAATAGCTGCTGGAGCGCCTGTTCTCTCGTATCAAAGGGTAGGGCGGGTATGCCGGCAGCGCCGCCGGCTTCCATTCGCAATAGCGGCGGTACGGCGATGCCGCCGCCACGGCAAACCTTGCCGAGATTGCCGGCGAATGCCGGCAAGGTGGCGCGCAGATTGCTGGCGACTTCATCCAGATCCAGGCGCCCGTGGGCATCGGGTGTGACGCCCCACAGGCCGAAATCGGCCGGGCCGGACTGTAGGGTGGGGTCTGGCCGGGACGGTTCCGCCGCCAGGGCATGCGCTAGCCAGCTGTCAAAGCCCGGCGGGGCATGTGAGGGCGGTTTCGCTTCGACGTGGGGCGAAGTACCGGCTAGGGAGCGGGTGGGTTCTATAGGTTCGGCACGCATGGCAGGAAAATGCTGCAATAGCCATGCCAAGCTGCCGATGGAGAGCGGGAAGCGTGGCTTACCCGCGAGCGACGATGATTTCGTACCTTTGCATCAGCGTTTCGCGACTTTCTTCGCGCTCGGGATCAAGCGGAATACAGTCTACCGGACAGACCTGCTGGCATTGCGGCTCGTTGAAATGGCCGACGCATTCGGTACACAGATCCGGATTGATCTCATAGATCTCGACGCCCTGCGAGATGGCATGGTTCGGGCATTCCGGCTCGCACACATCGCAATTGATGCATTCATCGGTGATCATCAGGGCCATGATTGTTCTCGGCAGGGACTTGGGTACATATGGATAGGGATTGTATCACTGGTGCCGCGAGGCGCCCGGACATGAAAAAAGGCGCATCCCCGATGCGCCTTTTCCTGATGGGTACGCCTTATTTGGAGGCGTTGATCAGGTATTCCGCAGCGGCGTGGAACTCGGCGTCGGAGCCCGTGTAGCCACCCTTGGCCGGCATTGCGTTGATGCCCTTGGCGGCGGTCTTGATCGCTTCCTCGACACCACCCTTCAGGCGCGAGGCCCAGGCAGCCTTGTCGGCGAACTTGGGCGCGCCGGCAACGCCGGTGCCATGGCAAGCCACGCAGACCGAATCGTAGATTTCCTTGCCCTTGACGGCGGGGTCGATCTTGCCGCCCGCAGCCGCACCTGCCGCCACCGGCGGTTCGGTGAATTTGGCGCCGACGGCGTTACCCATGTAAGCAACGGCACGGGCTACTTCGTCGTCGGTCAGATCCGCCGCGCCGCCCTTGGCCGGCATGGCGCCCAGACCCTTGTTGGCGTGTTCCACCAGCGTAGCAAAGCCCTTGCTGATGCGCGCACCCCAGGCGCCGGCATCGGCGAACTTGGGCGAGCCGGCCAGGCCGGCGGCGTGGCAGGACATGCAGACGCTTTCGTATACTGCTTTGCCGTTACGGCTGCCAGGTGGGCCGGAGTCGTCGAGCTTGGCCAGGCCGATGGGCTGGATCCGCGCCAGCACGGCTTCATTGGTCATGCTGGGGCTGGCGGCGTTGTTCTTCATGCCGCCGGTGGCCAACTGGATGACCAGCAGGATAAATACCGGGATGCCGACAATTGCGGCCAGTACGATGCCGATAAGGGCCTTGGCCGACATCTGGGAGTCGGCTTGCGCTTCGCTCATGCTGCCATCCTTTTTATATGCGCTTGTGTAGTGAACTACGGTACGGGAAAAACCCGGCGATTATAGCGGGGATTGCCATCGGTGACCAAACGCGGCCGCTTGTGGCTGGACGGTGCAACACAAAACGGCTATCCTTGCGCTCCTCTGCAGTTGCGTCCATAGCTCAGTTGGATAGAGTGTCAGTTTCCGAAGCTGAAGGTCCCTGGTTCGATCCCAGGTGGGCGCGCCAATAAATTCAAAGGCTTACGTCGGCTCCTTCGACCAGTCCCGGGTCGGGTGAGACAAGCGTGTGGCAGATTGTAAGCGGTGGCTGGCAGCAAGCCGCGTCGCCGCCTTCAATGCCTAAGCGCAAATTGGTTTAGCATTGTGCGCTATGCCGAACCACACCATCACCGTCCGCGCCGCCCATCCCGATGAACTGGACTGGGTCAATCAACGCTATTCCGAAGTAGATTTTGTCGCCTCGAAGCCAGGTGACAGCATCGCTATTGCCGAAGTCGATGGCGTGCCGGCAGGTATAGGCCGCGTGGTGTCGGTTGGATCGCGCACGGCCGAGCTGGGCGGCATGTACGTCTTCGACCAGTACCAGGGCCTTGGCCTGTCGCGCAAGATCATTACTTGGCTGATCGACCGCCCCGAATTCGACGAACTATATTGTCTGCCCTTCGAAAACCTGCACGGCCTTTACGCATCGATGGGTTTCGCCCTCAGCGAAAGCGCTCCTGAAGAAGTCGCCGCCAAGCATCGCTGGTGCAACGAGCATTACGCCAAGCGGGTGCTGCTGATGCGTTGCACGAAACTTTCGGCCCAAGGCTGAAGCAATTGGGTGCAGCGACTCATTCGATGAATTACCTTACTTCAAGACTGGCATTGGAACCCGGGCAACTTACGCTGTGGTGCGTTTCCTTTGCCGATATTCGCGATGAGGGTTTGCTGGCTGCGTATTGGCGACTGCTGAGCGAAGCCGAGCGGCAGCAGGCCAATCGTTTCCATTTCGCCAAGGACCGGCATCGTTACCTACTTACCCGTGCCTTGGTGCGGACGGTGTTGTCGCGTTATGCGCCTATTGCGCCAGAGGACTGGTGTTTCCGCGCCACGGCCCATGGTCGGCCCGAGATCGCCAATGCCGGCGAGCTGGCCGGCCGTATCGTCTTCAATCTTTCCCATACCGATAGCTTGATCGTGCTGGCGATAGCTTGTGGCACGGCACTGGGCGTGGATGTCGAGAATATCGTCGAGCGTCCGGCCCCTGTCGACATTGCAGCGCACTTTTTCGCTCCCTCCGAGGTGGAAGCCCTGTTCCGACTTCCCGCGTCCGAGCGGCAGGCGCGCTTCTTCCAGTATTGGACCCTGAAGGAGTCCTATATCAAAGCACGTGGCCTGGGTCTATCCATCCCGCTGGATCAATTCCGCTTCGAGCTTGGCGCGGCAGGGCAGGTGGAATTATTTACCCAGCCGGAACTGAACGATCCTGCCGATCGCTGGCGGTTTATGCTGTTGCAGCCGGACCCCGCCTATTTGATCGCGGTCTGTGCCGAGGGAGAGCAGCGCCTGCAATTACGCAAGATCGTGCCCTTGCTGACGGATGAGCCGTTCGAGGCCACGGTACTGCTGCAATCGGGCTTCAGCGTACCCGCCAACACCTGCTGAGGCGCCTTTCGATCCCGATGCAATTGTTTGTATTTCAATAATTTTTAAAGTCCGTCGGGCAAGTTACCGTATTGCCCCCCCTTGAAGCAGGAGGTAAAACACATACGCCCGAATTAAGCGGGTTGGACCGCGCGGTTGTATCCCACATTTCGCCATTCCACGCGAGCCAGCCCAGGTAATTGAGATTCTCATAATTGCCCCCATAGGGACTGGGCGCCCAAACCAAGGTATTCCCATTGTGAAACTCGGCGGGGAATCCGTTCTTATCCGTCTCTAAATTGAAAAAAAATCGTGATGGAAAGGCGCCTTGAAAAATACCAACGTGGCAGAGGGACGTGATAAGAGAATAAGTCATGGCACGGCGCTCATTTTCGTTCATCGTCATGAGAATTCGGTAGCTGGCGTTATAGCAGCTACCGCTCTCCGGAGAGAAGCGCTCTCCCCGTATCGTCGCATTGACCTGGATGGGAATGACCACCTGCGCCGGCTGGATGCGGCCATTTACCATGGTCGCAGGCGGTACGTGGATCGAGGCTGATTTGCAACCGAGATCGCCGTGGGCGAGACCGCAATTGAAGGTATAGCTGCCGTAGTTTTCTCCGGTAAAAGTGGGTGTCTTGAAATTACGGTGATCTTCTCCCTCCTTGATTTCATTGCCATTGTCCGCCACGGGATTTCCAAGGTCTAAATCAAAGGAAGAGGCGGTGTCGTAGTTAAGGAAGACGAATTTGCTCGTCCACACCGGGCTAAACCACACTCCGGCAAACACCGGACTAGCCGCCCCAAGCACGCTGGACAATAAAAATGCAGCCCTTAGTTTTCTCTTCATCATAAATTCGCCTCATATTAATTAATTAGAATGGATTTACACGGGAAATATGTATAATGCCGCCGGAATTATATTTTTGGCCCTGGCAAAAGGGCTAGATAACAGCGTGCCACCAAGTATCAAGCCACGCTTACAAAAAACCACGCTGCCTTTGCACTTCACGCACTGGACAAGCTTGGAGCCGTCACATGGCATATCGCCTGCTTCCGGTTCAGGGGCGCTGCTGTACAGCAGCCGATCTACGCAGTGGCTGAGCCGCCTTAGGGAAAACTTAGGCTTTTTTTAGCCTTGATTTAGCGGAGCGTTTTCTCGTCCAGAGGCAAACTGTCGTCCACATAGCCGGCCAACAAATGCCGGGCAGGAGACAGGAAATGCAGAGCAACTACCGCCGCTACGATATCTATGCCTTGATACACAAGGGATTGCGCGCCTATCTCAGCCATGTATTGCTGGAAGTCGGCCGGACCGACTGGCGCGATACGGCCAATCGCACGGCCAGCATTGCCGCGGTGCGCGAGTTGCTTACCGTATTCCGCATTCATCTTACCCAGGAAGACCGGGTTATCCATCCCGCCATGGAAGCGCGCCAACCTGGCTCGACCAGGCAGGCTGCGACCGATCACATGGCGCACCTGCATGCCATCGAGCAATTGCAGGATGTCGCCAGCACGGTCGATTCAGCCAACAACTACAACCTGGAAAGCGCCGGCGAGTGGCTCTATCGCGAGTTGGCCATGTTCGTGTCGGACAATCTGGAACATATGGCGGTGGAAGAAAGCATCAATAACCGCGTGCTGTGGGAGACCCACAGCGACGATGAAATCATTGCCATGGAGCGTGCCATCGTCACCGCCACGCCACCGGAACATATGTTGCCCATGCTGCGTTGGACCATGCCCAACCTGGCGCCGGACGAACGCGCCCTGATGTTGGGTGAAATGCTCCGCTACGGCGCACCCGCCGAGGTATTCGATGGCGTACTCGCCATGATGCGGGCGCTCTTGCCGCCGAAGGACTGGAGCAAGCTCACGGTCGCCTTGAGCACCAACTGAACCGCTTTACCCCCGAATGCTCCGATGCTTGCCGCACACCCCCCCGCTGCGGTCGGTATCTGCCCAAACGGCTCTTTCGAGTAGCTGAATTGGGACTTATGGCCGCGTAATGCGGCCTTTTTTTTTAACTATCGTCGGTGCGCGCGGACGGTTCCGCCGCCGCTACTCAAGTGGCCGGCGTCAATTCGCCATCCACCAGGCGCAGAGGGCGTTCCACCCGTAGGCGGATGCGGCCGCGGCCCAGCTTGTCCAGGAACAGATAGTCGCAACGTTCCGCCAGCCGCCGCTGCAGCAGCAATAGGCGGGTATCGAGATTGTCGTCATAGTCGGGCAGGCGCAATCTGGGATCCAGCCGCAGCGCACGGTTGCTCGATTCGCAGCGGCCATCGCGGGCATGATCGTTCAGCAATAGCCAGAGTACCGCGCCGGCCACGCCCTTGATCAGGTAGTCCTCATCGATGAAGACGCTTTGCGAGGTGGCGAAGTAGCGGATGGTCACCGGGCTGCCTACCGGTGGCGCGGCCGGCGGAGACGGAGGCTCCGGTACGGGTTCCGGCGCCTCGACCGGCCGGGTCAGCCAACGCATGGCCAAACCAAGCTGTTGGGCCACGGCAACCAGTGCGTCTTCGTCCTCGAAATCGAATCGGCGTGTTTCGGCGCTTTCCACGTACAGCACGCCGGCCAGCCAGTTGCCCGCTTCGATCGGAACGGCCAGTTGGCTGTGTGGTTGATGCAGGGTGGGAAAGGGAATTTCGCCGCCCATGGGCACCGATCCACCTTGCAGGGCGGCATGGCCGTAGTCGCTGGTCAGGCTGGCCAATCTGATCGGATGGCGGAATTGCGCGGCGATGCCGATCAAGCCTCGGCCGATTTCCACTTCCGAACCCACGCCGGATTGGGCGTAGCCGCGGCTGGCCACGGTATATAGCCATTTGCCGGACTCATCCACACACAGCACCAGGGCGTGATCTATGCCCATCTGTCCCGCCAGGCCGTCGAGCACCAGGTCGAATGCCTGCGAGAGTTCGTCCGCGGCGGCCAGGCGCTGCGACAACTGCCGAACGGCCGCCAGACGGTTGCAAGGCGGCGGCGGCAAGGGCAGGCGTGGGCCGGGCAGGGCCTCCACGGCCAGCACCCGGCAAATATCGGCGCCCAACAGGGGGATGGCGCCATTGCTACCGGCCAGCTTGGCGCGCATGCCGACAAAGAGCGGGCCCTCCGATTCCGTTCGTTGATACTCCAGCGCCAAACGGAAGCGGGCGGCGCTGGCGGGATGCGTCACGCAAGCGGAAAGACGTGGGTTGACCAGTAGATTCCGGCGTAGCGTGCCCGTATGTGCATACGGCAATGCGACATGCTGGGCATCGACAAAATGCAGCTGGCCGATTTCGCAGACATCCGGCACGCCATCGACCGAGCAGCTGGCGATCTGACAAGGCAGGCCACCATCGAAGCAGGCACGGATCTGTTCGATATCCAGCGGGTTCATGACCGGTATCCGTGGCTATTGGGCATGCCTGCCAAGGGGCGCAGTACTTCGCAAGGGGTAAAGCGCAGGCCCAGCAGTTCATCGACCGGGCAGTCGCATAGTGCGTAGCCGTAGGCGGTGGCAAAGCCAAGCGGCAGCAGTTCGGCCGCCAATGCTTCGCGCTGGCGGGCGAGCAAAGCCCGCTCGGCGGCGCCGATAGCGACTTCGCGCGCGTCGCGCCCCTTGATCTGCAAGCGCAGCGATTGGCCGGCCTGCGAGCACAGCAGGGTCAAGCCGCCATTGGCGGCGACATCGGCCAGTAGGCGGCCGGCCTGGCTGCGTGCCAGCAATACGGTCAGGCTGCTTCGGTCGTGGGCGACTTCGCAGCCTATGGCCGGCGCCAGGGCAGGGCTATGGAAAGCGTCGCATGACGCCACGGTCAGCAGGCGACCACCTTGCAGGAAGGCGATCAGGTCATCGGTGAGCAGGGCGGCGGTAGGCATGGCGAGGCGATGATAGCGAGCGCGGCCGACTTGCGATACTGCAATGAACATGGCGGGGCGGCCGCCCACCGTGCAGGCAGCATAAGGCGTGCCGGCCCCGGTTTGGAAAACGCGCGCAGGCCCGGTGTCCAGCCCGCTCAGCCCGCGTGCAACGCATCCAGAAAAGCCAGGCCATAGCGCTCCAGCTTCTGCGCACCCACGCCGGAAATGTGTGCCATATCCGCCAGTGTGGCGGGCTTGGCATCCAGCATGGCTTTCAGCGTGGCATCGGTGAAAATCAGATAGGCCGGCACCGACTGCTCGTCGGCCAGGGCGCGTCGGGTACTGCGCAGGCGCTGCCACAATGGCTCGTCCGTAGCCGCGATATCGAGGCTGGCAGCAGAACGTTTCTTGTCGCGGTCGGTCTTGTCGCGTTGTTTTTCCGGCAGGCCGCGCAAACGCAGCTGCATTTCCCCTTTCAGCAGGGGACGGGCAGCGGGCGTGAGTTGCAGGCCACCGAACTCCGTATCGGTCTGCAGGAAACCCGCGGCCAGCAATTGCCGGAGTACCGAACGCCAGCCGGCTTCCGGCAGCTCCTTGCCGATACCGAAAGTGGTGACCGTATGGTGGAAGTGCTGCTTGACCTTCTCGGTGGTCTTGCCGAGCAACACATCGATCACATGGCCGGCGCCGAAGCGCTGGCCGGTGCGGAATACGCAACTGAGCGCCTTGCGGGCGGCATCGGTGGCATCCCAAGTGGTGGGAGGAACGAGGCAGTTGTCGCAATTGCCGCACGGCACGGCATTTTCACCGAAATAGCCGAGGATGACCTGGCGCCGGCAAGCCACCGTTTCGGCCAGGCCCAGCATGGCGTTCAGCTTGTCCCGTTCGACCTGCTTCTGCGCATCGGGCGAACCGCCGCTTTCTATCATCTCCTTCAACTGCATCACATCGTTCAAGCCATAGGCCAGCCACGCATTCGATGGCAGGCCATCGCGGCCGGCCCGGCCGGTTTCCTGGTAGTAGCCCTCCAGGCTCTTGGGCAGGTCGATATGGGCGACAAAGCGTACATCCGGCTTGTCTATGCCCATGCCGAAAGCAATGGTGGCCACCATGACAATGCCGTCTTCACGCAGGAAGCGGGTCTGGTTGCCTGCCTTGATCTCGGCGGCGATGCCGGCGTGATAGGGTAGGGCGGTAATGCCGTTGGCGGATAGAAAGGCGGCGGTCTCTTCCACGCGCTTGCGGCTGAGGCAGTAGACAATTCCCGCGTCACCATGGTGCTCGCGCTCGATAAAGGCCAGCAGCTGCTTGCGGGCGTTGTCCTTCTCGATGATGCGGTAGCGGATATTGGGCCGATCGAAAGACGAGACGAACTGGGCGGCATTTTCCAAGGCCAGCCGCGTGACGATTTCCCGGCGGGTAGCAGCATCGGCGGTCGCGGTCAGCGCGATCCGGGGTACCGAGGGGAAACGCTCGTGCAGCAGCGACAGGCCGATGTATTCCGGCCTGAAATCGTGCCCCCATTGCGACACGCAATGCGCTTCGTCAATAGCGAACAGACTGGCCGGCGTGTGTTCCAGCAAGGCCAGGAAGCGCGGCGTCAGCAAACGCTCGGGGGCGACATAAAGCAATTTCAGTTCGCCCCGCATATAACTTTGCTCCACCTCGCGCGCCGCATGGGCATCCAGGGTGGAGTTCAGGAAAGCAGCCGCGATACCCAATTGATGCAGGCCTTCAACCTGGTCCTGCATCAAGGCGATCAAGGGCGAGATCACCACCGCGCAGCCTGGCCGCAACAAGGCTGGAATCTGGAAGCACAGCGATTTGCCGCCACCGGTGGGCATCAAGACCAGCGCATCGCCGCCGCCGGCCACCTGGGCCACGATCTCGGCCTGGCGGCCACGGAACTGCTCGTAGCCGAAGACCTTCTGCAATACCTCCAGTGCCTGTGTCTGCATCATATCGTTTGCTCCGGCGCCCGCCGACGCTGTCCGGCAAGGCTTGGCAGCTGTGATAGACCGATATGGCCAGGCAACTGTTCCCTCGCCTGTGCCCTAAAGCACAAGCCATAGGCGAAATGCGCTAGGCCATCGTAATGACCCGGCCAGGGCTGCTGAATCCATGAGGCCGGCACGGCCAGCACGACACCGACCGGCAGCTTGAGCTGCAAGGGAGAAAGGGGAGCGTGCATGGGTTTGCTGACCGGACCGGCGAAAACGAGGATTATACCTTGAGGGCGACGCAAGCTTGTCGGCATCGCCGGAACTCCGGCGCTGCCGACAAGCTTGCGTGAGGGCGCGGCCGATTAGCCGAGCCAATGCCGCGCATTGCGGAACATGCGCATCCAGCCGCTGTCCTCGCCCCAGTTATCCGGGTGCCAGCTGAGGGTGGCGGTGCGGAAGGTCCGTTCCGGGTGCGGCATCATGATGCTGAAGCGGCCATCCGCGGTGGTGACGCCGGCCACGCCGTCGGGCGAGCCGTTCGGGTTTTGCGGATAGACCTCGGTCGCCTGGCCCTTATCGTCGATATAGCGCAGGGCGGTGAGCACCGACTTGCGGTCGCCGGCCCGCTCGAACACCGCGCGGCCTTCCCCGTGCGAGACCACCACCGGCATCCTGGAGCCGGCCATGCCGGCGAAGAACAGGCTGGGGTTACGGGTGACTTCCGCCATGACCAGGCGCGCTTCGAACTGCTCGGATGCGTTGCGGCGGAATTTCGGCCAGGCTTCGGCGCCGGGGATGATCTCGGCCAGGTTGGACATCATCTGGCAGCCGTTGCAGACGCCCAGGGCGAAGCTATCGCCGCGTTGGAAGAAGCGGGCGAACTCGTCGCGGCCGCGTGCGTTGAACAGGATGGACTTGGCCCATCCTTCGCCGGCCCCCAGTACGTCGCCGTAACTGAAGCCCCCACAAGCGGCGAAGCCTTGGAAATCGGCCAGCGAAACACGTCCACCCAGGATGTCGGACATATGGATGTCGAGAGCGGTGAAACCGGCACGGTCGAATGCCGCCGCCATCTCGATATGGCCGTTGACGCCCTGCTCGCGCAGGATGGCGATCCTGGGCTTGTTGCCGCGAGCGATATAAGGCGCCGCGATGTCCTCGGCCGGGTCGAAGCTCAGCTCGGCATACAGGCCGCGCGCATGCTTGTCTTCCAGGCGGGCGAATTCGCTGTCGGCACAGGCCGGGTTGTCGCGCAGGCGTTGCAGCTGCCAGCTGGTTTCCGACCAGGCGCGCTGCAGTTCGATGCGCGGCTCGCTGAACACCAGGCGGTTGCGCTTCTTGATCTTGAGCTTGTCGTCGTCGTTCAGCGTGCCGATGACATGCAGCTGGCTGCGGATACCGACCGCGAAGAAGGCTGCCATTACCGCATGGGTGTCGCTGCGGCGTACCTGCAGCACGGCGCCCAGCTCCTCATTGAACAGCACGCCCATCAGGCGGCCGTTCTCGGCGCGGGCAACCGACTCGGGGTTGATCTCTCCGTATTCGCGTTCATTGCGGCGACGTTCGATGCACAGCTCGTCCACGTCCAAGGTGACGCCGACATGGCCGGCGAACATCATCTCCACCAGTGTCGCCAGCAGGCCGCCGTCGCCGCGGTCGTGGTAGGCCAGCAGCTTGCCTTGGGCATTGAGCTGTTGCACCACGCCAAAGAAGTCGGCCAGGGCCTGTGGATTCTCCAGGTCGGGCATATGGTTGCCGACCTGCTTGTAGACTTGCGCGAGGGCCGAACCGGACAGGCGGCATTTGCCGTTGCCCAGGTCGATCAGCAGCAGGTCGGTATCGCCCTGGTCGGTACGCAGTTGCGGTGTCAGGGTGCGGCGGACATCGGTCACCGGTGCGAAGGCGGAGACGATCAGCGACAGCGGTGCGATCACCGCGCGGTCCTGCCCCTGCTCCTGCCATACCGTCTTCATGGACAGGCTGTCCTTGCCGACCGGAATGCTGATGCCCAGCGCGATGCTGAGATCGCGTACCGCCTTGACGGTATCGAACAGCTTGGCATCTTCGCCCGGATGGCCGGCGGCGGCCATCCAGTTGGCCGACAGCTTGACGTCGCCCAGTTTGGCGATCGGCGCGGCGGCCAGGTTGGTCAGCGCTTCGCCTACCGCCAGGCGGCCGGATGACGGGCCGGAGATCAGTGCCAGCGGCGTGCGTTCGCCCATCGCCATTGCTTCGCCCAGGTAGGTTTCATAGCCCATGGTGGTGACGGCCACGTCGGCTACCGGCACCTGCCAGGGGCCGACCATCTGGTCGCGGGCGGTCATGCCACCGACCGAGCGGTCGCCGATGGTGATCAAGAAGCTCTTGTCAGCCACGGCCGGCAGGCGCAACACCCGGTAGGCGGCGTCGTGCAGATCAAGGGAAGAGGAGTCGAACATGGGCAGCGGCGGGTCCAGCCGCTGCACTTCGCGCGTCATCTTGGGCGGCTTGCCCAGCAGCACGTCCATGGGCATATCGACCGGCTTGTTGCCGAAATGGCTGTCCGCCACTTCCAGCTGCTGTTCCAGCGTGGCGGTGCCGACTACCGCGAAGGGGCAGCGCTCACGTTCCGCCATGGCGCGGAAATTGTCCAGATCGCTGGCCAGAATGGCCAGAACATAGCGTTCCTGCGATTCATTGCACCAGATCTGCAGCGGCGACATGCCCTTTTCTTCGATATGGATATCGCGCAGCGAAAATTTGGCGCCGCGCGCCGAACCGTGTACCAGCTCGGGCAGCGCGTTGGATAGTCCGCCGGCGCCGACATCGTGGATGCTGAGGATGGGGTTCTTGTCGCCCAGCTGCCAGCAGCGGTCGATGACTTCCTGCGCGCGCCGTTCGATTTCCGGGTTGCCGCGCTGGACCGAATCGAAATCCAGATCGGCGGCGTTGGCGCCGGTATCCATCGACGAGGCGGCGCCGCCGCCCAGGCCGATCAGCATGCCGGGGCCGCCCAGTACGACGATCAATGCGCCGGCCGGGATGTCGTGCTTGCCGACATGGTCGCCGTCGATATTGCCCAAGCCGCCGGCGATCATGATGGGCTTGTGGTAGCCGCGCATCTCGCCCAGGTAGCTTTCCTCGAAGGTACGGAAGTAGCCGGTCAGATTGGGGCGGCCGAACTCATTGTTGAAGGACGCGGCGCCAATCGGGCCATCCAGCATGATCTGCAAGGCGGATACGATGCGCTGCGGCTTGCCGTATTCGAGCTGAGTGTCCGAATGGACTTCCCAGGGCTGTTTGAAGCCGGGAATATTCAGGTTGGAGACGGTAAAGCCGGCCAGCCCGGCCTTTGGCCGCGAACCGCGGCCGGTCGCGCCTTCGTCGCGGATCTCGCCGCCTGAGCCGGTGGATGCGCCGGCGAAGGGCGAAATGGCGGTGGGGTGGTTGTGCGTCTCCACCTTCATCAGGATATGGGTAGGGCGGGCGTGGTAGCGATAGGTCTGGCTGCCGGGTTCCGGATGGAAACGCAGAATGCCGGCGCCTTCGATCACCGAGGAGTTATCCGAATAGGCGACCACGGTGCCTTCCGGATGCGCCTTATGGGTGTCGCGTATCATGCCGAACAGGGTCTTGTCCTGTGCTTCGCCGTCGATCACGAAGTCGGCATTGAAGATCTTGTGGCGACAATGTTCCGAGTTGGCCTGCGCGAACATCATCAATTCGATGTCGTTCGGATTGCGGCCCAGTTTGCGGAAATTCTCCACCAGATAATCCACCTCATCGGCCGACAGGGCCAGGCCCATCTCGCGGTTGGCGGCTTCCAGCGCCGGCCGGCCGGCGCCGAGGATATCCACGCTGGCCAAGGGCTGCGGGGCGATATGGCGGAATAGCGCTTCGGTACCGTCGAAGCTGTCCCAGACGGTTTCGGTCATGCGGTCATGCGCGAGTTCGGCCAGGGTAGCCTGTTCGGCCGCGTTCAGCTGGCGGCCGGCATACAGGGCGACGCCGCGCTCGATACGCAGTACCTTGCTCAGGCCGCATAGGCGCAGGATGTCCGTGGCCTTGGACGACCAGGGCGAAATGGTGCCCACGCGCGGCGTGATCAACACCATGGAGCCGTTGGCGCGGGCCGGTTCGGCCGGATTGGCATCGTGCAGGATCTGCGCCAGCTTGGCTTCTTCATCCGCGTCGAGGGCGCCTTCCAGCTCGATGAAATGCCAGAACTCGGCGTAGGGGGCAAGGCCGCTGACGCCGGCCGCTTTCAGGCCGTTAGTCAGTTTGTCGAGGCGGAAGGCCGAGAGGGCAAGGCCCCCGCGCAGCTTGATGTGGGTGGGCATATGGAGCGAACCGGTCTGGTTGGGCTACGAGAGGCTGCGAATTTTACCGGAAAAGCCGTCCGGCTTGGTGACGCCTGCGGGCTAGCCGTGCAATGGCGCCGGCCGGCGGCATTTTTTACCATTCGCAAAGCTCAATCTAGTGCTTGTACCGGCCAAATGCCGCTTGTATTTACACAAATTTGCCAAAAGCGGCGCCGAAACCCGTCGTCGGCTTCCGCCTGCCCTGCCGTGCGGCAGCAAATCGGGGAAAAATAAGGGCCGCAGGTCGTAAACCATGCGGCCCTTTTCAGCGCGTGTTTCGCGTCGTGGCTATGCGTTCAGGACGGCATCCAGGCGTTTCAGTACTTCCTGCTGGCCAAGCAGCGCGAGCACCTGGTCGATCGACGGCGTCTGGGTGGTGCCGCACACGGCGGCCCGCAGTGGCATGGCAATCAGCGGCATCTTGACGCCTTCGGCGGCGACAAAGGTCTTGATGGCGGCGGACAGTGCGGCGGTTTCCCATTCGGTTTGCGCCAGGATGGCGCGGAATCGCGCCAGGCGCGCACGGCCTTCCTCGTTCAGATGCTGGGCGGCCAGTTCGGCCGGCGCCGCTTCGTGGCGATAGAAGTAGCCGGCTTGGGCGGCCAGGTCGACCAGGTTGCTGACGCGTTCCTTCAGCATGGCGATCACCGCCGGCAGGGCCGGGCCCTGTTCGGTATCGCAGCCCAGTTTGGTCAGGAACGGTCGGGTCAGTTCCGCCAGGCGGGCATTGTCCGCGGCTTTCATATGCTGTTGATTGATCCACAGCATCTTGTCCCGGTCGAAGCGTGAAGGACTGGGGCTGACGTTCTTCAGGTCGAACCATTCGACGAACTGTTCCAGGGTGAAGAATTCCTCGTCGCCATGGCCCCAGCCCAGCCGCGCCAGATAGTTGAGCAAGGCTTCCGGCAAAATACCCTGTTCGCTGTAATCCACCACGCTGACCGCATCGCGGCGTTTGCTCATCTTCTGGCCGTCCGCATTCAGGATCATGGGCAAGTGGCCGTAGATGGGCAGGGGGGCGCCAAGCGCAGCCAGGATATTGATTTGGCGCGGGGTGTTGTTGACATGGTCGTCGCCGCGGATGACATGGCTGATGCCCATGTCCCAGTCGTCCACCACCACGCAGAAATTGTAGGTGGGCGTGCCGTCCGGGCGGGCGATGATCAGGTCGTCCAGCTCGGCATTGCCGATCTCGATACGTCCCTTGACCGCATCATCCCAGGCGACAACCCCGTCGATCGGATTGCGGAAGCGGATGACCGGCGCCACGCCGGCGGGAATCTCCGGCAATTGCTTGCCGCGCTCGGGCCGCCAGCGGCGATCGTAGCGCGGCTTCTCGCCGCGCGCTTCCGCTTCGGCGCGCATCTGGTCCAATTCTTCGCGGCTGCAGTAGCAATGGTAGGCGGTGCCGGTGACCAGCATGTCCTTCAGTACCGCCTTATAGCGATCCATGCGCTGCATCTGATAGAACGGACCTTCGTCATAGCCAAGGCCCACCCAGTGCATGCCGTCCAGGATGGCTTGCACCGATTCCGGGGTGGAGCGTTCCAGGTCGGTGTCCTCGATGCGCAGCACGAATACGCCTTGCTGCTTGCGTGCGTACGCCCAACTGAACAGAGCGGTACGTACGCCGCCAATGTGCAGTAGGCCGGTGGGGGAGGGAGCGAAGCGGGTGCGAACGGTCATGATGGGCCGGTTTTGAAAGCGGAAAACCGGCATTTTACGCTATGGAAGCTCCGAACAAGTGGGAAGGCTGAGCGCTTGGAGCAGCACCCGGCAGAGCCGTGTGTTTGCGGACCGTGAATATCTCAACGATTCCTCGCTGATTTATCCCACTCTCCCTCACCCGGGCGGCCCCGCCCTCGCGCCGCGAGGGAGCCTCGCTTACGCTCGAGTGGTGATGTGTTCGGAGGTGCCGTAAAGACCGAGCTTCGGGGGCGATGAGGCATATCGTCGATTCGCGCCCGTCCCGGCGGCATTGTCGGAAAAGTTCTACAGCAACGCTTCTACGCCCTGTTGGGCCTCGCTGCCCGCCGGTGCTGTGTCATACTGGCGCGCATTTTCCCACCCACTTTCAAGCGGCCCCCGTCGTGACCATACTGCGACTCTTTCCTGCCGAATCCTCTTTACCCGCCAGTGCTGCGACCGAAGTCGCCTGGCGCACCCAGACCGGCAGCCAGATCGGCCATGGCCGTTCCGCCTTGAGCCAGCTGCCGGCTGCCAGCCGGGTCGAGCTGTTCCTCCCGCCGGCGAGGGTGTTGCGCGCCACCGTTACCCTGCCGAAAGGCGCCGGCCGCCAGGCTGGCAAACTACTGCCTTTCGCGCTGGACCAGGTTTTGCTGTCGGAGCCTGCGGAGCAACATCTAGCCCACCAGTTGGCCGGCGAGCAGTGCCGCGTCGCTGCTGTGCAGCGTGAATTCTTCGCCGAGCTGCTCAATACCCTGACCCAGGTCGGGCGCCGCCCACGTGCTGCCTGGGCGGCGGACGTCCTGGTGCCGGGCGATGGCGGCATGTTGCTTTGGTACGGCAATGGCTGGGCCAGGCGCAGCCAGGAAACCGCGCAATGGTTCGATGCGGCCTCGCCGACCGAACCGCCTGCGCTGCTGGTCGCCGCGCTGGGCGAGCTGGAGAGCCTGTCGCTGGCGATCGAGCCGGCCTTGGCCGAGCAGGTTGATCTGGCCCGCTGGCAACTCAGGCTGGGTTGCCCGGTGTCGCTGTACGCGGGCGATATCTTCGCCGCCACGGTCGAAAGCGACGCGATCAATCTGATGCAGGGCGAGTTTGCCGCCGGGGCGCAGATCGATGTGGACTGGCCTCGACTCAAACCGGCGGGCGTACTGGCCGGTAGCGCGCTCGCCCTTTGCCTGGTGACCTTGCTCGGCCAATGGTGGAGTTGGCGGAGCGAGGAGGGGGCGCTCAAGCAGAGTATCAATGGCGCCTTCAGCCAGGCTTTTCCCAATACGCCTATCGTCGATGCCCAGCTGCAATTGCAAACCATGTTGAGCAGCAAGGCCACCGCCGCACCAACCAGCAGTGGCGCCCTGACCGCGCTACTCAATACCGCTCCCCGCCTGATGGCGGGTGAGATCAAGCTGCTGGCGCTGGAGTATGCCGACGGGCGCTTCCAGGCCGAATACCTGGCCAAGCCCGAGCAATTGGCCGCACTGGTGCAAACCCTGTCGCAAAACGGCAAGGTGGAAACCAGCCCGAGCGGAAACGACCGTACCCGACTGAGCCTGACACCCAATCCATGAAATCCCATCTCGCTCCCCTGATCGAATTCTGGAAGCAGCGCAATACGCGCGAACGCGCCATTCTGGCCGCCGGTGGTGGCTTGTTGCTGCTTGCCCTGATCTATGGCCTGGTCATCGCGCCGGTAGCGCGCGAACGGGCTCGCCTGCAAGCCAGCCTGCCGGGCTTGCGGGCCGACGTGGCGCGTTTTCAGCGTGATCTGCAAGAAGCCAAGGGGCAGCCGGCCGGTGCAGCCAATAGCGGCGATATCTCAGCCCTGGTGATGGCGGCGGGTTGGCCCGCTGGCACCGCAACGGTCGATAGCAAGGATGACAAGCATGGCGCGGTGCACGCCAAGTCCGTCGCCTGGCCCAGCCTGACCGCGCTGATGGCGGCCGCCCAGTCGCAAGGCTGGAAGCTCAGCAAACTGTCGGTACGTTCACCGGATGGCACGGACACCGTCGATGCCGACCTGGAGTGGACGCGATGAAGCGGCTGACTTGGCCATGGTGGGTGGCGCTGGTGCTATTGACCCTGCTTTTCCTGGTGCTGCGCTTGCCGGCCAGTATCCTGGGCATGGTGGTGGCGGCGCAGACCGACGGTAAATTGCAGCTGGCGGCCAGCCAGGGCAGTCTGTGGCAGGGTTCGGCCCAGCCTATCCTGCAGGATGCGGCGCTGGCCGAGCGGCTGGAATGGGCCTGGCAGCCTGCCGGCCTGCTGCGCGGCAAGCTGGGCTATGCCATCAAACTCGACGGTGGCCAGGCGCTGCTGTCGTTTGGCTTGGGTGGGTTGGAACTGCGCGAGGCCGATCTGACCTTCGCCGCCGGCCCCTTGCTGCGGCTCGATGCACGCACCCGTGCCTATGGCCTTACCGGCCAGCTACGCGTGGCCAGTCCCGAGCTGCATTGGAAGGACGGCAAGCCGGTCGGCCAGCTCAGCGTGGATTGGCTGGGCGCGACTTCCACCCTGGTTCCCAGCCTCAATCCCTTGGGCGACTACCGTGCCACCCTGGTGCCGGCCGGCGACGGCTGGCGATTGCAGCTGGCGACCCTGGCGGGTGTGCTGCAATTGAATGGCGGGGGTGACTGGCAGGCGAAGCAGGGCCTTCGCGGTGAAGTCAGCCTGAAGGCCGCGCCTGGGGCGGAAGCACAGCTGGCTCCCTTCCTTGGCCAGATCGGGCCGGGCGGCCCGGATGCGGCGCGCACGATCAAATTTGGCGATTAGTGGGCGTGGCTTCTGTCGGAATGATGATCTGTGGTGTTTTTGCCGGTTCTCGCCTATAATCCTCGCCTCCTTGCCAAGGCAAGGTCGTGGGGGGGTTGGCGGAATTGGTAGACGCACCAGATTTAGGTTCTGGCGCCGCGAGGTGTAAGAGTTCGAGTCTCTTACCCCCCACCAGCTGCAAGCAAGGATGAAAAAGCCGCAATGGGATGCCCCCAGGCGGCTTTTTTTGTATGTCCGAAAGCGTCGGCGTACTGGCGCGCAACTACGCCTTGCCAATTACCGAAAAGTTTCAGACAATCGCGGGCTTAGTGTGGGAGAGGTGCCGAGCGCATTCTCCTACGCCACGGGATTATTTTAGTCGTCGGCACCTGCCGGCGGTTTGAGCGCATATTCGCAACACAGGATAGATTGACCATGCAAGCACAACTGGAAACGCTGGGCCAACTGGAGCGTCGTCTCGACTTCGCCATCCCGTCCGCCGATATCGAAACCGCCGTGGATGCCCGTCTCAAGAAGGTGGCGCGTAACGCACGTATCCAGGGCTTCCGCCCGGGCAAGGCGCCCATGAAGCTGGTGGCGGCCAATTACGGCATGCAGGTTCGCGAAGAAGTACTGGGCGAGCAAGTGCAATCGGCATTCGCCAAGGCAGTGCAGGCACAAGCGCTGCGCGTGGCGGGCTTCCCCCGTTTTGAAGGCAAGCCGGCCGAAGGCGATGCATTCAATTTCAGCGCCACCTTCGAGGTTTACCCCGAAGTCGTGGTGGGTGACCTGTCCGGCAAGGAAATCGAGCGTCCGGTATTGGCCGTGACCGATGCCGAAGTGGACAAGACCATCGAGATCCTGCGTAAGCAGCGCACCCGTTTCGATCGCGTCGAACGTGCCGCCGAGAAGGGCGATCGCGTGATCGTCGACTTCAAGGGCACCATCGACGGTGTCGCCTTTGCCGGCGGCTCCAGCGAGAACTATGCCTTCCAGGCTGGCGAAGGCCAGATGCTGCCGGAATTCGACAGCGCCGTGCTGGGCATGAAGGAAGGCGACAGCAAGACTTTCGACCTGTCCTTCCCGGCTGAATACCAAGGCAAGGAAGTGGCCGGCAAGACCGCCCAGTTCGAAGTCAGCGTGAAGAACGTGGCCGGCGCGCAAGTGCCCGAGCTGGACAGCGAATTCGCCAAGCTGCTGGGTATCGCCGATGGCGATGTGGCCAAGCTGCGCGCCGAGATCCGCAAGAACGTCGAACGCGAAGTGAAGCGTCGCCTGACCGCCCGTGCCAAAGAAGCGGTCATGCAAGCCCTGCTGGAAGTCAGCCCGATCGAAGTGCCGCGCGCGCTGATCGGCCAGGAAATCGGCCGTCTGGTCGAAAACGCCAAGCAGGAAATGCAACAACGCGGCTTCGACCCCAAGGACATGCCTTTCCCGCAGGAACTGTTCGAAGAACAAGCCAAGCGCCGCGTCAGCCTGGGCCTGATCCTCGCCGAAGTGGTGCGCGCCAACGGCCTGCAAGCCAAGCCGGAGCAGATCACCGCCATCGTCGAAGAATTCGCCGAGAGCTATGAGCATCCGGAAGATGTGGTCAAGTGGTACTATGCCAGCCGGGATCGCCTCGAAGGGCCGGAAGCACTGGCATTGGAAGACAATGTGGTTGAGTTTGTGTTTGCCAAGGCCAAGACGGTCGAAAAGCAGTTGGCATTTGATGAACTGATGGGCCAACAAGCCTGACGTTTGTCTAAAGTTCTAGCCGCTGCTTGAAAACGGGCTCGCCCGCCTTACCTTAAGATAGGTAAGTGCCGGCCGGGCCTTTTTTCATCCGGCACCCCTCTACGACTCGCCGATTGAGAAGGACAGCATGAGCAACTGGAATCCCGCCGACTGGCGCAATACCCAAACCGAACCACAGGGCCTCGGCTATGTGCCGATGGTGATCGAACAGAGTGGTCGCGGGGAGCGTGCCTACGACATCTATTCCCGCCTTTTGAAGGAACGGGTGATCTTCCTGGTAGGTCCGGTAAACGACGTCACCGCCAATGTGGTGGTCGCGCAGATGCTCTTCCTGGAATCCGAGAATCCGGACAAGGACATCTTCCTGTACATCAACAGCCCGGGCGGGTCCATCTCGGCCGGTATGTCGATCTACGACACCATGCAATTCATCAAGCCGGATGTTTCCACCCTGTGCGTGGGCATGGCGGCCAGCATGGGTGCTTTCCTGTTGCAGGCCGGCACCAAGGGCAAGCGTTTTGCCCTGCCCAATTCGACGGTCATGATTCACCAGCCACTGGGCGGTTACCAGGGCCAGGCGACCGATATCGAGATCCATGCCAAGTACATCCTCAGCCTGCGCGAGCGGCTGAACAAGCTGATGTCGGAGCACACCGGGCGTTCTCTGGAAGAGATCACCCGCGACAGCGACCGCGATAATTTCATGACTGCCGCCGAAGCCCAGGCTTATGGCCTGGTGGATCAGGTGATTACCTCGCGTCAGGCCCTTGCTTAAGCTTGTAGGCTTTCATCCCGTCGGACCGGCGCTGCCGGTCCGCAGGTTTTCCGAATACGGTCGCGTGAGCGATCGCTTAGCAATGGCGAGGTTGCCATGACCGATAAAGAAAAACTCCTTTACTGCTCCTTCTGCGGCAAGAGCCAGCATGAAGTACGCAAGTTGATCGCCGGACCGCAGGTTTTCATCTGCGACGAGTGTATCGAACTGTGCAACGATATCGTGCGCGAAGAGCTGCAAGGCGGCGGCGCCGCGACCAGCGCGGCCGCCAAGACGCCGGGCGGTAACAAGCTGCCCTCGCCGGCCGAGATACGCGCTTCGCTGGACCAGTATGTGATCGGCCAGGACAAAGCCAAGAAGACCTTGGCGGTTGCCGTATACAACCACTACAAGCGCCTTGCCAACCCGGCTGCCAAGGCGGGCGACGTGGAGCTGGCCAAGTCCAATATCCTGTTGATCGGGCCTACCGGTTCGGGCAAGACGCTGTTGGCGCAGACCCTGGCCCGCTTGATCGATGTACCCTTCGTGATGGCCGATGCCACCACGCTGACCGAGGCTGGCTATGTCGGCGAGGATGTCGAGAACATCATCGCCAAGCTGCTGCAAAAGTGTGATTGGGATATCGAGAAGGCGCAGCGCGGCATTATCTATGTCGACGAAATCGACAAAATTTCGCGCAAGTCCGACAATCCGTCCATCACCCGCGACGTATCGGGCGAAGGCGTGCAGCAGGCCTTGCTGAAACTGATCGAAGGGACGGTCGCGTCCATTCCTCCTTCGGGCGGCCGCAAGCACCCGAACCAGGAGTTCCTGCAGGTCGATACCACCAATATCCTGTTTATCTGCGGCGGCGCCTTCGACGGACTGGTCAATGTGATCCGCCAGCGTTCGCAAAAGGGCGGCATCGGTTTTGGCGCTTCGGTCCAGTCCAAGGAATCGGGCAAGGACGTGGGCAAGACCCTGCGCGAAACCGAGCCGGAAGACTTGATCAAATTCGGCCTGATCCCTGAATTCGTCGGCCGCCTGCCGGTAGTGGCGACGCTGGACGAGTTGGATGAAGCGGCGCTGGTCACCATCCTGACCGAGCCGAAGAACTCGCTGATCAAGCAGTATCAGAAGCTGTTCGAGCTGGAAGGCGCCGAGCTGGAAGTGCGCCCCGAAGCCCTGGCGGCGATTGCCCGCAAGGCGCTGGTCCGCAAGACCGGTGCGCGCGGCCTGCGCTCCATCCTGGAAGGCGCCCTGCTCGATACCATGTATGAACTGCCGTCGCAGCATGATGTGCAAAAAGTCGTGATCGACGAGAACGTTATCGATCACGATGGCCAGCCCATCATGGTGCATGCCGACCCGCAACGGGCACAGGCTGCATAAGCCGAGTATCATTGCGCTGCCGTTCGGCAATGGAAACCGCCTTCGTGGCGGTTTCTTTTTTTCCGGTTTTTTCCATCGCCTGGTTGCGAAGCCGGCTGCATATCGTTCAAGATGGTCCTGTGACCGATTGAAATCGGCGTGTCGCCCCCCCATCTTCCAGCCATCGACTCTCGCACTGGATACTCCATGTCCCAGCATACCGAACTGCCCGCACAACCGATCGACATGCCGCTTCTGCCTCTGCGCGATGTGGTGGTCTTTCCCTATATGGTCATCCCCCTGTTCGTGGGCCGTCCCAAGTCCATACGCGCGCTGGAAGCGGCCATGGAAGCCGGCAAGCAGATCCTGCTGCTGGCGCAGAAGAATGCCGCCAAGGACGAACCGGTCGCTGCCGACATGTACGATATCGGCACGGTTGCCACCATCCTGCAGATGCTGAAACTGCCGGACGGTACGGTCAAGGTGCTGGTGGAGGGTAGCCAGCGCGCCCTGGTGGAGCAGATCACCGAGGAGGAAGGCCATTTCACCGTGACCGCCAAGCCGGTACCCATGGACGTGGCCGAAGATACCGAAACCGAAGCCATGCGCCGGGCGCTGCTGGGCCAGTTCGACCAGTTCGTCAAATTGAACAAGAAGATCCCGCCCGAGGTATTGACCTCGCTGTCCGGGATCGAGCGTGCGGGTCGCCTGGCCGATACCATCGCCGCGCATCTGCCGCTGAAGCTGGAACAAAAGCAGGAAATCCTGGAAATGTTCCCGGTCGGCGAGCGGCTGGAACATTTGCTCAAGCAATTGGAATCCGAGCTGGACATCCTGCAGGTCGAAAAGCGCATCCGTGGCCGGGTAAAGCGCCAGATGGAAAAAAGCCAGCGCGAGTACTACCTGAACGAGCAGGTCAAGGCCATCCAGAAAGAACTGGGCGAGATCGAGGAAGGCGCCGAGCTGGACGAGCTGGAAACCCGCATCAAGGCCGCCGGTTTGTCCAAGGACGCCAAGGCCAAGGCGGATGCCGAGCTGAAAAAGCTGAAGATGATGTCGCCCATGTCGGCCGAGGCCACCGTGGTGCGCAACTATATCGATACGCTGATCGGTCTTCCCTGGAAGAAGAAGACGAAAATCAGTAAGAACTTGGCAGAAGCCGAAACCGTCCTGGATACGGATCATTATGGTCTGGACAAAGTGAAGGAGCGGATCGTCGAGTATCTCGCCGTGCAACAGCGTGTGGACAAGCTCAAGGCTCCCATCCTGTGCCTGGTGGGGCCACCCGGCGTCGGCAAGACCTCGCTGGGTGAAAGCATTGCCCGCGCGACCAATCGCAAGTTCGTCCGCATGGCTTTGGGCGGGGTGCGCGACGAGGCCGAGATTCGCGGCCATCGCCGGACCTACATCGGCTCCATGCCGGGCAAGATCCTGCAGAGCATGAGCAAGGCCGGCGTGAAGAACCCGCTCTTCCTGCTGGACGAGGTGGACAAGATGGGCGCCGATTTCCGTGGCGACCCCTCCTCGGCCCTGCTGGAAGTGCTGGACCCGGCACAGAACCATGCTTTCAGCGATCACTATCTGGAAGTGGATTACGATTTGTCGGATGTCATGTTCGTCGCCACCGCCAATTCGTTGAATATCCCGGCGGCGCTGCTGGACCGGATGGAAATCATCCGCCTGGCCGGCTACACGGAAGACGAGAAGGTCAACATCGCCGAGAAATACCTGGTGCCCAAGCAGATGACCGCGAACGGCCTGAAGGAGAACGAGCTGGTTATCCAGGAGTCCGCCCTGCGCGATATCGTGCGCTTCTACACCCGCGAGGCCGGCGTTCGCAGCCTGGATCGCGAAGTGGCGCGTATCTGCCGCAAGGTGGTCAAGGCTTTGCTGCTCAAGCCTTCGGACAAGCGGGTAACGGTGACCGCCAAGAACCTGGACAAGTATCTCGGCGTGCAGAAATTCACCTATGGCCTGGCTGAGGAAAACAACCAGGTAGGCCAGGTGACGGGTTTGGCCTGGACCGAGGTGGGTGGCGAGTTGCTGACCATCGAAGCCGTATCCTTGCCGGGCAAGGGCAAGATGATCACCACCGGCACCTTGGGTGACGTGATGCAGGAATCCATCCAGGCCGCCTTGTCGGTGGTACGCAGCCGCGCCGAAAGCTTGGGGATAGATACCGACTTTTACCAAAAGCACGATATCCATATCCATTTGCCCGAGGGTGCAACCCCCAAGGACGGCCCTTCGGCGGGTATCGCCATCACCACGTCCATGGTGTCGGTACTGACCGGCATCCCGGTACGTGCCGATGTGGCGATGACCGGTGAGATCACCCTGCGTGGGGAAGTGCTACCCATCGGTGGTTTGAAGGAGAAGCTGCTGGCTGCCCATCGTGGCGGTATCAAGCATGTACTGATTCCCGATGGCAATACCAAGGATCTGGTCGAGATCCCTGACAATATCAAGCAAAAGCTGGAGATCCACCCGGTCAAGTGGATAGACCAGGTGTTGGCCCTGGCATTGGAGCGCCAGCCGGTACCGCGCAGTACGGAGCTTGCGGTGGCGGCGGACACGACCGCTGCCGCGCCGGCCACGCCGCCGGTGGCGCCCAGCACGACGCCGACCAAGCATTGAGCAAGTAGGCTGCAAGCCCCTCCCGGTGTTGGCGGGAGGGGAGTTTTACCGGGGGCCAGCGCAGGTTCTCGGCCACTCCCGACAGGTATGGCCAGCGTCCCGCATGAAGGGGAGCATGATGAGTGCGGGCGCGGTGTTTCGGTGGTGGAAGTATCACTTTCGGCTTTGAAGCGGGAAAACGGAGGGGGTAGTCTGCGATGCGTCGGTGGGGTCCTTGGTCTTGTGGGATCACACCGGGCGTTGCGTAAAAACAGTGTTATTTGTCACGATGGGTAGATTAAATCCAAAACGGCACAAATACCCCGGAAATCCAGCAGCGACGCGGGTTCGCGCTTGACATGCGAAAAATCCACTTGCTATAACGCTGAAGCGAATGACCGCTGTTGCTCATCCTATCAACCGAAAGGGGATACTAAGTGAATAAGTCGGAACTGATTGACGCCATCGCCGCCGAAGCCGAGATTTCGAAAGCCGCAGCAGGAAAAGCACTGGATGCAACCATTGCTGCTGTGACCAAGACTCTCAAGGGCGGCGAGATGGTGACGCTAGTTGGCTTTGGTACTTTTTATGTGGGTGAGCGAAGTGCGCGAAGTGGCCGCAATCCGCGTACCGGAGCGACCATCAAGATCAAGGCTGCAAAACAACCTAAATTTCGTGCTGGTAAATCTCTAAAGGATGCCGTACAATAGCTGGCTTCCTTGATCGAGAAATCTTCAACGGATTTTTCGAATGCTTCAGGTGGCAAAAAGGGTGGTTAGCTCAGTCGGTAGAGCGTCTGCCTTACACGCAGAATGTCGGCGGTTCGACCCCGTCACCACCCACCAAGTTACACCCGTTGCCAATCGGTCCCGATTGGCCCGACGGAAATCGGAGCGGTAGTTCAGTTGGTTAGAATACCGGCCTGTCACGCCGGGGGTCGCGGGTTCGAGTCCCGTCCGCTCCGCCAGACAAAAAGGGTGAACGCCAAGTTCACCCTTTTTTTTGTTGTCCGATTATGAACCATCCGCCCGCTGGGTATGGAGAGGCGTCCCGATGTTTGAATTCGTGCAGAACAACCGCCGGGCAGTAGGTGTTGCGCTTGGCTTGGTGGTCCTCGGTTTGATGGTCGGCGGTGGTATGGCGACCTATGAGCCTAATGGACAAGCAACGTATGTCGCCAAGGTTGGCGACGTCGAGATTACCGAGCGCGACCTGGCGATGGCCAATGGCGGGCAGGCCGTGGCGGAAACAGCCAGGCCGCAGCTGTTGCAGGACCTGATCCAGCAGCAGTTGCTGGCCAATGAGGGCAAGAAGCTCAATGTCGGCGTCAGCGAAGATCAGCTACGCGCCGAGATTCAGAAGGTCGAGGCCTTCAAGGGCGAAGATGGCCGTTTCAGCCTGGAGCGCTACAAGCAGTTTCTTTCCCAACGGCAAATGACGCCGGCGCAATTGGAATCGCGGCTGACCGATGATTTGCGCACCCGTCGCCTGGCCGGCGCGCTATCGCTCAGCAGCATCCACTCCCAGCAGACCGGCGAGCGGCTGTTGCAGGCACTGACCGAGGCGCGCGAAGTCACGCCTCTGCTATTTTCGCCGGATCGCTTCCTTGCCCAGGCTACGGTTACCCCGGCCGAGATCAAACAATACTACGATGGCCACCAAGCCGAATTCCGCATGCCGGAGCGCGTCAAGCTAGCCTACCTGGTGTTGTCACGCGAGGAACTCGCCCGCTCGGTGGAACTGGAGCCGGCGGCAATCCAGGCCTATTACGACAAAAATCAACGCGATCTGGCAGCTGAAGAGCGCCAAGTGCGCCATATCCTGATCAAGGCTGATCCGAAGGCCAGCAAGGAAGTCCGTACCGCTGCCCGGCAAAAGATCGATCAGCTGCTTGCCCAAGTCAAACAGGAACCCGCGCGTTTCGCCGAGCTGGCCAAGCAAAACTCCGAGGATACCGGTTCGGCCGTTCAGGGCGGTGACTTGGGATATTTCCCCCGGGGTGCCATGGTCAAGGCTTTCGATGCGGCTGCGTTCAAGCTGGCCAAGGGCGAGCTGAGCGGCGTGGTGGAGACCGAATTCGGTTATCACATCCTGCAAGTGGAAAATATCCGGACCAAGACCCTGGAAGAACTGAAGCCGGTTATCGAACAGCGCTTGCGGCAGGAAGCGGCGCAAAAGCGCTTCGCCGCGGAAGCCGAGAAGTTCTCCGATATGGTCTACCAGCAAGGGGACAGTCTGCAGGGCGCCGCGACGGCATTCAAGCTGACGGTGCGTGAAAGCGACTGGCTTACCCGCGAAGCCAGCGCCGACCCGATGCTGAACCAGGCCAAGCTGCGCGAAGCGGTGTTCGGCGACGATGTATTGAAGAAGAAGCACAACAGCGAAGCCGTTGAAGTCGCGCCCGGCACCCTGGTCTCCGCCCGCATCCTGGCGCACGAGGCTGCCCGGCAACTGCCCCTGGCCGATGTGACGGCCAAGATCGGCGAGCAGCTCAAGCGCGAACGTGCCGTCAAGCTGGCCCAGGCGGAAGGCAAGAAGGCGCTGGCCGCCCTGCAGGCAGGTAATACGGCGGGCTACGAGTGGGCGGCCACCGCGGTCGTCAGCCGTATGCGTCCCGAAGGGCTGGAAAAGCCTGCGGTCGATGCGATCTTTGGCCTGCCCGGCGCCAAGCTGCCCGCTTATACCGGCGTGGAAGGCAAGGACAACTACGTGCTGTTCCGCGTAGGCAAGGCTGCGCAGCAAGCGCTGCCACCCGAGATGGTCAAGAATATGCCGCAGACCCTGCAGAAACTGGCTGGCGAGGAAGCCCTGGTGGCTTATCTGGCGCAATTGCGCAAGCAGCAAAACGTACAGATGCGTTGATCGCGTCACCGTAAAAAAAGCGCCTTCGTGGCGCTTTTTTTACTTGGGCTTTTCCAGTTCGTACACGGTCTTGCCGCGTAGCTTGAACAGATGGGAAGCGTGGTAAAGGTTCTCGGAGTGGCCGACGAACAACAGGCCATTGGGGCGTAGCAGCGGGGCGAAGCGTTCCAGTATCTTCAGCTGGGTAGCGCGATCGAAATAGATCATTACGTTGCGGCAAAAGATGGCATCGATGGGGGCGCGCAAGGACCAGCTCGGGTCAATCAGGTTCTGGCGGCGAAAGGTCATCATCTCGCGCAATTCCGCCCGAATCTCGAACTGGCCGTCGGAGCGTTTGATGAAAAAGCGGCTTAGTTGCGCCGGTGTCAACTTCTCCACCTTCTCTGCGCTATAGATGCCTGCCTGGCCGGTCTTCAGGACATTGGTGTCCAGGTCGGTGGAAATAATGCGCACCGGTGGCCGCAAGGAATCAAAGGCCTCCGCTGCCGTGATGGCGAGCGACCACGGCTCCTCGCCGGTGGAAGCGGCCGAACACCAGATATTGAGCGTGCCAAATGCCTTGTTGGCGCGCAAATGGTCGAGCAAGACCGGGAAGTGGTGCGACTCGCGAAAAAATGAGGTCAAGTTGGTGGTCAACGAATTGATGAACGCCTCCCACTCCGCTTCATTGCCGCGTTCCAGCAGTACCAGGTATTCCTGGAAGGTGGTAAAGCCATGCGCCCGCAACCGCTTGGCCAGGCGGCCATAGACCATATCGTGCTTGCTGTCGTTCAGGGCGATGCCGGCATAATCGTAAATCAGCTTTTTGACGCGCTCGAAATCCTGCTGAGTGAATTTGAATTCACGATTGGCCGGCATCGTATTGCCGGCAACGGGCGAAAAGGGGAGTCTGGCGTCTTTCATCGTTCACTCATCTTAGCAGCCCGTGGCGGGATGCAAGCGGATTCGGCGCGGTGGTAGCGGAGCTAAAGCGTCCGACCGCACTTGCCCCCTCGTTGGGAACACCGATAAAGCAGGCTGGGGCGCTAGTCCGCGCGCGTTATCGGTGGAACCTATCGCAACGCATCTGGACTAAGTCGCTGCGATAGGCTGCCGACGTATGAGCGAAGCGCTTCTTATGGCGGAAGTGGGAATGAGCATAGCCTGCACAATGTCGTACCCAGGATGGGAACGATTTTGAGTAGAGGTAGTCTTTTTATATGTGAATGATTATTGTTATCGTTTATTGAGCTTTACCATGCTTTCGGCAATTACGTAGCGTAAATCTCGCTCCGATTTAAATAAATTTCTTGGTCATACTATGCTTATATTTCGTAGCATTCATTTTTTTTCCTCATCGGCTCATAGAGAATCTGGAATAAAGGAAGCTGGTCAGGAGATAGCGAAGCATCCGGAAGAACCACACTTGGACGAGTCTGGAGTAGGGACGCGTGAATATACTGAAAATATGCATCGCAGTAGTAAGGATGCTATTAGAAATAAATCGATTTACAAAAATGACTTGAAGGTAAAAGCTGGCCAACCAGAAGCCTGCCCGCAATCGAGCCAGGTTGAAGTTGGCAAGTCGACCGAGCAGAACAAGGCGCCCGACAAGCCGCGCTTCGTCAAGGTGGCCGGATCCCCGTTCGATCCCAGGAACTGGCCCACCTTTATAAAATACGCCAGGCATGGAAAGCCGCAGCGTACGGTAGGCATACGCCCGCTCACGGAAGGGACAGGCGTAGACGCGACCACTCCCGGCTTCGTCATCGACGGTTTCGATGACCTGGCCAATATTTTTCAGGGCAGCGGTCTATCCCAGCATGGCAGCGCAATACTGCAAGCTTTCGTGTTCTATCCCCTGATACTGCCCTTGGTAAATCTCGGCGCAACCGGGTCGCGCGACGAACTTGCGGACGCGAAGCGGGGCTATCTCGACGGTATCGAGTCACTTAACGGGGCCAGGGGGGCGCTGATTGAGGCTATTCAATTGATTGAACCCGATTTGGAAAAGGATCTGAAAGACATCTCCGACGCCAAGATGTGCACTTACCTGCTCACCAACCTTAAACGGTTGTCAAACAATGCGGGTGACGAGAACCGGCGGCTAGGGGTCTTGCATGCGCTGGCGAATTTCAAGTCTGGCCTGGACCAGCATCTATTGAGCGCAGTGAAGTACCGTGCAACCCCCGCCCTTGTGCTGGGGGCGCATGCCATGCTGGGTGGCGTGCTGCTCTACCAGGCAGGCGCACTGGCGAACTTTGTCGCGACTTCCTGCGCCCAAAGTCTGGTGGCCACAGCGGCGGCCGATGCCGCCGGCGGGTCGGCCCTGGCGAATTTCTCCCTCGGAACGGGCGCCCAAGGTGCAGCGGGCGTGCTTGGTCTGGGTGGCCATCTTGCCATGGGGGTAGGGCAGGCCGCCGTGGCGCTATATGGCGTGGCGCTAGCCGGCTGGGGTGTTAAAAAGCAGATCGGCCTGGCCGCGCAAAAGAAGATCATTGCGGGCTCCTGCCTGGACAAAGCCACCAAGACCGATTTGTTTGCCCGCCTGGGTACGCAGAATATCCTGAATATCGTGGGTGGCATCGTAGCCAACCTTGTACTGTCGGCGGGGCAAGTCCTGATGCTATTGGGCGGACCGCTGATCGGTTTCGGCCTACCCTTCCTGCTTACCGGTGGCGGCTTGACCATCCTCGCCATTGTCACCAAGATGCGGACGCAGGCGCTAGGCGAACGTTACTTCGGCTATGAGCAGAGAGAGATGGATGCGATTGCGGAAGTAGTGCTCTCTGCCCCCTCGTTCGAAGCGGCTGCGATATCCATCTCCGAGATTCGCGAGCGATCAATGCAGCGCGTGATATGGAACGATATCTCGAAAGAGTTGGGAAAAATTAAAGCTAAATACCCGAATGGGGAGGAGCCGGATTTACGCAATTTGGCCAATGCCGCGATTCAGCGACTATATCGCCAGGGTCATGAAAAGCAAATGAATGTTGTAATGCAAGAATTGATAAAAGATGCCGAGTTCAATTTCCTTATCGATAAAGTCCTGCTCAGTACTGATAGTGTGGCTTTAAGTAGCTATATTTCGCTGATGCATGCCAAGTCTGAGCCGGGAAAAACAAGCCTTTGGCGAGAGGAGGTCGATACTTTTGAAAGGCTGGGTTTAGGCCAGAAAATGCAGAAATTGCTGGCGATGTCCGAATCCGAAGGTCTCGATGGAGAAGTCCAGCAGCATCTTGTGCAAGAATTGGTTATCAAGCAAAGAGGCAAGGCATTCGACAAAGATAGTATGGGTGAACGCTATCTGGAAAAACAAGAGCATGTGGAAGAACGAAAATGGTGGTGGAATAAAAAGAAGACGGCTTATTCACTCAATATGGTTCAGCTTCGTACGGATCTGGAGAAGAACGAAAATCTGGCGAAGGATTGTCAGGACAAAGTATGCAAGGCGATAAGTAAAGCCATCCATGGCGGCTTATCCCATCGGCTACACTCGCAATGGCAGGCCGCACGTGATGGTGCCTTGCGCTTGGCGGAAGCGGAAGACTTGAGCCGAAACTTTGCGAAGCAAGGCCAGCATGGCGAAGCAGAAAAGACGGGAAGTGCGGCCGCGCTTTTTTGATTAAATCTTTGTTTTTAAAGCTGGTGCCCGGAGCCGGGGTCGAACCGGCACAACCTTGCGGTCGAGAGATTTTAAGTCCGTAGGGTGTCAGGCGCTACCTATATAAATCAATGGCTTGCCGCCACCTGCCCATTGTTTTTCCTGTCATATCAAGCCATATTCAGTCCCATTGCGCCGCTGTCTGGCATAGTTCTGTCATACCCTAGGGGTGAGAGAGGGAGCTATCACGCTCACGACTTTTAACCCTTGACCGGTGTATTGTCCTCCTCGTCGGCACGATGTCCTCAATGCCGGCGAGGAGCTGCTTTACAGCGAGCAAGGCGACAACGAGCTCGACGGCGAAGGCGACCAACTCGATGGAGGCACTGGGAACGACAAGCTATCGAGTGAGTATGGCTCTGGTCAGCCTGGTCAGTGCCAGGACTGGCTTCTAGCCGATGGATGTTGCCCGTTGGCAGCAGACCCTACCGAGGTAGAAGATGCGGTTTCGTTGATGATGGCCAATCGCTTAATGTAGTATTGCGACGCGTGAAAAATCGGGTCAATGTTGCCGGGCTGCTTATATCGTCAGAAACATTATCAATATAATGATAGGAGCGTTGCTGACTATCTTTAGATATCGATATTTATCGGTTTCTTTTCAGTCAAGGGGATAGTGCAAAATGCACATTGGTAAAGTTGCTGTAGCTTTGGTTTTCTTGGCGACGTCGGCGCATGTCATTGCGAGCGATGATCAAAGATTCATTGGTGTCGAATGTGACGTCAAATCAAGTATGCTTCGAATTTCGTACGGCGGGGATAAGCTTAATGTCCTAAAGGGTGGCTATCTGATCGATACGTTTGAACTGAAAAAGAATGACGCCGCGGGCACTCATGTGGCCTCAATACGCGAAGTCACAAAAACCTGTAAAATCAAAAAGACACTTTATAAAGTCCAAATTCGTGCTGTGCCGGGTAACATGAATTTAAATGGGGAGTGCGGAGGTGTGACATTCGGTGCTGTTCGGGTTTATACTGGCGGCCGAAAACTAACCGATACGATATTCGAGAAATGCTGTTTAGAAAGGGCGTGTACCAACAGCGTGACGACTCGCTTGTCATTTATTGACGGGGCGACCCAACCTGAAACATTAATGGCATCGTCAGTGTTTAAATAGCGCGGCGCCATAGTCGTACAGCATGGCTGGAAGCCAGGTGCCACGTTGTCGATTGCCTGCTGTCCGACCCGTACGCCTGTGGCGGCGTTGCTTATTCATGACGTTCCTCTCGTCAGCGACAAAAAAATGTAGGCGCACTTCAGGCAAGCACCCAAGTCCGTTGGGTGTTAATCAGTGACTTGCCGCCAGTTACGGGTTCGATTCCTGTCGGAGGCGCCATTCCCAAGCCGCTCTGATCTCATCAAAACCATGTAGTTGCAAGGTTTTTGCGGTCTCCCAACTATCCCCCGGCGGCTTCAAGCAGTTTATGTATTCACGCGCTGGTCACACGTGAACTCGCCTATCTGCCTCATTGTCGAGTTGCCATGACTTCAGTTGGCAGTTGCTGAGCCGGGCCGCGCCGATAGCCGCTTCGTACTCTCCCTGAAGCTATCCCCACACCCTGGGGATAAGTACTGGCATAACCTTGGAGCATGTCCGCTAACCTGTTGGCAGGTAGTGAAGTATGGCGATATGCTTTTTTTTTAGGCGCAAGTAGATTTCCTCGCTTTCGCCCACAACCCAGTCTACAAGCCATTGCTGCCTTGGATTGTTTGTTGCGCCGCAATAATTCGCTTGCCCATTCCAATCCTGCTCATATATATTCCGCGCCCCGGCGCTTAGCCGGGCGTGCCATCCTCCTCGTTGTGCGCGCTATCACTTTGATTTATCGAAAAGAACCAAATGCGTAAAGCAGGCGTGGCAGATCGTTTGGCGGTACTGGGCAATACACGTGGTACGAATTGGCTGGCGCGCTTAGGCGCCTTGCTGCTCGGCGTGTCCGCCCTGGCGGCGGTACCCACGATCACGGTGCAGCGCACGCCCGCGCCCTTGATTGCCGGTCAGCCCTATAGCGTCAGTTGGAGCACCAGCAACGCCACGTCGGTCACATTCGAGTGTACCGCCGCCGGTACTGGCTTTGCGGGTACAGGTACGGTCGGTACCAGCGGCAGCGCGCCCGGCACGGCCAGCGCCGCCTGGGTCGGCTATCCCTCACGCTGCATCTGGACCGCCAAAGGCCCGGACGGCAGCGCTGCCGCACCGGACTATTTCACCACGGTCGCTGCTGCGCCCGCGCCTACGATCAATCTGCAACGCGTGCCATCGCCCATGGTGGCTGGCCAGCCGTATAACCTTACTTGGTCCACCGCCAATGCCACGGCCGTCTCGCTCAGCTGTACCGCCAGCGGTACCGGCTACACCGTCAGCAATCTGGCCCTGGCCAACAGCGGCAATATCCCCGGCACGGCCAGTGCCGCCTGGGTCGGCTATCCGTCAAGCTGCACCTGGACCGCTACCGGTCCCGGCGGTTCCAGCAGCAAGGGGGAAACGCTGACCACGGTCAAGCCGCCGGCACCGACCATCACGGTACAGCGCAATCCCACCACCATGACGGCGGGGCAGGCGTATACCTCCACTTGGTCTACCACCAACGCCACCGCCGTGTCGTTAAGCTGTACCGCCAGCGGTACCGGCTACACGGTCAGCAATCTGGCCCTGGCCACCAGCGGCAATATCCCCGGCACGGCCAGTGCCGCCTGGGTCGGCTATCCGTCAAGCTGCACCTGGACCGCTACCGGTCCCGGCGGTTCGACCAGCAGTGTCGAACTCCTCAACACGGTTGCCGGCGCCAATCCGGCCCGGCCTACCGCCACGCTCAGCGCCAGTCCCAGCAATGTCCGGATCGTGGCCGGCCAAACCGCCGCCATCACCTTGACCGGCAGCGGCAGCGACGTCGGTGGCCAAGTGGCCAAGCTGGAACTGCTGCTCGACAGCGGCAGCGGCTATAGCGCCACCCCCATCAAGACCGTGCTGGGTACAACGCCCACCGCCAGCTTGAGCTATGTCCACAATCTGCCGGCCGGTTTCTACCGGTTCAAGCTGCGCGCCACCGACAACCAGGGCGCCAGCACCGACTCCACGCCGTTCCCGGTCAATATCACCACCAGCCCGCTATTGGGCGCCCTGAGCGGCATCCGTAGCAGTGCCGACGGCAAGGCGCAGCTGGTCGGCTGGACTTGCCAGGCCGGTACGGCGCAAGCCATGAGCTACCAGGTCTTCCTGAACGCCCCCACCCAAGCCCTGGGCGGCACGCCGATCGGCACCGCCAACCTGGCCAACCTCAGCGACGAGCTGGACAACGCCGCCGTGCAAGCCGCCTGCGGCACCCCCGGCGTCGGCCACAGCCTGCGCTTTGATCTGAGTCCCTATACCAGCAGCTACGCCGGCAGCCCGATCTTCGTCCAGGCCACTGCCGCCAGCGGCAGCCTGGTACTGCCCTGCGAGGACCGCAACTGCACCATGCCGGGCAGCCTGCGCATTGCCCTGACCACCCCGGCCGATGGGGCGGTGTACAAGGGTGTGTCCGATATCTTTATGCGGATCAAGCTGAGCAATGGCACGGGTAGTTGCGACGACGTGTCCTTTTTGTTCGACGGTGCATGGCTAGGTAAGGCGCAAGGGGTCACGGCCGATAGTGAAGCGGGCACCTGCTATGTGACCAAACGCGGGGTCGCGCCTCGTGCGGCACCGTATCTGATCACTGCACGTATCCAGCAGGGCAATACCACGCTGTATGCGGCCCACCGCTACGTGCAGGTCATCCCCAGTACGACCATCAGTCTGAGCAGCCCGGAAGCCAGCAAGACCCTGACGGCACCGGCCAGTATCACCTTGAATGCCACAGCCACCGTGGGCAGCGGCAGCATTACCCGTGTCGAGTTCTACAATGGCGCGACCAAATTAGGGGAGGACAGCAGTGCGCCGTATAGCTACAGCTGGACGGCTGTGCCGGTGGGCAACTATGCCAATCTGACGGCCAAACTGGTTGATAGTCTGGGTGGCGTGACCACCAGTGCGCCGGTTGCGGTGACCGTGACGGCCAGTCAGGGAGGCGGCGGTGATACCCCCGTCAAGATTAGCTTCGCCTCCAGCTATGTAGATGGCCTGATCACTGGCGGGGTGGATGCCGGCAGTCTGCCAGGCGAGCTCAGTGTTGGCGGTGGCGCGGCCAGCTATAGCCTGCCGATTGCCGTCCCGCCGGGTACCGCTGGTTTGGCTCCAAGCCTCAGTCTCAACTACAACAGCAACGGCAGCAGCGGCCTCGCCGGGCTGGGTTGGAGCCTGAGCGGCCGGTCCAGCGTGCAACGCTGCAGTCGCAGCATTGCCCAGGATGGCGAGCACGACACCGTCCGTTTCGACACGCGCGACCGCCTGTGTCTGGATGGCCAACGGCTGGTTCTGGTCAACTTGGCGATGAACGATGCCAACTACTGGGCGGAGAACGCCCAATACCGCACCGAAATCGACAGCTTCAGCCGCATCAGCCGCTTCAGTGCCAATGGCAAGCTGGGCTTCAAGGTCGAGACCAAGTCTGGCCACACCCGCTATTTCGGCGTCAATGGCCTGGATGGCCAGGCCAATAGCTATGTACAGGCCCAAGGTAAGACGGAGGCCATCAGCTGGGCCTTGGACCGAGTGGAAGACCGCTCCGGCAACCGCATGACCCTCGGCTACCGGAACGACCCCAGCGTCGGTGAAAACCTGCCCTCCTGGTATCGCTACGGCGGCCATGCCACCACCAACGCCGACGTGATCGTGCGGCTCGACTACGAAAACCGTCCGGACAACACCGACAACACCACCGGCTGGGGCGCCGGCGGCAAGGCGTATCTGCTGAAGCGGCTCAAGACCATCACCACGGCGGTCAATACGGCGGCCAATGGCGATGGCGGCGACATCGCCAGTGTCTATACCCTCGATTACGTACAAAGCCCGCGCAGTGCGCGCAGTCTGCTGCGCAGCGTGCAGCGCTGCGACGGCGACCGTAACCGCAACAGCGCCGTCCGCTGTCTGCCAGCCACCACCTTCCAATGGGGCGAACCGGCAGCCGGTACGGCCAAGCGTTTCGTCAGCCTGGGCAACTGGGACGGTCCCATTCTGGAGGACTGGCATTCCGGCATGAGTTGGCGGCAAGAGGGCAACTTCCGTGTGGCCGAGGAAGGTAATGACCCGCGCGATATGGTGGTGATGGGCGACTTCAACGGCGACGGCTACACCGACATGCTGGACAAGCGCCGCGTCAGTGGCCGGATGCACAGGCTGTTCCTGGGCAATGGCCGTGGTTTCGACAGCCAGAACGTGTTCACCAGCCAGCCTGCCGCCTTTACCGTGCTGGAAACGGGCGACTTCGACGGCGATGGCCAGCTGGACTTGCTAGGCGCGGAAGGCATGGTCGATGGCATTGGCGTGGTACGTAGCCGATTCGTCAGCAAACGCCAGATTTGCTACGCGCGCTTTCGCGAAGGCCAGGGCTTTGCCTGCAACGCGTGGGCTGAGGCAGATGCCATTGCGGGTGGCAACACGGGCGGCCTCCATACCACCTACGACTTCAATGGCGATGGCCGCACCGATATGTTGGTGCCCGGTAGTAGTTTCTCTGCGGAGGAGGGTACCTCCTATAACGACCAACTCTGTCTGTCCACGGATACGGGTTTCCAATGCCGGCTACAAGGCAACGGCGTGTTCAATGTGGGCCGCGTGGGTGTACTGATCGAGCGCAAATACAGCGGTGACAGTGCCGATATCAATGGCGACGGCCGCGCCGACAGCTTGCGGCTCACCCAGGCCAGCTACGATAGAGAAAGCCGCAATTGGGTCAATACCCATACCGGCGTCTGGGCGAATCTTCGCACCGAACGCGGCGCAGCCGATTACCAGTTGATCGACTATTTGACGCTCAGCGTGGAGAAGAACCCACCAGCCAATACCATCCACTATCGCCTGGCTGAAGAAGCCCATTGGCAAAGCAGCTTGGTGGCGGACTTCAACCACGACGGCTACACCGATCTGCTGTTCGGCTTGTCCGGCGGCGACAAGGACTGGAAGACCGGCGGGCGGCTGTGCTATGCGACCGGTGCGCCATCCCCTACAGGCGGGGTCGCCGGCATGGACTGCCGCAGCCTGCTCGATACGGGCTACCGCACCGGCAGCGGTGGAGACCAGATCGACTTCCGGATCCGCGCCGTCGGCGATATCGACGGCGATGGTGAAGCCGACATCCTGGCCGGCGAACCCTATCTGGGCGTGCAGCGCGTTTGCCGGATCACCGGCAGCGGTGGCTACCAATGCGAAAGCTGGACGCTACCGCAACTGGGTTACCCCACCCAGCCGCAAGGGCGTCCTAACTATCCTGGCAGTACTTGGCTGGAAACCTCGCGCATTCTTACCGGCGACTTCAACGGCGATGGCCGCATGGACCTGGTCAACTACACGCCAGGCGGCAAATGGGAAGTATTTAGCGCCGAGTCAACGGCCCAGCCTGGCGAAGCGTTGGATAAGTTGCTTGCCGTCACCGATGGCACGCTTCGCCGTAGCCAAGTCGAATACGGTTCGCTGCGCGACAGTCATCTCCACCTGACCAGCGCCGCTGCGCTTGACCCCGCCGCTGCCGATACGGTGCGTTATCCGCTGCGCCGCATCGCCCCTGGTCCCAGCAAGGTCGTCAGCAAGCTGCGCATCGACAATGGCGTGGCCGATCCAATCGTTACCAGCTATCGCTACGCCGCCGGCGCGGTCGAGCTAACCGGCCGTGCCAATCCCGGCTTCCGCGTGATCGAGACCACCGCCCAGGCCAGCGGCATCCGCAGCCTGATCACCACCCGCCAGGACCCGGCGCAGTGGCAAAGCCGGGGCATGCTGGAACGTAAGCGTACCCTTGCCGCCAGCGGCGCAGTCCTCAGCGAGACCACCGCCGATGCGCAAGTCCGCACCCTCGCGCAGCCCAACGGTAGCCCGACCTGGTTCGTCTATAGCGGCAGCGAGATCGGCGACAAGTACGACCTGGACCGCAGCCCGCTGGGCCATACCGTCACCGCCACCAGCTACGACGATTGGGGCAACCTCAAGCAAAGCGACAGCCTGATCAGCGGCAACGGCAAGACCTTCCGCAACCTGACGGTCAACACCTACCAGGCCGCCAATGCCGGCGACGCACCTTGGCTGCAAGGCCTGCTTAGCCGCACCGTCAATGCCAAGACCGACGGCTATGGCCAGACCATCAGCCGTACCGTCGCCTATGGCTACGATGCCAAGGGCCTGCCGGCCAGCGAGACCCTTGAGCCCAACGACGCCAGCCTCAAGCTCAAGCTGTTGACCACCTTCGACCGCAGCGGCAACCCCTTTGGCCTGGTCAACAAAAAGACCCAGACCTGGCGCGACCCGGTCAGCAACAACGACCGCAGCCGTACCGTCGAAGATCTCCAATACGACGCCAAGGGCCGCTTCGTCAAAACCCGCAAGAACGCCGCCGGCCATAGCGAAAGCCTGGTCTACGACTTCCGCACCGGCGCGCAAACCAGTTTGACTGGCCCGAACGGTTTCAAAACCACCTGGACCGTCGATGGCTTCGGCCGCAAATTGGCCGAATTGCGCGCGGATGGTACCGAAACGCGCAGCTACCTGAAGCAATGCAACGGTAGTTGCCCGTTGGCCGGCGCAGCGGTCGTCGCCTTTACGGATAGCTACAAGGGCGCCGACCGCATCGCCGTCCCGACCCTGCTCTACAGCGACAACGCCGGCCATGCCTTGCGCAGCCAGAGCTGGGGCTTCGATGGTCGCGTCATCGCCACTGACAACCGCTACGACCATCGCGGCCGCCTGAAAGAAAGCGACCAGCCCTTTTTCGTGGGTGGCATCGCCGTGCGCGCCAGCCGCAACGACTACGACGATCTGGATCGCGTGATCAAGGTCACCACCTGGAATGAAGGCGGCGGCGAGCAGTTCAGCACGACCACCTATCAGGGCCTGCAAACCGTCCTGACCAATCCCAACCCCAGCCCCAAGCCGCAAATCAAGACCGATATCCGCAATGTGCTGGGCCAGTTGGAAGTCAGCAAGGATGCCAAGGGCGGCATCACCGAGTACGGCCATGACGCCTTCGGCAACCTGACCCAGGTGATCGACCCGGGCAAGAATATCGTCCGTATTACGTATGATCTGCTGGGCCGCAAGACCGATCTGAACGACCTCGATCTGGGCGCTATCCACTACGACGTGGACCCGCTGGGCCGGGTCTGGAAACAGACCGATGCCAAGCAGCAGGTCACCCGTTCGACTTACGACGATCTGGACCGACTGACCAGCCGCAGTGAACCGAGCCTGGAAAGCCGCTGGGTCTACGACACCGCTACCTACGGCATCGGCCAACTTGCCGAAGCGTATACCCTGCGTAGCGGCAGCAAGGACTACCAACGCACGCATCTCTATGACGACAAGGGGCGGCTCAAGACCACCACGCTGCAGCTCGACAAGGCCTACACCAGTACGACCACCTATGACGATTGGGGCCGGCTGCAAACCCAGGTTCACCAACGCGATAACGACATCAGCAAAGCCAAGCGCTTCGACCAGCGCTACAACCAGTTCGGCTATCTGACCAAGATCGAACGGCAGGGCGTAGCGCTGTGGGAGGCCACCAAGCAAGACGCCGCCAATCGTGTCGTCGAAGCCAAGCTGGGTAACGGCCTCAAGGTGATCCAGAGCTACAACGACTTTACCGGCCGCCTGAGCAACAACGATCTGAAGAGCCCACAGGACGCCTTGTTACTGCGGGAAAACTACTTCTACGACCCGCTGGGCAATATCATCCAACGCGACCAGTTCTGGACGGCCAGCAACTTGACGGAGACGTTTGGCTACGACGAATTGAACCGCCTGAGCAAGGCCACCATCGGCTCGTCCGTCCAGGAATTCGCGTACGACGCCATCGGCAATCTGCAGAGCAAGACCGGCGTGGGCAGCTACACCTACCCGCCACAAGGCCAGGCCGTGCGCGCCGCCAATAGCGGCGGCCCGCACGCGGTCAGCAGCATCAGCAGCCTGGGCGCCTTCCGCTACGACGCCAATGGCAACCTGATCGAAGGTGCCGGCCGCAAGCTCAGTTGGACCAGCTTCGATATGCCGCACTGCATCACCACCGGCAGCATCAGCGCCGATGGTAGCTGCGCCAGCGGCGTATCGAGCCAGTTCGCCTACGGCACCGAGCATCAGCGCGCCAAGCAGATCAAGAGCGATGGCACCACCATCTATTACGCCGGCGCCATCGAAGCGGAAACCACCGGCAGCACGGTCAAGTCCATCAAGACCTACTGGCCGAACGGCTTGGGCGTGGAAATTGATAAGGGCAGCAGCACCGACCAGCACTGGACCCATGAGGACCGGCTCGGCAGTGTGGTGGCCATCAGCGACCAAACCGGCGCGCTCAAGGAAAGGCTGAGCTACGACGCCTGGGGCAAACGCCGCAACCTGAACGGTAGCGCCAACAACGTGGACGGGGTGATCGACAACAAGGGCTTTACCGGTCACGAGATGTTGGACGGGCTGGACCTGGTGCATATGAACGGCCGGGTCTATGACCCGCTGGTGGCGCGCTTTATGAGTGCCGACCCCATCATCCAGGATCCGGAGCATAGCCAGAGCTACAACCGCTACAGCTACGTATGGAATAATCCGACCAACCTGACCGATCCGACCGGGTTCACGGCTGGGCAGGGCGGGCAGACCAATATCAATGAGAATGTCATAGGGAAGCTGGATCAGGATTTCCAAACGGGTAGTCGCGTCCGAATGGAGGGTGAGTCGCCGGGCAGCACGATGCTATCGATGACCTCGTATGGCGGCAACGACGAACGCGGCAATGCCGGTGGCGAGAGGAAAGCTTCGGCAATTGGCGGTACGACCGTAAGCGGTGGCACGGGGGGAAGTGCAGGCGCTAGCAATGGCCCTATGCAGACGGGATCGATTGGCGAACTTTGTGGTGCGGCTTGCTCAGAAGCCTCCCAAGAAGGCCAGCAGCTGGCTATGACTTCCGCGGCCGCTGGCGGTGGTATTGGTGGACGGCCCGCGCCGCAGCAACTGGCACCGGTGATTCCCGTTGGCCCATTGGTGACAAAATCGGCGCCTGAGGCCGTAATTACGACTGGGCCACGTGTGATAAAGCCAGGCGATTTTTCTGTTAGTGATTGGAAAGGCTATCCGCCAGGTGTGCCAAAGCCTACGGAGCCGATGCGCCTACTAAAAAAGGGTTCAGCGGAGTACGATGCTGCACGTAAAGCCGCAGATGCGGCCAACAAGGCGCTTCGCAAAGATCTGGATTTGAAGGGGAAGCCTGTGGATATACATGAGGTTCAGCCGGTGAAATTTAACGGCAGCCCTACTGATCCAGCAAATAAAGTGATCATTGACCGGTCCCTTCACCGCCAACAAGTAACGCCATGGTGGACGGATTTGCAAAAATCGATAGAACAATTTCTCCCATAAGGGGAAAAGGAGAGAGTCATGGATTCGAATGCATTCGCTGATTTTGACAATCAGCTGGGATCGTCGAAAAATGCGATAAGTGATGCGGAGGCCAAGCTGGCTTGGCTGCTCCCTGCTGACTACAAACAGTTCCTGGAATGGAAAAATGGGGGGGAAGGATTCATTGGCGACAATTACTTGATACTTTGGTCGGCCGAGGAATTGGGTCAGTTTAATTTGGAATACCAGGTGGAAAAATACGCCCCTGGACTTGTCTTGATCGGATCGAACGGGGGAGGAGAAGGGTTTGCTTTCGATACGCGCCAATCACCCGCACCGATCGTTCAAGTCCCTTTTATAGGTATGGATTTGGAAGATATCCGAGTGTTGGCTTCAGGCTTTGATGAATTCATTGATTTTCTGGCGGTGCAGTAAAATGTCTTCGCACAAATCTCGGCGACTTGCTGATCCATCTACGAAAGGGATGGAGATATTTGAGATCACCCCAATAATTCTTGGGGGGGATCCGACTGATTCAAGCAATAAAGTGATGCTTACAAGGAAGCAGCATATTGAAGCAGTTCGCTATTGGAATGAAATAATTGATGGGCTAAAAAAGGCGGATGAATGAACTTTTACTCGCTGAATGAACTATTCCAGTAACTGCTTGGAAGTGGATTATCCAACGTCACCTGCGCCGATTCCCTATTGCCACGCACACTCGGACAAAGTCATGCTGATGGTGATACACCGTCTCGGCAGGCGCACACGTGACCGCCTCTAGCGGGAAATCCAAGACATTCGATTTCATGCCGACACTTCCGTGTGGTATTTGTAAGTGGTGGTTGGTCTGCTCAGGAAAAATCCTTAATTAATAAGGACATACAGAAAAGACTTGCGATATAATCCGCGCCCTTTGCCTCATCTCCCACCCGCTCGTCATGTCCCCGCTGTTGTCCCGCTACCGCTTCCAAGCCCGTCGTCTGCTGTACGCTCAGCCGAGGCTGGTGGCTGCGCTGGGCGTGGCGGTGCTGGCTTTCCTGCTGGCCCTGGCGACCCATATTCACCAAGGCCAATTGGCACTGGAAACCGCGCAAATCTGGCAAGCATCCCAGCCGCGTGCGATGCCCTTGGTGGCTAAGCCAGCCGATAGCACGGTGGTTTTGCCGGCATTCGAGAGCAAGCAATTACTCGGCGCGCTCAATCGGGCGGCCGACCAAGCCAAGCTACCGCTGGACGAGCTGTCCTTCACGCTCGACGACAGTGCGAACCAGCCCTATCTCCGTTATCGCGCCAGCTTGACGCTATTGGCCGGTTATCCGGCGGTGCGGCGTTTCCTGGCCGGTTTGCAGGCAGGGCAGCCCAATATCGTGATCGATGGCGTGCAATGCAGCCGCGAAGACATTGGCCTGGCCGACCTGAGCTGTGAAGCGACAATTTCGGCGTTTTACCGGAAGCCGTCCCATGGATAACGCGGCGCGGCGTCGTTGGATGATCTGGGCGGGTTTGCTGGCGGCTACGCTGGTGGCGATCGTCTATCCGGTCGAGGAGGATGAGGTCGAGCTGGTCGAAGGGGTGCTTGCGCCTGGCGCTGCCCGGCCGTTGTTGGTCAAGGCGGCGTCGGTGACGACCCCGCCGCTTGCGCCGGCAGCGCCGTTGCTAGCCGTGGCCGACCCGTTCGCCCCGCGCAACTGGCAAGCACCGCCGCCCGTGGCAGCGCCGATACCCAACCCCGTTCAGGAGGCCGAGTTGGTGGGGCCGCCGCCTCCGCCGCCACGGCCTGCTCCACCTGCACTGCCGTTCCGCTATATGGGCAGCTTCAACGATGGCGGTGCGCAGGTCATGTACCTGAGCCACGACGAACAGACGCTATTGGCGCGTCCCGGCGATACGCTGGAAGGCCGCTACAAGGTGCTGCGCATGGATGCCCAGCACATCGAATTCGAATATCTACCGACCGGGGACAAGCAGATTCTCCCGATTGCTGCCTCGGAATAAACCGCTATGCCGATTTTCACTACCGCGCCTGGGCGCACTTTGATTCTTTTGGTCCTGTTGGGCCTGGGTGGCTGCGCCGCCGATCGCCACCACCGTGCCGGTTTATCCGCCATGGCGGACGGCCAATACGCCGAGGCCATCCGCGAGCTGCAGCAGGCGGCCGAGCTGGAGCCGCGCGATACCCGTTTTCGGGCCGATTGGCTGCAGCAGCGCGAAACCGCCGTCCGGCAATTGCTGAGCCGGGCCGAAACGGCACTGGCGGCGGGGCGCGAGGCGGAGGCCGAGCAGCACTACCGCGCCATTCTGAGCTTCGATCGCGACAATGCCCGTGCCAAGGCAGGACTGGTGCAACTCACCCGGCTGGCGCAAGCCGTCGACGCGACCGGGCGGGCGCGCACCGCCTTGCAGCAGGGTGATAGCGAGCAGGCCGCGCAATGGCTGGCGCGGGCCCTGGCCGACAACCCCAACCATGCCGAGGCCAAGGCGCTGCGGCGCGAGATCGAGACGCTGCAGGCGAAAGATTTGCTGAGCGCACCCAGTCTCGGGGCCATGTATCAGAAACCGATCAATCTGGAATTTCGCGATGCCAGCCTGAAGATGGTGTTCGAGGCCCTATCGCGCACCACCGGCATCAACTTTATCTTCGACCGCGAGGTGCGAGGCGATCAGCGCACGACGGTTTTCCTGAAGCAGACCGGCCTGGAAGACGCTATCGATGTCATCCTCACCACCAACCAATTGGACAAGAAGATCCTCAACGCGGGCAGCGTGCTGATCTACCCGAATACCGGCGGCAAGAGCCGCGAATACCAGGATCTGCTGGTCAAGGCCTTTTACCTGGCCAATAGCGAAGCCAAGCAGACCGCCAATCTGCTCAAGACCGTGCTCAAGCTCAAGGAAGTGTACGTCGACGACAAGCTCAATATGCTGATCTTGCGCGAAACGCCCGACACCATTGCCCTGGCGGAAAAACTGATCGCACTGCAAGACCTGGACGAGCCGGAGGTGATGCTGGAAGTGGAAGTGCTGGAAGTGAAGCGCTCGCGCCTGCTCGATCTCGGCGTCAAGCTGACCGACCAGTTGACGGTGGCACCGCTCACCAACAACGCCAGCAATTCGACCACCAATGCCGCCTCGCCGAGCTTCAAATTGAGCGAACTGCGCAATCTGAACGCCAGCAAATTGGGCATTACCTTGCCCAGTGCCACGATGACCTTCCACCAGGAGGATGGCGATGCCAAGCTGTTGGCCAATCCGCGTATCCGCGTGCGCGATCGGGAGAAGGCCAAGATCCTGATCGGCGACAAAGTGCCCATCGTCACCACCACGTCCACCTCGACCGGCTTCAATAGCGAAAATATCCAGTACATGGATGTCGGCCTGAAGCTGGAAGTCGAGCCGGATGTGCATCTGCGCGACGAGATCGGCCTCAAGGTGGCCTTGGAAGTCAGTTCGCTGGTCGGTGCGGTCAAGACCACCAACGGTTCGCAGGCCTACCAGATCGGCACCCGCAGCGCCAATAGCGTGCTGCGGCTGAAGGATGGCGAAACCCAGGTGCTGGCGGGCCTGATCAGCGACGAAGACCGTTCCTCGGCCAATCGCCTCCCCTTGCTCGGTGATCTGCCCTTGCTGGGCCGTTTGTTCTCCAGCCAGAAGGACGACAAGCAAAGGACCGAGATCGTCCTGTCGATCACGCCGCGCTTGATCCGCAATATCCAGCGGCAGTCGCCGGCGGCGGAATCGTTCTGGTCCGGTACGGAAGCCAGCCTGCGGACCAAGCCCTTGCAGTTGCGCAACCTGGAGACGCCGGTCGCGGTGGCCAAGCCCCTCGCCGCGGCCGAGCCGGCCGCCAAGCCGTCCGAGGCCGTGCCGGCGCCCGTCGGATTGCGCCTAAGCTGGCAAGGGCCGAGCCAAGCCAAGCTCGGCGAGACCATCCAGCTGAGTTTGCGGCTGGATAGCGCAGAAGCCTTGCGCGCCGCACCGATGCAATTACTGTTCGACCCCAGTCGCCTTGAAGTGGTGTCGGTCCGGCTGGGCGATTTCTTCGGCACGGCGCCGGTCAGCTTCAGTCAATTGGTCGATTCGGCCAGCGGCCGCATCACGGTCGGTCTGGCCGGTTCCGGCCCGGACGGGGTGAGCGGGCAGGGCAACCTGCTGCTGATCGAGCTGAAGCCGCTGCAGGCGGACCTGGCGGCGGAGATCAGCCTGGTCGGCATGGCGCCGGTCGGGCCCCGCGCCGCGCCGGTACTGCCGCTGCACCATCCGCTCGCCATCTTGCCTTGACCATGTCGCGCCTGTCTCTCTCCTCGCGTGCGGATGGTTTCAGCTTTATCGAGCTGTTGGCCACGCTGGCCATTATCGCCACCTTGGCGGCCATGGCCATGCCCTTGGCGCAGACCACGCTCAAGCGCCACAAGGAGCACGAGCTGCGGCGTGCGCTGCGCGATATCCGCCAGGCGATCGATGCCTATAAGGTCGCCACGACGGATGGACGTATCGTCCAGGCGGATGGCGCCGGCAGCCAGAACGGCTATCCCCCCACGCTCGCCGCCTTGGCGGCCGGTGTGCCGAATGCGAAGGCCCAGGGCGGGGCCATGCTGTATTTTCTGCGCCGGGTGCCGCGCGATCCCTTCCATCCGAACGCCACCACGCCGGCTGCACAGACCTGGGGCACGCGCCGCTTCGACTCGCCGCCGGACCAGCCGCTGGCCGGCGACGATGTGTTCGACGTCTACTCGCTCTCCACGCAGACCGGCCTGAACGGCGTGGCCTACAGGGAGTGGTAAGCATGCGCACCAAGGGTTTTACGCTGATCGAGTTGCTGGTCACCTTGGCCATCATTGCCACGCTGTTGTCGTTGGCCGCGCCTCGCTATTTCGGCAACCTGGAACGGGCCAAGGAGGATGTGCTGCGCGAGGATCTGTACCTGCTGCGCGATGCCATCGACAAATTTTATGCCGACCGGGGCCAATACCCGGAAGCGCTGCAAGACTTGGTCGACCATAAATATCTGCGCCGCATTCCGGTCGACCCACTGACACAGAGCAAGGAGAGCTGGCTGCCGATCGCACCGGCCGAGAGCGGCAACGGCGCCATTGCCGATGTACGCAGCGCGGCGCCCGGCCAGGCGCGCGACAAAAGCTGGTTCAAGGACTGGTGATGCGTCGCCAGCACGGTTTCAGCTATCTGGTCGCACTGTTCCTGGTTGCCATCCTGGCGGTGCTGACCACGCGTGCACTGGAAAACAGCCGTACGGCCGAGCTGCGCGAACGCGAAGTCGAGCTGCTCCATGTCGGCCAAGCCTACCGGGCTGCCATCCGTACCTATTACCGCACTGGCAGCGGCAGCGTGCGCTACCCGGCCACGCTGGAAGCCTTGCTGCTGGATCAGCGCCCGCTGCGGCCGCAGCGGCCGTTGCGCCGCCTGTATCGTGACCCCATCCGGGCTAGCCAGGACTGGGCCTGGTGACGGCCCCCAGCGGCGGCATCATGGGGGTGTATTCCCTCTCCATGCAGGCGCCGCAGAAAATCGATGGCTTTCCGGCGGAACTGGCAAGTTTCAAGGACGCCAAGCACTACCGAGATTGGCAGTTTATCTATCAACCCGAGACGGGGCCGGATGCCCCGACCGAACCGGAAAAAAGCGGAAAATGAGACCCAAATACGCTGGTTTTACCCTACTCGAACTGCTGGTCGTCCTGCTGATCATCGGCCTGCTGGCTGGTTTCGTCGGTCCCAAGTACTTCTCGCAGATCGGCAAATCGCAAACCCAGGTCGCCCGTGCGCAAATCGACGGTTTCGACAAGGCGCTCGACCAATACCGGGTCGATGTCGGCAGCTACCCGACCACTGCCCAAGGCCTGGCCGCGCTGGTGGCGGCACCGGCCAACGAAGGCAACTGGCGCGGTCCGTACCTGAAGAAGCGCGTTCCGGCCGATCCGTGGGGCCATGCCTATGTCTACAAGTCGCCGGGCGATAACGGCCGCGACGCCGATGTGATCGCCTACGGCAAGGATGGCAAGCCCGGCGGCAGCGGCGACGATGCCGACGTGACCAACTGGGACAGCGTCGAGCCGAAGTGATGCTGCGTTATCGCGCCAAGATCCTCCAGGCCGACGCCCAAGTGACGCAGGTCGAGCTGGAAGCCGCCGACGAAGCGGAAGCGCGCCGCGTGCTGGCAGCAAGCGGCGGTCGGCTGCTGACCCTGCTGCCGGTGCGGCACGGCCTGCCGCGTCTCAAGCGCGCCGCGGCCTTCAAGCTGCTGGTGTTCAACCAGCAGTTGCACGCCTTGCTGGAAGCCGGCCAGCCCATCGTCGATGCGATCGAGATCCTGGGCCGCAACGACCGGACCGGCCGGCATCGGGCCGTCTACGACAGCCTGTTGCAAGGCTTGCGGCACGGCAAACAACTATCGGAAGCGATGGCGGCCTTGCCCTCGGTCTTTCCGGCGCTTTACCTGGCCATGCTGCGCGCCAGCGAAACCACCGGCAGCGTGCGCGCCGCCATCCAGCGCTTTATGCACTACCAGCGCCAGGTCGATGCCATTCGCGGCCAACTGCTGGCCGCCGCCGTCTATCCGGCGATCCTGGTCGGGGTCGGCTATATGGTGGTGACCTTCCTGCTGCTGTATGTGGTGCCGCGTTTCAGCGCGGTATTCGAGGATGTGCCCCGGCAGACGGATATGTCGCGCCTGGTGCAGGCTTGGGGCAGCCTGGTCAACGGGTATCCCTGGCTGGCTTGGGGGCTGTGCCTGGCGCTGCCCCTGGGCGGCTTGCTGGTGGCGCTGCAACCGGCTGTCCGCGCCGGCGTGTTCCGCCGCGTGTTGCGCACGCCCTGGCTGGGAGACAAGGTCTGGACCCTGCAACTGGCCCGCCTGTATCGCACCCTGGGGATGCTGCTGCGCAGCGGCGTCAGCGTCCTCGCCGCCATGAAGATGAGCGAGGCCGCCTTGCCCTTGGCCATGCAGGCGCGCTTGCAGCAAGCGGGCAGGGCGGTCAGCGAGGGGCACCCCTTGTCGCAGGTGATGGCAGCGCAAGGCCTCAGTACCGAAGTGGCCGACCGCTTGCTGTTGGCCGGCGAATCATCCGGCCAGCTGGACGAGATGCTGGAACGGATCGCCGATTTCTACGACCAGGAAGTGGCTGCCTGGCTCGATGTGGCTGGCCGGCTGATCGAACCGGTGCTGATGGTCGGCATCGGCCTGGTCATCGGCGCCATTGTATTGATGCTGTATACCCCGATTTTCGAGATGGCCAATGCACTTTGATGCCCCCCTGACTCTGGCCGAACTGACGCAGGCCTGCCAAGCCGCCGGCCTCGGCGGCGACTGGCTGAGCTGGCTGGCCGAGCGTTCCCCGCAATCGCGCGAGGCAGTGCTGGCCGAGGCCGCCACCCTGCTGGCCTATCCGCCGCTTGCCTGCGCCAGCGGCTGGCCGCTCCAGCCGGACTTCGCGCAAGTGGCCTACACCGACATGGCGGAAAGAGTGCTGCTGGTGGGGCACGACGCCGCCGGCCGGCTCTGCGCCGCCATCGGCCAGCCGCTGGATAGCCGGCTGGGCCCATGGCTGGCCGCCCAAGCCTTGCCGCTGACGGCGCTTTACCTGGCCGATCCGGCCCTGCTGCGCGCCGAACTGGAACGGCACGAGGCCGGTTTCAGCGCCGTGGCCGATGCGGTCGGCCTGGACCAGTCGATCGAACTGGCACGCGACGCCAGCGCCGACCTGACCCTGGCATCGATCCAGGGCGAGGCCAGTCCGGCCGTGCGCTTGATCAACTCGACCGTGTTCGATGCCTTGCGCTGCGAAGCCAGCGATATCCACCTCGAATCGCTCCCGCAAGGCCTGGTGATCAAGTTCCGTATCGACGGCGTGCTGAACCGCATTGCCACCGTCAACAAAACCGCGCTGGCCGAACAGGCCATCGCCCGTATCAAGGTGCTGGCCGAACTCGATATCGCCGAAAAGCGCATCCCGCAGGACGGCCGCTTCCGCATTGCCGCCAAGGGCCGCGATATCGATATCCGCGTCTCCATCATGCCCAGCATCCACGGCGAAGATGCCGTGCTGCGGATTTTGGACAAGCAAGCCCTGATCGACCAGGTGCAGCGCCTGACGCTGGACTCGCTGGGTTTCGATGCCGACACCGTGCGTGTACTGCGCCGGTTGTCGGCCGCGCCCCACGGTATGCTGCTGGCCACCGGTCCGACCGGCAGCGGCAAGACCACTACCCTGTATGCGGCCTTGACCGAGATCAACCAGGGCGAAGATAAGTTCATTACCATCGAAGATCCGGTCGAATACCAGCTGCCCGGCGTGCTGCAGATCCCGGTCAACGAAAAGAAGGGCCTCAGCTTTGCCGTCGGCCTGCGCTCCATCCTGCGCCATGATCCGGACAAGATCCTGGTCGGCGAAATCCGCGACCCGGAAACCGCCCAGATCGCCGTGCAGTCGGCGCTGACCGGCCACCTGGTGTTCACCTCGGTGCATGCCAATAACAGCTTCGACGTCATCGGCCGCTTTATGCATATGGGCGTGGACCCGTATCACCTGGTCTCGGCCCTGACGGGCGTGGTGGCGCAGCGGCTGGTGCGGCAAAACTGCCCGCACTGCGTGACCGACCAGCAGCCCGATGCCGCCTTGTTGGTCGAATCCGGCATCCTTGACCCGGAAAACTACCGCTTCCGTGCCGGCCGCGGTTGCCCGCAATGCCGCGGCAGCGGCTACAAGGGCCGCCGGGCGGTGGCCGAAGTCCTGTGCCTCAGCGACGAGCTGCGCGAAATGATCATCGCCCGCGCCTCGCTGCGCGCGCTCAAGGAACAGGCCCGCCGCGAAGGCACCCGCTTGTTGCGCGAGGTCGCCTTGCAAGGGGTGCGCGACGGCCAGACCACATTGCAGGAGGTCAATCGTGTCACCTTTGTGGCCTAAAACCGTCTACGCCAGTCTGTTTCCGGGCCGGCGCGGCCTGCAGCTTGGCCGGTCCGCCGCGCCGCGCTGGAGCGAATATGCACCGAGCCCCGCACCGCTTGATCTGCCGGCTGAACTAAACGCGCTGTTGACCGAACACACCGGGCAATGGCGTCCGGGCAGCCGCTTGGTGCTGACCCTCTCGGACAGCCTGGCGGCCCTGGTGCCGCTCGCCTGGCAGCCGGCGCTGCAGACGCCGGCCGAGGTCGACGCCTATGCCCAAGCCTGCTTCGAACAGCAAGGCCAGCCGCTGGATGGGGAATGGGTGCAACACAGCGATTTCCGTCATCATGGTCGGCTGGGTCTGGCGTATGCATTGCGGCGCAGCTGCGTGGCCGAACTACCGGCCCTGTGCCAAGCACACGGCCTGCGCCTGCGCACCGTCCTACCACTGTCCGCCGCCGCTTACCACCGCGCGCCTTGCGCACCGGGAGAAGGTAAGCGCCTGCTGCTGCTGGGCGATGCCAGCCGCAGCACAGCGCTGTTGTATGACCATGCCGGCCTGATCGGCTACGACGTCGAGCCGGTGACCGGCGACGCGCAAGCCGCCGCCACCCGCCTGCTACGCCGTCTGGCTGCCCTGCACGGTGCGGTCGAACAGGTCGCCGCCTGGTCGGCCGCGACCGATGACGCGCGCAGCGGTGCCGAACAGATCGTCGCCAACCTGCCTGGCGCGGTGGTGCAAGCCCTTACCCCCAGCGATTGGCAATGAATATGGACCCGCTTAGCCACTATCTTCGTCCACCGCTGCGCCATGCCGGCTGGCTGTGGCTGCTGGTCGCCGTGCTGTTGATCGGCGCGGCCTGGCTGGCGCAGGACACCTATCAAGTCGCCGCACGCACCGAACAGCTCGCCGCCCGTAGCGAAAGGCTGCAAGCCCAGCAGCGCCGCGCTGCCAAGCCGGTAGACGACAAGGCGTCGCAGCGTACGCAAAAACAATGGGCGGCACTTCAAGCCGAGCGCGATTACCCGTGGCCCGAAATCTTCCTGGCCATCGAACGGGCGGGCAAAGCCGACGTGGAGTTACTCGAATTCCAACCCGACAAGACCAGTCGCCAACTGATCCTGCGCGGCGAGGCGCGTGATCGCCGCGCCTTGGAAGCCTATCTGGATGCGCTGGCGGGGCAGGCCGTGTTGAACCGGGTGCATCTCAGCCACCAGCAGACGGTGCTGCGGGAGCGTTTGGAGACGGTTGAATTTGAGATCAAGGCGGTGGTGGTGGGGCCCAGCTCAAATCGCTGATGCGCAGTAAGCAAAGGGAATTGAAATGAAAGTACGTATTTGGCTGCTTACCATGGCAGTGGGATTGTCCGGTATGGCCTGGGCGGGATTGAATGGACATAAAACGGACCTTCAGCAGGCGACACTCGATGGGGTGCGTGCGTTGGCGGAAAGCGGCCATGCCGCCGCCCAAAACAAGCTGGGCTCAATGTATCAGCTAGGTCAGGAAGTTGCGCAGGACTACCTGCAAGCTTTGGCTTGGTATCGCAAGAGCGCGCAGCAGGGCAATGCGGATGCGCAGACCAATCTCTGTACGCTGTACCTCGGTGGCCTCGGCGTGCCGCAAGATGACTCGCAGGCACTGGCCTGGTGCGGCAAAGCCGCTGAGCAGGGGCGTGCGACTGCTCAGACCAGCCTCGGATGGATGTACCAGCAGGGGCTCGGCGTGCCGCAGGATTATGAACAGGCTATCGCTTGGTACCGAAGGGCAGCCAAACAGGGGATGCCAGTTGCTCAGAACGCGCTGGGCGTGCTTTTTTTAGATGGCAAAGGCGTGCCGCGAGACTTTTCTGAAGCGTTTTTCTGGCTTCGAAAAGCCGCCGAGAAGGGTTTCTCCCGCGCGCAGTTCAATCTTGGACTGATGTATATGAAAGGCTTCGGTGTGCCGCGGGACTATGCACAAGCCATGGCCTGGTATCGCAAGGCTGCGGATCAAGGACATCCGATTGCCCAATGCAATGTCGGGGATATGTTCGAACAGGGCCATGGCGTGCCGCAGGACTACGCGCAAGCGATGACGTGGTATCGAAAAAGTGCCGAACAGGGGCTGGCCACTGCGGAATTGAGCATTGCGACACTGTATGAGGCTGGCCGTGGGGTGCCGCAAGATTATGCCCAAGCCGCTGCCTGGTATCGCAAGGCCGCAGCACAAGGAGATGCTTTTTCGCAGAACAAACTCGGTTATCTGTACGAACACGGCCTAGGGTTGCCTCAGGATGATAAGCAAGCACTCGACCTGTACCGAAAATCTGCTTCCCAAGGTCACGCGGCCGCACAGAAAAACCTCGACCGGTTAGCAAAATGAAGTGTGGCAGTCGCAATCAGTCTGCACGACTTCTCAGCTATGTGGTTTGACGTACGGTATCCAGCCTCATACTGGGGATACGCTTTCGTTGGCAACCCAAGGTGAGCGATGTGTCTATGTCTCGACCCAATCATGAATTCTCCGATCTGCCTAGCGTCTGGCTGCTAGCCAAGCAGACAAACAGGTCGATTTCTTATGTTGCGGAGCTCTACGCGTCTGAACTGGCGAGACTGACGGCTGGCGCTCATGTGTCGATTTTTATCCCACTGTTGGCGATTCACCATGTGCGAGAGCTACTAAGCCGTCCACACACCGCACCGCCGGCCAATTGCTAGAATCGACGCTCACACGTTTCACTGGCCCTCGCCGCATTGAGGCTGCCGACCAATGGCGTCTAGCCAATAAACAGCACATCCACGCCCTGGCAAACTGCGCAATGGCCGAGCGCCTGGGTCAGATGGCTTTTACCCATGCCGCAGGGGTCCTGCGATCAATACCGCCACCTTCTCATCCAGATATGCGCCAATCACTGAGAGCCATGCCGTCGCTTTCGGCCTGAAAACTGGCCAGGCTAGTTCCTTGCTCGATCAGAGCACCCGGCGCGGGGTCATATCCAGCAGCTTGGCGAGGGTATCGACGGAAACTGTGGGCATGGGGACTCCAAACGCTTCAAAACGAAACGGTTTGACGGGTAAATTCGTTTCGGCTGAGCGATACCGGGGATGGCTGCCATAGCCGGGAAACTGCTGAAAGCCTTATGCCATAAGGCTTTGCGAGGAGCGGTGGGAGGTGGTCTGCACAGCTAGGCCGATAGGAAACGAAACCGACGAAAAACTTGGTAACTAGCTGAATCGCGCGGGTATGCCGACCCGCATGCGCTTGAATCTTCCAGGGTCCCCCGCCACTTCCGGGGAGGTTATGGGGGCTTGGCCGCTCCGTGCTTTTTGGCAGACACTACTCGATAAGTAATCCATTCCTTTTCCCCTACTTTTGTCGTCGAAGGAGTAAGGGATAGGGATAAGCCCCCCAGCTTGCCGCTGCTGGTAACGAAGAAGCCCCATTATCAGGGCTTCGTTTCGTTCGCATCCTACTGGGCGTGTACCGCATCGGCACGAGCGCTATTTTTTCTGTGTATAGACAGATATGTCGCCCGTCTTGGCCGCACTGACGATCATGTCGCGGTACCGCATCAGCTTTGCTTCGCCACCCGCCATCTTTTCTTCGGCAATCTGGGCCTTGTAGAGCGCTTCGCGGCTATCCGCGCAAATTCCACCGAACGCACATGTGCTGACCACAAGGAGATCGTCTCCCGTTTTGCAGCCTGTACCTAGTTGGCATGCCGCCAGATTGCCGGCCATCTCGAACAGTTGCCGATCCGCGCCGGTCAATACTTCGCCCTTGAAATAACGGCCATAGGTGTCACCCGTATTGACCATGGGAGAGGCCGCCAACAAGACTGTTTCCAGCAGATAGGTATCACGGGTGCTGCGAATCAAATTCTGCGCGGCCATGGGATTGCCCAATATGCCGAAGTAAGGGTCTTTCTCTGTCGCTTTCGTGTTGGTGTAGATATCCTTGAGGATCGGCTCCTTGGTATTGTCCCGCGCGAATCCTTCACACTTCTGATTAATCCTACTGGTCGCTATTTGGCGCTTGGCTTCGGTGCCTGGGTCATCCCGCTTATCGTCCGGAGAGACGGGCGGTTTATGGTCCAGCGAGTCAAGAAAGCCGGTACAAGCACGCGCCAGTGAATAGGCGTAAGTAAGGCCCCCTTGTTCCGGATGCTGTTTGGCATATTGCGCAAAGGCGTACAAGTTGGAGGCATTCGCATAGGCGTCGCCTAAACTCTTCGTTGTCGGTTGTGTTTGTGCATCTACACCCGGCGTGGCTTGTATAGACTCGCCAAGCTTATTCGATACGACATGCCACTCATCGACTTGGGTTGCGGCTTTGACCATGTAGCCTGCCGGTGGAGTCGTTTCTTCCTTCTGAAGCGCAAAGACAGTCAAGCCAGCCAATGCCAGCAGCGACAACGAGAGAGTGATTACAACTGGTTTCTTCATGTTTGCTACCTTGGTTCCCTACGTCATTTTAAGCGTATCGGGAGTCGCTCGCCGTCGAGACTTCCTGGCATGGGCTCAAGTCCCTACGGAGCGACTCCTTGCAACGGCTAGCCCCTATTGCAATCCGTTGCTTCCACGCTGCCGGAGCCCTGAACGAGAGTGCCAGGCACAGGAGCGATAGCCACGCTATTCGTGACGCTGACAACGTCGTAAGTTTCCTTACCGTTATCGGCATAGGTTACCGTGATACGGCCACCTTGCGCACCCAAGCGTCGCTTGATCGTGTCCCATGCGTAGCCCATCCTCAAGCCCTTAGCGTCGAAAGCGCCTTGGGCTGAAGCGATACGCGCACCTTGAGAATCATGTGAGGTAACGTTTGGGTCACCTGCCTGGCAACGTACGTCAATCTGCTTCATCTGGGCGGCCAGCTGATTGATCGACGGTCCCCCACCATCATGTGGTGCGGGCTGAGCCGGCAGCGGGTCACCAGAGCCGGGGCCGCCCCCCATTCCTCCGCCACAATTGGGTGCGCCACTACAGCCGCCAGGCCTTGGTCTCGGGGCACTGATAACGATAACGTCCCCGTCGGCTGAAGCCGTGGGCATACCGACTCCGCCTAATGCCACCAAAAGTGCAATTGTCAGCCGTGTTTTACGTGAAAATCCTTGCATTGCGTTCCTACTCCTTAAGTTTTAGTTTTAATTTCGTGCCTCGTGCGCTTTTACTCGCGCTATCCCTTATGTACAGATACGAAAATGCGCCCTTGAAATATTACTTGCAGGGGTTGGGACTAATTAATCCCATGCCACGCATGCGGGTGGCGCGCAAAAACACCGCGCTATCCTCGCGCCAAGCGATGCCATGGAATTTTTCAAAAAGAGAATTTAGCTATTCGCCAGGTGAGGCAAACGCCAAGAGGGAAGCGGAATGGGCTAAGCCTTGAGTGCGCGAGATACGCAGATCAATAGAAAAATCTAGTGTAGCCGCTGGTAACACCATGCGGTCATGAGGGGACGTAAAAGTGCCCTTGGGAACCATTTCCTACTCCTAAAACCCCCGCGCCTTTTTGGCTGCGTTTTGCCGTCTATGTCGCGGCATGCTTATTTGTGGCACGGATACTATTCGTGGCGATAAGGGCATGTCTACTTAGTTCAGCACAAACCTACAATAATTCATAGGTATGTCGTTTTCCGCTTCTTTGGCTTGCAATGTCCTGCGTTCCGGCACAACGGCCCTTGCGTGGCAGGCGAATCAGCGTCCGGCATTGTGGTTTGGTCATCCATAGCTATGACCGCCCAAGCCAAGGGGAGAAGCCTGCCTTATATCTGCGCCTGTTGTGCTTGTTCCCGGCATGACCAGCGTTCCCGGTGCTCCTTTTCCAAGCCGGGAACGGTTAGCCGTTGGCAAGTGGATGAAGGTAATGGGCTTTTTTGATCTGTTCCCGCTGTACCCGGTGTTCCCGGCCATTTTTGACTATCTAGCAAAGGCAGCCGGGCGGGGGCAGCAAAAGAACAAGGTAAAACGTGGAGCGACATCTAAACACATACTATTCCCGGTCATGGCGGGAATGTAGGTGCCGTGTAGCGCTGGGAGACTGTGCCGAGAATTGCCCGCCTTGTCGGCAACTCACCGCCGACGGCTTGGCCGGTCCAGTGTGGCCTTACGCTTGGAGGTTGTAGCACCGTAGCGGGCTTGCAGCTCCATGCATAGCCGGCTTGCTTCCCGTTCGGCTTGTGCCGCTTCTGTCCGGCCCTCCTTCTCGGCCTGCTGGGCGCGTGTCGCCAGCTTGGCGGCCAGTGCTTCCCAATCCACGTGCGACCCCTGTACCGCGTCTATCGCCAACACGGCAGAAACTGGGCCGTCCGGGTCCAGTATTACGCCGCTATGGCCGTGTGCGGGCGTTATGCGGTATTCCAGCGCCACGGCGTAGCGTTGCGGGGCTGACGGTGTTGCTGGGGCAAGCAGGGCATTGGCTGCCGTAGCAAGTCGCGGCAATTCCACTGCAAAGACAGGATTTCGGCTGGCCCGGTCCATGTCGATGGCAAGTGCGCCACCTTCCCCGCGCCGAATCCATCCTTGCGTACTGGCGAAGCTGACCAGCCGCGCAGCAAGCGTGTCGGCGAGCGCTTCGCTTGCATCCTGTTGGCCGTGTTTTCGGGCGGGAACGCCGGGAACATCGGGAACGGAACCCGCAACTCCTTGTATGGAAAAGGCTTTGTCTGTTCCCGGTTGGGTGGCCGGCCTGTTCCCGTTCCCGGTTACAGCGGGAACACGTAGGGCAGAAAGGTCTAGTTTCATTCGGCGCTTTCAAAAATGGCGGGCGTGACGTGATAGACATTGGAGCCCCCTATGCCCGGCAAGCGCTGCTTGATGGTAAGACGCCTATCCTTCGGATTGTTGCTGACCTGTAGCATGCTGCGCCTGCTCATGGCGCTGAGAATCCTTTCGGCATCTCGTCCCCGGCAGATGTCGTTCCTGAATGAGCTGGGGAAGATGTAAAAGTGCGCGCCGTCTGTTTGTTGCCTTCTAAAGCCTAGGCGGTTGATCGTCCGGGAATACGTTGCCGGGTCGGCATCCCAGGGCGTGAACTGGCTTTCAAACCCGGTTTGCAGTCGGTGGCGTACATGGTCGATTCCCTCCTGTTCCTCCATGTCGCCCGCTCCGCCGCGCAAGGCTAGCCATTCTTTGAACAGCCGTAGGGAGGCCGCCATGGCTTCGCCCTCGGCCCAACCGGTCAGCCCCCAGCGGGTGGCGATCTCGCCCGCAGTCGCCACCAGCGCGAAGCGTTGGGCAACCCTTGAGCGACACCAACCAAGATGCCCATCACATGGTGCGAGAGAAGGGACATGCTTCGGAATTGGGGCCTTGGCGTCATCCTGGAGAATCGGGTCGAGTACCACCCTTCGCCAGATGTCTTCACCAATCCCAAGTTCAAATACCATCCCTATCTCGATCCTGATGGGGAGGTGCGATATGGCCTGGGCACAACGAGGCTATGCTGTAGCTCCTGCTAGACATGCGGTCCTGGCGCCGTCGTACTTGCGCTCGCTGATGACACAGCATAGTTCGCAATAATTTCCTTATAAAACATAAAGATAATTGGTATTTCGATACTTTGTCAGACCACGCTACTACCATCGTGGTGCTACAAAGCTTCGGTCAAGCTACATGAACTGGTGAACTCCACCAGTTGAGCCATATTGGCTCTATAATGCTACGCATGACTACACAAACAGAATCAGGTGCTCGCGCGCACTTCTCTGGTCACGAGACCTTTCCGCTCCGTCAGATGTGGCTGAAGAAAGCCTTTGACCGTGCAACGAGCGAGGGCGTCATCCCTAAGTCAGCCTTTGCAGATGCAAACGCCATCGCATCGTTTGGTGTGGGCAAGAACATGGTGGCTTCGATCAAGCATTGGGCACTAGCGTGTGGACTGATGACTGAAGTAAGCCCCAGCGAGTTTCGTATCAATCAGCTCGCCAGCGAAATTCTTCGCGACGGTGGTTTGGACCCATATGCAGAAAATCCAAGCACTGCGTGGCTAGTACATTGGCAGCTCGCCCGTCGTTGCTTCCGCTCGACGACTTGGCATTGGCTGTTCAATCATGTGACCGCACCGACCTTCACCCGGCAAGAGCTTGAAGAGCCGCTAGCGCGCTACGCTCGGGAGCTCGATCCGAAACATCGACTTTCAGCCTCGACAATTTCGCGTGACTTGGAAACATGCCTACGTGGCTATGCGCCACGCACTGCCGGCGGTTCTCCAGAAGATTTCGCCGAGCCGCTCTTGGGCGAGTTAGGTCTGCTTCAAGAGGTCCACAAGGGCCAATACGCGTTCCGTCGTGGCCCGAAGTCTTCGCTGCATGACGGCGTGTTCGCCTATGCCCTCGTCGATTTCTGGAATCGCGCAGCCGAAGGCCAAAGCTCGTTGGCATTTGAGACCGTGGCCTATGCCGAAGGGTCTCCCGGCCGAGTGTTCAAGCTCGACGAGGAGTCGATCGCCCAACGGCTGATCGCCATTTCCGACTTCACCGGGCGCAAGCTCGAATGGACAGACTCCGCCGGCCTTCGGCAGGTTCACCGCAAAAACCTGTCCAAGGAAGATATGAAGAACATGATTAGGCGCGCCTATGACTGACAAGAAGCAACAGGCGTTGTCCGACATCGTCCAGATTTCGCGCCAATACCAGCGCTCCATCCGTGTTGACGCCGACATCGGGCGGGCCGACGCCCTTTCCGGATACATCTGCCACTCGACTGCGACCGCCGTAGTTGATGGCATGTGTAATCAGCTTATCGGCACCAATCAACGCTGCTTCACTTGGACCGGGCCGTTTGGTGGAGGCAAGAGTTCGCTCGCAGTCGCCTTGGCGAGCGCGCTACACGCCGACAAGGACCTTCGCGCGAAAGCCCGGCAGACCCTGCGGCTGGACTCCAAGCCAGCCTTCGACAAAGCCTTCCCCGTCCAGGCAGGATGGCTGATCGTCCCAGCGGTCGGCCGTAGAGGCAGCATCGTAGCTGAGCTCTACGCGGCGCTCCGCCGTGTTCAAGGTAAGACAGTAGACGGCCGCAACAAGCCCAACGCGCAAACCTTCATCGCGGATTTGCTTGAAGAGGCGAAGAGTCGCCCGCGTGACGGTGTGCTGGTCATTATCGACGAGATGGGCAAGTTCTTAGAGGCCTCAGCCCTTAGCTCCGGGGACGATGTCTACTTCTTCCAAGAGCTCGCCGAAGCCGCTGCCCGCTCCGAAGGACGCCTTGTCGTTGTCGGTGTGCTGCACCAATCTTTCGCACAGTATTCAGCTCGCATGGGCATCGACACCCGCGACGACTGGGCCAAAGTGCAAGGGCGTTATGTCGACTTACCCTTCGTGGCCGCGAGCGACGAGGTCGTCGAACTTATCGGCCGTGCTATCGAGGCCAAGGAGCGTCCACCTAAGATGCGGGAGGTGTCCAAGATCATCGCCGATGCGATCCGTTCCCGCAGACCCGCCGTGGGGCAGAACTTCGCCGCCGCGTTGGAAGCCTGCTGGCCATTGCATCCGGCTATGGCCGCGCTGTTGGGGCCAATCTCCAAGCGGCAATTCGGGCAGAACGAGCGTAGCACCTTCGGGTTTCTATCTTCGGTGGAGCCTCATGGCTTCCGCTCTTACCTGAACTTAACGCTCAAGAGCGAAGCGACCTGGTATCGCCCAAGTGACTACTGGGACTATCTGCGTTCAAACCTTGAGCCGGCTATCCTCGCCTCTCCCGATGGGCACCGCTGGTCGCAAGCCGTCGAAGCGGTAGAGCGAGCTGAAGCAAAGACGGGCGATGCTCTGCTGGTATCGCTTATTAAGAACATCGCGGTCATCGACCTGTTCCGCAACGGCTCGGGTCTGGCGGCCGACGCCTCTGTGATCGGTGCGCTCTTCCACGACACGGAGCGCGGAGAGCTCGACGCTGCGCTACAAAAGCTCTCTTCCCTGAAAGTCGCCCTCTACAAGAGCTACACCGGGGCTTGGTCAGTGTTCGAGGGAAGCGACTTCGACATTGACGCTGCCGTTGCCCAAGCTCTAGCGACCTCGCCCGGCATTGACTACGCCCACCTAGCCCAGCTCATGGGCCTACATCCAGTGGTAGCCAAGCGGTATTACCACGAGACAGGCTCCATGCGCTGGATGGAGCTCTCGCTGTGCAGCATTGAGCAAGCCGAAAAGATCGCCGCCAACTTCCAGCCCAAGAAGGGCGAGTTCGGAATGTTCATCCTTGCGTTGCCTAATAAGGGCATGAGTCCGCGAGCGTCGCGGCTGCGCGCGCAAGCTTGCTCCAAGCTCCGACCGTGGCCCGTGATGGTTGGCATCCCCACTAACCACGCCCGTATCGCCGAACTCTCCGCCGAGCTAGTGGCTTTGGAGCAGGTTAAGGATCGCCACGAGCTCCAGGGCGATCCCGTCGCCCGCCGCGAGGTGCACGCTCGACTGGCCGCTACCCGTGCAGATTTGGAGGATCAACTCCAAGCTGCAGTGTCGCTTGCAAAGTGGCACGACGGAACAGATGAAGTCATCGAGCCAGGCTCAAAGCTTTCGCCTGTAGCCTCTGCACTCGCAGAAGAGCTGTTCAGCGATTCGCCTCCAGTTTGGAGCGAACTCGTCAATCGTGACAGCGTATCGAGCAACAGCGTGAAGGCGCGTCGTGACCTGCTGCACGCGATGATCAATGCCGAGGGACAAGAGGCCTTGGGCTTCGAAGGATTCCCCGCCGAACGCGGGCTTTATGAGACTCTACTCAAGAGTACGGAACTGCATCGCCAGGACACCTCTGGAGCATGGTCTTTCATGCAACCCGGCGACGGCTTTGCTTCGGGATTCGAGTTGTTGTGGAAGGCGACTAGGACCTTATTCTCTGACGCCAATGCCCGGGTGGGTGCGCATGAGATTTACGCACTGTGGAGCGCGCCGCCCTTTGGAATGAAGTTGGGCATTCAGCCAGTGACCCTCACGGCTTTCCTACTGGCTCACAAAGCCAATATCGCCGTCTACAAGGATGGCATGTTCGTACCCAGGCTCACCGACTTCGATATTGACGAGTGCCTGCAAGACCCAGATCGCTTCTCGCTGCGCTGGGTGGCGATTGATGAGGACAAGAGCCGTATCCTCGAAGGTATTTCGAAGCTCCTGGCCGAAATCGGCGAGAAGGCTGAAGCGGCTGATCCGCTTGAGGCCGCTCGCGGACTAGTGGCGATGGTCTTCAATCTACCTGAGTGGGCTCGAAGAACCTCCCGGCTGGGACAGACGGCCAAAGACATGCGCGATATGCTCCTCAAGGCCAGCGACCCGCACAAGGTCTTGTTCGTCGACCTTACTTCGTTGCTGAGCGCCACCGATGGCAAGGCCTATGTGCAGGCCCTACGTGCACCGCTGCAGGAACTGGCCGGCGCCTACGGAAAAATGCTCGGCGAGGTCGAAGTCAAGATGTTCGAAGCGCTCGACGCGAGCCGCGATGATCTCGAAGACTTGCGCGAGCGAGCTAGATCCGTCTCTGGTATCTCAGGCGATCTGCGCCTCGACGGGTTCGCGACACGCCTGGCCAACTTCGACGGAAGCAGGGGCTCGCTTGAGGGCATCCTAAGCCTGGCGGCCGAGAAGCCGCCGCGTGACTGGGTTGACCGCCACATCGACGCGGCGATCTTGGAGCTCGCCAAGTTCGCCCGGCGCTTTCGTGAAGCCGAGGCTTTCGTAGCAGTGCAGGGTCGCAAAGCGCACAGCGAGGCCATCGCCGTCATTATCGGTACTGGCTCGGACACCAAAACGATCTCACGCTCGTTTGCGATATCTGATCGCCACCGCAAGACGGTGGAGGCGAAGGCCAACGAAGTCGCCTCGATTCTGGAAGGCCATGGTTTGGGGACGGAAGTTTTACTGGCAATCCTGGCCAAAGTCGGGATGAAGCTGGCGTCCATTGATAAGGAGGAAGTGAATGGCTGAACGGCACGTTCTGGGTATCTCCGGAGGCAAGGACAGCGCCGCGTTAGCGGTCTACATGCGCGACCACCACCCTGAGCTTGATATCGAGTACTTCTTCACCGACACCGGTGAAGAATTACCTGAGGTTGAAGAGTTCTTGGGCAAGCTAGAAGGATTTCTAGGCAAACCCATTCTTAGGCTAAATCCGAAGCGCACCTTCACCTTTTGGCTTCGCCAGTTCAACCACTTCCTACCCAACCCTAGCTCGCGCTGGTGTACCCGGCAGTTGAAGTTGGCTCCATTCGAGGAATGGGTGAAGCCCATGCTAGCGGCTGGTGACAAGGTAACTTCATATGTCGCTATCCGGGCCGACGAAGATTACCGCGAGGGCTACGCAGCCAAAGCCGACAACCTGTTCGTCAAGCTGCCTTTCCGCGAGGCCGGCATCGACAAGGCGGGCGTGATCGACATCTTGGAGAACTCTGGCGTCGGCTACCCGAAGTATTACGAGTGGCGCTCGCGCAGCGGCTGCACCTTCTGCTTCTTCCAGCAGAAGATCGAGTGGGTGCGCCTGCGCGAGCGGCACCCAGAGGCCTACGAGGCCGCCAAGGCGCTCGAAAAAGACGCCTTGGAGCATGGCTCGCCCTTCACCTGGTCCAAGGGCGAATCGCTCTTTGACATGGAAAAGCCCGAGCGCGTGGCGGAGATCCAGGCGGAATACGGCATCCGCCGAGCCCGCATGCTCAAGAGCATCCCCATCAATCCGCTGAGGCCTGTGAAGACCTGCCCGGACGACATCGACGACATCTACGGCGTCGACGAGGGCAACGGCTCCTGTGCCGTGTGCCACAAGTAGCCTGGAACGCGAGGGGAAAATGAGCGCGGACGATCCAAAGACAGTTCCTCCTCACCCCTGCCCCATCTGCGCTAAGACTCGGAGGTTGTCAGAACATTTGATCGAAGCAGGCCTCGCCGCAAGCTACCTAGGGAACATGTGGACCTACGAGAGTGAGCACGGCACAGCGACTAGCCCCGGCTTTGAGTCCTACGACTACAACACCATGATGCGATACGGCAAAGAATTCGATCGCTTCAGGGAACGACGCACTCTCGAATACGTCCTGGATTTACATCGGCAAAGCGATTTCGCTCTTCACCAAGACCATTACCGCTTCGACGATGCCGATGAGGAAGAAGACATTGAAGTCGTCACGGTCCTGCCAGGACCGGCACAAGCGTAGTGCGAGTCGCAAGGAAACGGGCCGGGCCGAATGTCAGTCTGTTATCGCAGCCAAGCGTCAAGCTTGTCGAAGACGCGTTGGCACAGGTGCTCGGATCGCCGTGCAATGAACGCGGCATCCCACCGGTGGCTGCCTTGGCCACGGAACGCGAGGGGCGCCAAATGCGACTGATAGTTCGACGCGGCGACCAATGTAGAGAGCGAGGGCGGAACAATGTCGATGCCCAGCGCGGCGGCCAATGTGGCTCCGGTTGGGCCTACGGCCGTCGATCCTGGCGTGGTGAGGTGCCAGTAGTAGAAGACCTTGTCCGGCCACTCCGAGTAGATCGACGAGTTCACCGCCGTGGACAGCAGGGTTAGGTTGCCGAGTTTGTCGACGATCGAATAGTTTCCTGGGTAGATCGGGGCATCGAAGTGCGCGGGGAACTTGATAGTTGATGGCTGGTCGCGTGTGGCGACGTGCTCGATCACTTCGTAGCTCGTCATGTGCCATACGCGACAGTTCAGCAGGTCGGCCGAGCTTGCCATGCCGTTGGTAAAAAGACCCTCGTTGCCTGGCGTGAGGTCCGACGCGGCGTCGTGAGCCGAGGCGAACAGCGCGAACCGGCAAACCGCCTTGCGGGAATACCAAGCATTCTCTTTGGCCAGGTCCACCCAGATCTGCCGCGCGGCGGCCGCGTTGGAGGCGTCGTAGATCTTCTGGTTTTCCAAAGCCTGCCTGAAAGCCGCCTTGACGAACGAAACGGATTGGTTGGCCGCCCCGTTAGCAAAGGAGATATTCCCAGCGGTCGACTGGAACAACGCTCGATAGTCTGAATCGGGAAAGCGTCCTTGTTGCGCGCCCATGTAGAGCGTGAAGAAGGCTGCCGTCGCCTCGCAAATCGCAACAAACTCGGCCGCCGCGGCTGCCTTGTTCGCCGCATTTGACTGCGAGCGCAGCAGCTTGGAATAGAACACGCTCAGCACGGCATGGGCGAATTGATGGCCTGCGTCCTTGAGATAGAAGACGCAAAGTCCGGCGCGGTCAGCTTGCTGCTGGGACAGCCCCAAGAGCATCAAGCGGTCGCAAAGGCCGAACGTGTTCGAATTCTTCGGCGACCTCCGAGGCTTCACGAAGGTCAGGAAATACTCAGCCTGGTCTGCGATGGTCGTGACGAAGTCGATCGACTTCTGGGTCGGCGCGCCAGCGGCCAACGACCCCTCTAGCGTGTCTGTGAGCCAATCGCGTTCCTCGCTAAACCTCCGGCTGCGCTCCATGCCATTGAAAATCAAGGCTGAGGACACGATCACCTTGTCTGTCAGTTCCTCTTTGTCCGACGAATTGCTCTCGGTCTCAAACACCTTCTCGATGCGGTCGACTTGTGGCTTGATCGCCGTCGAGTAGCCAGTGCCCCACGCCTTGACCAGCTGCGGCTTGAACACTTCGAACGCAGTCAGGGGCGTGCCGGTCGCGTTCAGCGACTGGAACATATCGAAGGCCAGGCCAAGGTCCAGGCACTCAATGACCACAAGGTGGCACGAGTTCTTCAAAAAGGCGCATACCGCCAGCAGCAACATCCCGCCGGAGTAAACGGATTGCTCTTCGAGGTTCAGGGAGCCGATATTCGACCAGGTGGGCGGATAGGCCATGAAACTAAATAGGCTTCCATTCGCGACGCCATCAGCCGACAACAGGCCGATGGCGAGGGTTGCGTCTGCCGCTTGGACCTCTTCGCTGATTTTCTCCCGGAAGACCCTTAGCACTGAGCTCACTCGCTCGTCGGTCGGAATCGCGTCGATGGAAATGCCGGCGATGAACTTCGACAGAAAGCTCGACGTGTTGGAGCGATAGAAGTTGTCGATGGGGCCGTTTAGCGTCCATTGGTCGGACACAGGGTTCGCCGACACATCGCCCGCCCGGATGATCTTCGGCTTCAGCGCCGGCTGGGCGCCGGTCTTGGTGATCTCAACCGAGAAGAATTTTCTGATGTTGGGCAGCTCATCGGTCAACTCTGTCGCCAACACGTCGAACTCCGCCGCTGAGCCGGCCAAAGCCTTGAGCTTGGGCACCGTCTGAGAGATCTGCTCCGCGATCACACAGGCCAGCATCGCGATCGAAGTGATGCGCTGCTGACCATCAACGACATTCGCCACCTTGGTCAACAGATTTGGCGTGTCCGAGTGGACGTCAGTCTGCACATTCTTCTCGTCGTGCAAGATGACCGTGCCAAGGGAGATGCTGTTTTCTGGCTTTGTGAGCGTGCGCTTGATGCTGGAGAAAATGTCCTCAATCAGCTTCGTGGCGTTCTCTTCGTCCCACGAGTAGTTGCGCTGGTAGTAGGGCACATAAAAGCCACGCCCGCTCTGCGAAAAGAAGTCGAGCAAGCAGGCGGCATCGTGTTTGAAAGGCTGCGCCACGAAGTTCTCCCTGGGTTACTGATTCGAGTTGTCTGCCCGAATGGCGGCCACCGCCGCTTCGATGTCTTGGTCCGACAGGAACGGGGCTTGGGCGAAGACCAGGCCCTGCTCGCCGTTGAGCTTGGCGGCCAGGTGCCCTCGGCCCAGCAGCAGCTCGGCGCCGGGCCGATCGAGCGCGATCTTCGATGTCGCTTCGCTGGAGACCTTCAAGATCAGGCGGTTGCCCAGATTCTCGCGAAGCTGCATCGGCATCACATCCTTGTCGGGGCGCTGCGCTGCGAAGATCAGATGGATGCCGGCTGCGCGGGCTTTCACACCTAGGCGCTGCACCGCCGCGCCCACCGCCGCCTTGTAGGCGTCGTCGAGCATCCAGTCGGCGAACTCGTCGTGGACCAGGAAGACCATTGGCAGGCGCTCGGCAGCCGTGATCTTGGAGTTGTAGGTGGGCAGGTCGCGAGCACGGGCTTTGGCGAATGCGCGGTAGCGATCCTCCATCTCCTGCACCAGCGCTTCGAGAACTTCGCCCGCCTTCTCCTTGGTGGTGACGATCTCGTCGCGCATGTGCGGCAAATCGGCCAAAGGAGCGTAGTCAACGCCCATCTTTGGGTCGATCAAGATGATCTGGGCCAGATCCTTTGGATTGGTCGCAGCGATGTCCAGGATCAGAGCTTGAATCAGCACCGACTTACCGCTGCCGGTCGCCCCAGCCACCAGCGAGTGCGGCTCGTGGGACGAGAGTCCACCGAACTCTGCCCCTAGGTTCAAATACAGCAGCGCGCCGTTGATCTCTTGGAGCCCCAGCAGGAAAGAAGTGTTGATGCCGGCGACGTTGCGGTTGAGTTCGCGGCGGGACCACAGCTCCCAGAGCGACACGGCCTGCCGCTTAGTGCCAGCAACCGTCACTACGATCTCGCCTGGCTTGGGTTGGACCGTGACCAGGTTGATCGCGTGCGTGGTTAGAAGCTGGGTGCGCTTGTTCTCGATGTCTTCGACGCGCAGCCGGTCGGAGCCCGCCAGACGTACCAGGCAGCCATTGGGTGTCAGGCGCGTGCCGAGGATCGCGGCTTGCAATCCGTAGCTGTTAAGCGCGGCCTTGAGCTTCTTGGTGACATCCTGAGCCCATTCCTCGCGCTCAGCGTCTGACTGCGCGCCGCCCGCGAACTTGGTGGCGACCAACTCTGAGAGCGCAGCACCAAACTGGGTGATCGTTGCGGGTAGGGAACTCGAGACCGAAGTGCTCGGCTCAACGTCAGCTTGGACCAGGTTTTGCGCTGACGATGTGGGCTCTATCACGGAGCTGCTAGCTATAGCTGACACGGCCGCTTCAACAGGTACAGGAGTATCTTCTAACGACGGATCCACACCACCGCTGGCGAGTAGCCCCATGGCAGCGAGCCAAGGCACGCGCGGGGCAGGCTTCTTAAAGCAGTGCCCGTTCCAGGGCTGCTGAGGTCCCAACCCTGTGCGAGCTTCGAGTGCGCCTGTCCCTCTGGCGTAGGCTTCAGCGAGCTTTCGTAGATCAGGGCGGTCAAATACCTCTTGCCAGGCATTCACTCCGTCGGACTCTTCCAAAAGTTCCTGGTCGGAGGCGGAAGCCGAGCCTGCATCCGAAGTGTGAACATAAACGTGCGAGTAGCCGCGCAGCGATATCTCAACATCACCCTCGCGAAGCTTTGCCCGCGCGCGCTCCATCAGACCAGTCATACCCGGAGGAATATCTGCGTCGATAAGCATGTCGGCCAAGCGCGCCAGCCACACGTCGCGGTCTAGCCGCCCGGGATCGCCGAAGAGCGCCTCTCGGAACATACCCAGTGTGGAGAGAAGCTGGTCCTTAGAGTCTCGACGCGCCTTGGCCATACTGTCCGCGGAGACGTACTTCGATTCAACGATAGAGATGACGACACGGACACCCTCGTCCCGCTCTTCGACATTGAGGGCGAGGATGTCGGCTATGCGGCTTTCCGGCTGGGATAACCAACTTGCGTAGTCATCAAGCAGGAAGTAGGCCGTCAAGACCTGGTCCCCGCCTGCAGCGATCTTGAATTCTTCGGCAAGCAGATAGCGGCTGAGCACTAGGCCGATCATTTCGCCTGCAGAAACGCCACGCTTGGCCGCGCGCAGCACGATATCGCCGGAAACAGAAAGCGCATCACGTTTGGCTTTCTCGGCGGTAGCTTGGATCTCGGCCGCATCGAGCTGCAAATTCAGCTCGCTGAGGCGACGGCGTACCAGCACGCCCAACAGCCGCAACTCGGAAGTCGAACTCACGATCATGTTCCGACCATTAGTGGAACCACGGCGGTAGCGAACGACCGTAATGTCGTTGTGCTGGAGCTGGCGCTTGTCGAGCAGCTCATCGTAAGTGGCAACCCATTCAGCCAGGTCGTGGGCATCCTTAATCATTCCAGCCAGCGCGGGGCTTTGCAGAGAGATGCGGCGCGCCGGCAGGTAGCGCTCGCCAGGCAGTGCGTCGAGCTGGCGACATACAGCAGCCACAGCCGATACATAGGCCCAGCCAGACGCCGTTTGCCAGGGACAAGCCAAGAACGTGGTGGATTTGAGTTCGTTTTCGCCAGAGACGCTGCGATAGGACCAACGAGACGGTGCATGCTCAAGGTTCGGCCTATCATTGGTCCACGGAACCGAGAGCCATTCGGACTGAGCAGCACGTGCAACTACGTCATGCAGGAAGGCCACGTCGAAGGCCTTGAAACCCTGGGCGCTCTCACTTGGCGTCGCTGAGATCGGGGTCACCGAAATGCGCAGCTTCGATATGAAATTGTCGCTGGTCTCGCTGACCACGGGCAGGTCAGGATCGTCACCGGCCTTGTTGACTAGCTCACCATATACGCTGCGAAGTTTGGCCGGATCTGAGTGTCGAACTGACACGCTGCATTGCAACTTACCATCCTCTTGGATGGAGGAAAGTTCGCGCACTGTCGCGAGCGGCAACTCTGCAGCGTCGGCGTTATAGAGCACGACACTGAGGTTGGAGGCCTCGTGAGGTTGCAAACCAACATAGCGCTCCAATAGCTCGCGCGCCTGCTTGGCGGCCGCAGCAGGATCGACATCAGTCATGGCATCATCGGCGCCGCGTGTGGGCGACTCCAAAAGGCTATAGCCGTTGACCGTGCTGCTCTCCGAAACCAGTGTTGGTGCACCAGCTCTGTTGAGAACCGCAATCTCCGGGTAGAACGGATGGGCAATCTCGTCAGAGAGCTCGCGCATAAAGATCTCGCGATCCCCGTAGAGGATGCTGCCACTCGATAGCAAATGGGTGGCGAACCCAGCAACGCGGCGTGACTTCACCGCCAAGGCTTTCATGCGCTCCGGATGCCAAGGTGGAATGATCAGTGCGGGGTTATCGCCAGCAACCCGTGCGGTCCCCACCGAAAGTACCTCCGAGACTAAACGGGACCGGCATACGTCACCACGAGCATGGGCCATCAGGCTGGTCAGCAGCTCGCCATAGGATTCCGCCTGGCGCATAACCGCCTCACCATGCAAGCCGGTAGAGATAAAGTCCTCCATCGCCTTGATGTAGTCTTCTTCAAACTTGTCCCATGAGGCCTTGACCTCATCGCGTTGCAAGGAGGTCAACCGGCCTTCGTCTGCGAGTTCCTTTATGCGGGTCTTGATGTCGTGGCGCAGGCTGCGCAATTTGTTGACTGCGGGCACCAGAGAGCCAGCATCGGTCGAGTAGGTCGCTTCCAAGGTACCAGTGTCGAGCAGCGAGACATTTTGGACACCACCTTTCTTGCTCACTAGGCGGCGCGGGACCTCGGTGCAACCGACCGCTCCCTTCTCCAAGAGGCGGCGCATGTCTGCGACCATCGACAAGCCGATCGATGTGGGCTTGTAACTCCAGAGGAGCTGGGTCTTTGCCAGGATAGTCTCTTTGCCCTTGGATACCTGGATCAAGGCCACATCAAACTTGATCTGCAAGGCCGCGCGAGCGAGCGACGAGTTCGGCCTAACCTTGTTCTTTTTGTCGCTTCGGAGTTCCTTTTCCTTAGCGAAGAAGGCCTCGTAGTCGAAGAGTGGGTCAAGCAGACTGGCGTTGCCCAAACGCTCGACCTTCCAGTCCACCTTGGAGCCCATTAGCTCCTTCAACCCGCGATACATCACCGAAAAGTAGCTGCCGGCGTCGTAGTTGAAACGTTCGCGCCATTCCTTGCGGCCCTTGGTGACGGTGAAGCGCAAGATTCGCTCTCCCTCGGGATCAAGCAGACCTGCATGGAGGCTATTGACCACGCGGGCGAAGCCATCGAAGAAGTCATTGCACTCGATGGGCTTGCCATATAGGGCTTTCTCCCAGCGCGCGCAGAGCTTGGGATCTTGCTCAATCAGCCGACGCTGTTTGACAAAGAATTCTTCGTCCTCCTCGGTGAAATCGGAACGGCGCTCACGCGACTTCAGGTCTTCTAAGAGCTTGCGGCCCTCCGGCTCGAGTGAATTCTCTTGATCGCAGTCATGGTCGAAGAAGTGGACGGTCGCGTCGGCCAACCCGAGTTGCTTCTCCTTCGGCTTGTCGAATGCCAGGTAGACACCGTCAGCCTCCCACTCGAACTGAGCCAATGCGGTTGTCGCTTCCTGATCGCCCGCGGGAGCCGCAGCGAAGGCGTCGAGCGCCAAGCGTGCAGCATCGGCAATCTCCGCCGCGTTGGCCTCTATACGCTCGTGGAGTTCCTCGGGGTCGAGCGGCTGGCCGTTCTGACGTAGCTTTTTCAGCAGCGGTGCACGCTGGATGAAAAGCTTTGCGAAGGCTTTCTGCCAGGGTTTGCGCAGGGAGCCAAAGGTTTTCGCGTTCGAAAAAAACGAGCTGTCGCGAGGCAAGCCCGCGCGCGGCATAGCGAAGCCAACAGCGTCTCGGATGGCGAGCCCGCGGGTGGACATGGCCTCGACGATCTCGGAGCAGAACTCGCCAAGCTGGACGAGTGAGAGCTCGGAAGAAGCCAGCAAGCCACCCAATGCTGCATGGAACACGGAGCGATCATCCGGCACGGGTGAGAGCCCACCTACATGCAAGGCGGCCTCAACCCAAGGCTCGGGGTCAGTACGCATCTCTTTAGCACCGATGGCCATGACATGGCCCAACGTATCGGCGAGGTTATGCTCATTGCCGTTGGCGGTAAGGATTGCCACCTTAGAAGTAGTAGCGTTGTTGCGCACATAGCCGGCATTGTGCGAGATCAAAATATCAGAGGGCAGGCCTTGGCCATCAACTAGCGCCTCGGGGATCATAAGATCTACGCGGGCATACAAATCCGGATTGGCTAGAATTGCCCGCGCCACGGCAGCGATCTGACTCGACGAGAGCTTGTCGAGCCGAAACAAAGCGGTGGAGTCGCCGGGCTGACCGGGGGTGGAAATGCGCTTGGCGAGGATGTCCGCGCCGACGCGCCCAATAATGCGGTCGGTCAGCATGCAACCTCTCCCTTAAACGCGAACGGGTTTTCAACAAACGAGCAGGAGTCGGAGAGTCTGCGGACCAGGCCCAACCCCACGAGCCGTGCTTCGAGGTTGTCCCGATTCTCGCTGAGCTCCTCTTGGTCGACTAACTTAGCGTCGACCAATCGCGCGCCTTCGGCGTCGCCAAACACAAGGCCATAGCGCCGCCTGGCTTCGGTCAAGAACTCATCGAACTGCATACGGTCATCAACGATGGCCACCACAATCGACTTTAAAAGCCGGTCATTTGGAGCGTAGCGAGTGCGCCGTGAGAGCCGGCGGGAACTCAATCCAATAGCGCGCGACCAGGAAGAATGGATCTTGCCGACATGCTGCTCATGGCGCGCGAGAGCGAGCTCGGTGAGCTTAGCGACCAAGATGTCTGGGCTCTCTCCCGAATAGTCCTCGTCATCGCCGCCATCGACCGATGGCCATTGGAAGCGCTCGCGCATGAGCTTCACGCGCTCGGCTTCCGGGAACTCACTCGAGGCGGCTTTGGCCCAGTCTGTATCCAGGCGGATTGCCTCAACATGGGCGCGTACCGCCTTGGCGGGCAGGCCCTGGTTGAGCTGATAGCTATCGCCAGAGAGCGCACGGACCTTCGTCCGCTCTTTCGAGACGATCTCGCAGACGATTTCCACCGGTTCATCATCACCAGCCACCCGCTTCGCCCTCTCGAGGAAGTAGAGCAGCATGTTGAGGCCCGTAATAGCAATCAAGTGTTCCAAGGCATCGTAGATCGGCATGTCTTTGGCTAGGATAGACAGCCAGTCTTCACAGATCTGGTCGAAACGCGCGTTGGCGACCTCGGGCAGATAGCCAGACTGTCGAGAATCCTCCGCCCGTTGTGGCATCCCCTGCATCGCACGGGCAAGCCGATTCATCGGTGCCTCACGGTCGAACAGGCGCTTTGCAAGCAGATCTCCGAGCTCGGGCCGCGTTTTGCCCGCGTGAGCATCATGTAGAGCAGCTCACCAGTACGTGCGAAGAAACGCCGATCGTTGCTCATCTTTCCCTTAGAGTCGATCTCTAGGTCTTCGTAGAGAGCATCTGGGCCGAAGGGGAAGACGAATTTCGAACTCCAGCGCTTGTTGCTGCGTGATTCGAACGAAGAGGAGCGCAACAGCTCGACAGCCTTGGCGAAGTCGTCAAAGCTCGTGAACGACTCTCGCAGGTAGGCCATGTCATCGATACCATCGCCATTGCCTGTCGAGCCTTGGCTGAACCGCTCGAACCATTGCCGCCACTTCTCTTCGTTGGGTAGCGCACTCGCGGAAATAGATTCGACATAGGGATTATTGAACAGCAGGCCGCGGAGGCGAATCTGGCGCTGCGGCTGGAACTTGAAGGCTCCACTTAACCCCTCGTGAGGGCGAAGGGGGCGGTCCAAGTTAGAACCCAGTGCGCCAAGGAACTCGAGCACTGTCAAATGCGGGAGCTGCTCGTCGTAGAGGCGGTGCCCCCATATGTTTTCGTCAACGCAGAAATCGACGCTCTTGATCTCGGGGCGTTTGAAGATCTCGCTCATGCCGGGGTTCTCACTGTCACTGGGCGGACAAAACCTCGGCCTCCCGGCTCAATATCGATGAAGACCAGCGTAAGTGCGGCAGCTTCCCCACCTATTTCATCGTCGTCGCTGGCAAAGCCCGCCTTGCGTACGATCTCTGCCTTGCGCAAGAGCTTGGCCTTGAAAGCCAAAAGGTCTTCGAGGCATTCATTGGAGAAACTTGCTGGCAGTGCGCCTTCGGCCACACGCGAAAGGAACTCATGCCGGATGGGCGTAAGATCGAAGGCAACGGAGTTACCGGCTCCAGGAGAAAGCGATAACTCGAGCTGCGGGCGTCCGGTTTCCTCGTCGAGCTTAATCGCCATGCCCACCCCACCTTGCCTCCGTGAAGGCGTCTCGTGGTCACAGAGCACACTCACTCGGCTTTGCGTGAAACCACCCGAGCTAGCAATGAAGATGCGGTCCACGTTTTCCAAAAGCAGACCGGTCATAACCCGGTTGAGACCACGAGCGATACGCCCACGGGTGGTTTCGCTCACAGGTTTCTTGGCCTTAAGCGATTCAGTGATGTCTAGGTAATCGCCCGCAAAGCGAAACACAGTCATCGACCAATGGGGGTATCCGAGTTCGGCCTCAGGCAAGGCGAAGAAAAAACGGCGGCGCTGGGCTTCTAGCATCTCCAAAAACTCGGAGGAACCACCCTCCAAGCGCGAGCTTTCATGGCCCTCCAAGTAGGCGTCCTGGGCCGCGGAGAACTCTGCCGTCGCACCGTAGACTGGGTCGGCAGCCACTAGCCGTTGAAAGTCGGCTTGGAGCCGCGAGTCATCTTTGCCGTACACCAAGAGACCATCAACCGCATTGGTCGTTTCCTCCCCTACGCCGAAGCTAGCCATAGCCTTGAAGACAGGGCGATCGGATGCCCTACGCTTGGGCAGGTTTGCCCCAAAAGCATTGGCGTAGACACTAGCCTTGCTAACATGCCCGCTCTCCTGGATCTTGGGCACGTCGGCGCAGCTCATCAGATTCTCTTTGGCGCCTTTAGCATCCGCATAACCAAGAACCATGTTTGAGCAAAGAGCCAGCAAATCCCGTACGGGAAGATGGAAGCCATTGAGTCGGGCGATCTCGACTAGATCCCCGAGGCGGCGAGTGAGCTGCCCACCATCAGTCTCGCCAAGCAGGCGTCGACGATTTTCATCGATTGGGCAGACCTTCCCTTCAGCCTTGAAAGAGCAGTGGACGCAGTTAGCCCATTCAGGATGCCCCGCCACAGCTTTGGCTACCTCATCGAGCGTCTTGCGACTAGTTGAGCGGCTGAGGTCAAAAACAGCGAGGCGATCTGGTGCGGGTCCCGCTTGCAGAAAGCACTCCTGCAATGGCTTTCGCAGAGGATGGGTTCGATCCTGCCGTTTGCCGAGATCACGCAGCCGGTCGAGAAGCTGACCATGGTTGGCTGCAAGAATCACAATTTCGGAGTCGTCTTCGCCAAGGACTGATTTTTCCAGCCGCTGCAGCGGCAAGTCGCTCTCTTGACCGTTAAACTCGGAAAGGTCCTTAATGAAAACCACCAAGCGACCGTCGGCTAGACGATGCTCTTTGACATTCTCTTTGTCTGCCCAGACTTTTGGATCACCACCGATGCGGGTCCATAGGGCTCGGCAGTGGTAGGTCTTTCCATCCCCTGCTGTACCAGCGATCAAGAGTGAACCCGGGGTCTTGGACTCGATGTGCTTGACCATGTCGTCGAGTAGCGGTGTCGATAGACTGATCGGCTGGACCTTAGCCCGACCCAGTGCACCCAACACGTATTCGTCGAACATAGTCAGATTGTTCGATGTAGGTCCGTAGCTCCTCAGGAAACGTACCCATGCACTCGCTGGAGGCGCAAACAAGCCCCCATCATCGTGTAGCGTTGTGTCTATCACGAGATATTCCCCCTCTAAGCCCCAAACCACACTCGTGCACAGAGGGCTCTAGCGGCCTCGGTATCTGGTGCACTAACTTGGAATACTTCAACAGCACTGTGAAGCTTACATACAAGTTCCAACCGGAGTACAAAAATGAACCAAAGGGATGGACGCCCCCTCCTAAATAGGCATCAATGTGCCAGAGTGGAAGCGCTGATCAACCACCCGTCCACGAATCCGCTTGTACACGTCCGCTAAGGTCGTATGCGCCATGCCCAACTTGGCTGCCACTTCGCAGGTAGCTACCTTCGACCACCCGACGATCAGACACTCGGGCGACGATCAGGTCGATGGTGTCGCGGTTATAGCGGCCGAACGAAGGCGCCAGGTAGTCCGATAGCGCGCGGATTGCCTCGTAACGAACCGGCGAAAACAGGAAGCGGCGCCTGCCGCTTTCTTCGACGCGTTCGGCGGGCTCATAGCGCGCGACGATGGCGCAGCGCTCTGCCCACGGCAAATGGTCGTCGACCATCTGGCGAATCATGGCGCATTGGGCGCGGACTTCAATGCGGTCCAGACCACTGAAATCCACAGAGGTATTCGTCGCGCCGGGTTCCTCCCAGATGCCAAGCTCCATCATGATGCGGCGTAGTGCCTTGGTCATGGCGCTTTCGGCGCCAATCTCGTAAGCCTGGATGATGTAGGCGAAATGCAGTGCTTGCGGCACGCTCTTAAAAATTGCCATTAGCGGGCCTCCTTGGCGATCTGCGCGACCGTGCGGTGGTCACGAACTGGAACCCACATCGGAAAATGTGATAGCTGATCGGAGGCGAAATGGCAGCGGGTGACATCGTCGTCGGACAGTTGGCCGCTGCGCAGTCGGCGGAGATCTGCACCACCTACCGTAGCAAGAAGGCGCGCGCCCAAATGTTCTGGCTGCTTGTCCAAGCTGTGAAAGGCGGCCGGCACGCCCTTATGCGCATTCGCCGTGGCGATACCCAAGCCCAGGGCTGTCTTGCCGATGCCCGACGGGCCATCGACCAGGACCAACTGGCCCCGCTGCAAACCGCCACCCAGCAGGTCGTCCAGATCCTTCAGGCCAGTGGTCAGTTCATTCGCTACGTTGATTTGATTCATTTGCTGCTCAATTCCTTGGGTCATTTTTTGGTCGGCATCAGCGATGCCAGGTCTTGATTTGGGGTGGTTACGCATGCCAGTCCGGTCGCTCATAGCTCTTCCTCCTGCCAGCGCTTGGCCGCTGCCTTCTGCTTGAGCGACCAGCTCGGCGGGGTGTCGATAAAGCGGGTGCATTCCGCCTGCCAGCCCACGCGCACCGTGCCGATTTCACCGTCGCGATGCTTCGCGACGATCAGCTCTGCTTCACCCACGCTCGCGTTCGGGTCGTAGTACTCCTCGCGGTGCACGAAGATCACCACGTCGGCGTCCTGCTCGATAGCGCCGGAGTCACGCAGGTCCGGCAGGGTCGGGCGACGCACTGCACCGCCCTTGGCGCTGTCCCGGTTCAACTGCGCCAGCAGCACGACGGGAATGCCCAGCTCCATTGCCAGCTCCTTCAGCCCGGCGGACACACGGCCCAGCGCTTGGGCGCGGTTTTCACCTTTGATGGGCATCAAGTGCAGGTGGTCGATCACCAGCATCACCAGACCCCGCTTGCGCTTCATGGTGCGGGCCTCGGCGGCAATGCGTTCCAGGGTCTGACCGGAACGGTCCTCGATCCAGATCGGCGCATCCGACAGCTTGGTCGCTGCCACGGTGTAGGCGGTGTACTCGTCAGGCGTCATCCGCCCCGTTTTCATGCGGGTAAGATTGATGGCCCCGACGAAGGCCACGGCACGCTTGCTCAGCTTGGACGCTTGCATTTCCAAACTGTTGTACGAAACCGTCTGACCATTGAGGCCGGCAGCAATCGCGAATCCCAAACCAAGGGCGGACTTGCCCATCGACGGGCGGCCACCGATGACGATCAGGTCGCCCGGCTTCAAGCCATCCAACAATTTGTCCAGCCCAGCGAGGCCAGTGGAAAGCCCGCCCAAGGCGTCACCGCGATCCATCCGGTCCATGATTTCATTGGTGCCCCGGCGAACGCCCTCCGCCATCGTTGTCGGCCCCGAGTCGGTCGCGGCGGCATCGGCGATACCGGACAGCAGGCGAACCGCTTCCGCCTGGCGTTCCGCCACCGTCCGGCCGCTACGCTCCACCGCCAAGTCGGAGATTTCCGCTGCAGCGATCAGCAGGCCGCGCTCCAAGGCATGCTCGAACACGATTTCGGCATAGCGCTTGATGTTGGCGGCACTCGGCACGTTCTCGGCGATGTGGCCCAGGTAGCCCAAGCTACCCACCGCATTCAGTTCGCCACGCAGGTCCAGTTCAGCACAGACGGAAATCACGTCGGCCGGCTTGCAGGCGACCACCAGGCGCGAGATGGCAGCGAAGATCAAGCGATGCGCTTCGTGGTGGAAATGCTCGGACTTCAGGACGGGAATGTCGTGCAGCCGTTCCGGTTGCAGCATCAGGCCACCCAGCACGCTTTGCTCCGCGTTCACATTGCACGGCGGCAGATAGCCAGCCAGGGCTTGGGCGTTCACGTCGGCCAGTTCGTCGTAGGGAAGATCGTGTGGTGCGCTCATGCATTACCTCTGCCCGCCTGGCGGTATTCCAAAACTTTCATAAAATTTTCTGGCCCCATGATCCAGTCGAAGCTGGCCGTCCATGTGGCGTCCTCGTTCTCGCCCATCCAGTGCGGGTTCATGCGGACCTTGCGGAACAGCTTGGCGAACCACTCGATGCCGGATGCGGTGTCGTCGAAACGCAGCTTGCCGGCCGGGTTGGTGGTCCCCAGCATTTGCTTCCAGCGGGCGCCGATGGCTTTCTGGCGCTTGTCGTTCAGCATCTGCGCTCGGGGCAAGCTGTCACCCAGCTCGGCGTTGTAGGCGTCCAGCACCTGCTGGCAGGGCACGACTGGAGGCTTTGCCTTGCTGACCCGCTTTTCCGGCACGTCGACAACTTCCGAACGAAGTGAGGAAGTAATAACTGTCTTTTGGAGTTGTCTATTGTGTGTAGCGTTTTGCGACGTTTGTCCGTAGCAATCCGCTACGTTCGTAGCGCTCACCGTAGCGTTTTGATACGGGGTGAAATCCCACATTTCCGGGGCATTGATCGACACCACCGAGCCATGCCGACCCTTGCTTGCCGACACGATGTTGGCCGCGAGCAGGGCTTGGAAAGCCTTGCTGGCATCCGGACGATGGATACCCGCCACCTCTGCCAGCTGGGTGATGGTGACGTCGTCGGACTGCTTGCCGAAGCCATAGGTCTTGCGGATCACCGCCAATGCCACCTTGAGATGGCGAGCCGGGATATCGGCGCTCAGCAGTGCATCGAACAGACCGTTCGGAATGCGGATAAAGCCGTCTTGCATGCGCGGCGCCTCCGGCCGAGCAGTGGGCTCGGCAGAATGAACCAGGCGAAGGACTGCGCTCATACGCGGCCCTCCAAGGGGAGACAGCGAAGCCGGCCACCCTCAATGCGCTGGTGTAATGTTTGAAGTTGTTTCATAATTCCTTTCGTTCCTTGCCCGAACACAAAGCCCTGCACCTGGCGCATCAACGCCCGCAGGGCTTTACCTTTTCTGCTGCATGCGTAACAGCACCTCAATCCGCTCATACAAGGCGGCGTATTTAAATGTTTATGCGTGGGCAACCTCGAGCATTGTTGGGGGGAGTGCGCCCTACACATGCAGCGCATGGAAGCTCTGGCTGAACAGCCAAAATGGATCTCGGTGAGGCGCGGGGTATTTGCCTACGCAGCTTGACGGTGCTTGCGTTGTTCTTTCCACCAAGCGCGCAGCGCATCGGGACGTAAACGGGCGATACGCCCCACTGCCGAATCGGGCAGTTCTTCCGGCCACTTCGATACCGATGGCGGCTTGATACGCAGCGCCCTGGCTGTTTCCGACCCGCTGCCGAAATTGCGGATCACGAATGCTTTCTGCATCTACGAATGCTCGATTTTTAGTTAATTAAATGTTACTCTAAGCTAACGATAGCCGCAAGAAATAAAATGACCCGCAAGAAACGAGTTTAGCTAAATAATATGTACCCATGACACTCGCAGAACGAATCAGGAAACGGCTGGATGTGATCGGCCGTAGACCGGCCGACCTAGCTCGCTACGTTGGCGTGAAGCCGCCATCGATCAGCAAGTGGATGAACGGGGGGACGAAGTCGGTCGAGGGCGAGAATTTGCTCCGGGCGGCCGAGTACCTACAGTGCAACCCTAACTGGCTGGCCACCGGCAGAGGCGAAGAGCTTCGCGCCGAGCCCGGCAATATCCGGACGGAACCCCGCCCGGCCAGTATCTACCATGATGAGGACGAGGTAGAAGAAGACGAATTTGAGGTAATGGCACTGAGACTAAAAGTATCTGCCGGCAACGGCGCAATACAATGGGTAATGGATGACGAGGGAAAGCGACACCGCTACAGCAGGCGCTGGGCTGCGACGCTGAACATCCGATTCCCCGAAAAATTAACAACCGTATTAGTCGATGGCGACAGCATGGAACCTCGCATTCCCAACGGGGCAAGTGTGACCATCTACACGCATATCTCCAGCATTCGCTCGGGGGAAGTCTTTGCCGTGGATTACTTGGGCGAGTTCTACATCAAGCGGCTCTATCGAGAACCGGATGGCGCCATCCGGATGACCAGCGATAGCCCGGACAAGGTTCGCTACCCTGACCGGCTCATTGCGGCCGAACATGTCGACTCCTTGCGAGTCATGGGTGTGGTGGTCGACGTGAAGTTCAAGCCGGTAGAGCGGCCATGGTGGTAAAGGAGGAGATGCAAGACCGTCTAAGGCTGTTCCAGCAACGGTATACACGCCAGCGACTAAATGCACTCCGAACCCGCCCTTGTGGTGGGTTTTTTTACGCCTGACGTTTCCGGGCATCACCGGCCTGAACCCGCATCGCCCCTCATCCCCGTCTTTTCCTACCGTAAAGCCTCTACCCCCCTCTCCAGCCCCCAAAATTTTGCAGGACGACTCTGCTATTTCCCATGGGTATCGCCGCCCCATCATATTCCTGTGCGGTAAAGCTAACAAATAATTAACTTTTGACTTGACTGGAAAATTACTTGTGGCTAATATTTGCTTCGTGGGGTTATCGCCCTGCATCGCAACGCCAGTCCACGCATTGCCAGGTCGGACATGGCTCCGGCTCCGGTCGTGGCTGCCGATGTGCTCCACCGCATGGTGACGACTTAGCGGCGTAGTCGATGAACACGGAGAACGCACTTGAACAGGACGAATACTAGGGCGCTTTCAGTTGCCGCTTTACAGATTGGTAGCAGCGTGACTGCCGACGACTTGGCGCATTGCCTGCGCCTCGACACAAATATCGTTTTCGAAGAACTGCAGGCTATGGCAGCAGAGGGGGTGGTCGTTGTTGAGTCCATTCGCGGCTTGCCTGCCCGGTACAGCCTTCGTAGAGAGGGGAAGGGCGCCGATGCAGACCTACACGCTTGAACAGGCTGCAGCACTGGCGCAATGCCATCCGGAAACCTTGCGCAACAAGATAAAGGCGTCAGAGGCACCAGGCCGAAAGGTCGGTCGAGCCTACGTCATTCTAGAAAACGACCTTGCGGCCTACCTTCGCGGCGAGTATGTTCGCCCTGGGCAGGCGGCGGTAGGTCCAAAAGGAACTACAACATGCCCATCTACAAGCAAGAAAATAGCAGTTTCTGGTACGTCGATATTCTCGATCCAGGCGGAAAAAGAATTAGACGTTCTACTGGGACTGCCGATGAAAAGTCCGCGCAGGAATTCCATGATCGGCTCAAGGGCGACTTATGGCGAATAACCCGGCTGGACGAAAAGGCGGTGCGGTCTTTCAATGAGGCGGCATTGCGATGGCTGAAAGAGAAGTCGCATAAGCGCAGTATTCATGGCGACAAGATTAAGCTTCGCAAACTGCGCCCGTTCTTTGAAAAGATAAAGCTGCATCAAATTACGGGTGAGCACTGCCGAAGCGCAGTTAACGAAGCCACTCAGGCTTCCAGCTCCACAAAAAACCGTTATCTCGCACTGCTCCGCGCAATCCTTCGTATGGCTGAGAAAGAGTGGACTTGGATTGATAAAGCCCCGCACGTCTCACTATATAAAGAAAAAAAGCGTCGTATTCGTTGGCTCAGGCCAGTTGAGGCGCAGCGGCTGATTGGGTTCTTGCCTCCCCATCTTGTCCCTATCGTTCGTTTTGCACTGGCGACAGGGCTTCGTAAAACCAACATATACAGCTTGCGGTGGGACCAGATCGATATGCAGCGACATGTTGCCTGGGTTCACCCTGACGAAGCGAAAGCTGGCAGAGCCATCGGTATCCCGCTGAATCAAACCGCCATTGACGCATTGCGGTCTCAAATCGGGAAGCATCACGAAGTAGTCTTTACCTACCGAGGCAAACCTATCAAGGGAGCCAGTAATGTCGGGTTCTACAAGGCCTGCGATCTGGCGGGCATCAAAGACTTTCGCTTTCATGACTTGCGCCACACATGGGCGAGTTGGCTGATCCAGTCCGGGGTGGGTCTGGCCGAGCTACAGGAGTTGGGTGGGTGGGAGTCGGTCGAAATGGTTAGGCGATATGCGCACTTGGCGCCTGACCATTTGCATAAGCACAGCAAGCATATTGACGATGTCATGTCATATTCTTGCCATACCCCTGATCTGGAAAAAGAAAAACAGGTAGCCTAGGGTCGAAGCTATCTACCTGTTTTATCAAGAAAAACTGCTGGTGCCCGGAGCCGGGGTCGAACCGGCACAACCTTTCGGTCGAGAGATTTTAAGTCTCTTGTGTCTACCAATTTCACCATCCGGGCGGAGGGTGGCATAGCTGGACTAGCAAAGGGCGAGACTATAGCACAGGCCCTCTGAAGGCTGGTGTGGCGGTGTCGATTTTGGAACAGCTTCGAAGAAAAGCTGAAGCTCTTCCTAGGCGACCCGCCGCACATTTTTAGCTTTAAACGAGCCAATCCACCGCAATCCTGGCAGCGGAAGCGATCACATCGTTACGTGCCTTGGCATGCTGTTCTTTCTGCGTGGTAAAAACCGTCACGACGACGGGTGCACGATGTGCAGGCCAAAGAACGGCGATATCGTTTGCCGTGCCATAGGAACCCGTGCCCGTTTTGTCGCCCACCCGCCAGCCGGCGGGTACGCCGGCTTGAATCCGCGTGGCGCCGGTCGTGTTGCCAAGTAGCCAAGTCTGCAATTGCTCTCGCTGCGGAGGGGGCAAGGCGTTACCAAGCGCAAGTCCTTGCAGGCTGCGCCCCATGGCTGCGGGCGTGGTGGTATCTCGGCCATCCCCGGGGATGGCTGTGTTGAGCTCGGTTTCCCAGCGATCCAGGCGGAAGGTGTGGTCGCCGATGGATTGCGCAAAGGCGGTCAGGGCTGCCGGACCGCCGAGTATCTTCATCAAGAGATTGGCGGCGCCATTGTCGCTGTATTGGACCGTCGCGGCGCAAAGATCGGCGACCGGCATGCCGTCCTTGAGATGTTGCTCGGTAATCGGCGAATGGGGGAGCAGGTCGTGCTGGCCGTACTGGATCCGTTGCTTGAGCAAGCCATCCGTTTGCGTGCTGCGCGCCAGGATTGCTGCGGCGAGCATCATCTTGAAGGTGCTGCACATGGGAAAGCGCTCATCGGCGCGGTAGCCAAGCGAGCTGCCGTTGCCTGTATCGATCGCAAAAAACCCAATGCGGCCTTTAAAGGCGAGTTCGAGTTGTGCGAGCTGCGCTTGCGCGGTCGCGGTGCGCGGACCGGCGGCAATGTCCAGGGAACCACAGGCGCCTATAAGGGGAAGGGCTGCGGCTGTGAGCAAAAAAGTACGGCGGGTTGGAGAGTGAATCATCGGCAAGGCCTCGTGGCGAGCGTGTTGGGGACAGCGATGAGCCCAGACGGGGAGGGGAGTCCGCTGTGACTGCACCGGAATGGCAAGCGGGCAAATTATATGCATGCCATTTCAGGCTCAGCCGTATCTCCACTGTCACGTGTGCAACCCTGGGCGCTGTACCGCTGCCATTTCATTGAGCACGCGCGCTCCGTAGAATCCGCTCTGCTCCTTGGGTACGGCCCCGTTTACTTCCCAACTGAAATGATATTTTCAAAACCACCCATCCTCCGCGCCATCCAGGCGGATATCACCACGCTAGCGGTGGACGCCATAGTGAATGCAGCGAATTCATCGCTTCTTGGCGGTGGAGGCGTGGATGGTGCGCGGCGGCGCTTGCGGTGGCCACTGTTCGCTCGGTGCTTGTCGAGTTCGCGACTATTCAGGAAGTGATCTTCTGCTGCTTTTCGGCGGGAGATCTGCTGGTGTATGAACGCGCCCTTCGGCAAACAGCCGACTAGCTACGTTTAGAACGCGCATGGACGGATTGACGGTCCGTTGCCTGGTTGGCAAACCCGCAATTCAGGGTGGCGGAGAATGAAGCAGAGGGATGAAACAGGCGTGAAAAAGCCCGCTTAAGCGGGCTAAATCATTGATTCTTTGGAGGCGGGTCCCAGAATCGAACTGGGATGGACGGATTTGCAATCCGCTGCATAACCATTTTGCTAACCCGCCGTTAGCTACAGACAAAAAAGGGAAAGTTTGTCGCTTTCCCTTTTTTGGCATTATCTGGAGCGGGAGAAGAGTCTCGAACTCTCGACCTCAACCTTGGCAAGGTTGCGCTCTACCAACTGAGCTACTCCCGCATTTCCGTCACACACTTTAGCAGCAAAACTTGGAGCGGGAGAAGAGTCTCGAACTCTCGACCTCAACCTTGGCAAGGTTGCGCTCTACCAACTGAGCTACTCCCGCTTCGTTTCGTTTCGCTTCGTGTGTTACGAAGAGCCGCCATTATAGGGGTCGAAAAAAAACTGTCAAGCGTGTTTTCAGCCGGGAGGCAGGCTACAGGCCAATTTTTTTAAGAATCGACGCTAAGTATCTGTTCCTAAAAAGGCGGGCACCCACAAAAATTTTTGATGAAGTTGCCGCTTAAGGTCGCTTTGCGCCGATCTCCAGGCGGCAATCGCTGGGGAGCGTCACGCAAATGCGAAAAAATTCGCGCGCCTACCGTCTATCCACCGGTTGCGGCCATAAAACGCACGATCTTGCCCGGTTGTTCCCGGAACTCATGCCGTTCGGGCTTGCGCTGGATGGCGTCGCGTATGGCTTGTTCCAGTTGCTGGTCGTCGATGCCGGCACGTAGCAGGGGGCGAAGTTCAAGCTTGTCGTCCTGACCCAGGCAGAGATAAAGGGTGCCGTCCACACTCAGCCGAACGCGATTGCAAGTAGCGCAGAAATGTTGCGAGATAGGTGTGATGGCGCCCAGGGTGAAGCGGCCATCCTGGCTTTGCCAGTAGCGGGCCGGGCCGCCGCCCAGTTCGATGGCGGAGGGGCTGAGGTCGAATTGCCTGGCCAGGCGTTGGACCACCTGCTGGAGATCGACAAAGGCGCTGTTGCGGCCGGTGTCGCCGACCGGCATGGCTTCGATCAGGCGCAGGATAAAACCGCGCGCCATGCAATAGGCAGCGAGGGCTTCCACTTCGTCGTCGTTCACGCCGGCCTGCACCACCATATTGATCTTGACCGGCGAGAAGCCGGTGGCGGCGGCGGCATCCAGGCCGGCCAGCACATTCGGCAGTATGTCGCGCCCTACGATGGCGGCAAAGCGGCCGCGGTCCAGCGAATCCAGGCTCACGTTCAGGCGCCGGATACCGGCAGCCTTGAGATCGTCGGCGTGCCGGACCAATTGGGTGGCATTGGTGGAGAGCGACAGGTCGAGCAGTCCCGGCAAGGCATTCAGTCTGTGGGCCAGCTGCGGTAATTGGTGGCGCAGCAGCGGCTCGCCGCCGGTCAGCCTGACTCGTCGCACGCCCAAGCGGGTGAATGCGCCCACCACCCGCTCTATTTCCTCGAAAGTCAGCCAATGAGCAGGTTCTTCGAAACCCTTGAAACCCTTGGGTAGGCAGTAGCTGCAGCGGAGATCGCAACGGTCGGTAACCGATACGCGCAGATAGTCGATGCGGCGACCGTGGGCGTCGATCAGGCTGGCGGCTGGGGCGGAGGGGAGGGGGATAGGGTTCATCATCGCTTGGTCGATGTCGGTGCGCATTGCTTTCATCAGTTTACGCCGCCATGCGGTGACTGGAAAAAAAGACGGCGTCCCCAAGCGGATATCTCCACGTGGGGACGCCGTTGTTGTCGGATCGGCGTCTTCACGCCTTTCCGTAGCTATCTATCCATTCCAACCGGATCGATGCCCTTTCCTGCCGTGGCGGGAGGGCGCTAAGCCGGTTCAGCGGATGTGGGCTACCAGTCAGACTCCCCAACGAACCTGGCAGTGATCCACTTCCTCGAAAGTGGGCTGCCCGCATATTGCAATGCAGCAAGTGTGCCAGGCAACGGTGGGTCCGATGTATCCGCGCAGTTCGTGATTCAAGCTGTTGATATGCAAAGCGGAAATACGAAGCGAGGTAGCTGCGCGGCGCAGGCTTATCCGCCTTGATCGCGCCGTTTCGAGGCGAGCCTGCACCAAAATGGCGCGGCCAGCAACGTCATGGTGGGTCGGCAACATACTGCTCATTGCGTACTTGCCAGCTTGGCTGCCTAGCAGGTACAGTCTGGTCGTCTGTTTTAATTTTGCGCCGCAACAATACTATGTCTCTCCAAGCTTTCGCGCTGACCAAAACCATTAAACGCACCATGATGATTCGATCATGGGGCGCGTTGGTGCTTGCGCGGAGGGGAAGCTAGAACAGATACCCACTGCCGAATGCCAGACGAAGCCCCCGAGTCGAGAGATCGGGGGCTTCGTCATTTTCGGCCCGCCTTGCAGTACGACTAATCCCCGCCCTGGAGTAAGACCATGCCCAAGCAACTGAACTTGAGTGTCGATAACAATAGCGATGCGTTGGAACGCGTGTTACGCGTGGTACGTCATCGTGGTTTTGCCGTGCGGCGCTTCGAGGCGCTACTGCCGCAGGGCGAAGGCTGCATGGATGTCGTCATCGAGGTGGAAAGTGGCCGTTCGCTCTTTAGCCTGGTGGCGCAGCTGGCCAAGTTGGTGGAAGTGCGCTCGCTGGCTATGCGCGGCGAAGGTGTGCGGGTGCTGCTATAGCGATGGATGAGGATGCCAACTGCCGGAATCCGGTGTCTGGACGCGGGCGGGGGGCGGGGGCGGTAAAAGTTACTCGATGCGGCCGGGCCCCGCCGTAGGAAGCCCCCCCTTTCCGGCTTCAAGCCGGCGAGCGTTGGCGAGTGGCGGGGGAAGATGTCAAATCAATTGTTTAAGTGGTTTCCGGACGATCTTTTGTGAAGTCACCTGGGGGTGGGCACGTTGTTTGCCACCCCTTGCCTAGCCTGTGCCAAGAAGCGTGAAAGGAATGGCCCTCGCACCGCAATGAATTAGGCATTACATACTTGATGAAAGGAAATGCAATGACTTCTGATACCTCTAATGGGACGTCCAAGCGCGGTTTTGCATCGATGGACGAAAATAAGCAACGCGAAATTGCCAGCAAGGGCGGCCAGGCCGCCCATTCCAAAGGAACCGCCCACGAGTTCGATTCGGCCGAGGCGCGCGAGGCGGGCCGCAAGGGTGGTGCCGCGGTCAGCGCCAATCGTTCGCATATGGCGGATATCGGCCGTAAGGGCGGCCAGCGTCGCGGGGCCGCCAAGCAGAAGCTGGCCGATACCAAGTCAGCGAATGATAAGAGCGGCGCGATTCATGTCGACGATACCGCGAAACGCGGTCGACTGGATAAGCAAGGCCGTTCCGACAACTAAGGCCGCTGCCTGGCATTTTATTGTTGGGTCTGGATGAGTGAACGGCACGGTTTTGGGTGCCACGGGCAACTGCTTTGCCGGCATTCGGCAAACCGTACCTTGTTTAGAAAAACGCCAAATACCTGAATATTAATAGGTTGATAAGCCGGAAAGCGCTGTTCACGTCGTGATCTTGGTGGTACTTTTCGGCAAGTAGTTTTTACTCTATTGGGCATTAGACCCATTTTATTTCGCACCGGCGCAAAGCCCCTTGAGGGTGTCGGTGCGGTTCTCCTGCATCGCGGCTGCACTCGCCCAAGCGAGATGGCCGCGCCAATGGGGGGAGGAAAAGTCATGGCCGATATCCAGGCCGCAATGGTTCTGTACAAGTGGGTCTTGTGCAGGCTGAGCCGTGGTCGAGCGCCTGGCTTGCCTATTCTTGCGCTCGCCGGTCCCAGGTATGCGTGGGAGTCCAGCCGTTCTTTGCATCGGTTGCGATCACGCCTGCGCGTCGTTTATGCAACTTCCCCTCTTGCCCTGTTCCCGTCGTCCGCTTGTCTTGTAAGGTTTTTACGTTGGATTGCACATGCCGTCCTGGGCGGGAGGACGCCATGGCGTGGTCGTTTTGCAACGCTCGATAGATAAACAGCGCAAAAAAGCTGTGCAGTAAAAAACGGGGTACGTTCTGTCGCGCTTGGTAAGCCAGGCACGCAGCTAGCCGGCCGAGGATGGCCGGATAAACCAGTTGGGGGGAAGATGAAGAATTGGCAAAAGGACCTGCTGTCCGCACAAGAGGGGCTCAATTGCGAGCATGCCTTGTTCAAGCAGATCGAAATCGCGGCGGTCGCCTTGGGTTTCGAATATTGCGCCTACGGTTTGCGCGTGCCGCTGCCGTTGTCGAATCCCAAAATGATCATCCTGAACAACTATCCCGTGGCCTGGCAGCAGCGCTACCAGGAGCAGGGATATCTGCGGCGGGATGCGACGGTGCTGCATGGCCAGCATTCGCAGACCCCGATTATCTGGTCGGACCAGGTGTTCGCTTCGGTAGCCGAGATGTGGGACGAGGCACAGGCCTTTGGCTTGCGCCATGGATGGGCGCAGTCGAGCTGCACGGCCAATGGCGTGGGCGGCATGCTGACGCTGGCCCGCTCCAGCGGACCGATCACGGCGGAGGAGCTGCAGAGCAAGGAGTTGCGAATGCGCTGGCTGGTGCAGACCTCGCACAATGCGCTGACGCGTATTCTGGCGCCCAAGCTGGGGATCGAGGTCAAGGTACGCTTGACTCAGCGCGAGGTGGAGATACTGAAGTGGACAGCCGACGGGAAGACCGCCGGTGAGATATCGGCCATTTTGTCGCTATCGGAAAACACCGTGAATTTTCACATCAAGAACGCGGTGGCCAAGCTCGATGCGTCCAACAAGACCGCGGCGGTGGTGCGGGCCGCCATGATGGGCTTTCTCAACTGAGCAGCAAAGTCACTCCGTAAGCGGCGCAGGGCGCCGCTTTTTGTTTCCCACCACGGTCTCCCTACCTTTTTTGGTGGCGTTCCTAGCAGCTCATCGTTACCGAAATAAGTTCCAGCCATGTCCTTGGCCCACCAGAATTGGTAGTTACGTAAAAAGCCTGAGACCGATTCAATAGTGCCCCAAGACGCTCGTATAGAAGCGCTCTATTAGGAGGTAGTGGTGCAAATCGTAACCGGAAGACCTGACCATTTACCGTCAGGCTTGTTCATGGGACTCGCCCGTTACCGACATCGAGTCTTCGTGGAAAAGCTTGGTTGGCAGTTGCAGTGCCAAGACGGGCTGGAGTTCGATCAATTTGATCGGCCCGATACACTTTATATAGTCGCTCAAGATTTCGAAGGTCAAGTCGTCGGTGGTGCTCGTCTCCTTCCTACCACTCGTCCCTACCTGCTGGGTGAGATTTTTCCGCAATTGCTGGGGGATCTGCCCGTACCCAACTCGCCCGATATCTGGGAGTTGTCTCGTTTCGCGGCGGTGGATTTCAGCGCGGCGGCTTGCGCCGATGTCAGTCCGGCCAAGTTGCCGCTCGGGCAATTCTCTTCACCCAACGCCATAGAACTTTTACGCGCGACTTTGGAGCGGGCAGCCGGCAGCGGTGCCCGCCGCATCATCACGGTCTCGCCGTTGGGCGTCGAGCGGCTATTGCGCAAGGCCGGATTCAGCGCCGACCGGGCCGGCTCGCCGGTATTGGTGGACGGCAATCCCGTTATCGCCTGTTGGATAGATGTCCGGCCTCGCGCCCATTCCTGATTTGGCTACAACCTCGAAAGTGCCCCGATGACATCAAGCGAAATCCCCATCCAGCTGATGACTGGAGCCGACGACCTGCTTGCGGCTGATGATGTGATGGCCGGCTATCGTCGCCCGCATGGCCAGCAAGTGTCCGACTGCCATACCTTTTTGGATCTGCTGAAATACCGCGTCGAGAATGCCCCGCGCGAGATGGTCTACACCGTGCTCGGCGAAGATGCCGAACAGGAAGAGGTGCTGAGCTATTTCGAACTGGAAGTCCTGGTTACCCGCATCGCCCATTCGATCAAGAGCGTGCTGCGGGCCGACGATGAAGGCCAGGCGAAGGTGGTGCTGGTGTTGCCGCAGGGCAAGAATTTCGTGGCGGCCTTTTATGCCTGCCTGGCCGCCGGCGCCATCGCGGTGCCGACCTTTCCGCCGCGCAATCCCTTGCAGCGCGAGCGCCTCAAGCTGATTCTGCGCGATCTGGAGGACCCGATCGTCATTACCGATCTGGCCTGTCTTGCCACCATGCTGGAAGATCTCGACCAGGACCAGGCGCTGAAGGGCCTGCGCTGGCTCAGCATGGAAGACTGCCTGGGCGAGCGACCAGGGCGCTTCAGCGATTTCAGCGCGAATCCCGACGATATCGCCATGCTGCAATACACCTCCGGCTCGACCGGTAAGCCCAAGGGGGTGATCGTCAGCAACCGCAATCTGGTGGAAAACTCGCGCCTGATCGAATCCTGCTTCGGCCATCGCGCCGGGGTCAGCCGCTCGGTGATCTGGTTGCCGCCTTACCATGATATGGGCCTGGTGGGCGGCATCCTGCAGCCGGTCTGCGCCGGCTTTTCCACCATGCTGATGCCGACCAACCTGGTACTGCGCAGTCCGTTTCGCTGGCTGGAAGCGGTATCGCGCTTTCGGGGCACCAGCAGCGGCGGGCCGAATTTCGCCTTCGAACTGTGCGTCAATAATATTCGCGACCGCCAGTTGGAGCAGTTGGACCTCAGCAGCTGGAATATTGCCTTCTGCGGTGCCGAGCCGATCAATTACAACACGATGCAGCGCTTTGCCGAGCGTTTTGCCCGCGCAGGCTTCCGGCCGGAAGCGCTCTACCCTTGCTACGGCATGGCGGAAGCGACCTTGATGGTTTCCGGCAAGCCGCTGGATACCCATTTCAAATCGCTTAGCGTCAGCGCCCGCTTGCTGGGCCGCAACCAGCTCAGCGCCTTGCCCGAATCCGACCCGGAAAGCCGTTACCTGGTCAGCAGCGGCCGGCCGCACCGCTCCTTCGATGTACGGGTGGTCGATCCGCAGCTGGGGGTCGAATTGCAGGATGGCGAGATCGGCGAAATCTGGTTGAGCGCGCCCAGCGTCGCGCAGGGCTATTGGAATGACCCGGCCAAGACGCGGCACCAGTTCGGCCAGCAGATCGCCGGCCGGACCGGCCGCTATATGCGCAGCGGCGACCTGGGCTTTCTGGCCGACGGCGAGCTGTATGTCACGGGCCGGCTCAAGGAAGTCATCATTATCCGCGGGGTCAATTTCTACCCGCAGGATCTTGAATACGAGGCCGCCGTCGTCTGCACCGATTTCAAGCATTGCCGGGCGGTGGCGTTCGCGGTGGAAGAAGGCGAGCGCGAGCAGCTGATTCTGGCCATCGAAGCACGCCAGGCCGAGATGGATTTCGCCGCGCTGGTGGCGGTCATCAATCAGCGGCTGATCCAGAAGTTTGGCGTCAAGGCCGACAAGATCATTTTTGTCCCCCGCAAGACGGTCAAGCTGACCTCGTCCGGCAAGCTGCAACGCGTGGCGCTGAAGGGCGATTACCTCAATGGCTGCCTGAGCAGCTACTACAGCTGGAGCGAGGCCGGCAGCGATGCGGCCGGCACGCACGACCAGGCCGCCGAGCTGGCGCTCGCCCGGCTGGACCTGGCCAGCGAGGACGGTATCTGCCTATGGCTGCGGGCCATGGTCGCCAAGCTCAATCGCTGCAGCCTGGCGCATATCCACGCCGACGATCAATTTGCCGCGCTGGGGCTGGATTCGGTCGCGGCCTTGTACATCCTGTCCGCCCTGGAAACCGAGCACGGTGTGCTGGTGTCGCCGGAAGCGCTCTACCAATTCAATACCCCAGCCATGCTGGCGACCGAGATCTTCCGCCTGGGCGGGTTGCGTCCGATCTCGCCCGCCCAGCCGACGCGCGACCCGAGCGGCCCTGACGAGGCCATCGCATCCACCGTTCCAAGCCAGGACAACTATGCCATCCCTACATGATTTCTCCGGAAAGCTGCTGGGTTTTATCTCGCGCAGCTTTCTGGACGGCGATAAGCAGCTGACGGTGGAAACGCCGCTGATGGAGCTGAATATCCTCGATTCCGTCTCGGTGTTCGACATCGTCGATTTCATATCGACGGAGTACCGGATACGGATTCCCCTGGAGGAGATTCACCCGGCGAATTTTCACAGCGTGGTCAGGCTGGAGGAATTGATCTTTAGATTGGCTGACGGAGAGAGCGGAAAATGATACCCAACCAGTGGTACGCCGTAATACGTGGTCAGGATGTAAAGCGCGACAAGCCGGTCGGCATCATGCGGCTGGGCAAGAAGCTGGTGCTGTACCGCGACACCGAGGGGCAGGTCGCCTGCCTGCAGGATCGCTGTGCGCACAAGGGGGTCTTGCTCAGCAAGGGCAAGCAGCATGGCGACGCCATCGCCTGCCCTTACCACGGCTTCCAGTATGACCAGCAGGGCAAATGCGTGCACATGCCGGTACTGGGCAAGTGCGGCGTCATTCCCCGCACCATGCAGGTGCCGTCCTACAAGGTGCATGAACAGCATGGCCTGGTCTGGCTCTGGAATGGCGAGCCGCAGGACAGCTATCCCGAAGTGCCGATGTTCACCAACTTCTCCGAGTACAAGGGCTTCACCTCCCTGTACGGCTGGGATGCGCCCATCCATTACACCCGCTACGTCGAAAGCGTCTGCGAGGTGTACCACGTGCCTTTCGTGCACAAGGGCTCTTTCCTGAATATCTGGGACCCCAAGGGCGGCCGGGTGGACGAGTTCCGCTGTTCCATCGACGGCCATTTGATCACCAGCGATTTTATCCTGCGTCCCGATGATGATCGTTCGGCCCAGGAAACGCTGGAGGCCAAGTTCCCCTGGCAGCGCGGCTGGCGCATCGGCGTGGATGTGCTGATGCCCAACCTGGTGCAGATCCGCAATGACGTGTTCGATGTCTATCTGGTCGCCACGCCCATCGACGATGAGAACACCTGGGTCTGCTTCTGCTACCAGGAGCCGAAGAAGGACTTGCTGTTCCCCTTCTTCAAACCCTTGCCCATCCCACTCTGGCGCCGTCTGCGACCTTGGATGATGTGCCGCATGGAGCGCTTTATCCAGCAGGCGAAGGACCTGGAAGCCATCGAAGGCCAGTGGCCGCGTGCCTCCAGCCTGAAGGCCAATAACCTGATTCCGGTCGATAAGGTCAACGCCTACTACCTGCGCCTGCGCGACAAGCTGATCCGTGATGCAGCCGAGAATCGTCCGGCGCCGGCAGCGCCGACCATTCCGATCCAGCTGGTGCCGCAGGCCGCCGATTCGCCGCTGGAAACCAACTCTCTCTGAGCTTCGCTATTACCTACCGCGCCGCTGCCCGCATGGCCGGCGCGGCCAACGCACAAGGACTGCGCAATGAACGAACAAGCCATCGCCTCGCGATCGGACAAGGAAGAACTGATCCTCAGCGTCGTCAGGACGCACACCCGCTACGCCGCCGAGGATCTGGTCGCCACTGCCTTATTGCAGGAGGAGCTGGGTATCGATTCGATCATGATCGCCACCATCGGTGCGGATCTGAACAAGTTGTTCCAGGTGCCGCAGACCATCGGTATCCAGGGCGTGGAAACCTTGGCCATGCTGATCGAACGCTTCAGCCCCTATGCACTGCGTAGCGATGCCGCGCAAGTACTGGCACGGCTGCAGGCCGAGGAAGGGCAGGGCGAAATGCCGGTGGATGCCTATGCGATCGGGCGTGCCGTGGTGCTGGACGTGGTCCGGCAGCATACCCAGTACGCCCTGGCCGATCTGCCGCCGGAAGCGCTGTTGCAGGAAGAACTGGGTGTCGATTCCATCATGCTGGCCTATATCGTGGGCGATCTGAACAAGCTGTTCAGCCTGCCGGCTACCGTGGACGCGGAAGGTCTGGAGACACTGGGGTGCCTGATCGAGCGATTCAGCCGCCATCCTCTGCTGGATGGCGCGTCCGACCGCTTGTCCGTGGCCGAGGCGGCGGACGTCGTTGCGGACAAGGTGCCGGTAGCCGAGGAACAGGTCGATTTCGACAAGCTCACCATGCGCGATTTCGTCGGCGACAGCAGCCGCGATCTGTTTGCCAAAGTGGATCGCTTCGCTCCCTTCCTGCGTGACCGCACCGACAAGGGCCTGTTCTGGTACGGCATGCCCTTCCGCAGCGCCTGTACCAACCGGGCGGTGATCTTTGACGAATTCAGCGGCATGGAACGCGAGTTCCTGATGTTCGCATCCAATAACTACCTGGGACTGGCCAACGATCCGCGTGTGATCGAGGCCATCGTCGATGCCACCCAGCGCTATGGCGCGACCAATACCGGCTGTCGCCTGATCGGCGGCACCAATACCCTGCACCTGGAGCTGGAAGCCAAGCTGGCCGCATTCAAGGGGCGGGAGGCCTGCATCGTTTTCCCATCCGGCTACTCCGCCAATGTCGGCGTGATCTCGGCCTTGTTGGGCGGCAACGATACGGTGATCAGCGATGTGTACAACCATATGAGCATCCAGGACGGCTGCAAGCTGTCCGGTGCCGCGCGGCGCATCTACCAGCACAACGATATGGCCTCGCTGGAAACCGCCTTGCAAAAGGCCGATGCCCGCTCGGGTGGCAAGTTGATCGTGGCCGACGGTGTATTCAGCATGCATGGCGATATCGCCCGCTTGCCGCAGATGGTGGAACTTGCCCGGCAGTACGGCGCACGTTTGCTGATCGACGATGCCCACGCCACCGGCGTGCTGGGCAAGCGCGGTTCCGGTACGGCCGAGCATTTCGGCCTGTGCCATGAAGTGGACCTGGAGGTCGGCACCATGAGCAAGGCGCTGGCCGGCATGGGCGGCTTCGTGGTGGGCGACCGCGAGGTGATCGACTACCTGCGCTTCTACGCCAACTCCTATGTGTTCGCCGCCACCATCCCGGCCGGCGTGGCGGCCGGCTTGATCCGTTCGGTGGAGTTGATGGAGCAGGAGCCGGAACGGCTGGCCAAGCTGTGGGCGAATATCCGCTATCTGCGCAGTGCCTTGCAGGCAGCCGGTTTCAATACCGAGCACAGCGAAAGCGCGGTCATCCCCATCGTGATCGGCGATGAGCAGAAGACCATGGCCATGGGCCGCTCGGTGCGCCAGCGTGGCCTGTTCTGCCAGACCGTGGTGTTCCCGGGGGTAGCGGTGGGTGATGCCCGCCTGCGTATCAGCGTGCTGTCCACCCATACCCAGGAAGACCTGGACCAGGCCATCGCCATCTTTACCGAGTCGGCGCACGAAAACCAACTGCTGGCCAAGCACTAGAGAAACGCCTGACGGCCCGCGCGGCGGCGCGGGCTGGTATCGACTTCAATACCGGGCCATCGCCGGGCCCGACTCCTCGGGAAGATCGTAATGGAACAGAACCGTCATTTCGCACCGGCCGGCGCCGTGCACCAAGCCCTTGCGCACTATGCCCGTACCCGCCCGGAGGATGTGTTCCTGCTGGCGGAAGGGGGGGTCTCCTATGGACAGGCGGCGGCTTGGGTCGCTGCGCTGGCGGATGAGCAATTGGCGGGGATGGCGCAGCAACGGGTGGCGATCTGGATGAGCAAGGGCAATCGCTACGCCATGGCCATCCTGGCCAGCCTGTATGCGGGCGCCTGCTATGTACCGCTGGACGGTGGCCAACCGGTGCACCGGGCGGCGGGTATCGTCGAAGATGCCGAGGCGCGCGTGCTGATCGTCGATTCGGCCCACCTTGCCGAACTGCAGCTATTGGGCGTGCCCGATTGTGTCGAACGGCTGGTGCTGCTACTGGCCGAGGGCGAAGCCGCGCCCCAGCTGGACGATGCCAGGCTGCTGGTCTTGCACGACGCGTCCTTGTACGAGCGGGGCTTGAGCCTGGCTGCCGGCGAGCCGGTAGCGCCGGATTGCCTGGCTGCCATCCTCTATACCTCGGGATCGACGGGCAAGCCCAAGGGGGTGCAGCTCAGCCACCGCAATCTGGCTAATTTCATCAACTGGTGCGGGGAGGAGCTGGGGCTACGCCGGGAAGACCGCCTGCTCAATATCGCCAGCTTCAATTTCGATCTCAGCACCTTCGATCTATTCGGCAGCCTGCGTCACGGTGCGGCGGTCTATGTCAGCCATGAGCAAGAACAGCAAGCCATCAGCCGGCTGGCCGACATCCTGCGCTACCAGGACATTACCGTGCTCTATACCGTGCCCTCGCTGCTGGCGCTGATCAGCCGGGCCGGCATCTGGGATGCGGTCGCCCCGCTGCGTTTGCGCCATGTCATCTTTGCCGGCGAAGTGATGCCGATGCCGCAATTGCAGTCGCTGGCCCGCTACCTGCCGGCTACCTGCCAGCTGTACAACTTCTATGGGCCGACCGAGACCAATGTCTGTCTGTTTCACAAGGTGACGAAGGCCGACTTGCTCAGCGCTTCGCCCTTGCCCATCGGCAAACCCATCCGTGGCGCAGAAGTCTGGCTGCGCAACAAGGAGGGCGACCCCTTGGGCACCGACGATGGGCATATCGGCGAGATCTGGGTGGCGGGCGCCTGCGTGACGCCGGGCTACTGGCGCAGGCACGACCCGGCCAATGCCGAGAACCATCTGCTCAACCAGCATGCCACCGGCGATTATGGTTCCTATCGCAACGGCATCCTGGTGTACCACGGCCGGATCGACCGCATGCTCAAGCTGAATGGCTATCGGGTGGAGCTGGGCGAGATCGAGTCGGTGTTGGCGACCCATCCGGATATCGCCGAGGTGGCGGTGGTGGCCGAGCAGGGCCAAAGCGTGCGGCTGATGGTCTATCTGGCCACCCGCGATGCCGATGTCGCGATCGGTATCGCCGATCTCAAGACCTTCTGTGCCACCCGGCTGCCGAAGTACATGATTCCGCACGGCTTGTGCCGGTTGGAAGCGCTGCCCAAGAACGCCAACGGCAAGATCGATTACCGTGCCCTGGCCGACGCCGACAAGCTGGTGAGCGCCTGATGCCGCAAGCTTCCGTGACCCAGGCGAGCGTGGCCGTGGTGGGCATGGCCTGCCGGTATGGCGGCATTGAACACCCCGATGCCTTTTGGCAGCGGCTGCAAGCACCCGCACCGGCAACCGAAGCGCTACGGCGCATGGGGCCGGTCCAGGCCGGCTTGGCCCAATTCGGCATCCCGCCCATCTATCGCGATTCCATCAATACCATCCAGCTGCATCTGTTCGAAATGGCCCAGCAGGCCTTGGAGCAAGCCGGTCTGGCCGAGGGCGGTATCGACGCCGAATTCACCGACGTGATCTTTTGCACCGGCTTTGGTTTGAATCGCGGCTATGAGAATTTCGCCCGCATCCATGCACAGCAATTGGCGGTGGAGTTCGCCGCTGCCGCCGTGGCGGAAGGCGAAGCGGAAACGTTGGGGGGGCCGTCGGCGGGCGATCCGTCCGAGCGCCTGGCCGCGCAACTGAGGCAGGGACTGCAACGGGATTTCTCGGCCACTTCGCATGACAAGGTCGGTGAGATGGCCAGCTCCATCCCGGCCCGCATCGCAGCATTCTTCAAGTTGCGCGGTCAATCCATGGCGCTGGAATCGCTGGATGGGGCCGGTATCCAGGCGCTGCTGGCCGCATGCGAATCGCTGCGGCAGGGCAGGGCGCGGGCGGTGCTGTTGCTGGCTGCCCAGGGGGTGGAATCCGAATTGATGCTGGATGTGCTGTCCAGCCAGGGCATTGCCGTTCGCCAACAGGGGGCGACGTTTGCCGAGGATGGCTTGGGCGGCATAGGCGAAGGTGCTTGCGCCCTGGTATTGAAGGCTTGCCACGCGCCGGAGCCGCGTGCGCTGGCCTATCTGGACGGCCTCTACGCTTGCCAGCCCGGTGACGAAGCCGGCCTGGCGGCACAACGGACGGCGCTATGCGATCGCGACCTGGTCTACGTCGATATGCTGCGCAACTGCTGCGAGGCACGCTACGCCAATATGCTGGCCGCCACGGCCGCCGCCGTCTATCGCAGCGACCCGCTGCGCATGTGCTACTGGGGCGCGGCGCAGAACACCACCGGCTATACCTATGCCGCCAGCGTGTTGACCGGCTTGGTCAAGGCGCTGTTGGTGATGCGCCATCGCCAGGTTCCCCCTTCGCGCACGGCCGATGAGCCGGTGGCGCGGCGCTTCAACGATCTGCTCAATCTATTGCTGCCCAGCCAGGCCATCCCGCTGGGCGAGGGCCGGATCGCCACCCTGGTAGCCGGCGAGGATCTGCGCGGCAGCGCCTTCGGTGTGCGCTTGAGCAGCGAGTTTCCGGGCGCGGTCGAAGCCGCACCCGCCGTGGATCGGGCGGACATCGCCGTGTTGGGCATGGGAGCTTGTTTCGGCCAGGCGGCGGGTTTGGACGAGTACTGGGACTATCTGGTCGGTCCGGCCGACAGCTTCAGCGCACTGGAAGGGCCACGCTTCCTGCCGCAGGTGTATCGCCACGACGATCCGGCGGAGCCGGGCAGCTATTACATCGGCCGCGCCTCGGCACTGCCCTTGGGATGGCTGGAGCGGGTGCAGGCCGACCTGGCCGGCCAGGGCTACGGCGCGCCCCAGTTGGCGGCCAGCACCGCCGCGCAAGAGGCGGCCCAAGGCCTGGCGGGACGATTGCTAGGTGGGCGGGTATTGGCCGTGACGGCCTCCAATCTGACCTTGGCGGCCGAAAAGCTGGCCGCCTGCAAATACTTCCGCCTGCAAGTGGAAGACAGCCTGCGCAAGACCGCGGTGATGCAAGGCCTGTCCGATGCGGCCATCCGCGCCGGCCTGGTCGCGGTCGCCTGCCGCCTGGCCCAGCAAGCCGCCCATATCCCTGCCTTGGAGCAATTGGCGGCCAGCGGTATCAGCCGCCTGGTGGCGGAACAATTTGGCCTGCAAGCGCAATGCGTGGCGGTCGAGGCGGCCTGTGCCGGTTCGCTGGCGGCCATCGACCTGGCGGTCAATAGCCTGCGGGCCGGCCGCTGCGATCTGGCCCTGGTCAGCGGGGTGGAATTGCCGGTCAATATCAATGACCTCTGCCTCTGTTCCTCGCAGCGCATGCTGGCGCCCGACCTGATCGCCACCTTCAGCAGCGAGGCCAACGGCTTCACCCCCGGCGACGGCGCCGCCACCCTGGTATTGAGCCGCCGTCCGCTCAGTGCCGGCGACGGCCCGCCGGTGCGGGCGCTGATTACGGCCCTGGCCGGCTGCACCGACAGCAAATCGATGATCGCGCCCAATAGCGAAGGCCAGATCAAAGCCATGCAGCGGGCGCTCGACCAAGTGGCTTATGACGGCGACCACATCGACTTTATCGAAACCCATGGCACCGGTACCCGCATCGGCGACCAGGTCGAGATCGCGTCATTGGCGCGGGTCTACCGGCCCCTGCCGGACCGTAGCCGTCCGCTCGGCGCGCTGAAGACCCGTTTCGGCCACTGTTTCGCGGCAGCCGGCATGGCCAGCGTCATCAAAGTGGTGCTGGCCATGGAACGCGGCTGGCTGCCGGCCAACCGCCTGCGGCCGCCCATCAATCCGCACTTGCAGCTGGCGGAGCTCGGCTTCGATCCGCTTGCCGACGCGCAAGCCTGGCCCGAGCCGGTGGCCGGCCCTCGGCGGGCGGCGGTCAATGCCTTTGGCACCGGCGGTATCAATTTCCACTTGCTGCTGGAGTCTTCTCCCAGCGCGGCAACGCCCAAGGAGCCTCTGGACGAGTCACTGTTCGAGCGTCAGCGAGGCTCCCTCGCGGCGGCGAGGGCGGGGGGAGTGGAATGAAAAAGCGAAGGAAACGTTGATATTTCACGGCTGGTTAACACCCGGGTTTCCCTGGTGCTGAACTGAGCTTTCAGGCTTCACAAATTTTTGAGTCTTCCCATCGAGTGAGCCATGGATTTTTCACTGAACGATCAGCAAACCGCCATCCAGCGGGAAATCGGCGAACTCGCCGCGCAATTGGCCGACCCGCAGCTGCAGCAGCGTGACTTGGCGGGCGAGTTTTCGCGGCCGCTCTGGCAGGTACTGCACCGGCATCGCTTCGATACCCTGTTTATCGAGCGCGAGCGGGGCGGGCGCGGCTATGGTGCCTTCGATGCTTCCCTGGCCTTGGAGGCATTGGGTCGGCATTGCCAGGACAGCGGACTGATTTTCGGCCTGGCCGCCCATCTGTGCGCCTGCCTGCAACCCTTGCTCAAACACGGCAGCCCTGCCCAGCTGGACCGCTGGCTGCCGCGCATCCAGCAGGGACTGATCGGCGCCCATGCCATCACCGAACCGGAAGCCGGCTCGGATGTGTTCGCCATGCAGACCCGGGCGGTACGCGAGGGTGCGGGCTACGTGATCAACGGCAGCAAGTGCTACATCACCAATGCCCCGGTGGCGGATTTCCTGCTGGTGCATGCCCGCACCGGCCCGGGTCACCGCTACTTCGATTTCAGCACCTTCATCCTCGCCGCCAATACTCCCGGCGTCAGCATCAGCCCGGTTCCGCACGAAAAACTGGGACTGCGCACCGCCGCGATGGGCGATATCCGCTTCGAACATGTGTGGGTTCCGGAACAGGACCGTATCGGCGCCGAGGGCAGCGGCGGACCGATCTTCCAGGTTTCGATGGATTGGGAGCGTACCTGCCTGTTCGCCCTCTACCTGGGCGTGATGCAGCGCCAGCTGGCGCTGTGCGTGGCACGGAGCGAATCGCGCCATCAGTTCGGCCAGGCCATCGCCGGCTACCAGGCGGTCAGCCACAAGCTCGTCGATATGTCCCTGCGGCTGGAATCGGCGCGGCTGGCCCTCTACAAGTCGGCTTGGCAGCTGGACCAGGGCAAGCCCGACAACGGTGCGGCCGCGATGGCCAAGCTGCTGGTATCGGACGCCTGCGTGCAGAACAGCCTGGCCGCCGTCCAGATCCATGCCGCGCAAGGCATTCTCAGCGGCGAGATCGAGCGGCAGCTGCGCAACGCCATGCCTGCCCAGGTGTTTTCCGGTACCAGCGAGGTGCTGAAGAACAACCTGGCCCGCCAGCTGCGGCTGGCGGCGGCCTATCGGCAGGACAAAGACGAATAAACAAAACGATACGCGGCACGCACTGACGCCGCGCCCCAAGCTTGATGAGGAAGAAAAGATGGAAAAGCTGGTCGGTCAAAGTGTGATGGGTAAGGAAGCGTTGTTGCAGGCCGCCGGCTTGCTGGTGGATTTCAGCCGGGCCGAGGGCGACCTGCTCTATATGGAGGACGGCGACGAGGGCGAAGGCACCACGCCGGTGCTGGATCTGGTGGGGGGCTTCGGTTCCACCTTGCTGGGGCATAACAACAGCGAAATCCGCCAGGTGTTGGAGCAGTGCGTGGCGGCCGGCCGGCCCATCCACGTGCAGGGTTCGCGGCGCGGCCAGACCGCCATGCTGCGCGATACCTTGGCGCACAGCCTGAAACAGCATGGCGGGCGCGACTATCGGATTGTCGTGCTCAATACCGGCACCGAGGCGGTGGAAGCGGCGCTCAAGCATGCCCAGTACGAATACAGCCGCCGCCTGCAGGCGATGGCAGAGGCGGCGACGGCCACCGTGCGGACCTTGCAGATCAAGCTGGAGCGGGGCGAGCTGGAAATCGACGACGACTTTCTGCAGCAATGCGAACGCGTGCTCAAGCAAGAGCCGCTGGAAGATCTGGATGCCCTGCTGACCGCGTTGGCGCATCGCAACCAGCAGGCTTTCAACCGCAACGACTTCGTGGCCGCCTTCAAGGGCGCTTTCCACGGCAAGACCCGTGGCTCGCTGGCGTTGACCTGGAACCGCGACGCCCGGTTGCCGTTTATCCGCAATAACGCCGACGCGGTATTCATAGACGACTGTGCCGCTTTCGAAGCCTTGCTGCAGGACCGGCGCCAGTGCTACCACCAATTCGCCTTCGCCCCGCTGCGCTTGGAGACCAAGTACTTCAACACCATGTCGGCGCTGATCTACGAACCCATCCAGGGCGAGGGCGGCATCATCGAATTGAGTCCCGAACGGCGTGCCCTGCTGCTGCGCGTCAAGGCCGAGCATCCCGAAGTGGCCATCATCGCCGACGAGATCCAATGCGGCCTGGGCCGCTCCGGCAGCTTCGTGGAAAGCCAGGCGCAAGGTCTGCCGAACGATTACCTGACCTTCTCGAAATCGCTGGGCGGGGGCTACGCCAAGATATCGGCCCTGGCCATTGCCGCCGATCGCTACCGCAATGAATTCAGCATGCTGCACAGCTCGACCTTTGCCGAGGACGACTTGTCGGCCACCGTGGCCAAGCGCACGCTGGAGATCATCGAACGCGATGGCCTGCCGGCCCGCTGCGCCCAACTGGGTAACGCCTTGCTCGAGATGCTGCGGGCCTTGCAGCGCAAATGGCCCGGGGTGATCAAGGATGTGCGCGGCAAGGGCGCCATGCTGGGTGTCGAGTTGCACGAGCTGGCCGACCATCCGTCCGCCGTGCTGGCCAGCCTGGCCCAGGACGGCATGCTGAGCATGATATGCGCCGGTTATCTGCTGCACCGCCGGCAGATCCGCGTCCTGCCCTCATTGGGCAAGCGAGGCGTGTTGCGCCTGGAGCCATCGGCCTATTTCCGGCCGGAGTACATTCAGCAAGTGCACGACGGCCTCGATGCCCTTTGCCGGGAGCTGGCCGGCGAGGATGTATCCGGCCTGCTGGCCTATTTGATCGAACCGGGCAAGTCCGGCAGCCAGCCCCTGCCGGCAGCCGCGCCGCTGGCCCATCCACGGCGCGAGCCGGATGGCGGCGAAGCGATGGAAAAGGTCGGATTTATCGCCCATCTGATCGATAGCGCCAGCTTGGTGGAATGGGACCCTTCCCTGGCCGCCTTCGACGAGGAGCAGCTGGGCCGCCTGCGCGAGCAGATCCAGGCAGCGCTGGAGCCGCAGCGCATCGTCCGCCGTCAGGTACGCTCGCCCTTGGGCAAGCAGGTGGAGATCGTGCTGTACGGCATCCTGATGGATGCCGAAACGATCGAGGACGATATCCGCTTCAACAAGTCCGACAGCATCCGCAAGCAAGTACTGAGCGCTTATGAGCTGGCTCGCCAGGATGGCTGTTCCATGGTCGGTTTCGGCGGCTACACCTCCATCGTCACGGCCAACTGCAGCGAGTTCGACCATCAGTTCCCGGCCGTCACCTCCGGCAATGCGCTGACCGTGGCCACCAGCCTGGCTACCCTGCGCCACACCGCCCAGGCGCATGGCCTCGACCTGGCCGAGGCGCATGTGGCGGTGGTGGGCGCTACCGGCAATATCGGCATGGTGCATGCCGCCCTGGTCGCCCATGAATGCGCTCGCCTCAGCCTGGTGGGCCGGACGGGCGCCGCCTCGCGCCTGGCGGCGGTCGCCGAATATGTCCTGCTCGACCTGAGCGAACACGCCGATGGCGAAGCGACCCATGGCGGCCCTTTCAAGCAACGCTTCGTGCAGCACTATCAACGGGCCTTGCGCGATGGTGCCGATGCGGTCCAGGCCCGTGCCTCCGCATTCGATTGCCTGATGGCGGAGGGACGGCTGGTGTGCAGCGAGGAGACGAGCGCCTGCCGGCAGGCCGATATCGTCGTCAGTGCTTCCAACAGCAGCAAACCCTTCCTGGATGCCAGCCATTTCGCCGACCACAAGCCGGTGCTGATCAGCGATATCGCCATTCCCGGCGATGTAGTGCGCGACCTGCCCAGCCAGGCCAACGGTCTGCGGCTGATTCGCGGCGGGGTGGTGGGTTTGCCGCACAATCCCGAGTTCGACCTGCCCGGCATCCAGCTCGGCCGTGGCCAGGTCTACGCCTGCGCCGGTGAAACGCTGCTGCTGGGGCTGGCCGGGATCAAGTCGGACTTCAGCAAGGGCGCGGTCACTACCCGCCAGGTGCGCGAGATCGAAGCCCTGGCGCGTATGCACGGCTTTGAACTGCATAAGGAAAAACTGGTGAGCGTGTTTTGAGCCGGTCCGACGCCATGACCCTTAGCGACAAGATCCGCCATGCCGCCAATCTGGCACGGCTGGCGCCGTCTTCGCATAACTGCCAGCCCTGGCTGGTACGGGTGTTCTCGCCGGAGTTCTACTACGCCAACCTGGATCTGGCGGCCGGTTCGCGCCACCCGCTCAGGCAGGTACTGGTGCTGGGGCTGGACCGTGCCCGCTGCCTATCCGCCTTGCCCAGCTTGCAGCGGGAAATGCGGATGAGCATCGGTGCCTTTGCCACCCTGTTCCACAACTTCCTGCGCTTGCAGGGGCTGGCGGTCGAAGCGCGCCTGGTGCCGGAATTCGGTTGCGCCTTGACCGATCTGGGCGCACAGCGGCTGGACGGTTGCGAACCGCTGCTGGTGCTGCTGGTGGGGGAGGAGCAAGGCGACGCCCAGCCGGTGACGCTGGCCAGGTTGCAGAAAACGGTCGAGGCACGCCGCACCCTGCGTACGCCCTATATGCGGCCGCAGCGCGGCACGCCTGCGTTGCATCCGGAAGCGGCGCTGCCGTATCGCCTGCAGGCCAGCGCCTTGCTGCATTGGCGGCATTGCGACAATGAAGCGGATATCGAGCGGCTGGCCCGTTTTGTCGGGCAGTACGCCGAACGTGATTTCAGCGATGCCCGCGCCTGGGCCGAGACCTACCGCTTTATCGACTTCTCCGCCCGCAGCGGCAGCATCGAGGGCGACGGCTTCAATATCCAGCAACTGACCGGCCCGCTGCCGCGCTGGAAGCGTTGGCTGTATCGCTGCGCGCTGGCCCCGGCGCTGGTGCCGCTCAGCGCTCGCTGCGGCTTTACCGGCCGCATTGCCAGCCAATTGGGCGAGTTGGTCGGCCGCAGCGCATCGCTGTGCTACCTCAGCTATTCCGGCGATGCCGGCGCGGCCGCCCAGCAGCAGGTCCTGGCCGGCGAAGCGATGCTGGCCCACTGGCTGGCGGCGACCGAGCAAGGCTTGGCGCTGCACCCGGTCAGCGTGGTGCTGCAGCACGGCGAGATACGCGAACGGCTGGAATGCCTGCTGGCCGAGCCGAACGAAGTCTGGTTCTTCGCTCGCCTGGGGCAGCCGATCGCGCCGCCGGCCATGCAGTTCCGCTATCGGCGCACGGTCGAGCCGCTCCTATGTTGAATCCCTCCATTTCACCCCGCCGGCCGCCATTCGGTTGTGCGGCGCCCTCCACTCCCACTTGTTGGAATACACGCATGGCTTCGTATCGCATCTATTCCCTCGCGCTCGCGCTCGGCCTTTGCGCCACCGCTTCCGCCGCCCCCGACGCGCCGCCGCTGGCGCAATGGATCAAGCAGGCCGAGACCATCCTGCGCGGCGACACCTCGGCCGCCATCATGAATATGAAGATCAAGAAGGAAGCCTACCAGCGCGACTATGACCTGATGGTGCTGACCGATGATCGCAGCGCCTCGAACAAGGTCCTGATCAAGATGCTGGGACCGGCGCTGTGGCGCGGCAATGCCACGGTCAAGGTGGACGACAAGATCAGCTTCTATGACCCGCGCAACAGCAGGGTCACCGTGATGGGCAGCTCCATGCTGGGCGATAGCTGGATGGGCAGCCATTTCAGCAACGACGATCTGATGCGCGAAACGGATCTGTCGCGCCACTACGAGTATGAGTTGCTGCAGCAGCAGGCCGGCCAGGAAGAAGGACTGGGCGCGGTCAAGCGCTATACCGTCAAGTTGAGCCCCAAGCCGACGGCGCCGGTGGCCTGGGGCAAGGTGATCTACCAACTCTATCTGGATAACCAGCAGCAAGCCTATCCACGCCAGCTCGACTACTTCCAGCGCGCCGACGATGCGCAGGCCGCCCGCAGCCTGGTCTATTCCGAGCTGAAGGCGATGGACGGCAAGACCGTGCCCACGCGTCTCACCATGCGGGTGCCTGCCAAGGCCGGCGAATTCACCGAGATCGAATATCGCAAGCTCAAATTCAACGTGAAGGTGTCCGCCGACAATTTCGGCGAACGCGCCTTGCAGTAGGAGAGACGGGATGAACGCCATCGCCAGGATCGCCTTCCGCAACCTGGGCCGCAACCGGCGCCGCACGCTGATCACCGGGGCCGGTATCGCCCTGGGGGTGGGCATGTGTATCGCCGTGCTGGGCATCATGGAGGGACTAAGCGCCGAATTGATCAACGGCACCACCGACGGCCAGCTGGGCCATATCCAGGTCCACCATCCCGATTACCTCGGTCGCCGCCAATTGCTGAAGACCGTGTCGGAAGCGCCGGCGGTAAGCCAGCGCATCGCCTCGCAAGCCGGTGTCGAAGCGGTCAGCGGCCGGCTGTATGGCTGGGCCTATCTCAGTTTCCGGCAACGCGCCGTCGGTGTGCAGCTGCTGGGCGTGGAGCCGGGCGCGGAAGGGCGGGTCACCCGCTTGCCGCGCCAGATCGTCGCCGGCAATTTCCTGCCGCCGGCCGCCACCCCGTGGCCGGCCAGCCATCAGTTGAGCGCGGCCCAGCAGGCGCACGACAAGGCGCTGACCGAACAGGCCATCGCCAATGCGTTCGACCAGCTGGAGCGCCTGGATGGCGGCAAGGAGACCGCCGCACCCGCCGGATTGGCTGCGCAGACCCAGGCCATCGTCGAGCAGATCGCACCATCGCCCAGCCAGCCGCCGGCCGTGGTGTTGGGTAGCAAGCTGGCCAGCAATCTGGGCGCCAGGCCGGGCGACCTGGTGACGCTCTTGTATGAAAACGCCCAGGGCGCGCAATTGTCGCTCATGGTCAAGGTAGTCGGCATCAGCCGCACCGGCACCGACCTGCTGGATCGCACCCGTACCCTGCTGCACCTGGCCGATCTGCAGCAGATGCTGGGCTTGCCGGGGCAGGTGCATGAGCTGGCCATCCGGGCGCGGCAACCGCAACAGGCGCAAGCCTTGGCCGGCCAGCTACAGCAACTGCTGAAGGATGGCCAGCCCTTGGCGGTACAGGATTGGTCGGCGCTGCGGCCGGATATCCTGGCCCTGATCACCTCCAATCGGATGCTGATGGGCAGCCTGGTCTTCATTGTCTTTCTGATCGCCGGCAGCGGCGTGCTCAACACCATGCTGATGAGCGTGCTGGAGCGACAGAAGGAGCTGAGCATGATGAAGGCACTGGGCTTGTCGGCGCCCGGCGTCACCGCGCTGGTGCTGCTGGAAACCCTGGCGCTGACCTTGCTGGCTTCGCTGACCGGCCTGTTGTTGGGGCTGGGCCTGATTCTCTATTTGCAGCAGGTCGGCTGGGATATCCGCCATTTCGGCGAATTCAGCTTGTCCGGCGTGGAAGTGGCGCCGGTCCTGCGGGCCCGCCTGACCGCCGGCGGCTTGTTGATTCCCTTGCTGGCCATGTGGGTCATTTCCCTCCTGGCGGCATTGCATCCGGCCATCCGGGCGGCGCGTATTTCGCCGGCACTGGGCATGAGGGCAGCATGACACTCGAACGCAAACTCGCCATCCGCAATCTGCTGCGCAATCGGCAGCGCAGCCTGCTGACCTCGGTCATGATCATCGTCACGGTCAGCCTGATGATTTTGTTCCAGGGCCTCTCCGACGGTGGCCATCGGGCCATGGTCGATATCGGTATCAAGATGGGCCTGGGCCATGTGCTGGTCTATCAGCGCGGCTATAACGACGATCCCGCGCTGGATAGACTGATGCGCGATTCGGTCGCCACCGTCGAAAAATTGCGGGCCACCGTACCGGAAGTGCAGACCGTGGTGCGGCGCCTGCATCTGAACGGCCTGATCCAGGCCGGCGCCAATGGCGTACCCATCACCCTGTCCGGGGTGGAGCCGGCGGCCGAGCAACGGGTATCGCGCATCGCCGACCGCAAGTCCATCGTGTCCGGCCTGAGCCTGGCCGATCTGCCGCCACGGCAGGCCAGGCACGCACTGCCGGGCATCGTGATCGGCCAGCAATTGGCCGGTAATCTGGAAGTGGGGGTGGGCGACCGGGTGACGCTCAGCGTCAAACCGAAGAACGGTTCCGATCTATCGCGCGAAGCCTTCCAGGTTACCGGCATCTTCAAGACCGGCATGCAGGAGCTGGACGCTTTCTGGGCTGAACTAGACCTGGCCGATGCCCAGCGGCTGGCGCGGCTGGACGGGGAAGTCAGCATGCTGGCGCTCTATCTGGAGGATGTCGAGCAGGTCGGCGCGCTGGCGGCCAGGCTGGCCGGCGAGCTACCCGCCAGCCAATACGAGGTGCTGCGCTGGGACCAGGTGGCGCCGGAACTGCACTCGGCGGTGACGCTGGACGCGGCCGGCATGTATCTGCTGATGGTCATCGTCTTTGTCGTGGTGGCCGCCGCCATCCTCAACACCATCCTGATCTCGGTGATGAAGCGCACCCGTGAATTCGGGGTGATGCTGGCCCTGGGCGCCAGTCCCGGCCTGGTCGTGCGGGTGGTGTTCTGGGAGGCCTTGTTCCTCGCGCTGTTCTGCATCGCGGTGGGGGCGACCCTGGGCCTGGCCGGCCACTACCACTTCGCCACCGAGGGGCTGAATTTCCGGGAGGTGTTCGGCACTACCCTGGAGGCCGGCGGCGTGTTGCTGCCCGACCGCTTCTATTCGTTTATCTATCCCGGCAAGCTGCTGTTCAGCCTGATCTTCGTGCTGCTGCTGACCCTGCTGGTAACCATCTATCCGGCCGTCAAGGCCAGCCGGCTCGCGCCGGTGGAGGCAACCCGATATGGCTGACAAGGGCACAACTATGGCAACGACAAGCGTGATAAGGCTGGAGCAGGTCAACAAGGTATTCGAGCTGAAAAAGCAGCGCTTCCATGCGCTGAAGAATATCGACTTGACGGTGGAGGCCAGCGAGTTCGTGGTGATTGCCGGGCCGTCCGGCTCGGGCAAGACCACCTTGCTGAACCTGATCGGATTGTTGGACCAGCCCAGTTCGGGACGGTTGTTCTTCAACGGCCGCGACCTGTCGGGCAGCTCCAGCACCGAACTGGCGCAGCTGCGCCGTGACCAGATCGGCTTCGTGTTCCAGGCCTATAACCTGATGCCGGTGCTGACCGCCCTGGAAAATACCGAGATGGTCATGGAGTTTCGCGGCATGGCGCGCGACAAGCGCCGGGAGGCGGCCGCCAAGACCCTGAAGGCATTGGGTTTGGGCGAGCTGATGCAGCGTTATCCGGACCAGCTCAGCGGCGGCCAGCAGCAGCGGGTAGCCGTGGCACGGGCGGTGGCCGGCGAACCCATGTTGGTGATCGCCGACGAGCCCACCGCCAACCTCGATTCGCGTACCGCCGAAAGCCTGATGGACCTGATGGCCCAGCTGAATCGCGAACATGGCATCACCTTTATCTTCAGTTCGCACGATCCCCGCGTGATCTCGCGCGCCAAACGGGTGATATCGCTGCGCGACGGCGGCATCGTCGCGGTGGCCGCGCAGGCCGCCGAATACAGCCATGCCGGCTGAGCCGGGCCGCCGCGGTCGCGGTATCTGCTGCACGGCCCTGGCGCTCGCTGTTTTCTGGAGCGGCAGTGCCATGGCCGAGGAGGAACTGTTCGCCGAGGAATTGGGAAGCCGCGAGGGTCGCCTGGGGGGGGTACTGAAGCTGGGTACCACCCTGGTGGATCAGCCGGAGCAGGACCGCGCTTTCCTCAGCAGCGGTTTTGCCCGCCTGACTTATGAGCAGCCGGTGGCCGAAACCGGCAAGCTGGTGGCGCATGGACAGCTGGATTTTCTGGCGGCGACGCGGTCCGACTTATACCGGACCATGGCCAGCCAGCCAGGACCGGTGGATCGTTCGCTGACACTGCACCGCCGCTTGGACCATGGCGGCCAGCATCGGGTGTCGGTGGGTTTCGATTGGCTCTATTACCAACACGATTGGCAAGGCGGCCGCCTGACCCTGGGTCGTCAGCCGGTCAGTCTGACCTTGGGCCGGATCTGGTCGCCGGCCGACCAGCTGGCGCCCTTCCAACCCGCCGACCTGGAGCGCCTGTACAAGCCCGGCGTGGACGGCCTGCGGCTGACCGTGTTCACCAATCCGCAACTCACCTTGAATAGCATCGTCACCTCGGCCAAGACGGCCGACGGTAGCCACGCCAATTTCCTGCAGACCTTCGATTGGGCCGGCGACGCGAGCAAGTCCATGCTGCTGCTGGCTTACCGCGACGGCCAGACCAGCCTGGCGCTGGGCCGGCAGCAAAACGATGCGGTGGCCGGCGCCGACCTCTATGGCGAGTTGGCCGCCACCTGGCTGGACGGCCGCGGCGAGCGCCTGTGGCAGCGCAAGCGGGTGGTGCGGGCGGTAGTGGGCCTCAATCGCAAGGTGGCGGAGAACACCGTGCTGAACCTGGAATATTTCTACCAGTCGTTCGGCGAAACCGAACCTGCCCGCTACGCCGAGTTCGAGCGCCGCGCCGCGGCGACCGATCTGCCGGCCATGGGCATCGGCCGGCATAAGCTGGGCGTTGCCCTGTCACGCCAGATCTCGACCGTGCTGAATGTGGAAGGGCAGTGGCAATGGAATCTGAATGACCACAGCAGCGCCTTGTCCGGCCTGCTCAAGTATTCGCTGCAAAAAGACCTGGAATTGCGTGCCGCCTTCAGCCAGTCGCTGGGCGGAAAGCGGCGCGAGGGGGAGTACCGGCGCGAGGCGAATGCCTGGCAGCTGGGATTGTTTTACTACTGGTAGAAAGCGCCGCCCATGCGCGGCGCGACAGCTCATCAACAGGAGGCGCCATGCGGCTGAACACACTAAAAAAACTGGTATTCGACAAGAATATTTTTGGCTTTCTTGGCCTTACCGGCAATATCAATCAGCTGTACAAGACCAGCTTCGCCACCGCCGCCAGTTCCTGTGGCCTGCTCGACTATCTGCAAGCCAGGCCCCGCACGCTGACCGATATCCAGCTCAGGCTGGCCACCGACCATAGCCAGCAGGCCGGCCTGGAAGCCTGGCTGGGCTGCGGCGTGCGTTTCGGCGAACTGCGTTTGAAGAATGGCTACTACGAACTGAAGGGCAAGTTGTCGCGCTCGCTGGCCCGGCCGCGCAACGAGATCGCCGCCGCCACCTTGGAGGAGGTGGTGCGCTATCACTATGACGCCCTGCTCAATGCCCCCAGCCGCTTGCGCAGCGGCCACAAGTACAGCCTGGCGGACCAGGACGGCGAGTTGATCGCCCGTTCCTCGCGCATCCTCGAACCCTTTGTCGAGGAAGCCATCGATTGGGCTTTGCAGACAGGCAAGGTCGGCAGTGTGCTGGAGGTGGGCTTCGGTTCCGGCTACTACCTGAAGTACCTGCTGCAATCCAATCCGCAGTTGCGCATCCAGGCCATCGACTACCAGCAGGAAGTCGTGGATGCCGCCGGCGTCAATCTGCGGCGCTGGGGGCTGGCCGACCAGGTCGAGCTGAGCTGCTGCGACGTAATGGAATTCGCCGCGACCGGCCGTTACGACCTGATTACCCTGCACAACAATATCTATTACTTCCCGCTGGCGATGCGCATGCCCCTGCTGCGCCACCTGCACGGCATGCTGGCGCCCGGCGGGCAATTGCTGCTGACCACCAGCTGCCGCGGCGGCAGCCCGGCCATTGCGGCCCTGAATCTCTGGTGGTCGCTGTCGGATGTGGCCGGCGCGCTACCGGACAAGGATGACTTGGTGAACATGCTGCAACAGGCCGGTTTTGCCCAGGTGGAAGCCAGGCAGATGTTGCCGGGCGAGAGCTACTACGGCGTATTGGCCAAAACGGATAACAAAATTCAATAAGGTACGGCCGGGAGCCCGCTTCAGCGGGCCCTGGACTAACGAGTAGGAGGAGCAATGAAGTCGCAATTGGAATCCGTGATCAGCCTCGCGCCGGTCCAGCAGTGGGTGGTCGATTTCGCCGGGGGGACCGACCTTTCGATCCAGCAGGTCGGCGGCAAGGCCTTTAATCTGATCCGTCTGAAGCAGCACGGCTTTGCCGTGCCGGACGGCTTTTGCATCAATACCGATGCCTACCAGTACTTCATCAAGGAGACCGGGCTAGGCCAGGATATCTACAACCTGCTGCAACTGGGCGGTGACACCGTCTATGCCAAGATCGCCGCCTTGATACGCGGTACCGCCATGCCCGAGCCCTTGGCCGAGGCCATCACGCAGGCCTACCACCGGCTGGGCGCCGAAGCGGTGGCGGTGCGCTCGTCCGGGGTGGACGAGGATAGCGCCGAGTATTCCTTCGCCGGCCAGCACGACACCTTCCTGAATATCGGCCAGGCCAAGGCCATGCTCGACAGCGTGCGCGCTTGCTGGGCATCGATGTGGAACCACAGCGCGCTGGTCTATCGGGCCAGGCAGATGGACCATGCCACGCCGCAAGCCATCGGCGTGGTGGTGCAGCAGATGATCAACGGCGATACCTCCGGGGTGGCTTTCAGCGAGAACCCCGTGTTGGGCCAGACCGACCAGATGTTGATCGAAGCGTGCATCGGCCTGGGCGAAGGCCTGGTTTCGGGCCGGGTGGTATCGGATAGCTATCTGCTGGAAAAAACACCGCTGCGGCTGCGCAGTTGCCAGATCAACCACAAGCCCACCGCCCTGCTGCGCGGCGCGGGCGGTGAAACCGAGGAGCGCGAACTCGATGCGGCGCGCGCCGGCCAGCCGGCCTTGAGCGAGCCGCTGGTGCTGGAGCTGGCCAGCCAGATCATGCAGGTGGAGCGGCTCTACGGATGTCCGCAGGATATCGAGTGGGCCTGCCTGGGCGAGCGTTTCTATTTGTTGCAAAGCCGGCCCATCACCACCTTGCCGCCGGTCGGCGACAATGGCTCGCCTCACGTGGGGCAGCCCGACGAGGAGGTTGCGGATCGCATCCTGTGGTCGCGCATGGATATCGGTGAAATCTTTACCGGCCGCATGACGCCGCTGGGCATCTCCTTCGCCAAGTACTACCAGTACAAGGTCCATCGCGACTGCGGCATCGGACTGGGTTTGCTCGACCTGGGCAAGCAGGACGAATACATGGGCTATTACAAAGGCCATGTCTATCTGAACGTCGCCTACACCGCCTACCTGCTGGCGCAGACGCCGCCGGGCCTGGATCAGTCGGTCTTTATCAAGCGCTTTTCCAGCGCCGAGGTCGATGTCGAGCAATACCTCAATCCCTATGGCGAAAGCCATCGGCACGAGCGGCATACGCCGATCAAGACCCATCTGTACTGGCTGGCCAAGACGGTGCAGGAATTCTTCGGCGCCAAACGGCGGGCCCAGGCCATGGTGGCCTCGCGCTATCAGGAGTACGACCGCGCCCTGGCCCAGGACCTGACCAGGCTGAGCATGGTCGAATTGCGCGAAGAAATGACGCATTGCCTGGAGTACTTCAAGGCCATGCATGTTGGCTACATGCCCTTCTATATCAATGCCTTCGGGCTCTATGGCGTGCTGGAGGAACTGTGCCACGCCTGGCTGCCACAGGAGGGCAAACATCTGCAGAATCGGCTCAAGGGCGATATGTCCAATCTGCGCACCGTGGAGTCGGCCCGCGATATCTGGCGGCTATGCCAGGCGCTGGACAAGTACCCCGAGGTCAAGACCCTCTTCATGCTGCAGGCCGATATCGGCCGCATCGCGACGGCCTTGCCGGCTTCCGCGCAGGGACGGGACTACCTGGCGCGCGAGCTGGAACCCTTTATGCGCGAAAACGGGGTACGTGGCCGCGAAGAAATGGAGCTGAGCTATCCGCGCTGGGTAGATGATCCGACCTATGTGCTGCAGATGATCAAGACCTATCTGCAGCAAGGCTACGAGGTTGAAAACAAGCTGAAGTCGTCCGGCCATTCGCGCGGCATCGATACCGACCGGCTACTGGACGGCCTGCCCTGGTACAAGCGCGGCGTCGTGAAGACGGTGATACGCATGTACAGCGCCTGCAGCCGCATGCGCGAGGAAACCCGCATGAGCATGATCACCTCGATCTGGCTGCTGCGGCGCATGGTCTACGAACTGGGCCGCCGGCTGACCGAGCAGGGCGTGCTCAAGCATATCGACGAAATCGCCTATCTGGATTTCTCCGATCTGCTGCTGCATGCCAACGACTACGAGGACGCAGCCAGCCTGTTCAGCCGCAACAAGATCGAGCAGGCGCGCCGCCAGCATTACACCTACCTGGACCAGGCCGAGCCGCCGCTGACCTTTATCGGCAGCGCCCACAGCGCCGTGCCGGTCAAGCCCCCCATGGCCGGCGAGCATCTGCAAGGTTTGGGCACATCCAGTGGACGGGTATCCGGCCGCGCCAGGCTGATTACCGACCTGCGCCGCGAGGCCGGCCAGTTGCAAAAGGGCGAGCTGATCGTGGCGCGCTTTACCGACGCCTCCTGGACACCGCTGTTTGCGCTGGCGCGCGGCGTGGTGACCGATGTGGGTTCCATGCTGTCGCACAGTTCCATCGTCGCGCGCGAGTTCGGCATCCCATCGGTGGTCAATACCAAGCTGGCCACCGTACTGATCAAGACAGGCGACTGGATCACCATCGACGGTGATAGCGGCGTCATCACCATCGAAACCGAACGGGAGGAGCGCAAGCCATGCTGACCATCATCGACAAAATCAAGCTGAAGGATGCCAGCCACGAGGACGATTTCGTCAAGTGGGTCAAGGAAGTCGATTACCTGGCCTGCCGCGAGCTGCCCAGCGTGGAAACCTTCTGCGTGCATAAGGTCATGCGGGAAGGCGATTGCGACTTTATCGAAATCATCACCGTTACTTCCCTGGCGGACTTTGAAAAAGATATGCGCAGCGCGCCGTTCGCCGCCCTGGTCGAACGCTTTACCCAGATGGCCGATGTCAGCGAGCAGTTGATTTGCGATCCGATCCCGCCTGGCTATCGACGGTAGCGCTGCAGAGTCACCGCGATCCGGCCGGTAACGCCGTGGTTTGCGCAGGCCTGGAATTGACTGGCCTGCGCGACGCCTGGCGGTCCGACGCGTGCGTGACGGCCGGTTTGTCCGGCTGGCTGGCCGCGGACGAGCTGCGGCAGTTCGCGCGCTTCCCGGTGCAGAAGCGCCAGCTGGAGTGGCTGGCCGGCAGGCTTGCCGCCAAGCAGGCCCTGAACCACTACCGCCTGCTATGGGATGCGGCCGCCGAGCCGGACTGGCCGGCGGCCGCCATCCTGCGCCAGGACGATGGCCGCCCCTATGTAGCGGACGCACACACCTATCTCTCCATCAGCCATAACCGCAGTCAGGCGGTGGCGGCGGTGAGCAACTGCCCGGTGGGTATCGATGTGGAATCGTTCGGTGCCCTGCAACTGGGCAGTGTCGCCGACTTGCTGGGCGAAGCGGAGGTGGCGGCGGTAAGGCTGGGGCAGGGCTGCGACGCCAGCCAGGCCCGTACCCTGATCTGGTGCCTGAAGGAAGCGCTGTTCAAGGCCTGCGGCCGGCGCGCTTTCGTGCCGTTCGCGCGCGCGGTGCGGCTGCAGAGTTGGCCTGCCGGGCAGGCGCCCTGCTGGGCGGTGGAGGGCGACAGCCGCGAAATTGCCCGCTGCGACGCGGCCACGCCGACGCCGGCTTGCCGAAACTGGCAGGTCCAGCTGAGCAGCTCGGCATCGAGCGCCCAGGTACTGGTCTATCGCAAGGACCGGCCGGAAGTGGATAAAACCAATGAGTAGGGGAGTGAGTTGTATGAGTTTGAACCGGATTACCACGATGGAGCAGCTGGAAGTCCAATTGGGCGATCCAGCCGTATTGGATGGCAGCCTGCATTTCGTTCTCAGCCACGAGTACGATGAAGCGGAACGATTTCCGCAAGCCCATATTGAAACGCTGCGCACGCTGGGTTGCTTCCAGTATTTCATCCCCGCGCGGCTGGGCGGCCAATTGGCCGAATTCGAACAGCTGGCCTTGCTCTGCCGGGTGATTGCCCGTCGCGACCTGAGTACCGCCATCGCCTTTGGGCAGACTTTTCTGGGCGCCCTGCCGGTATGGTTGGCCGGCAATACCCAGCAACAGGAAACGCTGGCGGCCCAACTGCGGGAAGGTGGTCTAGGTTGCCTGGCCTTGACGGAAAAAGCCCACGGCAGCGATATCTTCGCCACCGAACTGATGGCCCGCCAGTCGGGCGAGCATCTCTACCTGACCGGCAACAAATGGTTGATCAACAACGCCAACAAGGGCGTCTCGGTCACCGTACTGGCCAAGCGGCTGCCGCCCGGTGGATCGCCCGAGCTTTGCCTCCTGTACCTGCCCAAGGCAGACCTGAACCCCCGCCATTGGCAGGCGACCGGCAAGATCCGCACACACGGTATCCGGGGTGCCGATATCAGCGGACTGGAATTCCGCGATTGCAAGGTTGACCCCAACAGCCTGTTGAAAAGCACCGAACCAGCCCTGTTCACCGTGCTGAAAGGCCTGCAGATCTCGCGCATCCTGTGCGCCGGTTTCTCCCTGGGCGCGCTCGACAGCCTGTTCCGCACCACCCTGGGCTTCGCCCGCGAACGGGTCTTGTACGCCCGCGGCATGTTGGAGATTCCCGCCGTACGGGCCAACCTGGCCCAATGCTATAGCCGCATCCTGGTTGCCGACCTGGTGAACCAGCTGGGTTGCCGGGCGATCAGCCAGTTGCCGACCCAACTCAGCTTGTATTCCGCCATCGTCAAGTACCTGGTCCCGACCGAGGCCGAGCAGATCGGGCAGCAGCTGAGCGTGACGCTGGGTGCGCGCCACTATCTGCGCGATGAATACCAGTTCGGCATGTTCCAGAAATTTCTCCGCGACAACCAGGTAGTCAGCCTGTTCGACGGCAGCACCCAGATCAATCTGGGTCTGATTGCCAGCCAACTCAACGCGCTAAGTGCGAATCTGCTGTCCCGCCAGGCCGCCTCCGCCGATCGGGACGCGCTAAACCAGGTGGTAGCGCTGTTCCGCATAGGGGAAAGCTGCAGCGGCTTTCCCGAGCAAGCCCAGCTGGCTTTGAACAATGGCGGTCAGGACGCCGTGATGGCGGCATTCCTGCAATTGATGGCCGATCCGGACGCGACCAGCTTCTCCCCGGAAACGCGCGCACTGACCGTGCAATTGCAGACCAGCCTGTTGCAATTGCTGCGGGAGATCCATGGCCTGGCCCAGCCTCCCAGCGCGGCGATCAACTCGGCCTGCTACCTGGAGCTCGCCAAGCGCTACAGCCGTCTGTTCAGCGGTGCCTGCGCGGTGCTGGCCTGGCATTGCAACGACGCCTCGCAAGCCGCCGAGTTCGCCAGCCCGGCAATACTGCAGGAATACCTGCGCTACCTGCTGGCCGTCCCCCTGACCCCCGCATGCGCGGCCCGCCATGGCGAGATCATCGACATGGCGGTAGCAAAGGTCGATCAACGCTATCTACTTTCGTTCAACGCCATGCATATCCAATCGTAGCGCCAGAGCCGCCATCCCCGCCGCAGCGAGGATGGCGGTTTTTTGGGCGAATCAATATAAGCAAACCGCTTATCGGTTTCTTCATCATTTTCCGGGAACTATTGTTTCCAATCCAAGACACAGTTATTCCGCCAGGACTCGCTATCGCCGTACCCACTAAATAAAAAAAGTAGGAGGAAAGCCATGCGCCAGATTGCCATTCCCTCGCTTTTCCGCGAAGTACTGGGCGAATCCCAGACGCTCGCCGAGATCGTGGCCATCCTGCTTTTCAGTGTGGGTTTGACTGTCCTGCTGTGTTTCCTCAGCCCCGAGGCCTTATTCCGGGTGGACGCCTGGCGCAGTACGCTGGCCATCTTGCTTATTCTCGATATCTTTGCCGGCTGTATCGCCAATTTCAGCTATTCCACCAATCATTACTATGCCCAGCACAGCACGGCCCGGCTGGTGTTTATCGCCATCCATGTCCATTTGCTGGCAATCGCGCTGCTGCTGGATGTCGCCATCGATCACGCCATGCTGGTCTGGGCTTACACCATGCTCGCGGCCCTTGCGGTAAACGCCCTGAAGGGCATGCGCCTGCAACGTTTCGCCGCCGGCTTGCTGCTGGCGCTGGGTGTTGCCATGGTCTTTCTGGCCCCACCCGCACCACAGTTCTTTATGCTGATTTCGGTGCTGTTCATGCTCAAGGTCATGTACAGCTTCGCAGTGGATCATTACGCCCAGCGTGATTGGAGCAGATCATGATCGAAGGCACCATTCGCACCCTGTCGCGACACGACAAAGCCGCCTTTATCGAGGTCATGGACAATGCCTTTCGGCCGGATCCGCTATTCCAGAAACTCTTCGTCGCCGGTCAGCCCCAGGCGGTAGCCGCGCAGCGCAGCCGAACCTTCCTGGGCTTTATGTTCGACATGGCCTGCCTGCTGGGCCAGGAGCGGCGCGGCCTCTTTGTCGGCGACAAATTGCTGGGCTGCTACATTCTGGAGAAATCGGGCGGCAGCCTCGGACGGAAGCTGGCCGGAATTGGGCGGCTATTACGCCGGGTGCTGTTGCTGCCCTGGCGAATTTCCTGGTCGGTATTCGCCTATCTGAATCGCTATATGCGGGCGACCGAACAAGCTAGCCCGCCGCAGCCGCACCGCTATCTCCGCATGATAGGCGTACACGAAAGCGCGCGCGGCAAGGGCATAGGGGGGCAGCTACTCAGCGAAATCGTCCAGCGCGCCGATGCCGACCCATGTAGCGAGGGCTTGGCGCTCGATACCGAGAACCCGGTCAATCTTGAGCTGTATGCCAAATATGATTTCCGGCTCAGCGAGGAAAAGCGGCTGGATGGGCTGACCATCTTCTGCATGGTCCGGCGCAAGCGCGCCGCCCAAGCGCAGGCCAACAATATGAAAACGCCGCCTGGCGGCGGCGCTGCGTAACTAGTCGTTCGGGGTGACGATCTTCAGCGTCTCCGGCACGAAATAGCCTTCGAAACGGGTCGGGCCATCGAACCAGATGCAGAAAGCCTTCATCGCCTGTGAAAGCGACTCCACCGTCATCAACGGTCCGCCGCTTTTCAGTACTACTACGTCCCCTACCTTGATGCTCGCCATTCGTTTCTCCATCGCCACGATTGCAATAAGGAGAATATACGTTGTATGACACTGGTATGCCATAAGGAGCTGCCCGTACTATTTTCGTCAGCTCCGGTTGTGGCTTACAGGCCGCGGGGGAAGATTATCGAGAGCGGCATCCCGGTGCTACGATGCACAAGCGCCGCCTTTTCTCCCCTTCACCCCATGAGTTGCCATGCACATCGCCATCATCAGCTTCGACGGCTTCAATGAACTGGACTCGCTGATCGCACTCGGCGTACTGAATCGGATCAAAAAGCCGGATTGGCGTGTGACCTTCTGTTGCCCCGCCCCGGAAGTCACTTCCATGAACGGCCTGGTCGTGCGTGCGCAATCCACGCTCGAAGATGCGCGATTTGCCGATGTCGTCGTCGTCGGTAGCGGGATACGGACAAGGGAAGTCGTCAATGACCCCGACTTGATGGGGCGCTTGAAGCTCGATCCCGCTCGCCAACTGATTGCCGCCCAGTGTTCCGGCACGCTGATCCTGGCCAAGCTGGGCATTCTGGGCAGCGTTCCGGCTTGCACGGATCTGACCACCAAGCCATGGGTGCAGGAATGCGGCGTGGAAGTGTTGAACCAGCCGTTCTTCGCGCACGGCAATGTCGCCACCGCGGGTGGTTGCATGGCCTCGCCCTACCTGGCCGCCTGGATCATCGCGCGGGTCGAGGGGATGGAAGCCGCGAAGGCTGCGCTTCACTATGTCGCGCCGGTCGGCGAGAAAGAAGCCTATGTGGCCAATGCGCTGGAATACCTCGGACCTTATCTGCCGCAATAAGGCGGATTTATCGCGGGCGCTGCCGCGCTACGCGCACGTATCACCAGAAACCAGGGGTTCGTGCTCAGGCGCTCGTATCCCTCAGGATGGATTTCCCGGAATTGCTCGGTGGGCCGAGGCTCCAACAAACGTTCGATCGTGAAGCCGCCGCCTTCCAGGGCGGCGCTCATATCGTTCAGCGACCGCCGGTAATACGCCATCTTGCCGATATCCCACTCGTCTTCCAGCAGCTCGATCGCGAAATAGTTTCCCGTATTGAATAGCTTCCAATCCATGAATGGATGGTGCGTGGAAAAGACCAGCACGCCATTCGGCTTCAGCACGCGATGGAACTCACGGAATACCGGCTGCCAATCCTTGAGGTAGTGCATGACCAGCGGACAGACCACCAAGTCGAATTCGCCGTCCGCGGCGAAATCCAAGGGACTGGTCAAGCTGGCTTGCAATACCGTGGCACGCCCACCCACCCGCACCCGGGTCAGTGCGACAAACTCCGCATTCAGATCAAGCGCCGTGACGCTAGCGCCTTGCGCCAGTAGGTATTCCGCATACCAGCCCGAACCACAGCCCGCATCCAGCACCTTGGCGCCAGGCAAGGACGGCAGCAGTGAGATGACCGCAGGGCGTTCGTAATGCGCGTTCCAAGGCTTGCTATCGACCACGGCGGCGTATTTCGCGGCCTTGTCGTCGTAGCTCGCGCCAGTGTGTTCGGACATAAACGGCCTATCGGGATAAAGGAGCCTGGCGGCTTGATCCTATCACTCCTTGGTAAGCCTGCGCGGCGGCACCATGCGCACTTAGCAATATCGGTCGACGCCGCAAGAACTGCATTTGTCTGCTAGAACCCAGAATGAACGAAGTTGTATGGCGTGGTCCGGCTTCAACGGCCTCGCTATTCCCATTCCCGCTGCCCGGAGTGCTCAGTATGACTTTGCGGAAAAAATTGATCAGCCTGGTTGTCGGCCTGCTTATCCTGATGCTGTTCCAGGGCATCGTCGGCGTGGTCCGCCTGGCCAGCACCAATGCGCACTTCGCCACCACCTACAACGACCGCGTGGTACCGCTGAAACAGCTGAAAGTCGTGGCCGATATGTATGCGGTCAATATCGTCGATATCACCCACAAGCTCAATCACCAGAGCATCGATTGGGCTGTCGCCAGCAAGAGCTACAGTGAGGCCACCGCCAAGATTATCGAGCAGTGGAAAGCCTATACCTCGACCCACCTCACCAGTGAGGAACGGCAATTGGTCGAACGGGCACAGGCAAGCATGCAAAAAGCCGATGCCTTGGTGAGCAAGCTGGTTGGCCTGATGGGCACCAAGGATGCGGCCGCTATCGATACCATTGCCCGGCAGGAACTCTATCCGGCCATCGATCCGGTCAGCGGGGCTATTTCCGACCTGGTCGAACTGCAATTGCGCGAGGCGAAGATCAGCTTCGATCAGGCTCAAACCGATTACGCCAGCACCCGGTTGACCACGATCGTCACCTTGACCCTGGCCTTGCTGCTGGGCGCGGGCGTAGCGGCCTGGCTGGTGATCGGCATGAACCGCAAGATCGGCGGCCTCAATAGCACCATCCAGCAGGCTCGCGACAACAACGATCTCACGCTGCGGGCCAGCGATGCCGGCAAGGATGAGATAGATAGCATCGCCCGCGCCTACAACGCCTTGGTCGATGATATGCAGCGCCTGGTCCGCAATGTCGCGGGCGCGGTCGGCACCGTCAATCACGAAGCCGAGCAACTGGCCGAATCGACCCAGCAGGTATCGCAAGCCTCCAGCGTGGGCGCCGAAGCGACCAATGCCATGGCGGCAGCGGTGGAGGAAGTCACGGTCAGCATTTCGCATGTCGCCGACAGTGCCCATGAAGCACACGAACTGGGTACCGCCACCCGCGCGCAAGCAGGCAGCAGCGCCGGGCAGATACGCGCCACCCTGGAGCGCATCCAGGCCATCGACGTAGCGGTGGCTTCCGCCGCCGATAAAGTCACCACCTTGGGCCAGGATGCCGCCCGCATCACCTCCGTGGTCAGTGTGATCAAGGATGTCGCGGACCAGACCAACCTGCTGGCACTCAACGCCGCCATCGAAGCCGCCCGCGCAGGTGAGCAGGGGCGCGGCTTTGCCGTGGTGGCCGACGAAGTGCGCAAGCTGGCGGAGCGGACCGCCTCCGCCACCATCGATATCCAGCAAATGGTGCAGCAGATCGGTCAGAACAGTGGCGAAGCGGTCAGCGCCATCTCTTCCACGGTCGATCGGGCCCATGAATGCGCCGGTTTGGCCGCCGAGGCCGGACACTCCATCGACATCATCAGCCGCGATGTGGACGCCAGCGAGCGCGCCGTGGCCAGCATCGCCGAAGCCCTGAACGAGCACAAAGCCGGTACCCAATTGATCGCCCAGCAGGTGGAACGGGTGGCGCAGATCACCGACGAAAACACCGCGGCAGTGGCCGCCATGAGCCAGACCGCTGCTACCTTGGGTAACCTTACCCAGCAGCTACATGCCGAGATCAATCGCTTCCGTTATGAGAAGCGGGGGTGAGGCGGACATGATATTTCGTTCACTTTAGATCGAGGATGCTGCTGACGGACTGTTCCAAGAGGTCGATCAATTCAGGATCCATGTATTTGTATTCGTCAGGGATGTCGAGCACGTGGATGGATGCATGTGAAAGCAGCCGGCCGTACTCCGCAACGAGTCTGGAGTTGTGCTTTTCTTCCATGGCGAAGATGACGTCCGCCCAGCGGATGTCCTCGCTGCTTACGGTATGGCGGGCGCTGGGACTTGTTCCGCCGGAGCGGGTCATCAGGTCGGGATGCTTGCGCCATAGCTGCTCGGCCGTGGGGCTGCGCCATTGATTGCGGCTGCATACGAATAGGATTTTCAGGCGCTCATCGGGGTGAGGCATGGGTTCTTTCCGGAATGTTGGTAGTATTATTGAATTCGATACTCGAAAATTTTCCTGATGAACATGATGTACATTTTTAAGAGCGCATTGGCCAGTATTATTCTAGGCCAATTCAACGCGGCCATTGCCAGTGAGATCATAACCCGGGGTGAATATTATACAGAAAACCAGGAAGGTCCGCCATGGGGTGTACAGGGGTCGCTAATTATAAAAAAACAAAAAACGGAAATTTGAAATTCCAGATCGACACCGTGGGCCCTACTGGGAGCCAATGCGGCGTGGAAGGCATCATAAAAGGTGGCCGCGCCGAGTTGGAAGGCATGGACAAAGAGAAATGTACTGTCGATTTTTCCAACGAGAACGGCGACGTTTTGGTGAGCTCGGATGCCAGTCAGGCGTGTAGTTATTATTGCGGTGCAGGCGCTTACTATAATTTGAAATATCTACGGGCCGCGACTGGTTGTAGTGGTGCAGAAATTGAAGCTGAACTGAATAAGTTCAAGAAGCTTTATGACAAGAAATCCTATGCGACCGCATATTACGTCCTCCAGCCGCTTCTCTTGCGATGCGGAAAAACATTGGACCGGAGGCAATATTTGAATGATTTAGCTATTACACAGTATCATATGGAGGATTATTCCGGTTGTTTAAAAACCTTAAAGCCACTGGAGGCGGATGCACGAAGGACCGATGAGCAGATGAAGGAGTACTATCCGACGTCTGTAGAAGATTATTGGCCGGAAGTGGCAATTGCAACCCGTACGAATCTGAAGCTGTGTACAGATAAATTGAATGGCAGAAGAAAATAGATGTGCGAGCTAATTCATAAACTACACTGGCTGAATATTCCCTCTTGGTGTTTATAGACACTGTTCAGGCTAAATCCGTCACCACCTGTGCGCTATCGTTACGTTTGAATGGCGAGAACTCCGGCGCTTCCTCGTGCTGGATAAATCCAAGCAAGGGGCGGATAACCTGGTTCAGCATCGGCTGGCGATGACGTACCCATACCTGCATGCTTTCGGTTGGCAGCCTGGCCGGGCCTTGGGTTCCAGCGCGGTTCGGCCGAATGAGACACGGCGGCAACCGAATACCAGCGCTTGGTCCAGCGCGGCATGCAGCAGCCGTAAATAGAGCGGAATGCCCCTGCGCGGCGACCTCGCGTTCAAAGCCGATGTGATAGGCAATCGCCGTGTCCCCATCCTTGAGTGTGGCGAAAAAACCGTGGATCTGTTCATCTTTGCGGGCGACATGAATCGCCAGCCGTTCGCTGGCGGCACGGGCCAAGGCCGGCCAATAGCCTTGCTTCAAGGTGAAAGGGCACACTAAGAGTAATTTTGCACATTCTATTTGGATAGGAGCGGAGAGTTGCAAAAACACAATGTCGAGATAAATGTACAAAAAGTCATGCTTTTCCTATTCTAATATCTATTTTTGATAGATAAGATGGGATTGGTCTCATCAGCTAAGATTGCAAATATGTGCGGCCGCTACAACGTTATCGACAGCCCATGCATGCGTGAGCTCTTCGACACGCTGGGCATCAAGCTTTACCCTGACACGCGGAAGAATATCTGTCCGGGTGGTCAAGGACAGTTTGTCGTTGAACGAGAAGGGCAGCGACAACTTCTGGATGGCATGTGGTCAGCACTTGTACAGGCCAAACCGGATGGCAGCGGTTATCGGCCTCACCCCGATTTCAAGACATTCAACGCACGAAGTGACAGACTAGGTTCCAGCAAGCTTTGGCGACGACTATACGCCTCCCAACGCACCATTGTGCCGGCAAGTGGGTGGCACGAATGGCGTGGTAAGCAGTGCTTCGAATTGAAGCCCTCGGAAGGGGCACTAGCTCTGGGTGGTTTGTATCAGCTGTACGTTTTTGGCAACGAGGTTGTGCCGGCCTACACCATCGTTGCATGCCCGCCTCATCCCGGTTTGGCGCATATTCACGACAATAGCCTGCCCCTGATCTTGCAGCCGGCCGACTTCGATGCATGGCTGGACCCTGCCTGGAAGCATCCTGAAATTTTCCAATCGCTTATGCTGCCAAGGCTAGCGGTGGGGTTGCAGGTCATTCCCATTGATTCGCCTAAGACGCTGGTGCCGATGGGGCAGATTGAGATCGTTGGATCGGACCGATAGGAGCCGTAACCATAAGGTCAATAATTTCATAGCTAAAAGCAGAGTGAATCAACACCCCCCGGGTGTCCCTGCCGATTTACGCCGCCAGCGGCCGGGGGGCAAAGCGAACTGGCCATCCTAGCGCCGCGATGCTGCGTCCCAGTGCTCGGCAATTTTGCCGTTCTCAATCCGGAACATGTCGAACCAAGTGGTGGTGTATTTGCTCCCGGCTTGTTTCGGATCTACCGCTTCGACCACAAAGCTGAGAATGACATAGTCCCCTTCGGCCACGATGGCGACCAGCGGTGCCTTGACGCGCGGGTCGATCGGCTTGGGTTTGGACTGTGCCGCGAAGAACGTGACAAAGGCCGCCCGGCCGGTGGGCACGTTGGGATTGTGCTGGATGTAGGACTCGGCCAGATATTTGTCGGCCAGTTCCATATGACCCGCTTCAAATACCTCGCGCCAAAAATCGTAGACAAGCCGCTTATTGGCGGCCAGGCGGGGTTCGGTACTGGCCAGCAGTTGTTCGTGGTTTGGATTGGCTTGCACGGTAACCTGTGCATGTGAAGCGAAGCTGCAAACCAGCAAGGCGGCAAGTACGGCGGTGGAGAGCACTTTTCTCATGACATTCCCTGGGGTGGTCGACACGGGTAAGGTTGGCGAACGCTTGGCGATACAGCCACGACTGCGCTAACGCAGCGTTATCGGCGACGCATGATGGCATAAGAGTTCAGTGGCACTCCAGAGGCGGGCGCATTTCGTATCTGTGACTGAACTTGTTCGACGACCCGTGCACGAATGGCCACCGCACAAGATCAATTGGGCCATACAACGCCCAATTTGACGTCAAAGTACATAGGAAACCGGGCTGGAAAGCGTGTGAAATCCACCCGCTAAACGACGAATTGCGAAGCAAACCCCAATTTGCGGAACAAAACCCCAATGAAAAAGGCCCAGGGCGATTACGCGCTGGACCTTCTAAGTGCTTGGTACTACTGTATTTTTTGGCGGAGAGGGTGGGATTCGAACCCACGGATACGTTGCCGCATCGCTTGATTTCGAGTCCAGCGTGGTTTCTAGCGTTGGCGCGGGTTACAGGGCGATTTCCGCTTCGCAACTGCGCCGAATTGAACCTTCAAATATCCAATGCCCACGTAGCTGGATGCTAGCTTGCGGAGCAAAAACGGCAGCGCAAGAGGTAACAAAATACTACTTTGCCCCCCTCGGCTAACGAGTTGGTCTAACAGGCTGGTGAGAAACTCCCTGCATCAGTAACTGCGTGGGAAAATCCGACCAGATCAGGGAGGTTTGCTCAGAAAATAGGCGAAAATTGCCTGATTTTTGAACAAAATACTGTATTTCCACAGCTTTCCTGCAGCACAGTGGGACTCTGACGAGTTTCTCACCAGCCTGTTAGTGACTTTACCTGTCATGCGACCTTCCGGCCAGGGAACGCACGCTGAAGTAGCGAGGGGGCGTCGTCCGTGTCTTCGACATAAAAGACTTCTTCGGTGATATCGACCTCGCGCTGGATCTGCATCAGCCGGTCATAGGCTTCTGTTTTGCTCAGGCGGTTACGCGCCGGCGCGATCGATCAAGATGGTTTTGCCGAGGGCTGCGTCCAGGTAGAAGGTGAATTCCACACTGGCCATGCAGTACTGGTTGATCTGGCCGGCATTGACTTTGAACTTGCTAACCTGGCCCATAGGGAAGGTGAAGGCGTAGCCATTGCCGGCGGTATCGACCACGCGAAAACCAAAGCTGGTTTCGGTGTCGTTGTCGTACTTGGCTTTCAGCAAGGCAGCGCCGGCGCTGAAATAGGCTTCCATCGAGATGATGACGACGATGCTGCCCGCCGATACGTCGGCATTGCCCAGCGTGCCCATGGCGGTGGCGTTAATTGGGGAGTTATCGATGCTCAAGCTGAAGGACTTCAGCGTGACGGCGCCTTGTTGCACCAGCTGGTTCGGCGATTGGGTATCACGCCGTGCCTTGCGGGTGGTGCTCTTCTTCGCGCCTTCATAGTGGGCCAGTGCTTGCCGAAAGGTCGCCCGCTTATAGGCGGCCTCGGGGCTGAAGTAGTTCACCAGACTATCGATCAGGTTCATTTAATCCATCCTCGCCACGCTGAAGCCCAGGCCGCCAATGCGCGGCGCCTTACCCGACTCGTTGGCTGCGCGGCCTTCCCATTCGCGGCGGCCGCTGCGGATCTCGGCCAGATTTTCCATGGTCAAGGTACGGCCGTTGAACTGGATGGACTTGCCAAGCAGGATGGCGGCTTCGGCTTCGAGGTACTTATCACGCATTGCGGTGGCGAGGGTCATGGCGTATTCCTTGGGCGGTACCGGCTAGGGTGGCAAAATACCGGTCCAGTTTTAAGGTGCAAAGCTGGAAAATTGGCTACCGGGGTGCGGATTTCGTAGGCCAGGATGCACTCCGCACGCTGGCCACTCGTCATTGGCAGCAAGGTGGCCGACCGTATATTCGAATGTGGAATCTATCTGACGCACCGCTTTGCCAGCGACAGGAGCCACGATGCTAGCTGTGGCGACTCGCGTTTGAAAACGGACGTGCTCGGATTCGACGCGTTTTCCAGCTCGGATTACCTGCAAATGACGCTATGGCCATGCTCACGCTACCTGCAAACGTGCTTGCAATCGATCGCGTCGGTTTGCATTCGACGGCCGCATGCTCGCGCTAATTGCAAATGAAATCGCATGTGCTGACCGGCTGCTTCCGACCCAAACCTGCCGTTCGAACAAGTGCCTATCACACTCGAAAAGTGTTGCGGTTCACTGCAACATATTCTAGTAATAGAATATGAAAACGAACACCCTCTCCGATTGTGAGTTTATTGTGCTGGGCCTTGTCGCGGAGATGCCGCGTCATGGGTATGAGCTCGAGCATGTGATTGAGTCCCGAGGGATGCGCGAGTGGACTGAGATCGCGTTTTCGTCGATCTATTTCGTTCTCGGAAAGCTAGAACGAGCAGACTTTGTGCACGCAGCGTCATCAAATGGGCCAAAAGCTCGCAAGACTTATACGATTTCGCCAGAAGGGCGCGAAGCCTTGATCTCTCGAACAGTCCAGGCTTTAGCTACATGGAAGCCAACGTATTCGTCGGTATCGGTTGGCATGCTTAACTGGAACATTCTGCCGCTCGATCAGGCAATCGATGCTCTGGCGGAGAGAGTGGCGGCCGTGGAATCGGAAATTCGTCGCCTTGAGACAGTACGGCTGCCAGCACAGCCGCAACCAGATTTTGTTGAGTCCTTGTTCGATTTCACAGCCGGGCAGTTGAGGGCCGAACTGGAGTGGATACAGGCCACGATCGCCTACATGCAAACTAAACCCCGGAGGCCTGAATGACAATCGATCTCACACAAGACCGTGCATTGCTGAAACAGCTGTACATGCCTGGAACAGCTGATTTTGAAGCGGCCACCGTGCCAGAATTAATCTATGCAGCAATTGATGGCGTTGGCGGCGCCAACCATGCGGCCATTGGAGCAGCTATTCGAAGCCTCCTCCAGGCCATCCAGCCCATTCGCCGCGAGGCACGTAAAAGGATGGGAAAGAACTTCATCGACGCGCCGGTAGAGCTGCTCTACTGGGCTAACGATCCGGCCCAACTTGCCGATGGCGTGCGCGACAACTGGAACTGGCGGGCGATGATTGTTTTGCCGGCATGGACGACCCAAGAATTGTTTGATCAAGCGGTTCAGGAAGTAAGCTCGCAGCTGGGTCCGCTTCCTGATTCCCTGCGAATAGTTTCATTTGAGGAAGGTCCATGTGTGCAGTTGAGGCATGTAGGCGATGCCGATCGGATAGGTCCACTGCTAGATCAACTGTATCGAACGGTCCTGCCGGATCGTGGGTTAGAGCCTAATGGACCGTATCACGAGATCTACCTCGATGACTGGCAACGAACTGCTCCAGAGAAACGGACGCTGATCCTCCGCCAGCCAGTTCGCCCAATGACGCACTAGTTGTAGCGGCTCAGGTGGTGTGCGCTCACGCTCTGCTTTAGTAATGGAAGGCAGTCTGGGATAGCTCTTTGCCGGCCGGACGCAGTGAGTTGGTTTCCCTGGGCGACGCGGGATGGGTGGAAGCGCGTTTGGCGAGCATCCGACGATATACAGCCAGGTCGCCTTCTCGGCACGATGCCCCCAATGAAACTGCTCTATCGCCAAGCACCAGCCGCCGTGCTCGTCTGGAAATTCTCCTGGGCGAGGTAACCCACAATGCAGCCAGAGACTGGATTCGGCTGGGTGCTCCAGCACGCCACCGTGGTGGCGAATCCAATCCACCGCCTGGATAGCCACGCCTTTTCGTCCGGCCGCCCCTTAGCGAACTGCCTGAGTCGGCCCCACATCCTGCACGGGGGATGAGCGACCAGCGCGCTCCCTCCTGGCCAGCGCCTGGCATCCCTTTCGATGTCCCACACATCCGTGCCCGGCAGTGCTTTGTAATGGCTGTCGGCGCGAGCAAAAAGTACTGCAATCGTCTGATTCATAGGTATTCCACACCTTATTCCGGATGTCTTGCCCGTCCACGCTGGCCAGCAGCATCAGCCCACCGCGCGGCACCCATTGCAGCGGGAACGGCTCGGCGCGCTGCTTCAGCTCGTCGGCGTCGGAACGCTGTACTTCCTGCTCGTAAGCCTCGCCCAGCGTGGTGTTGATAAACGCCTTCAGCTTGGTCATGTCGCCTTCGGCGACCTTGGTCATGGCGGCGAGGAATTCGCGCACGATATCGGACCAACTGGCGGCCGGGCTGTAGGCCGTCCAGACATGCATGGCCACATGGCTAGGTGCGGGCACGACATGGCCGGCCGCGTTGCGGAACACGCCGGCATGGTCGATGGACAGCAAGCCGTCGTCGGACAACCAATCGCCGGACTCGCACACGCGCAGGTATTCGCCCTGGTCGATCAGCGTGGCGCAATGCGGGCAGAGGTGGCGGACGGTTTTGGGGTCTTTGCCGGACCATTTGAAACCATGGCTTTCATCCTTACCGCCCCAGGTGAGGGGGTGTGCTTCGCCGCAACTGGGGCAAGGAATCACAAAGCGGAAGCGCGCGTCGGCCAGCTCGAAGCGCGTGTCGATAATGGAAAAGCCCTTCAGCTTGGGCGTGCTGCCGATAATGATTTTCGGAAACGTTGCCCCCTCTACCCGCTTGGCGGCGAGGGTGAACGGGTCGCCTTCCTTTTCCACATCTGCGTCGAAGCCATCGACTTCGTCGAGGATGGCGTCATCGACTGAAATCCGGCGGTAGTTCTTGGCGGCTTTGCCGCCACGTAGGTGCAACATCGAGCCAAGGAACTTCTTGGCCTGGAGGGTGTTGTCCTTGTGCCGCGCCATGTAGGCGGGGAACACGTCTCTCATGACGGCCACGTCGCGCAACATCGGGTCGAGTTCGGTTTTAACGAATTCGTCGCGGTCTTCGTCGGTCGGCTGCCATAGGGCTTGATTACGCCGCTTGTGGTGGGCGTTGTAGGCCAGCTTGGCCAAGATGATCTTGGTGTAACCGACGCGGGCGGACTTCTTGAGATCGACCTCCCTGATATCGTCGTTCGACATCACTGCCATGATGGCGCGCTGGAACGGCCAGGCCCGCCACTCTTGTTCTACGTAGGACGATTCGGCCGACAGGTAGAAATGCTTGGCCGCCCACGTTTCCAGCGACATGGGCTCGGGCACGCCGAAGGCGGCCAAGCCACGCGCCAGGTGGCTACCGATATCGACTTCGGAGAGGTGGGCGATCTCGGCCAGGTTCACGCCTCGATCTCCACGTCGAGTTCGTCCGGCGCGGACTTGTCGTCGAGCAGGTCGGTCAGCGAGATGGCAGCAGCCAGGTTGCGCACGCGGGCAATCTCGCTGGCGATATGGGTCAGCGCTTCGGCCGGCAAGCCGGGCACGCGGCGACGGATGGCGCCGGGGATGGCATCGAGAATGCCGCCGACCTTATTGCCTGCCTTGGCCAGCACTTCTTCGATCACTACCACCGGTGCCAGCTCGCGGCGGGTCACCCCGGCGTCAATTGATTGATCAGGCTGCAGAACACTTGCCCCCGCAGGGGTTCTGTCTGCCAGTCCGAGCAAAAAATAAAAGCCTGTGCCTCGGTGTAGGTTCTTTGCGAATAAAGGGGAATCTGGAATGTTCATGCATTGGTTTAAATGGCTAGTAGCCGGCAGGGAATTGCGCGAACTGGCCCGCTGGCAAGCCTACGGTGCTGCCGCACCACGGTGGTCTGCGGCATTTCCCGATGACGGCCCCGGCCTAGTTACATTGATGCCGTATCCAATCATCGCGGTAGGAGACGGCATTGAGCGAAAGTTCGAAGGCGGAGCTTCGGCAGAACAAAGTGAGGATGGATGCGCCGCAGCTGCGGTTGCCCGCGAGTTGGGAAAGAGGCTTGTGTGGGTGGCTCGGGAGAGCAGCGAGCGCGCCATGGCAATTGGTCGGAAGGACCGTCAATTGCAGATTGCGAATAACCGCATTGCCGAGTTGGAAGGCCAGGTCATTGAATACAAGCGGGCGCTTAACAGGCTGGTGAGAAACTCGTCGGAGTCCCACTGTACTGCAGGAAAACTGCGGAAATACGGGATTTTGTTCAAGAATCAGGCAATTTTCGCCTATTTCTTGAGCAAGCCTCCCTGATCTGGTCAGATTTTCCCACGCAGTCGCTGATGCCGGGAGTTTCTCACCAGCCTGCTAAAGCCTCTCGGACCCAAAAGGACAATTTGACGCAGTTGGAGTACCTACTGATGTTTTTTGACGATGAGAAAAGCGTTATAGGTGAAATAAGGCCAATCCACGTTTCCCAATACTTAGAGTGGCGAAACAAGTACGCGATTGAAAAAGCAAAGGAAAAGAACCCGCGCGCGAAGGTGGCCATTACCACCGGACAGATTGCGGCCAATCGCGAAAAGGCATTGTTCAGTCACATATGGAATAAAGCGCGTTTATGGGGATATACCGATCTTGCCAACCCTTGCCAAGGGATAGAAGGGTTCCAAGAGAAGGGGCGCGATATCTACGTAGATGATGCTGCCTTCAAAGCAATTTGGGACGAAGCTGACCAGCCGCTACGCGATGCGCTAGATTTGGCGCTACTCACCGGCCAGCGGCCTGCGGATTTGCTGAAGATGTCGGAGACCGACATTCGGGACGGGGCAATCTGGGTGCAGCAGAACAAGACCGGCACGAAATTACGCATTTCTATCGCGGGTGAGTTGCAATTGTTGTTGGAGCGCATCATAGCCAGGAAGCAGGCACACAGGGTTCGCAGCTTACGGTTGCTGATCGACAAAGATGGAACGCCGATGGTGGCGAGCACGCTGCGGTCAAAGTTTGAGCGAGCCCGTGCGCGGGCTGGGCAAACTTGGCAATTCCGAGATCTGCGCGCAAAGGCCGCTACGGAAAACGACATGTCCGGCGGCATGGACGCGGCACAGGATCAACTCGGCCATACCACACCCTCAATGACCGCAAAATATGTCAGAAATCGGGCCGGGAAGCTGGTAAAACCGACGCGCTAGCGGGCGTTTTGCGGACCAGACAGGTTTTTGCGGACCAAGAATGCCATGAAAAAGGCCCAGGGCGATAACGCGCTGGGCCTTCTAAGTGCTTGGTACTACTGTATTTTTTGGCGGAGAGGGTGGGATTCGAACCCACGGATACGTTGCCGCATCGCCTGATTTCGAGTCAGGTACATTCGACCACTCTGCCACCTCTCCGTCTCGAAGGCGCGCATTATCTCTACCTGTAACGGTAGTGTCAACCCATATCAAAAACTCCCAGGCATGGCACAATCGTGCCAACCAGGGAGATGACGTACGCATGTTGCGCAGATTGTTGTGGATCACGCTGGGGCTGTTGGCAGCCTGCACGCCCGAACCGGTCGAACCCGAGGTTCGGCCCGTCGCGTCTTTGCGCGAAACGGGCGAGCTGGTGGTGCTGATACGCAATGGCGCGACCAGCCTCTATGTGGATGCCGAGGGCAAGTACGCCGGGCTCGATTACGACCTGGTCACCCGCTTTGCCGAAGAGCTGGGCGTAAAGGTGAAGTTCGTGATTGCGCCACGGGTGTCGGAGATGCCGGGGCGCATGATCCTGCACGAGGCTCACCTCGGGGTGGGCATGGTGCGGCGGGAGCGGCAGGGATTGCAGTTTGGGCCGGCGTATACCAGCCAGCAGCCCGTCCTGGTCTATCGTAGCGCCGATCCGCGTCCCGCGAGCCTGGGTGCGCTTGGGGATGGCGTGTTGATGGTCTCGGGGCTATTCGCACCGACCATGCGGAATATGCGGGCCAGCTATCCCAAATTGCGTTGGAGCGAGGCACGGCATCAGGATACCGAGGAGCTGATCGAGAAGGTCGATAGCGGCCTGATCGACTACGCCATCGTGGATACGCAAGGGCTTGAGCTGGCGCAAAACTTTCATCCCGGTGTGGCGGTGGCTTTTCCGGTGGCGGATGCGCTGCCGTTCGCCTGGGCTTGGCCAGCGGATGCGCCCCAGGAGCTGGGCAAGCAGGCCAAGGAGTTTTTCGAGCGCATACGCAAGGACGGTACGCTGGCACGTCTGCTGGATCGTTACTACGGCCACGCCAACCGGCTGCAGCCGGTGGATGCCACCACCTTTCTCAGCCGTCGGCTGACGGTGTTGCCGAAGTATCGGCGCTACTTTATGGATGCCGAGGCGCAGTACGGCATTGATTGGCGCATGTTGGCCGCGCTCAGCTATCAGGAGTCGCATTGGGATGCGTATGCCGTCAGTGATTACGGCGTGCGTGGCTTGATGATGCTGACCACCGATACGGCCGATAGATTGGGCGTGACGAACCGGCTGGATCCGGAGCAAAGCGTGAGTGGCGGCGCGAAATATGTCGCCATGCTGAAGGATAGGCTGGCCGTGCGCATTGCCGAGCCGGACCGGACGTGGATTGCGCTGGCCAGCTACAACATCGGCGTAGCGCACCTGGAGGATGCGCGCGTACTCGCGCAGCGCGGGGGCAAGAATCCGGATAGCTGGAGTGATTTGAAGACGGTTATTCCCTTGCTACGCAATTACGAGTACTTCAGCACTTTGAAGTATGGGTTTGCGCGGGGAGGGGAGACGGTGATCTTTGTCGAGAATGTGCGCAGCTACTACGACATCCTGGTGCGCTTCGAGAAGCCGCTTAAGCTGATGTTCCCGCCCTTCAACGAACAAGTGACGGTGGCAAACCCGGAGGGTGTGCGCTTGGGCATTGCGGGGCGTGGCAAATAGGATGGACGGCTAAAGGCGGTGGGCAAAAAAAAGCGCCGGGGAGGGGGCCGGCGCTTCCAGCTGCGATGTGTTCTCCGTAGGCTAACCTCGCACCGGGACTCGTTTTGAACAAGCCGCGCAACCGGAGCGAAACGCGTGCTGAAAATGCATGCCGCGTATGGGCAGACTGGCCGGATCGAGCATCGACCCGCGCTTGGCCCGCCGTGAATACTCTTGCGTATGCCAAACCTGTGGCGATTATCTTGTGAGCAATGTGCCGAGTGGCAGGTCTACTGGACACACAGGTCGCCAGTAAAGCGGGTGGCGACGGTGCTAATTTAACCGAAATTAAACCAAAGTCAAGAAAAAGTTAACTTCAGTTGTTAAATTATTGTGTCCAATGCCCGGGGGTCTAGCCGGCGCGCCAGAAAACGCGACCGAGCACCTTGAGCTTGTCCAGCTCCTCGCCCTTGAGTTCCAACGAAGAGAAACTTGGGTTGGAGGACCGCAGGCGTATGCCGTCCTGTAGACGATCGACGTACTTGATAAACAGTTCCGCCCCCACCATCAAGGCATAGATCTCGCCATCCACGATCCTGCTATCGGTGGTGTCGATCAGTACGGTATCGCCGTCGCCCAGCGCCGGCTCCATGGAGCGGCCATCGACGCGCAGGGCGCGGCTATGGTCGGCTTTGTGTTGGCGGAAGGGGAAGAAGGTGGGATGGAACAGTAGGGATTCTTGCTCCGCCCGTTCCGTCCAGATCAAAGCATCGCTATCGGTGGGCAGTTCGACATCGTAACTGCTCACTTTCACATAACTTTGCTGCGCATGGGCATAGTCGGCCCTGGGGGCGGCGACGCTGCGTATCGGGCCCTTGCCGGTCGAAAGCCATTGCTCGTTGACGCCAAGCCAGTTCGCCACCTTGTGGGCATATTCCGAGCGCATCGATTTGGTGCGGCCGTCGTACCATTTTTCGGCGGCCTGATAGCTCACGCCGGCAGCCTTGGCCAAATCGGGAATCGTTACCCTATGAGGTAACTCCAACATGGCTTGCTTTAACCTGTGTTCAAGAGTATTCATGACACAAAAGGGTATCGACGTTTGATGCAATGGAGGTTGTGCAGTTATTGAACGAAAATTGAATTTAGCAAGATAATCCTCACGTGCATGGGCGAACAGCCTCCCGCTGGGGAGGCGCTGCGTAGATGTGGATACTGAACGCTCGGTGCCAGCGATTGCCTGGTCTCGCTACACCTTAGTGAGGGATACTTCTTGTTTTCGGACCAGCATGCGTAGGGCTTATTGCTCCACCAGTTCCACACGCCGATTCTTCGCCCGGCCAGCCTCGTCGGCATTGGTCTGTAGCGGTGCCAGATTGGCCACCCCGCGAGCCTGCAGCCGTTTTGCGTCGATGCCGAATTCCCGCACCAGGGTGGCGACAAGCGCCTCGGCCCGTTTTTGCGACAAGGCCAGGTTGGCGTCGAAGCCACCTTGGTTGTCGGTATGGCCCACCACAAAGACCCGCAGCTTCGCGTTCTGCCGCAGCAGCTTGGCCATTTCTTCCAGCTGGGGGGCGGACTCAGGCTTCAGTTCGGCGCGACCGGTATCGAAATAGATGCCATACAGGGCGATCTTGCCGCTGCCGGCCAAACCTTGCTTCAACGCGCCGGCGTCGATCTTGACCAGGCCGGTATCGACCGGCTTGGTTTCCAGGACGAACTGGAACACCCCGGCTTGCTCGGCGCCGGCATAGCCCGGCGTAACGAAGATGGCGGCATAGACATCGCCCGCCGGGCGCTTGAGCCGGGCCGAGACGAAATAGCTCGGATTGTCGGTCCACTCGACCGAAGGGGCTTTTTCCGACCAGAGATCATTGAGCCGTCGGGCCAGCAGATCCTGGGCATAGCGGTTCTGGCCGGTAATCTTGCGCTTCTCGCAGTTGCTGGTCTCGCAGCTATACAGCAGTTCGAAGCCGCCCTGTTTGAGCGCCTGCTCGTAGTTGCGGAAAACTTCGAGCGGGGTGCGCTTGGCTGGCGCCAGGTAATTGCTCGCCGTGAGTTTGCCGCCCGCTTTTTGCTCGCCAAAGCGCCGGCCGCTGTCTGCGGGCGGTAGTTTGGCGCTTTGGATGATTTCGATCTCTGCGTATTCCTCCTGCGCAAAGGCATTGAGCGTGGCACCGGCATAGCGGCTGATCAGCGGGTGATCCTTGCCGCCGGCAAGATCGGCGGCAGCGACTATCGCGTGCGGGCCGGCCAGCATACCCACCAGCAAGGCGGACAGAACTTGCGTGCGCATTGTTGCTCCTCATGGCTATATCGGCTCGGCGTCTTGCCGGAGCACGGCCAGCCGCTGTCCCGACCGGAAAGTCGCGACAGGGCATGACGAGAGGATAGAAGCACGTCCGCGCGATATTGTTCAAGCCAACTTCTCACGTCTCCCAAGTTTGCGATTGCCTGTTGCCCATCCCTGCCGGCGCTATGCCGTGGAACGCTGCCAGCTTCCCGTTTTGCCGCCGTGTTTTTCCAGCAAGCGGACCGCCTCGATTTCCATGCCGCGATCGACTGCCTTCAGCATGTCGTAGATAGTCAACAGGGCGACCGTTACCGCGCTCATGGCTTCCATCTCCACACCGGTGCGGCCGACCGTTTCGGCTGTGGCGGTGCAGGCCACCGTGGCATCGTCCGCCTGCAGATCGAACGCCAATGCCACGTGGGTCAAGGGGATGGGGTGGCAAAGCGGGATCAGTTCCCCGGTGCGCTTGGCCGCCATGATGCCGGCCAGCCGTGCCACACCCAGCACATCGCCCTTGTCGGCGCCGCCGGCCTGCAGCAGGGCGAAGGTACTGGCCTGCATGCGGATGCGGCCGCCGGCGATCGCGATGCGGCGGGTTTCCGGCTTGGCGGCGATATCCACCATATGGGCTTGGCCGGCGGCGTCGAAATGGCTTAGTGGCTGCATGGCAGGGGCTCGCCGGCGGCGAGATCCGCTGCCGTATTGAAATTGTTGAAATCGGCCGCTTCGGCGAAGTGGACCGGTACCGCGGCGGCCGTCACCAGCCAATCCAGCACGCGGCGGCGTCCGCTGTCGAGGTAGCCCGCCAAGGGTTCGAGCAGCGAGCGGTGCACCAGGCAGCAGGCGGGTTGGGGACCGGCAGCCGTGGTGACATAGGCAGCCTTGGCATTGCCCAGGCTGGCCGCGTTCATGAGCCGCTCGGCCAGGTTGTTGGGCAGCTGCGGTGTGTCGCAGGGCAGGCATAGCAGCCAATCGGCCTGGCAGGCTTGCAAGGCGGTTTCGATGCCGGCCAAAGGGCCGTCGAAGCCGTCGCGCCGGTCGGCCAGTACCGGCCAGCCGGCCTCGGCGTAGCGCTGGTCATTGCGATTGGCGCTGATGGCGATGCGCAGCGGGGCACGGCTTTGCTGCACGAGTTTGGCCAGCATATGGCGGAACAGAGGGCGGCCGCGCCATTCGGCCAGGCCCTTGTCGCGCCCGTCCATTCGGCTGCCTCGGCCGCCGGCCAGGATCACCGCCTGGTAGTTGAGTTCAATCATGATCGTCATTGCCATATTGTTCGCTTACCACTTGGTGCCAGCGATCCGCTGCGCTGACATCGCCCACACGGGCATCCACCCAGCGGGGCCCGGCCGGCGTCCATTCCTTTTTCCAGAAGGGCGCGCGGGTTTTGAGGTAATCCATGATGAAAGTACTGGCTTCGAAGGCCGCGTGGCGATGCGCGCTGGCCACCAGGACCAGCACGATGCGATCGCCCGGCCGTAGCCGGCCGACGCGATGCACGATGCGAACCGCATGCAGCGGCCAACGCACGGCGGCCTCTTCGGCTATGCCGGTCAGGGCTTTTTCGGTCATGCCGGGGTAGTGTTCCAATTCCAGCGCCACCACGTCGTCGGCCAGGTTGAGATCGCGTACCAAGCCGACAAAGCTGACCATGGCGCCTATGCCGCGATCGCCTTGGCTGAGGTGCTGATGCTCGTTCGCCAGGTTGAAGTCATCCGTCTGCACGGTGATGTGGATCGATGCCTGCGGCAGGGTTTCCATTCAGCCTCCCGTGACCGGGGGAAATACCGCGACTTCCGCGCCGTCGTGCAGGAGCGCGCTGAAGTCCACCAGCTCCTGGTCCAGCGCGACCCTGAACACCCGCCCGGAAGCGAGTTCGTCCGCCCAGACATCGCCACGGCCGGCAAGATGGCTAAGCAGGCCGGCGACCGTCTGCACGCCGCGAGGCACGTCCAGGTCTTCCCCGTCCAGTTCGAAACGCTCGCGCAGGCGAGCGAAATACAATAGCTTGATCTGCATAGAAGTCATCGGCTCATAAAAACAGGATTGAATTGGCCGCGGCGATCGCGCGGTGCTAGCCCGTCAATTGTTCCAGGGGTAGGTAGCGTACGCTGTCGCCGGTTTCGATACGTCCACCGGCGGGCACATCGACCAGGCCGTCCGCCCAGGCGAGCCCGCTCATCACCGCCGAACCTTGGCTGGGATAAAGCTGCGCGAGCAGCCTGCCGTCGTCCCCTCCGACCAGCCTGGCCCGCAAAAATTCACGGCGCTGGCCGGCGCCTGGCCAGGCGAAGTCGGCCGGGACATGGATGGCTCTGGGTGCGGACACATCGGCGCCCATGCGTTTAAGCAGAAACGGTCGCGCCAGCAGCACAAAGGTCAGAAAGGCGCTGACAGGATTGCCCGGCAGGCCGATAAAGTCGGCCTGGCCCAGCTTGCCGAAGGCCAGCGGCTTGCCGGGCTTGATGGCGATGCGCCACAGGTCGAGGCGGCCCAGTGCCGAAACGGCTGCCTTGACATGGTCTTCCTCTCCCACCGATACCCCGCCGCAACTGATGACCACATCGTTTTCCGAGGCGGCCAGGCGCATTGCCGCGACGGTAGCCTCGTAGGTATCGACCACCTTGCCGTAGTCGCGTACCCGGCAGCCGAGCCGGGCCAGCAGGGTGGCGATGGCGAACTGGTTGGAATTGTAGACGCCTCCCGGCGGCAGGGGCTGGCCGGGCTGTACCAGCTCATCGCCGGTACAGAGCAGGCCGACCCGCAACCGCGTCCGGACGGTCAGGTGGGCAATGCCGATGGAGGCGGCCAAGGCCAGATGCTGCGGCGCCAGGACCTGGCCGGCTGCAATAACGGTGTCGGCCAGGGCGATATCCTCGCCGACATGGCGGATATGCTGGCCGTTCCTGATTGACGCCAGCAACCGGACCGTATCGCCGTCCGCCTGGGTGTCTTCCTGCGGCACCACGGCGTTGCAGCCTGCCGGTACCGGTGCGCCGGTAAAGATACGGGCGGCGCTGCCTGGCGCCAGGGGCAGCCCCTGGCTGCCGGCGGCGATACGCTGTACCACCGGCAGGCTGATCGGAATGGCATCGAAATCGGCCAGGTGAACGGCATAGCCGTCCATCGCGCTGTTGTCGAAGGCCGGCACCGCGATGGGCGCGACCAGGGCCTGGGCCAGCACTCGGCCGTCGCAGTCGGCCAAGGCCAGGGATTCGCAGTCGCCGGTATGTTCGGACGGCGTTTCTGCCGCGGCCAGCAGGCTGGCCAGGGCGGTATCGAAGCTCATTAACATGCCTGGTACACTCGCTTGGTTCAATTCGCCGGGATGAAGGGATTGGACAAGGTAATTGCGGGATCGATCCAACCCTACACCAAGGCATGAAGCAGGGCGAGTGTGTGCGTAGTTGGCTGGATCAAAGCCGTTGATTTTGTTATGGTGTTGCCGTGCTGCGGTCGTATGGGCGGGGATTCCGCCTGCAGCCTGCAAGAACCGTCCGAGCAATCGGGCCCCTTGCCGCCGGAAAGGCGGTTTTTCAGCCGGGAGGATTTCCCATGTCTCAGCGCGTTATCACGCTGGCGCACTACTATACCGCGCCAGAAATCCAGCGAATGGCCGACAAGGTCGGCGACAGCCTGGAACTCTCTCTCTATGCCCGCGATGCCCAGGCCGACATCATTGTCTTTGCCGGCGTGCGGTTCATGGCGGAGACGGCCAAGATTCTCAATCCGAATGCCACCGTGATCCTGCCGGATGCCGGCTCGACCTGCTCGCTGGTGACGCAGACCGATGTAAAGCGGCTCAAAGCCTGGCGCGAACGCTATCCGGACCATGTGCATGTGTCGTATATCAACAGTTCCGCCGAGCACAAGGCGCTCAGCGACTGGATCGTCACCAGCCGGAACGTGGACGATATCATTGCCCACCTGTATGCCCAGGGTAAACAGGTGATCTTCTCGCCGGACCGCAATATGGGTGCTTACCTGAACTATCAGTACGGCTACGATATGCCGCTCTGGTCGGCGGTATGCGAGGTGCACGATAAATTCAACGAGCAGGCCCTGAACCAGGGCATGGCGGCCGTGGACGGCCCCAGCTATCTGATCGCCCATCCGGAAAGCCCGCTGCCGGTGCTGAAGCGCGCCGACTATGTGGGCTCCACCTCGGGCATGCTCAACTGGATCAAGTCTTTCGATCGAGAGCCCGACGCGACCATTTTTGTCGCGACCGAAGACGGCATTCTCTACAACATGGGCTTGGCCAGGCCGGACTTGAAGATCGTGCAGGCGCCGATCTATGCCGGTTGCCAGTGTAACCAGTGCCCCTATATGAAGTTGAACAATGTCGAGCGGGTCCAGCGTGCCCAGGCAGGCGAGGGGACCGTGATCGACTACCTGACGCCCGAGCAGATGGACGCTGCCCGCCTGCCCATCGAGCGCATGCTGGCCTTCAGCGAGGCGCAGGCAAGGGAAGCCGCCATGGAAAAGCCACTGGCGGTCGCAGTCTGAGGCTTTTCTCTTGGCCATCGGCCGGGTAGTGTGCCGTTCGGGCCGGTAAGGCCGGCCCGTTTGTCCTTGCCGCTTCTCAACCAGAATCATGGCCATGCGCGAATTCGACTACCTGATCTTCATCGGCCGTTTCCAGCCCTTTCATAATGGCCACCTATGGACGCTGCAGCACGCGCTGGAGCGGGCCGACAAAGTAATCGTGCTATGCGGCTCGGCGCGCCAGGCCCGCTCGCCCAACCATCCGTGGACGGTGGACGACCGCGAGGCGCTGATCCGCATGTCGCTGCCGGAAGAGGTGGGGCGGCGGGTGTTCGTGGTGGGGATCTCCGACCGCATGTACAACGACCAGCAATGGCTGACCGAAGTACAGAACCTGGTGGATCGGGTCATCGCGGTGGACAATTCCGACGTGGGCAGCCGCCAGGCGCAATTCCGTATCGGCATCGTCGGGCCGCCCCGGGGCGCCAAGAAGGGCAATGCCGAGTACCTGGACCTGTTTCCGCAGTGGCAACGGGTCGAAGCGCCGGAATTACCCGATGTCCACGCTTCGCGCATCCGCCATGCCTTTTTCGACCCGGAGCGGGCCGACGACTGGCCCGCCTGCGCCAATCTCTTGCCTGCGCCGGTTTTCGCCAGCCTGGATGCATTCCGCCAGACCGAGACCTTCGCCAATCTGCAGGGCGAGTACCTATTCGTCAAACGCTACCGGCAAAGCTGGGCCGCCGCGCCCTATCCGCCCACCTTTGTCCAGGTCGATGCCGTGGTGATCCACTCTGGCCACGTATTGTTGGTGCGGCGCCGTTCGCCGCCCGGCAAGGGCTTGTGGGCTTTGCCCGGCGGGTTCGTGCATCCGGACGAGCGCATCAAGGACGCGGTGATACGCGAATTGAAGGAAGAAAGCCGTCTCAAGGTCCCCGCGCCGGTACTGGCCGGTTCCATCCGTGCCAACCGCGTATTCGACCACCCGCAGCGTTCGCTGCGCGGCCGTACCATCACCCATGCCTATCTGATCGAGCTGGCTCCCACCAGCGAAGGCCTGCCCAAGGTCCGCGGCGACGAGGATACCGAACGAGCCAAGTGGGTGCCGCTATTCGAGTTCAACCGCATGGAAGAGCAGTTGTTCGAAGATCACTTCTATATCGTCAATTGGTTTTTGGGGCAGGTTTGAGGCTTGCACGAGGGCTTGCAGGACCTTAAAAAGGTAGGCTTGGGTTTTTTCGGTCCCCACGTCCGGGAGCTTGTAGGAATTTTGCAACGCTGCCTTCCCGCACCTCCTTATGCGTTCCAGGTAAATACTTCAACGGCTTTTGCCGACTTCCCCTGAGAGCAAGCTGCAGCTTGGTTTTCAGTCCACTCGACCGCCGAGTTCCCGTGCGGATTCCTGATAGCATCGCGCGCCCTGAATGCCTGGGGCGAGTCGCCAAGGCGAGACCATCGTCTGGTTTGTTCCTGCGCGCTGAAATCACGGGAAGCATTTTCAATGAAGTTCCTAATACGAGGCAGTAAGCGGCGCAAGTACGCCATGGTGGCCATCTCCTTATTGCTGATGGCCTATGGGGCTTGGTGCGTACTCGAGTACCACTGGTTCAAGGGCCGCTTACCGGCTCGAATCGGTGTGACCTATCCATTGAGTATCAGCGGCCACTCCGGCATGCGTGAAGGTTGCGGGGCGGCGATTTTCCGGATGTCCGACGCCACCGCGGCTTCGGTATCGCGGGAAGGCATCCGCTTTCTTGCGGGGGCGACCCAGGCGCGTGCTGTATCGAGCCCCTACGGGACTTATCGGCCCTGGCAGGAAACGCCGGTACCGGCGGACTGGACAAGCGACGGCACCTGGTCCGGCTTGGACTGTTCGTCGGCGAATCGCTGGCTGCTCCGAAAGATCCTCGACGCCGCAGGGGAGAAAGGCAGTTATTACACGACCAAACCGGAAGGCTCGATCCTTATCATCCCGGCACACAAATTGGTTGTGTTTTCCTACTTCGGTTAGCGGTGATTCGGCACTGGTCAGGACGAAGTCAATTCGCGGTAATACCCCCTAAACGCCCGGACATCCAGCTGGGCGTTAACTTTTTCAAAGGAATAGAAGTTGAGCTTGATTGTTAATGCAACCGAAATGACCAATATGTATAATTTTTTTGGTTCACGCACTCGGCCGACAATTATAACGGACGATATCTATATTCGGCCAAAACCGGCTTTTGAGGGCCAGCCATTCCACTCGGAGCATGTGGATATCAATGCCTATATGGACGATGGTCCAGGCAGGTTTGCCTCGCCCGCATTGTTCAGCCTGTTGATTAGATTTTTCGACCCGTCGTTTATCGACTTGTTTTCCGAGCTTAAACCAGGCAGTTATACCAAGGCGCAGTTGGCCGCTCACTACGGTTTCGATTCCTATGGGCTGAGTATCGCGCAATCCGATTATGACGATGGCAAGGATGACTATTTCCAGCGCGCTTACGTATGGGAGTCGGGTGCCTTCAAGATCAACGACGAGGCGAAATTCATCGTTGACGCAAATCATAATCGCTATATCGAAAATTTTGCCGTTATCCCCAAAGGCCCGGAGAATTTCGACTTCGAAAGCGACTCCCTTCGCAGCAAGCTGGCCAATTTCTTCCTGGAACGGAATATCGATCCGTCGGGTATCGGGCGCAAGGTCGAGATCAATTGGTCGGGTACCCGCATACTGAAGACAAAATTCACCAAGGACGATTACTGGAAGGCACACAATAATCTGGTCGAGCCTCTCCATTCGCCGATCTCGGCCTTGGCGGCTGGGTATGACAACTTCATGGCCAACCTCTTTGCCGAGGGATCCAATATGTTTTTGGACGATAGGATGAAGCCGGTCATCTACAGCGCCCAGGAGGGGGGCGAAATCGATGGTTATGAAACGACGACCGGGGTAGATATCGACGGTTTGAAGGAACTCGGCAAATTCGTAAGAAACGGGATTGTCTATATCGGCGCGGATGGCAAGGATGACATCACCGGCGAAAAGAACGATGACGAATTGCGTGGCTATATTGGCAACGATAAGTTGTCCGGCGAGGGCGGCGACGACACGCTGGACGGTGGCGAAGGCGATGATGAGCTGCACGGCGGCACCGGCAAAGACAAGCTGAAGGGCGGCGCCGACAAGGACAAGCTGCACGGCGACGAAGGCGACGATGAGCTGGATGGCGAAGCAGGTGACGACGAACTGCACGGTGGCGACGACAAGGACAAGCTGAAAGGCGGTGCCGACAATGACAAGCTGCACGGCGACGAAGGCGACGATGAGCTGGATGGCGAAGCCGGCAACGACGAGCTGCACGGTGGCAAGGACAAGGACAAGCTGAAGGGCGGCGCCGACAATGACAAGTTGCACGGCGACGAAGGCGACGATGAATTGGAAGGCGGCGCCGGCGCCGATGAATTGCATGGCGGTGCCGACAAGGACAAGCTGAAAGGCGATTCGGAAGCAGACAAGCTGTACGGCGACGGCGGCAACGACGAGTTGGACGGCGGCAGCGGTGCGGACGTATTGGTAGGTGGCGCCGACAATGATGTCCTCGAAGGCGGCGAGGGGATGGACATCCTATGGGGCAGTTCGGAAAGTTTCGAAGCGGATGGCGCGGACATCCTGAAGGGCGGCGCCGGCCTGGATATCTATCGCGCCTCGGTGGGCGATACCATCATCGATACCGATGGACAGGGGATCGTTCGCCTGCGCCAGCGTTATATCGACGGTGCCTGGCGCAAGAAGGGCGAAACGGCCTATTCCTCGTGGGATAAGAAGTTCACCTTTACCGTTTCCGGTTCCACCTTGGTGGTGAGCAGCGCGGAAGGTGCCCTGACCATCCAGAACTGGTCCAATGGCCAGCTGGATATCCGCCTGTCCGAAACCGACAAGGAGCTGCCTACCAAGCCGCCGTTCGATCCCAACCGCACCCGTGCGCAGATCGATCCGCTGGTACTGGACCTGAATCACGATGGCGTCATCCAGACGATTGGTTCGTACGAATCATCGGTCTATTTCGACTTCAACAAGGACCAGATCGCCGAACGGAGCGGTTGGATCAGCGCCGAGGACGGCATGCTCGTGTCCGACGACAACAAGAATGGCTTTGTCGACAATCTGGGCGAGTTGTTCGGGAATGCGACGGAAGATGGCTTCAGCAGCCTGCGGCGCCGCTATGACGACAATCAGGATGGCGTGGTCGATCGCTTCGACAGTCATTTCTCCGATCTGCTCGTCTGGCAGGATGCCAACCAGGATGGCGTGTCTCAGGCTGGCGAACTCAAGACCTTGGCGCAACTGGGCGTCAGCGCCATCAGTACCCGGTCCACCGAGGTCAATATCGGCAGCAAGGACAATCGGATCGCCGCTACCTCGGTGTTTGTGCAGGACGGCCAGGACCATCTTGCGGCCGACGTCCAGCTGGCGGTGGATTTCGCCCTGACCGATTCCAATCCCGCTCGCCATCTCGACGAAGAAATGGCATTGGATGATGCCGTGATCACACTCCCCCGATTGCGCGGTTTCGGCGCGGTCCGGGATCTGGCCTATGCCTGCCAGGCGGACAAGGGCTTGCTCGCCCAAGTCCAGGCCCTGATCGAAAGCGGCCGCGGCGCGGTCGAAGATGGCTTCGAAGGCATGCTGGCGAAATGGTCCGGCCTGGATGCGGCTTATCAGCGGCATGGCATGGCGCGGCAGGGTGCGCTTAAGATCCAGGACAAGGTATGGATTCTCGAATCGCTCAGCGGCATTGATGTCAATAAGTCGCTTATCGAACAGAATAACTTCTGGTCATCTTCCACGATGCGCTTTAGCGAACAATACATCGCCGAACGCTTCCGTTTTATTGTCGATCGCATGGAGATGAGTTTCAGCACCCAGGCCTTCAACAAGGATTGGCTGGCCGGGGTGTTCTATTCGGTGGAGCAGGATCGCTTCGATGCCTACCAGCCGACCGCCGCCAACGACAGCCTGGCTACCAAGCTCGGACAAGCCGCCAGCTACGAAGACGCGGTCGCGATGGCCCGCCTGCTGGCACGATTCAAGGCTGACCGTATTCCACTCGATATCGAACGCCTGCGCGGGATTGCCGCGACACTGGCCTATCCGGAGCCGATTACCTTTGCCCTCGACGGCGGTTTTGCACTGGGCGGTCGAGGCCAGGATGTACTGATCGGAACATCGGAACACGGCAATTGGCTGGACGGCGTCCAAGGCAACGATACTTTGCGCGGCGGTAGCGGCGCCGACCTGATACATGGCGGCACGGGCAATGATTCCCTGGAAGGCGGGTCAGGCAACGATCGCTATCTATTCGCGCAGGGCGATGGACAGGACATCATTCGCGATCAGGGGTACGCCCTCGACAAGATCGATTCCATCCGCTTCGGTGCCGGGATATCGGCCCTTGCGACCCGTGTCCGGCGGCATGCCAACGACCTGGTGCTGACTTTCGGCGATGGCGGGGATGCCATCACGGTGCAGCATTTTTTCTATGACTACGACAATGGCGCGTCTCAGATCGAACGCTTCGAATTCAGCGATGGCACCGTCTGGGATGTAGCCGCCATCAACGCGCTGGTCATCGTGCCAACGCAGGAAAGCGACGAGCTATATGGATACGCCGGCAACGATAGCCTGGTCGGCCTGGCAGGCAACGATACCCTCTACGGCAAAGGCGGGGACGATACGCTGAATGGTGGCGTAGGTAACGATTCGCTGCTGGGCGGCGCCGGCAGCGATCTCTATCTCTTCAAGCAGGGAGACGGTGAGGACACGATCAGCGAATACGCCAGCGGTGCATCCAATACCGACACGATCTCGCTGGGAGAAGGTCTGAACGTCGCTGCCACGAGCGTTACCCGCAAGGACGGCGATCTGATCCTGTCCTTTGGTGACGGCAGCGACCGTTTGATCGTATCCAACTACTTCTACGGCGATGCCGCGGGCGGAAATCAGATCGAGCATATCCGCTTTGCCGACGGCACCGACTGGACACCTGCCCTGATCAAGGAAATGGTTCGCCGTGCCACCGCGGGAGACGATCTTCTGTACGGCTATGCCACCGATGACCTGATCGCCGGGTTGGCCGGCCATGATCAGCTGTTCGGCGCCAACGGTAACGACACCCTGAACGGCGGCCTCGGCAACGACACCCTGCAAGGGGGCGCGGGGAGCGATATCTACCAGTTCGCGCGCGGCGACGGCAACGACATCCTCCTTGACCATAGTGAATGGAAGGAGTCGGTGGATGTGCTGCGCTTGGGCAGCGGCATCAAGGTCGCCGATACCCGTGCCAGCAGGAACGGTGACGCACTACGCCTGGATTTCGGTCAAAACGACAGCATCCTCGTGAGCGACTTTTTCATCAGGGAAGGCACCAGCGCTACACAGTTGGAGCGCATTGAATTCGTCGACGGCACCGTATGGGATATCGCTGCTATCAAGCTGCAGGTCCTGAAAGCCACGGAAGGCGCGGATAGCTTGGTCGGCTACACCTCCGACGACAGCATCGCCGGCGCAGGCGGCAACGACAGCCTGCATGGCGAGATGGGGCGCGACACCTTGCGCGGCGGAGCCGGTGACGATTATCTGATCGGCGGCGGTGGCGATGATTTGCTGGAGGGCGGCTCGGGCTCCGACCTATTGCAAGGTGGCGGCGGTGCGGACCGCTATCAGTTCTCCCGTGGCGACGGAACGGATCGCATCGTCGACTTCGACCCCGGCAATATGATCGACGTCGTGAGCCTGGGTGGTGATTTCACCACGGCCAATACGCGCGCCAAGCGCGTGGGCGACGATCTGCGGCTGTCGTTTGCCAATAGTAGCGATAGCATCACCATTGATGGCTATTTCGGTAACGATGGCACCAACGGCAGCCAGATCGAGCGCATCGAGTTCAGCAATGGCGATAGCTGGGATGTCGCCACCGTCAAGCTGATGGTTATCCAGGCCAGCGCCGATGCGGACGAAATCCATGGTTACGAAAACGCCGAGCAATTGGCGGGTCTGGCTGGCGACGACAAGCTGCATGGCCACGGTGGCGACGATACCGTACTGGGCGGGACGGGCCGGGACACCCTGCTGGGCGACGGCGGCAATGATTCGCTATCGGGCGATGACGGCGACGACGTGCTCGACGGCAGTGTCGGCAACGACACCCTGGATGGGGGGAGCGGTGCGGACAGGCTGGTCGGTGGCGAGGGTAACGACGTCTATCTGTTCGGCCAAGGGAGCGGCCAGGACGTGATCGAGAACTACGACGGCAGCCAAGGCAGGAACGACGTGATTCGTTTCAAGGCGGGTGTGCTGCCGGCCGATGTGCGCATTACACGTACCAATTCCGACCTGATTGCATCGCTGAACGGCGGGGTGGACAGCGTCCGCGTCGCGCGATTCTTCGACAATGAGGGGGCTGGCAATAGCCGGATCGACCGCTTCGAATTCGCCGACGGCTCGGTCTGGAATATCGATGCGATCAAGGCGCAGGCCCTAAAGCCCAGCGAGGGCGCGGACAGCTTGTATGGCTATGTCGGTAACGACAGCTTCGGCGGTGGCTTGGGCAACGACCTGCTCCATGGTTTTGACGGTGACGATACCCTGGCCGGCGATGCCGGCGACGACCTGCTACTAGGCCAACTCGGCAGCGACCATCTCGATGGCGGCGAGGGCAACGACAGTCTGGCAGGCGCACTGGGTAACGATACGCTGCTGGGCGGCGCCGGCGATGACACGCTCGACGGCGGCGAAGGCGACGATAGCCTGGAAGGCGGCGGCGGTATCGATGGCCTGGCCGGTGGTTTGGGCGATGATCGCTATATCGTGTCGGCACTGGGCGGCCAGGTCAGGATCGACGACAGCGCAGGTGCAGATATCCTGCAAATGCAGTTCGAGGCCGCGCAACTGATGCTCCGGCGCGAAGGAAATGATCTGGTCATCCATATCGTCGGCACGGAGCAGTTTGTCCGAGTCGCCAACCAGTTCTTCCCGCAGGCCGATGGCTTGGGCAGCAATGGCGTGGAATCCATCGTGCTGGCCGACGGTACCCGTTGGAACATGGAGACGATCAAAAAGCTGGTGCTGGTATCGACCGACGGTGACGACACGATTCAAGGCCATCCGGGCAACGACGCCGTGTCGGGCGGAGCAGGCCACGATGTGCTGATGGGCGGGGAAGGTAACGATACGCTATTGGGTGAAGCCGGCAACGACCATCTGTTTGGCGAAGGCGGCAGCAACCAGCTGGAAGGCGGCTCGGGCGACGATACCTTGGAGGGCGGCTGGGAAGGCGACGCACTCCTGGGTGGCGACGGTAGCGACGAGCTGCTGGGAGGTGGTGGCCTGGACAGTCTGAACGGCGATGAAGGCGATGACCGTCTCGACGGCGGCAGCGAGCAGGACCGCTTGTCCGGTGGTGCCGGCAACGATGCCCTGCTCGGCGGCGATGGCGACGATACCTTGCGTGGCGACGACGGTGACGACCTGCTGCAGGGCGGCGGCGAAGGCGACCGCCTGGAAGGCGGCGACGGCAACGATAGCCTGCAAGGCAATGGCGGGGCCGATACCCTGCTGGGTGGCGCCGGCGACGACGAACTGGTCGCCTCCGACGATGTCTGGCAGAGAGAGGGAAATTATCTTGAGGGCGGTAGAGGCAACGACACCCTGTACGGTTCCTACGGCGATGACCAATACGGCTTCAGCCTGGGCGACGGCAAGGACCTGTTGATCGAAACCCGGCCGGACGAGGCCTTCAACAATATCGATGCCTCGCAGGACACCCTGGTGTTCGGCGCCGGCATCACCACGGCGGATATCGGCTTCTTCCGCATCGGTTTCGATCTGGTCATCCGCCATACCAACGGTGCCGACGAAATCACCGTGCAGAACTGGTTCGGCAATATCGCCACCGACCACTTCAAGCTCGACAGCGTGGTCTTCCATGATGGCGCCACGCTCGATCTGGCGGGTATCGAAGCGCGCGTCATCACGCTCGGAACGGCGCAAGCCGATACCCTGATGGGTTACCGTGGCAATGCCGACGATATCCGCGCCGGGGCCGGCAACGACAAGCTGTTCGGCTTCAGCGGCAACGACAAACTGTCCGGCGAAGACGGCGACGACACCGTGATGGGCGGCAACGGCATGGCCGGCCAGACCGGTGACGACAGCCTGTACGGCGGCATCGGCCGCGACAATCTGTTTGGCGAAGACGGCAACGACCTGCTGATGGGCGAGGCCGGCGACGACTATCTCGAAGGCGGGCTTGGCAACGACCTGCTGCAAGGGGGTACCGAGAACGACCAACTGAGCGGCGGCGAAGGCGACGACCAGCTGCAGGCCGGCGCCGGCAACGACAAGTACGTCTTCACCGGCAACTGGGGCAAGGACGTGATCGACAATGCCGGCGGCGGCAGCGACTGGTTGTTCTTCTCCGAGCTGGAACGGGCGCAGCTGAGCTTCAAGCAGGAGGGCAAGGACCTGTTGATCGGTGTGGTGGGTGACGCCACGCGCACGGTACGGGTGCTGAACCACTTCAATGGCGGCGCTGCGGCCATCGCCTATGTCCAGCCGAAGGGCGGCAATGCCTTGTCGGCGACCGATATCGCCTCGCTGCTCGGCGGCGGTGGCACCATCACCGGTACGGCCGGCAACGACAATCTGTCGGGCACCGCCCAAGCCGACCTGATGGCCGGCGGCACCGGCAACGACACCCTGTTCGGCCAGGCCGGCAACGACACGGTGCGCGGTGAAGTCGGCGACGACTACCTCGACGGCGGCACCGGTAACGACAGCCTGGAAGGCGGCACCGGCAAGGACCAATTGACCGGCGGCGAAGGCGACGACCGACTGCTGGGTGGCAGCGAAGACGACAAGTACGTCTTCACCGGCAACTGGGGCAAGGACGTCATCGACAATACCGGCGGCGGCAGCGATTGGCTGTTCTTCTCCGAACTGGAAAAAGCCCAGCTGAGCTTCAAGCAGGAAGGCCAGGACCTCGTCATCGGCGTGGTGGGCGATGCCAACCGCACGGTACGGGTGCTGAACCACTTCAGCGGTGGCGCAGCCGCCATCGCCTACCTGCAACCGAAGAGCGGCAACGCCCTGTCGGCGGCCGATATCGCCCGACTCCTGCCGGTCGATCCGAATCCGCCTACGCCCGGTACCGGCGGCAGCGGCCCGGCCAACCCGGCCGACTTCAACCAGGTCAAGGAAGGCACCGCCAATGCCGACCAACTGAGCGGCGGACCGACCAAGGACCTGCTGCGCGGCCTGGGTGGCGACGACCAGCTGTTCGGCGGTGCCGGCAATGACCGTCTGGAAGGCGGCGATGGCAACGACTACCTGTCCGGCGGCTACGGCAGCGGCAATAGCGGCGACGACCTGCTGATCGGCGGGGCTGGCGACGACCAGCTGAACGGCGAAGACGGCAACGACCGGCTGGAAGGGGGCGCGGGCAACGACAGCTATGTGTTCGACGGCGCCTCGCAAGACGTCATCGACAACAGCGGCGGCGGCAGCGACGGCATCTTCCTGGCCGACGGCATCGGCGCCGCCCGCCTCAGCTTCCAGCGCGACGGCGACGACCTGCTGGTGGTGGTCGATAAGCAGCTGACCACCTCCCTCCGCGTGCTCAAGCACTTCAAGGGCGGCGAGATGGCCATTGCCTATGTGCAGCCCAGCGGCGGCAATATGTTCACCGCCGCGACCATCGCGCAGATGGTGGCCGCGCAAACCATCCCGGGCGGCTACGAGACCCTGCAGGACGGCGACGCCAACGGCAACAAGCTGACCGGCGCGGCAAGCCGCGACCTGCTGCGCGGCCTGGGCGGCGACGACACCCTGTTCGGCGGGCTGGGCAACGACCGGCTGGAAGGCGGCGACGGCAATGACTACCTATCGGGTGGTTACGGCAATGTCGCCAACACCGGCGACGATATCCTGGTCGGCGGCGCCGGCAGCGACACCCTCAACGGCGAAGATGGCAAAGACCGGCTGGAAGGCGAAGCCGGCAATGACTTCTATATGCTGGCCAAGGGTGCCGGCGCCGACGTCATCAAGGACTTCGACGCCACCGCCAACAACAGCGACACGGTGCAGTTCAAGGACGTGAAGTCGACCGAAGTGACGGCGGTGCAAAAGGCCGGCGTCAACCTGGTGCTGAAGTACGGCGCGACCGACCAGCTGACGGTGGAGAACTACTTCGACGCCACCAATGCGGTCGCCTACCGGGTGGAACGGTTCACCTTCAGCGACAGCGTGGTCTGGACCAATACCCAGATCCAGGCCAAGGCGGTCACGGTGGCGGGCTTGCAAGCCGCCGCGCTGCCACGGCCGCCGATGGTGGAGACGGTGTCGGTGGACCAGCAGCTGGCCAGCCTGGTCAGCGCCATGGCGGGTTTCTCGCCGATGGATGCGGCTCAGTGGCAGCAGACCGTGCCGGGGCACGAGATGCATGTGCCGCTGATGACGGCGAATCGCTTGATGTAAGCCGTTGAAGCGGTAGTAGCAAGGAAAACCCGGGCCGAATTTTTTGGTCCGGGTTTGTTTCATTTTCTGTAACGTGGGAAGCGAGCCGGTTGAAAAGTAAGTCAAAATTAATGTGAAATTTCATCGATTCCTTTCTCATTGTTCTGGCGGCTTTTGTTCCGGCTGACTGTTTTCTATAATTACCCCAAGCGTCGTTCTTTTTGTGTTTGTTGTTGGCTGCAAATCTTTGCTCAGATCCTCCATTTTTTTTAATGCGTGTTCTGCGATTGCAGTTGATTTTCTAATTTCAGCATTTGCTTGAGCTTTATTATGTAGCTCCTCCGTTACTCTGGCTTTATCTGCCAATCTTTTTTCCTCCGCTTGTTTTTCTGCCTCTTCTATTGGGTCTCGAACAAGCAAGGCGTTCTGGGTTTTTGGGGAGGTAAGTTCTTCGAAGGTCCAGTACTTAGTAGGCAGATCTTCAAACCATTTGTATTCGTTGCTGGCATCTGAAATTGTACCCATTAGAGAAGCTGTTTTTACTTTTTCTCTTTCGGCTTCTATTTTATCTCCCTTTTTTTGAATCTTCTCTTTTTGCGTGGCGCGCACGTTTTCTATCTCTTCTGGCGTTAAACGCCCCCCGAGTTCGACCTTCTCCTTCCCAGTGAGAGTTTTCGTAGTCGGCTGCGTGGTAGCATCAGGGGCTCGCTGTGCGTTTTTCTTAGCGGTAGGCAGATATTTCTTATATACCTTGTTGTCTACTAGTGGAGCCTTGGTGTGATTGCTTGCTAAGCATTCTTTATTGAACTTGGTGGATCTTTTTTGCTTCCCAATGATGGGCGTCGCGTTGGATTGGATGAGATTTCTCCTGGGAGGATTTTTTTCTGGTATCGATGGAGCTGCCCAGGGTGAAAATAGTCTAATTGCTTCTAGCTGCGGCGAGTTGGGTTCTATTGTTGTCGCCCCCATTTTGCCGATAGGTGGTTTTTCGGTATTTGAGTCCGACTTTGTCCCGTTGGTAGGTCTGTTTAGAAGAGGGTAATTGCTTGGTGGTGTAGAATTCATGCGCGTGTAAATTTTCTATAAAATAGACATTTACAATTATTCCTGAAATTTTAATTTTCTTCTTTCGTAAAATTTAAATTGTTTTGGTTTAAAACTATCGAAAAATTCTTAGATATTGGATTTGTTGATGGCAAGAATAAAGTAGCGCCCTTCCGGCGATCGGTAACATCCCCCAATCCGCCCCCAGCAAGCTAGTCAACTGCCACAAAGCCCTGACGGATACCGAGCGCAGTGGGAAAGACGCAAAGCCAGTGTTGCAGTCCGCGCAACGCGGCCCTGCCCATGCCAGCGCGCCATATATCCCCCCATCCCACCAGACTATACTGAGCCACCACCGCAAGCGGAGCGCAGTCATGTCGGCCATTGATCCCTTATTCGAACGCTACGGCGAAAGCCACCAGAACCCCTTCAACAAGCGCGTGCACTGGCTGTGCGTGCCCTTGATCACCTTCAGCCTGCTGGGCATGCTGTGGGCGGCCACGCCTTGGCTGGCGATCACCTTTGTATTGTTAAGCCTGGTCTATTACCTGCGCTTGTCGCCCGCCATTGCCCTGGGCATGCTGCTGATGGCGGCGGCGATGCTGGCCGTGTTGAGCCAGTTGCCGAAGGTGCTGTGGTTCAGCGTGGCGATCTTCGTACTGGCCTGGATCGGCCAATTCGTCGGGCACAAGGTGGAAGGCAAGAAGCCGTCCTTTTTCGACGACCTCAAGTTCCTGCTGATTGGTCCGGCCTGGTTATTGGGCTTTGTCTACCGCAAATACCAGATCGCTTATTGAAACGGTATTTACCGCCTACCACTGCCGGTTTGCCGCGATCAAGGCGGTCGCCTCGGCGGCGGGCAGCGGTTTGGCGAAGAAATAACCCTGGGCGAAATCGCAGGCCATCTCGCGCAATGCCGCCAACTGCTCGGCGGTCTCCACCCCTTCGGCGATCACCGCCATGCCCAGGTTGCGGGCCAGCAGCACGATCGCACGTACGATCTCGCGGCTGAAGCGGTCTTCGGTGACCTGGCGCACGAAGGAGCCGTCGATCTTCAAGACATTGGACGGAAAACGGTGCAGATAGGACAGCGATGAGTAGCCGGTGCCGAAATCGTCCATCAGGATCTGGATGCCGCGGGCGCGGATCGCTTCCAGCATGGCGATGATGGCATCGGTGTTGTCCATCAGGATGCTCTCGGTGATCTCCAGTTCCAGCCTGCCCGGTTCGATGCCGGCCAGGGCGATGGCGGCATCGATCTGTTCCACCAGGTCGGGCTGGTTGAACTGCTTGCCGGACAGATTGACGCTGACGCGCAGCATCTGGTCGGGGAAGATCCGCTGCCAGGCGGCAATCTGCTGCGCCGAGGTTTCCAGCATCTGCCGGCCAAGCTGGTTGATCAGGCCGATTTCCTCCGCCAGCGGGATAAATTCCGCCGGGCTGATCAGTTGGCCACCGGGTTGTTGCCAGCGTACCAAGGCTTCGAAGGCGGCAATGCGGCCGCTCTCCAGATCGACGATGGGTTGGAAATACGGCAGGAACTCATGGGCCGCCAGGGCGCGGCGCATTTCCTGTTCCATTTTCAGCGCGCGCAGCATGGTGCCCTGCATGGCGCGGTCGAATACTTCCATCTTGCCGCGGCCACGCTGCTTGGCGCGGTGCATGGCGGTATCGGCGTCCCGTATCATTTCCTCCGGATGGGCGTAGCCGCCGGACGACAGGGCGATGCCGACGCGGGCGCCGGGATAGACCTCGTGACCTTCCAGGTCGATGGGCTTGGCCAGTTCGGTCAGCATGGCTTCGGTGAAGCGCATGGCTTCGGCCGGATCGGCGATGGCGTCCAGCAGGATGGCGAACTCGTCGCCGCCGAAACGGGCCACCACGTCGCCGGGCCGTTGCACCTGGGCCAGCCGTTCGGCGGTCACCCGCAGGATGCGGTCGCCGGTGGCGTGGCCGAAGCTGTCGTTGATATAGCGGAAACGCTCCAGGTTGAGGCAAAGCACCGCGCACAGATATTCGGGGTCGCGAGTGGCATGGCCAAGGGCGAAGCCGAGAAAATCGGTGAACATGGCCCGGTTGGCCAGGCCGGTGAGATTGTCGTGCAGGGCATCATAGAGCATCTGCTCTTCGGCCCGCTTGCGCTCGGTGATATCGGTCAGCGAACCGGCCATGCGGAAAGCCAGGCCCGTGTCCGGGTCTATCATCGCCATGCCCCGGGTCAGCATCCAGCGCCAGCTGCCATCCTTGTGCCGCATGCGATGCTCGGCCTCGAAGTGCGGCGTTTCTCGCTTCAGATGCTGGATAAGCTGGACGCGCAGACCTTCGCTTTCGTCCGGATGGGCCAACATCAGCCAGGTTTCCGGCAGCGGATCGGCCAGCTCTTCTTCCTCATAGCCCAGCATGGTTTTCCAGCGGGGCGAGAAATAGATGCTGTCGTCGCGGATATTCCAGTCCCACAGCCCGTCATTGGCGCCACGGATAGCCAACTCGTAGCGTTCCTGGCTTTCGCGCAGGGCCAGTTCGGCTTCGCGCTTGGCACGGCGGTTGCCGGTTTCGCGCAGCTCGCGCTCGACCACGCTGGCCAGCCGTTTCAGATGGGTCTTGAGGATAAAGTCGTTGACGCCGGCCTTCATCATGGCCACGGCCGACTCTTCGCCTATGGTGCCGGTCACCACGATAAACGGGATGAGCTGGCTATGCTCGCGGAAGACTTTCAGCGCTTCCTGCGCCGAAAAATGCGGCATCGAATAGTCGGACAGGATCAAGTCCCAGGCGCTGCCGTCCATGGCGGCACGCATGGCTTCCGGCGTATCGACCCGTTTGTACTCGATGACAAAGCCCTGGCGGCGCAGGGCGAGGATATTCAGTAATGCGTCATCTTCCGAATCATCGACGACGAGTACATTGAGCGTTTTTTCGGTGAGGGCGATTTCGTCCATCGGTCCATCAGCTCTGGACGGGTTCGTTCAACATCAGCCAATAGATGCCTACCTGCTTGACCACTTCCATGAACTGCATGAAATCGACCGGCTTGCGGATATAGCTGTTGGCGCCCAGGCTATAGCTCTTGATCAAGTCGTCCTCTTCCTTGGACGTGGTCAGTACCACCACCGGAATCAATTTGGTGGTCTCGTGATTGCGGATCTGCCGTAGCACCTCGATGCCGTTCAGCTTGGGTAGCTTGATGTCGAGCAGGATCAATACCGGCAACTCGCCCATATCGCGGCCGGCATGCGCGCCCAGGCCATATAGATAGTCGATGGCTTCCTGGCCATCGCGAGCGACGACGATTCGATTCTGGATGCCGTTCTTGCCGAAGGCACGAATCGTCAGCGCTTCATCATCCGGATTGTCTTCCACCAGCAGAATCGAGGTTTGCATGCCGCTTCCCGAGGGCGAGCAGAACCCGCCGAATATATGAACTCGCTTCTACACTAGACCACGCGAGGCCTACAGAGCAAGCGCACGCGCGGTCCAGTCCAGCTACTACGATTTATTGCAGGTTCTTCGACACGATTTCATACACGTCACGCGATAGACCGGCATGGGCAGCCACCCGCTCCAGGGCCGAACGCATGCCGGCACGGCGGCCAGGCTCCAGCTTCTTCCAGCGGTTGAAGCAGCCGGCCAGGCGAGCCGCCATCTGCGGATTGAGCTTGTCCACGGCCAGGATGGTATCGGCGGCGAATTCGTAGCCCGACCCGTCCGCCGCGTGGAAGCCGGCCAGATTGCTGTGCAGGAAGGCGCCCACCAGGGCACGTACCTTGTTGGGGTTGGTCAGGGCAAAGGCCGGATGCTGCATCAGTGCCTTGACCTTGGCCACCGTGCCGAGGCGGCGGCTGATGGCCTGCAAGGTGAACCACTTGTCCATCACCAGCGCTTCCTCGGCCCATTTGGCGGCAAAGCCGGCCAAGGCGGCATCGCCTTCGGCCCAGTTCACTAGTCCAGTCAGCGCGGCTTGGGAGTCGGTCATATTGTCGGCACGGGCAAACTGCTGCTCCGCCAGTTCCAGCATGGCCGGCTCATCCAGTTCGGCCAGGTAGGACAGCGCCACGTTCTTCAAGGAGCGGCGTGCCACGGACTGCGCATCGAAGCGATAGGCACCCTGATCCTGCAAGCGGCTATAGACCGCCTTGAATTCGCTGCGCAAGGCACGGGCCAGGCCCAGCTTCATGGCTTCGCGAGCGGCGCGGATGGCGTCCGGATCGATTTCGGACTGCTGGTCGGCCAGGTAAGTCTCGGCCGGCAGCGTCAGCATCAGTGCCACCAGCGCCGGGTCGAGCGCATCGTCCGCCAGTACCTGGCGCATGGCCGAGACGAAATCGTCCTTCAAGCCCAGCTCGCCACCCGCGCGGGCAGCCTCGATCAGCGTCTGCAGATCCTGCAGCATCATGGTCTGGCCGGCTTCCCAGCGGCAGAAAGCATCGCTGTCGTGGGCCATCTGCAAGGCGAGTTGGGCGCGGCTATAGGGGAAGTCGAGTTTGACCGGCGCCGAGAAATTACGCAGCAGCGACGGCACCGGCGCCACCGGCACATTGATAAAGGTGAAGGACTGGCTGGCTTCCTGGACCGACAGCACGCGGGTGCCGGCCAGTGCTTCTTGCTCGCCTGCCAGCTGCAGAGGCAGATCGGCGCCGTCGGGGCCGAGCAGGCCCAGCGCCAGCGGAATATGCATGGGCAGCTTTTCGCCCTGGCCGGGGGTGGCCGGGCAGGTTTGCGAGACGGTCAGCGTATAGCTTGCGGCCGCCGCATCGTACTGGCCGCGCACGCTGAGCGTCGGCGTGCCGGCTTGCGAATACCAGCGCGCGAATTGGTTCAGGTCGTAGTCATTGGCATCGGCCATGGCCGCGCGGAAATCGTCGCAGGTCACGGCCTGGCCGTCGTGGCGCTTGAAGTACAGATCCATACCGCGGCGGAAGCCGTCGCGACCGAGCAGGGTCTGGTACATGCGCACCACTTCCGCGCCCTTTTCGTAGACCGTGACGGTATAGAAATTATTGATCTCGATATAGCTTTCCGGCCGGATCGGGTGGGCCATGGGGCCGGCATCCTCGGCGAACTGATGGGTGCGCAGGGTGCGGACCGCTTCGATGCGCTGCACCGGCGCGCTACCCATATCGGCCGAGAATTCCTGGTCGCGGAAAACGGTCAGGCCTTCCTTCAACGACAGCTGGAACCAATCGCGGCAAGTCACCCGGTTGCCGGTCCAGTTGTGGAAGTATTCATGGGCGATCACCGCCTCGATACCGTCGAAATCCACATCGGTAGCCGTGTCGGAACGGGCCAGCACGTACTTGGTATTGAAGATGTTGAGGCCCTTGTTCTCCATGGCGCCCATATTGAAGTCGCCCACGGCGACGATCATATAGGTATCCAGGTCGTACTCCAGGCCGAAGCGCTGCTCATCCCACAGCATGGATTTCTTCAGCGAGGCCATGGCGTGATCGCACTTGTCGAGGTCGGCCGGCTCCACCCAGATTTCCAGCGCCACTTCGCGGCCCGAGCTCGTGGTGTAGCGGTCCGCCAGGCGCGACAGCTTGCCGCCCACCAGGGCAAACAGGTAGGCCGGCTTCTTGAACGGATCGACCCATTTCACCCAGTGGCGATTGCGGTCCAGCGTGCCTTCGCCGACCCGGTTGCCGTTGGAAAGCAGCACCGGCCATTTGTTCTTGTCGGCCACGATGGTGGTGGTGAAACGCGCCATCACATCGGGGCGATCCAGGTAGTAGGTGATCTTGCGAAAGCCTTCGGCCTCGCATTGCGTATAGAAATTGCCGCCCGAGCGATACAGGCCGTTCAGGCTGGTATTGGTCTCGGGATGGATGACGGTCACGATTTCCAGGATGGCATTGTCCGGCATGGCGGCAATGGTCAAGGACTCGGCATCGGTCTGGTAGCGGCTGCCGTCCAGGATCTCGCCATCGAGCTTGACCGATTCCAATGTCAGTTCCTTGCCATCCAGGGTCAGCGGCGCGCGGGCGTCCGGATGGTCTGGATTGCGGTGCAGCACCAGGCGCGAACTGACTCGGCTATGGTCCTCATCCAGGTCGAAGGTCAGGTCGACCTTGTCGATCAGGAAGGCCGGCGGAGTGTAGTCCTTGAGCTGGATGGGCTGCGGTGTGTTGACATCGAGTTTGGCCATTGCGGATTTTCTCAGGCTGCGCCGAGACGGCAGGATCACTGCTTCTCGTCTGGAGTAAAAATGGTGAACGCGTGATTATAAGCCTGCGCTGGTGGAGGCGCGGCGAATTTAGGCGGGCGCTTTACGAGCCTGATGCAAAGGGTGCGGCAGAGCGGATCCACCAGGCGCGAATCCTGTCACCCGGGCTTCAGGCAATCTCTATTCTTTATATGTAGATACCGCGATATGGATAGACGTAAAGATTCATTTTTCGCATAAGAGGTCGCTGCTATTCTGCCACGCTGAATCCGTCAGTTTCTTTTGGTTCCAGGACAGCCCGGCGGAGCGGCACAAACGACCGGGCATCCAGACCAACCTTGCGCAATAGCCGTTTTGCAGAGTCTTAGCCATGTATATCTATGACGATTACGATCAGAAGATCGTTGACCAGCGTGTGGTCCAGTTTCGCGACCAGACCCGCCGTTTCCTTGCGGGTGACCTGACGGAAGACGAATTCCGTCCGCTGCGCTTGCAGAACGGCCTCTATATCCAGCGCCATGCGCCCATGCTGCGCGTCGCCATTCCCTACGGCCATCTACGCAGCGACCAATTGCGGGTGCTGGCCGGCATTGCCCGCAAGTACGACCGCGACTACGCCCATTTCACGACCCGCCAGAATATCCAGTACAACTGGCCGCGCCTGGAAGATGTGCCGGATATCCTGGCCGAGCTGGCCACCGTGCAGATGCACGCGGTCCAGACCTCCGGCAACTGCGTGCGCAACACGACCAGCGACCAGTTCGCCGGCGTGGCCCATGACGAGCTGATCGACCCGCGCCCATGGTGCGAGCTGATCCGCCAGTGGTCCACCTTCCACCCCGAGTTCGCCCATCTGCCGCGCAAATTCAAGATCGCCGTATCGGGCTCGGTCGAGGATAGGGCCGCTACCTGGGTACACGATATCGGTGTGCACGTGGTCAGCAACGAGGCCGGCGAGACCGGCTTCAAGGTCATTGTCGGCGGTGGCCTGGGCCGTACCCCCATGGTGGGCGCGGTGATTCGCGACTTTCTGCCCAAGGAGCATCTGCTCAGCTACTTCGACGCCATCCTGCGCGTCTACAACCGCTATGGCCGGCGCGACAACAAGTACAAGGCGCGCATCAAGATACTGGTCAAGGCCATGACCCCCGCGGCGTTCGCCGCCAAGGTGGAGGCCGAATGGGCGCATCTGCGCGATGGGCCCATGACCCTGACGCAGGCCGAGATCGAGCGCGTCGCGGCCCACTTCACTGCTCCCTCCTATCAGGTCCTGGCGGGCGACGATGCCGGCTTCCTGCGCTTGCAGGCGGATAATCCGGCCTTCGCCCGTTGGGTGAAGCGCAATGTGTTCAAGCATAAGCGCCCCGGCTATGCCGCCGTGACCCTGTCGCTCAAGCCCACCGGCGTGC